>NC_014248.1:3580000-4180000 GCF_000196515.1 'Nostoc azollae' 0708
AGAATTAACCTTAGAATCAAAGGCAGGAAACAAAGAGTTTTCCACCAAGGATATTTTTGCTGAACAAGTCATTACACTTGTAAACATATTCCGGGCACCTCAACAAGGACTTCCCCTGAATTCCCGAATTCACTCGCAAGTAATTCTTACTATTTGTGGTTTAGTCACATTAGGAACTGGTTAATTAGTTTTCTCCATGTCATAAGTGTTAGCGATATGAGGTCAGTTATGAATTGATCATCAATATCTTCATGGATAGGAACTATCCGTAACTATTCCCAACCGTGATTTTTTCCTTAGCTCTTTCCTAATCTTAACACTATGAAAAGCCAGACACATACTCCTTTCTGAATTTTCCGCCCTCTCTAATTATTATACTCTCTATGCAAATGCAATGAGGTTGAACCCAAATGGGAATATTTGGTTGCTACTCCATATTTTCTTACTACTTCTAAGGCAATTCTTAGGAATAAGAATTTAGTTAATCCATATTTGTATAGCTTAATTTGTATAGCTTATCCACTACTCTGCCTATTTTACCATCATTTCAATCTTCAGCTTCAATTCGCGCTCCTAATGAATTTTCTATGGCTTATTCCTCAACTTTTTGAGGAATAAGCCATAGAAAACCTAGTCCATAATGATTGCTTTAGCTATTTCTCCTGTATTCACTTTCTCTCTACTATCTATTCATAATATCTTATTGATTCTTTCTACAATTCCTATCTCATCTATTATTCCCAAGTTATCAAAGTTCTTACTGTGAAACTCTTCTTTTTGGTAATTCATATTTTTGGGTATTTTTATTTAATTTAGGCTCATTACGATTCATCTTCTTATCTTTTCTCCTGAATTTGTTGTCAATACCTACGAGTTCTAAGTTGTTGGCAATTGTTACTGTATTATCTATTGTTTTACTATTTTAAGTATGTGTTTACTACGTAACTTTTTGTGATATTTCTACATTTGTATATGTACTACAAAAGGAAGTAATGAAGTGTGGAATGTGGGTTTAAGCCAGGTCTGAATTTATTTTTGTATTTCTACTAAGGCTTCATCGCCTTGATTAATCACTCTCATGGACTTAAGTACAACACTGCGACCACCAAAGGCTAAAGCTAGTAATAACAAAAATTGATACATTTTGATGACACTCCTAAGTAACCAGTAAATTTAGAACTCATCATGGACAACATTTTCAGGGTATCGGCGGAATAAGTAGGGGTAAAAGAAAAAAAGAAAAAGTTGAGGGTGGGACACAGGGCGTTATAAAATATGAGACATAAGGCAAAAAATTTTAGCAAAAGACTTATCACAAACAGAATTGCTCCAAAGCATTGAGCGAAAAGGAATTGCAGGGGAATCCATGGGTCAGAAAGTAGAGATATTACTGAATCTAATAGAGCAGTTACAATTAGAAGTTAAAGAATTACGGGCAGAAAATCAAGGGTTAAGAGATGAAAACAACCGATTGAAGGGAGAAAAGGGTCAGGCAAAGATAAAAGCCAAGAATCAAAAAGGCTTCACAAGTAATCACTCATCGGAGAAAGAGCGACAAACGCTAAAAAAGGACAACAAAGGCAGTAAGAAGGCTGGGATTAAAATAGACAGAGAAGAAATACTAGAATATCCCCAAGAATTACTGCCAGCAGAGGCGCAGTTCAAAGGGTATGAAGAAGTAATCATCCAAGACATCATCCTGGCAACCAATAACGTACTATTCCGGAAAGAGAAATACTACTCACCATGAGAAGGAAAAACCTATTTGGCAGAACCTCCTTGGGGTTATGAGGGAGAATTCGGTCTAGGAATAAAAACCCTGATTATCAGCTTGTACTATGGGGGTAACATGACCCAAGGTAACTTGTTAGAGTTCCTAGAGAATATTGACTTGCTCGAGCATTTTCAACTACCAACTAAATGGAAAAATGCTCTCCAAGTATTACCTCAAGAAACTGTGTTGAGTGAGGCAGAGTTTCATACCCTACTGGATACACATCTGCCTAAACTGGGTTCACAACAACGGACTCGGATTATGGAAGCAGCAGCTATTGCTTTCTATCATCAACAAACTGATTGGCCAGTGGTGCAAACTCTGGTCTGTGATGATGCTCCTCAATTGAAGTTACTGACTGATAATATCGTTTGGTGTTGGGTAGATGGAGGAAGAAATTATAAGAACTTAAGTGCGTTTATTGCTTGTCACCAAAAGGTTTTAGATAAATTCCTGGATGATTTCTGGAATTACTACCGAGACTTACTCCCTTGTTAAGATTCTCCCAGTCAGCAAACGGCAGATAAACTCCGGTATAAGTTTTGGAAGTTGTTCCACACTGACAGTGGTTATCAACAATTGGATGAGCGAAAACCATTAACTCTGGTCAAAGTTTCTGAGTTGCTTTATGTTTTAGAGCATCCTGAATTAGCATTACACAATAACCCGGCTGAGTTAGGTGCTAGAACTATGGTGCAGCGAGGGAATATTAGTTATGCCACTCAGACTCTCGAAGGGACTCAGACTTGGGATACTTTTATGTCTCTTGTTCCTACTACTCGTAAGTTGGGAATTAGCTTTTTTGAATATATTCGTGACCGCATTTCTAAGGTTAGGAACATTCCCTGTTTGGGGAGTATTTTTGACGAAAAATCTGCTCTCAATCCTTTTGGTTGCTCATGGATGCCAAAATTTTGTATCCCCCGAAGTATTCAGGGGATACAAAATTTTGGCATAACAATTAAAATTGTACCTTCTCTAGCAACTACATAAACTCTTTGCTGAGGTGATAGGCTGACTTTATGATCATCACATCTTGCCCGCCAAGAATTTCCCTCATATAGTACCCTTCCTGTTTGTCCAGGGAGAATTTCTGTGAGAGTTTTTCCAAATACCGCATCTGTAATTTTTGACTTATGTGGTGGTGGTTGGAAGAACCTACGGGAAAATACCACTAGTAACGTGGAAAGTAACAGCCAAATAATAACTTGCAGCCATAAACTTTTCAAACCCAAGTAAGATAAGAAAGGCACCCCCAAGGCGCTCATTCCCATCACGAAGGCTACAAAAGCCGATGGTAAAAAGTTCTGTTAAACAGATAACTATTCCTGCTAATAGCCAAATTAAGGTAAAAGTCGGCATAAGGCCATCCTGGGTAATAAATTTATCTGAATTATTAATTTTTTGATTAACTACATCTAGACAATCACTATTTACGGAAAACAAAGCTTGGTCTGTTTGTTGGCATCTAAATTTAATCGCACTTTACTTTTTATTAATTTTTACATCTATGATGATTTCTACTCAACATATCATTAATTGCTCAAATCCAGATTGTGAACAACCGATTAACAATATAGGCGAGCGCTTATGTAAAAGTTGTCAAACGCCCCTAGTTTACCGGTATCTTTGGGCTACTGGTACAATGGCAGAACAAATTACACCAGGAACAAAGATAGCAGATAGATATGAAGTAATTACTCAAAAGATATGGCTGGATACGCAACCGGGATTACCACCAAATATCCCTTTAGAATTGCCATCAGAAGTTATTCCTTACCTCAAATTATATCCAGAACAGTTACACATTCCTCAACCCTACGGATTTACTAATTCCTCCATATCTGATATAAATGATATTCTGCTGTTAGAAAATGCGCCCATAGATACCGCAGGAAATCTCTACCCAATTATTACCGAAGTTTGGGAAGAAGCAAGAGCAGTTAGACAAGCGTACTGGCTATGGCAAATTCTCCAATTGTGGACACGTTTATTAGAATTACGAGTAGCAGCAAGTTTGCTATCACCAGATAATTTGCGTGTTCAAGGTTGGTCTATCCGTCTGTTAGAACTGCACCAAACAATGGAAAATCTTACCTTACAGGATTTGGGTCAATCTTGGCAGTCGTGGGTACTAGTTGCAAAAGCAGAAATAGCCCCAGGGATAGGTAAGATTATTCAGCAGATGTGCCAGGATGGAGCAGATTTACAAACAGTTGCCAATCAACTCAATCAATTATTACTAGCATCAGCAGCAGAGTTACCCCTATTGTTGACAGTCGCAGGAGTAACAGATACAGGTCCTATGATGAAACACAATGAGGATGCCTGCTATCCCAGTAACTCGAGTCACTTCACAGATAAGCATTTAAACCCACATCTATCAATTGTTTGTGATGGTATAGGTGGCCATGAAGGTGGAGAAGTGGCCAGTCAGTTAGCAGTACAGTCTCTGAAACTACAAACCCGTGCCTTGTTAAACAATGTGGCAGAACAAACAGAAATTCTTCCTCCAGACTTGTTAAAGCAACAACTAGAAGCCAGCTTGCGGGTAGTCAATAATATGATTTGGTCTCGCAATGACGAACAAAACCGTCAAGGTAGAGAACGCATGGCAACAAGTTTAGTCATGGCGATACAATTACCCCAACGAATAGTCACAAATTCAGGGTGGGAGTCAGAAAATACCCATGAACTTTATTTAGCCAATATTGGTGATAGTCGTGCTTACTGGATAACTGCCAATTATTGCCAGTTATTGACAATAGATGATGATATAGCTACGCGGGAAGTTTGCTTTGGTCAAAGTTTGTATCGCCAAGTAATGCAAACTGATCATGCTAATGCTCTCACCCAAGCGTTAGGTACAAAAGAAGCTGAGTTTCTCAACTTTTCTATTAAACGCTTGATTTTGGAAGAAGACGGAATTTTATTATTGTGTTCCGATGGTTTAAGTGATCATCAGTGGGTAGAAAAAACTTGGCAAAATTATGCTGTGCCAGTTTTAACAGGTAAATTGACTGTGGAAGATGCTGCCCATCACTGGGTCAAGCTGGCAAATAAAAAAAATGGTCAAGATAATATATCTGTTGTTCTCACTCTATGTCGCATATCCCAAGCTTATTTAGTTCCTGTTACACCCACACCACTGGTAGTAGAACCTACGGAAACAGAGGAACTAGCAATCACTGCAGCGGAGGGAGAAACTTCGGAACTGGAAATATCAACTGTAGAATCATTGGCGGAAAGTTCTCAAGCTTTATTGAATTTAGATTTGACAGAAAAACCAGCCCTAAATCCAGTTAAAGAAACCAGTCGGAGTCAATTGGTAGTCCTCTTAGGAGGATTTTTGGCTTTGGTGATGGGAAGTACAGGTTTGGGTTTATTTGCTTGGTGGCAGCTTGAACCAGAGTCTCTTAGGCGGGTTTGTCGGCAACTTCCCCAACAAATGCAGCAATTCTGCCCAGAACCCGAATAAGCTAAATATTTCGCCAACGTGGAGATATGGTAAAATCAGCCAAGCGTGAAAAATCAGCAATAGAGTCCGCTTAGTGCTGAAAATGACCATCTAACTCTTGATAGCAGCAATAGTCTATCTGGAGAAATAGTTCATTAAAGCAAATTCAGTGAGGGATAGCTGTTGAGTAATTACTTGATAGCTAAAAACAATGACAGATGGTTGTGGAACAGCAAAAGTTAAGTGTAAGTAATGTTATGAAAGTTGGCGATCGCGTCCGTGTTAAAGAATCGGTAGTAGTTTATCATCATCCTGAACATCGCGGTCAAGCTTTTGACCTCAAAGGCACAGAAGGCGAAATTTCTGCTATTGTCACCCAATGGCAAGGCAGACCTGTAAGTGCTAATTTGCCGGTGCTAGTTGAGTTTAGTAAAAAATTTAAAGCTCATTTACGTGAGGGTGAATTAGAAATAATTTAAATGGTAAGAATTCAGGAGTCAGGAGTCAGAATTTTTTTTTACCAGGAATAGAGAAAAGCGATTTTTTATATCAAAATCATCAAATTTAACTCGAAAATCCGTTATTATTCTGACTCCTATATTTTCTATTTTCAATACTTACTTTAAATATAGGAATCCGATTTGATTACTGATAGCGCAGCGTGGCGTAGCCATACAAAATTCAGTACAAGTGGATCCTCTAAAACCCTTTTGCCTATTGTCTTTTGCTTGCCTACACAAGTAAATATGGCTTAGGCCACGCTGCGCTATCAGTAATCAAATCGGATTCCTATATATTCCAGGACTTAGGGAACTGGCACAGGCGATGGGTGAATATAGTACGTCGGTATTAAATGAATCGGATATGGAAAGCTTTATCAACCCATAAGAAGTAGCTGCAACAGGAAACATTATTGAAATATTCATGAGAAAATAGGTAGGAGATTGTATTAGATAAATGTTGCTGAAGGTAATGAGATTTACTAAAGTTGATTACTACCAATACTTATGGAGTAGTCAAATTAATTATATATACAATTACTAATTTAGCAGAGCATTTAGGAAGTATTAGCCATGATGCAATTAACTATTATTTAAAAACCGAAAAGTTAACATCTCGTTTACTATGGGATAAGGTGAAAGAGGTAGTAGAACCTGATGGTAATGGGTATATCATATTTGATGATAGTGTTTTAGACAAAAGATATTCTGAAGAAATAGAGATGGTGAGGAGACAATATAGTGGTAATGAACATGGCATACTCCAAGAAATTGGTGTAGTCAGTTGTGTATATGTGAATCCTAAATTTCAAAGATTTTGGGTAATAGATTACCGCATTTTTAATACTGATGTGGATGGTAAAAGCAAGATAGATGATGTGAAAGATATGCTGCAAAACCTGGTGTATCATCAGCTTTTTCCATTTAATACGGTTTTGATGGACACATGGTATGCGGTAAACAGTTTAATGTTGTATATTGATAGCTTAGACAAAATTTAAATTTATTATTGCCCTTTAAAAAGGGATCGGTTAGTTGATGATACATTTGCCAAAGAAAAAGATAACCCTATTGAATTATGAGAATGGAGTACTGAAGAGTTAGAATGTGGTAAATTAATAAAAATTAAAGGGTTTCCCGCTCAGAAAAAAGTGAAACTACTCCGGGTTGCTATTTCTAGCAACAGAACGGATTATGTCGCTACTAAGGATTTATCTCAAAGTTCTACGAATGTTGTACAAGAGGTATGTAAAATTCGTTGAAAAATCGAGGATTTTCACCGAGAGATTAAACAAATAACTGGCCTTCAATCTTGTCAATGTCGTAAAGCTAGGCTTCAAAGAAATCATATTGCTTGTGCAATGTTGGTTTGGATTAGGTTAAAGAATTTAGCCTATTAAACTGGTCAAACTATTTATCAAAACAAGCATAGATTCCTTTCTAATTATTTAATTCAGCGATTAAAACGCCCAAGTCTTCCTATGTGCTTGGTTTGAGTTCAATTGTTGCGTGCCAGGGCTACATCCCGCCCGCTATTTGTGCCAGTTCCGTAAGTCCTGTATTCTTAATTCATCTTTTAGCGGCGACGAAACCACCCCATGATATTTGGTTCGCCGCGCATTTTTTCTAAATCTCTACGGTTTTGGGCTGCAGTTGTGTAGTACCATTCACAATAGCGTTTAAATTCAGAACGAGTCCGAACTTCGTGGTAAAATTCTACTGTTGTTTGGTGAACTACAAAGATATCCTGAGTTTCCGTCTGAGGTGACGGGATAATATAAGGTAGTTCTTTCATTGGTAATTGATGATTGATAATCATCAGAAGTTTTTTAATTTTTAATTTTTACAACCAACCCCGTAAACTATAAATAACACTGCCAATATATTCTTTTAAAGCGTTGGTGAATTGATACAAATTAGTGGTATCTGGTAATAAATTCAGTATAGCGCCTTTGGGACTGCTGGTAAGTTCCTGAAGTTCTCCTTGGCTAACTAGAAAGTCTGTGGGTGCAGGAATAACATCAATACCTTGACGCTGGAATATTTTGAGCGCTCGCGGTGTGTGCATGGCTGATGTTACTAACAATACTTTTTTAATTCCGCGATTTTCGAGGGTTTCTTTGACATTTACCGCATTTTGATAGGTATTTAAAGAATCGGGTTCTTGAATAATCGCCTCGGAAGGAATACCAATAGATGTCAAAATGGCAGCCATATCAGTAGATTCTTGAGAAGCACTACCACGCCAATCTATACGACCACCACTCAAGACAATTATAGGCGCTTTTTTTTGGCGATAGAGTTGAGCTGCATAAATAACACGATCGCCAGATTCACTTAAATCAACAGTGGGACGAGGCCAGACACCTGATTTAGTCGCACCACCTAAAACCACAATAGCTTCTGCTTGCGGTATTTCAGCCAATGGGATATTTTGCCATTCTAGCGATCGCACAAGATTTTTAGCCACCCAAGCATTACCACAAACCAGCAATAAAGTTAAAGATAGAGAAATTGCCATCGCCGCAATCTTTGGTCGTTTCCACAAACTCACTAAAGCAACTATTAAACTAACACAGGCTAAATCCAGAGGATAAAAAAACCGAGGCAATAATTTAGAAAGATATAGAAACATAATTCGTAACTTCTAATTCGTAATTTCTAATTTACTCCAATGCCTAATTAGCAATCTTACTTTTGCCAAAATCTAAAACTAAAACTTCTACTAGGACGACGAAAACGACGAGTAGATATTCTTTTGTTTCGTGAAATACGTCTCTCATCAGGATATTCAATATCTACTTGTACCAGGTCATCTGATAGCTGAGTTTTGGTTGCTTCTTTACTTCTCCACCAAGCAATAATCCAGCCGCCACCGAAAGCAGCAAATCCTCCAAATAAAATACTTATTGGTGCTGAATAACCAATAAACACAAAGCCAAACATAAAAACTAACCAGTATTTAAGTGCTGCATCAATGCCATCATTAGAAGCTACATCTGGTATCTGGGGTTTATTTTCGTTGACTGCTGTAAACCAACCTAAAGCAACACCACCCATAATACCTATAAAGAAACTCAGTATTAATGAAGCTCCTGTAAAACTAGAAATAATTGTTAAGAGAAAACCAAATACTAGTTGGGAAAAAAAGTTTGGATAAGAAGATAATATTTCACTGAGGATATTCTTGTTAAATGCCATAATCTTGAGAATCCAAGCTTCAAAATAGAGCTTACAGCAGGCTGAGCATTAATGTTCACGTAGTGTATCGTAGACATACTTCCTCTGGAAGAGGCACAAAATTCAAAAAATAGGCAACAGGAAATAATAATGAATATATCTCTCTACTTCTGTCACCTGTCACTTGCTATAATTGTGCTTCCAATGATTGAGTCGTATCCAATATTTTCAGGTATGGTTGTTCCTGATTTGTAAAAGGTTCAGCTTGTTTAATTTGAGATACCAATAAATCCGCAGTAGCATCAGCAATATCACCAGTACGGTTAACAAGACGCTCTTGTAATACTTCTATTGGTGCAGTGCAGTGGATAATCTGTAAAGGTAATTGATTTTGTTGTGTTTGTGTTATCACCTCCTGTCGCAAATGTTGACGATCATACTTAGCATCTAAAATTACACACCAACCTTGATTAGCAAGTGAAATCCCTAATGTCAACAACCTGTTATAAGTCTTCTGTGTCATCTCTGGCGTATATATTTTATCACCACCACGTTCTAGCAGAGGAATACCAGCCAAATGTTTTCTGACGGCATCAGAACGGAGATGAACTGCACCTAATTTCCGAGCCAAATATCTAGCTGTTGTACTTTTACCAGAACCAGATAACCCTGACATCAAAATCACTTGACCCTGCTTAGGTATAGTATAATCCCATGCTTGGCAATAATACGCAGATGCAGTCTTTCCTGCTTCTTCCTTCACACTCGCGGGTAAATTTGGATCATCTAATAAAAACGAAGTCACTTTAGCCCGGACATAGGCTTGACGGCTTAAATACAAAGGTAAAACCTGTAAACCTTCCCAATCACCAGTTTGTTCTGCATAAGTATTCAAAAAGGCATTACCTAAATCTTTTCGGCCTTTTGCTTCTATATCCATTACCGTAAATGCCACATCATACATGACATCCACAAAGCGAAATGGCTCATTGAACTCTATGCAGTCAAACACCATAATTTTGTCGTGCCATCGAGCAATATTTCTCAGGTGTAAATCCCCATGACATTCACGAATATAGTTATTGACAATTCTAATAACAAATAATTCTGGACGTTGGTCAAAAAAGTTATCTGTATATGCTTTTGTTTGTGCAAAGCGTTCCTGTGTCTGAGGAGCACCAATATACTTTAGGGTTTGTTCGTAATTTTCATCAATAGCCAACCGCACTTGTGATACTTCACCAAAGCTCCGGATGTGATCATTTGTCTGGGCTTGAGCATGATATTCAGCTACCAATCGTCCCAATTCTTCCAAATCAGTCTCATTTAATTTGTTTTGGGCAAGAAGTTCACTGAAGAGGGCTTCTTGGGGAAATTGCCGCATTTTCAGGGCATATTCGACTGCCTCTCCTGTACCTCCTAAATGATATTTTTCTCCTTCTAAAGTCACAGGTAAAACTTCCAAGTATAGTTCACCTGCTCCTCGTTCATTTAAGCGTAACTCTTGGTGACAAAAATGTTGTCGCCTTTCTAAGGTGGAGTAGTCTAAAAAGCCAAAATTTACAGGTTTTTTCAGTTTGTATGCATAATCCCCAGTTAGTAGCACATAAGAAACGTGAGTTTGTATTAATTCAATAGGTTCTGTGACTGGATGAGAATAGAATCCAGGTTTTAACATTTGCTGAATTAAATCTGGAAGATTGGTCTCTGTCATGGGATTTATGTTAACTCAATTTGCTTATAAAAGTAATAGCTTAACAAAAAACCAGGGTGAATCCCTGGTTTAATGAGCAATTATGACAAAGGTTTAATGAACAATAGAGTGTAGTTTAGGCTTTAGTAACGAAAAAACTCAGGTGATAAGGTGTTCCCTTCGCTGGATGAATCTGGACTTCGCGGAGTACAGTTTTACCACTCCACTCAAGTTCAGGAATATTGAGTTCAATCTCAGTCTTATTGGGAGCTGCTTGTTTGAGTAAACGTTCAACCACTTTGGCATCAACTACTAAAGAAATTGATTCTGTGCCTTTGTGACCGTACAAATTAGCGGGAATTAAACCAGAACGGCGTAAAGCTTTGGGTTTGCTACCTTCTGGACGTTTTTGAGATTCTACTGCGATCGCCATACTTAGTTTTAATTTGTTAGTTGTCAGTTATCAGTTGTCAGTTATCAGTTGTCAGTGAAAAAAGGAGGAAGGCAGGAGGCAAAAGCCAAGAGGTGATTTTTCTCTTACACCCCTACATGCTGTTTCCTGACTAAACAGAAACCGGTGTACCGTCTGCTTGCAAGAGAGCGCGTTTGGGTCCGTGAATAGGATCTTCAACAATGATAGTTTGATCACGACTTGCTCCCAAGGAAATGATCGCAATCGGGACTTCCATCAGTTCTGCTAAGAATTTTAGATAGTCTAGTGCTTGCTGTGGTAAGTCTTCCAAGGTACGGCATTCGGTTGTTGGTAGTTGCCATCCTGGTACGGTTTTGTAGATGGGACGACAACGGGCAAACTGACGGGCGCTGGTGGGGAAGTGTTCACAGCGTTGGCCATCTATTTCATAAGCTACACAAACTTGGATTTCTTCTAGCTCATCTAGTACATCTAGTTTGGTCAGTGCCATACAATCCATGCCGTTAATACGGACTGCATAACGCCCAATGACTGCATCAAACCAACCACAACGGCGCTTTCTACCTGTCGTTGTGCCAAATTCTGCACCGCGATCGCCCAACATATCTCCCACTTCCCCATGCAATTCTGTGGGGAATGGTCCTTCACCTACTCTAGTGGTGTACGCTTTGGATACACCAATCACCCGGTCTATCATTGTCGGTCCAAGACCAGTGCCGACGCAAGCACCCCCAGCTACAGGATTAGATGAGGTGACATAGGGATAAGTCCCATGATCCAAGTCCAGCAGTGTTCCCTGTGCGCCTTCAAACAAAATGTTACGTCGTTTCTGCACTGCATCATATATTTTTAATGATGTATCTACTACAAAAGGACGTAACCTTTCTGCATACTTTAAATACTCTGCAATGACTTCTTGGGGATCAAGGGGCGGGAGATTATACAGCTTTTCTAAAATGGTGTTCTTATAATTTATAGTCCATTCCAGCTGTTCATGTAATCCGATAGGATCCATCAGGTCTAAAATCCTAATGCCTATCCGTTCTGATTTATCAGCGTAGGTAGGGCCAATTCCTCTACCAGTCGTACCGATTTTATGATTGCCCCGTTTTTCTTCTGCTGCCTTGTCAATTAGTCGGTGATAGGGCATAGTAACATGAGCAGTCTGAGATATCAGCAGATTGTCCGTAGAAATATTTAGTTGTTCTAGTTGCTCGAGTTCTTTTATCAATACCTGTGGATCTATGACTGTCCCACAGCCGATAATACACTCAGTATCTGGATACAATATACCAGAGGGAATTAAGTGCAGCTTAAATGTCTGACCTTGGACTACTATTGTGTGTCCAGCGTTAACTCCCCCCTGGTAACGTACCACCACGTCTGCGGAGCGGCTGAGTAAGTCAGTTATTTTACCTTTTCCTTCATCGCCCCATTGAGCGCCTATGACAATGACGTTAGCCAAGAGATTATATTAAAGGGTAAAGTTTCCACAGATATTAATTATTAACAGATTTTTCATCTTCTGTCAAGCAATTTAGGTGATTGGCAATGGGTAATTGGTAATTGATAAAATCATGACTTATTTCCTTATATGTATCACCAGCCATCCGATTTTGCATTAACCCCATGGATAAATCTGGGGGCTTGTACCATCCAGGAATTATCAATACCCAATACCCAATACCCAATACCCAATACCCAATACCCAATACCCAATACCCAATACCCAATCCCCAATACCCAATACCCAATCCCCAATACCCAATACCCAATACCCAATACCCAATACCCAATACCCAATACCCAATACCCAATACCCAATACCCAATCCCCTATGGAAATTCTGCAACGTCTTGGTATTGAATACCAAAATCCTCGCTTGTGGTTTGATGTATTAATTATTGCTATTAGCTACTATGTTAGTTCTTGGCTGGTTTTGAAAAAAATGTCTGTTCCTCCTTTTGGTACTCCTGTTTGCCCAGGTACGGGTTTTACTATTGGCTTTCTATTGTTGTGGGGGCGATCGCGTTGGTTCGGTGTATTTTTAGGAGCAATGTTGGCTAATTATACCGACATTAAATTTATAATTTTAGCAATTCCAATTCTTGGAGGTATTGGTACCACTATTAACTCACTAATTACTGTAATAGTAATCGTTAGATCAAGTCGAACTAATTACCCTTTTAATCAAGTTAGAGATGTAGTAATTTTTTCTTTTTGTAGTTTATTTACTAGAACTGTCTTTCAATCTTTCTTAAGTGTGATTACGGTTCGCTTAGGTGGTGATGAAGGGTGGAATAAATATTTAGATATTTTTTCTGGTTGGTGGGTCGCTTATGCTATCGGAATTTTGGTATTTGCTCCTCCTATTTTAATTTTTCTTCAAAAGATAGTTAAGTCGGAAGTTGAATCCAGACCAAACAAAGAAATCTTATTGGCAGTAATTACTTTATGTATACTTAGTTATTTTACTTTTCTTCAACCACAACCATTAGAGTATTTACTTTTACCACCGTTACTTTGGTCTGCTTTTCAGTTTGGTCGAACAATTACTACTTGGTTAGTAGCAATTATATCTATAATAGCTTCTGTAGCTACGAGTTATCGTTTAGGAGTGTTTTATGACGCAGCTTTAAAAGATCATTCAATCATATTATTACAACTGTTTATTGGCGTGATTAGTATAACTGTGATGGTGATGTTAGCCATCATTGCAGAGAATCATCAATATAGGTTAAATCTAAAAATAGTCAATACGGAATTAGAACAACGAGTTTTTGAGTGCACCAGGGATTTGCAAGAGAGCGAAGCTAAAGCACAGGAATTAGCTGCTAAAGCTGAAGCTGCAAACCAGGCCAAGAGCGCGTTTATTGCTAAGATTAGTCACGAATTGCGCTCGCCACTGAGTGCTGTGATCGGTTTTTCACAATTGATGTTACGTGCAAATAATCTTCCTTTTGAGCAATATGAAAATGCAGGTATTATTTATCGCAGTGGAGATTGTTTGCTAACCCTGATTAATCATATTATAAATTTATCAAAAATTGAAGCAGGTAAAGGTTTTCTGAATGTAAATAACTTTGAGCTATATCGGTTGCTAGATGATTTAGAAGATATGCTATATTTACGCGCCAGCAATGAGGAATTAAAACTAATGTTACGACGCACTAAAAATGTCACCCAGTATATTTGTATTGATGGAGTTAAACTTCGTCAAATTTTAATTAATTTAATAATCAATAGCATCAGATTTACCCATAAAGGTGATAGTACAGTTAGTACAAACAAGGTGAATGAAGAAAGTAGAAATGTTTTTTACTGTTCATTTCAGAGTAAGTGATACAGGTGTGGGTATTGCTGCGGCTAAATTACCAAAAATATTGGATTTGAAGCCTTTGCTCAAGCATAAGGAGGAAAAGAGATACAAGAAGGAATGGGTTTAGTTTAGCTATTAGTGGCAGGTTTGTACAACTCATGGGTGGAGATATTTAAGTTTAAACTGCAATAGGAAAATGTACAACTTTTAAAGTTTCTATTCAAGCAACATTAGGTCAAGTAATAGTTAATAATTAATTATCCAGAGGAATATCAACGAGTCATAGGAATTGCTCCAGGACAACCTACATATAAAATATTAGCAGTAGATGAGCAACCTATTTATTAATCGTCAATTATTGTTTAAGCCTTTATAAAAGTTGGTTTTTGAAATGAAAGAAGCTAGTAATGGACAATAATCAATCGCCATTTGGGATAAATGGGAACCTCATTGAATTTGGATGGATATGAGAATGCTGATTATGGATGGCTATGATGGAACTAAACATATTAAGTCTACTAGGCAATGCTACCGCTGTAATAGCATTAACAGCGAGTCTTCTAGAAGAAGAAAAGGCCATTGTTATTTCAGCCAGTTGTGATGATTTTCTCCGTAAACCTTTTACAGAGCATACAATTCTTGAAGGGCTTGCGAAACATTTAGGTGTAAAATATCTCTATGCAAAAACAACTGCACTTAATTTAGATAATTCAGAAGCCAGCACTTTGACATCGTAAAATTTGACCTGTATGTCAGAAGGATGGACTAATCAGTTATACGAAGCTGCATTCGAAGCAAACACTAATTATGTGATGGAATTTCTTGAATCAATTCCTAAAACAGAAACTTTTTCGATTCAATCCTTGACAAAACATGCTAGAGAATTTGAACTTGAAAAGTTAGTTGATTTAGCTGCGACTTTAATCAGCAATGAATAGCCATAGTGCTGATAAATTGAAATAAGGTCATTTGAAATTAATTTGAAAGAGATAACAAAACCTAATTATGTAAATAAACATAGAATTGACTAAAAAATTCTGGTTCTTCAGTTCTTTTTGTGAAGAACCTGGTAAATATCATTAAAGACCTTATTCTCTAGGCATTTTATTTAAAGTAAATAAGGGCATAATTCTTTATACACCTTTCCCAGTAAGGGTTTTATTATAATCAATCCTCAATCACCATAAAAACAGTCAATGCAAGAGCCAAACTTATTCTCATCTAATTTCTGGTTACTTAAATCTGTTTCTATTAGTAGAAAATATGGCAGGATAGGTTTAGGTTTAGCAAAAATACCAATTTAATTAAATTAACAAACATTCATAATCTGGATGAAAATAATTCATAATTTGTAATTAAGTTTTGAAAGAGATATTTATAACTACTTACAAAACTTTCTGTATTGAGGAATAGGGGGTTTTAAACTCCCATATTCGGTAAAATTTGTTAAAATTCTCATAAAATGTCAATCTAGATCATGGCGATTACATGAATTTAATTAATTTACTCATAAAGTACCAAAACAGACTGTTAAATAAAAGTTCAGGAGTTCTGTTTGTTAAACTCCTAAAACATTTAACTTGGAGTATAGTTACGGTAGTTTTAGGGATTGCTCTCGCAAATCGTACCACTGAACCCGTTGCACCATTACGCATTGGTGCTAATCTTTGGACAGGATATGGAACTTTATATCTCGCCCGTGACTTGGGTTATTATGACAAAAAGCCGGTCAAGTTGGTAGATTATCCTTCAGGAACAGAGGAAGTAAGAGCTTATCGCAACAATGAAATTGAAGGTGCAGGGTTATCAATTGACCAAGCGATCTCTCTAGCAGCAATCCAAGAAAATATTAAGATTATTGCCATTATGGAAGTTTCTCATGGTGGGGACGTGTTTTTAGGAAAACCAGAGATTACAGACATGAAAGCCTTAAAGGGCAAGCGAGTGGGGGTAGAAGCAACTTCTTTAGGAGCTTTATTTATTACTCATGCGCTGGAAAAACATGGGATATCTGTTAAAGATATTCAGATTTTTCCTTTAGAACTTACAGAATATGAACAAGCCTATAAACAAGGAACCCTAGATGCTGTTTTTACCTTTGGTCTAGTGAAAATTAAACTACTGGTAGCAGGGTCAAGGTCATTATTTGATAGCAAGCAAATTCCTGGAGAAATTGTGGATATTCTCGCTGTTAGTACAGAAGCGCTCACTAATTATTCTGACACTATTAAAGCATTAATAAATCCACGATTTTGCGCCTTCAATCATTCTAAAAAAAGTCCTGGATATGCAGACATTCGTATTACTAAACGAACTCAGTTAACCCCAAAAAGAATTTGGGAGACCTTTAAACTATTACGTCAAAATAATTTACAGGAAAATCAAAAAATACTTAATGAGACTAATCTTAAAATTGTTAATAATATGAAAAATTTTATACAAAAAACGTGGGAATTATGCTGGAAATTCGATTGATATAAAAAGGTGATTTATCTTGTAACTCTGCTCGATAATGAATTTATTAAAAATGCCAAATTATAAAAATAATGATGAAAAAATTCCCCCTCCCTCTAAGATATTCAATTCCGTTAATTTTAATATTTTTTGGTGGCTTATTTGGCATAACTTCCTTTAATAAAGAAATTACGGAAACATATAAAAAAACAGAACTAAGTACTAAAAATTATCTACGAATTTCCGCAGGACAAACATCAAAGATCCTAGATTATTTATATGGGAGATCAGATATTAAAGATGGAGAAACTTCGATTATTAGTCAGCTAAGTAATGATCCAAATATTGATGTATTAATGGTAATTGATGAGCAAGATATTATTCATGTATCTAACCGTTACGAACTAAAAAATACTCCCATTAGTAACACAGTTGCTGCCGCGTACGCTTCTAAGTTAACTACTGTGCGAGCAACACTTACAGGAGAGGTTATACTTTCTCAAGATAAGCAGAAACTAATTGCAATTTATCCTATTCTTTTACAGGTTTTGCCTGATGAAGTAAGCTCTTCTAGGGTAGGAATTTTGTTTTTTGAATACGATCTTACTCGTGCTAAACAACAGGCATTTTGTGATGCTCTGAGACGTTCATTAATGTTCAATATCTTTTTAACTATATTTTGTTTAGGGTTATGGCTTTTCTTTGATTTAACCTTAACCCGGCGAGTTTCTTTGTTAGTTGCTGCTAGTAATAGCTTAGCTGAAGGAAATTTCAATGTCAGAACTAGATTATTAGGCTCAGATGAACTTGTACAAATTTCTGTAGCATTTGATCACATGGCGAGTAAAATTCAGGAAAATACCCTAATCCTACAGCAGGAGTTAATAAAAAGGGAAATTATAGAAGCTAAATTGAAGGAAACTAACGAACAACTTTCTATTTCTAATATTGAACTTGCTTCGCTGACTAAAGCTAAAAGTGAGTTTCTTTCCAATATGAGTCACGAAATTCGTACTCCTATGAATGGCGTGATTTGTATGGCTGAACTTCTCTCCATGAAAAACCTTTCAGAGGAACAGCAAGATATAGTCCAAACAATTCGAGATAGCGGTAATGCTCTTTTAGTAATTATTAATGATATTCTTGATTTCTCGAAAATTGAATCAGGTAATTTGCAATTAGAAGAACATCGATTTATTTTAAGAGATATTATTAAATCTGTATTTAAGCTTCTTTCTACCCAAGCAGCAACTAAAAATATTCACCTGGAATATTCGATTAATCCTGATGTACCGACTAATATTTTAGGAGATGCTACGCGCCTCCGACAAGTTTTATTGAATCTGATTAGTAATGCCATTAAATTTACTGAACACGGTCATGTTTCTATTGCAGTTTTAGCTAATAAACACCAGGAAGATCAAAAAATAGAATTGATGATATCTATTAAAGATACAGGAATTGGTATTGAGCATGACCGCTTGAATCAATTATTTCAACCTTTTACGCAAGCCGATACTTCCATTAGTCGTAAATACGGTGGCACAGGTTTAGGTTTAGCTATTAGTAAGAGTTTAGTGAATTTAATGGGAGGCAAAATTTGGGTAGAAAGTTTAGGTAATATTGGTGGTCATCCTCCTGAAAATTGGTTATCAAATTGGGTAAATAATCATTTACCAGGTTCAATCTTTCATTTTACATTTATAGCAAAAGTGGTTTTACCTAGTAGTTTAATATCAGGAAAATCTCCCCAGGTATTTCCAGTAACGACAATTAGCAAAATCTCTACTCTGAAAATTTTATTAGCTGAAGATAACAAAATCAATCAAAAAGTTGTACTACTTACTCTAAAAAAGCTAGGTTACAGTGCTGATATTGCTAACAATGGTTTAGAAGTTTTAGAAAAAATCGAAACCCAGGTTTATGATGTCATTTTAATGGATATGCAAATGCCAGAAATGGACGGCATTGCAGCCACACAGATAATTCGTCAATCTGCCAAAGTACAACCTTATATTATCGCATTAACTGCTAATGCTTTAGATGCTGATCGTCAAATATGTTTAAATGTAGGTATGAATGATTATATTAGTAAACCCATTGTTATCGCTGACTTTCAGGAAGCATTAAAAAATGCAGCAACCATTAAACTCCCAAAATTCTAAGCATTACAGCCAGTCAAATAAGCAATGTTGACAATGGCTTACACCTAGGAATTTTCCGAATATTTTCTTGAGATGGGTGTTAATTGTTCCCTTTGTTTTACAAATTTTCGGTGCAGTGGGATTAGTGGGTTATCTTTCCTATGGGAGTGGGAAAAAAGTGGTAGAAGATATGGCAAATCAGTTAATGGATCAGGCCACTAATCGGGTACAGGATCACCTTGAGGTATCTCTACAAGCTCCAGAGCAAGCAGTAACTGTTAATGATCATGCTGTCTAAGAAGGTCCCATGAACATCAATGACTTTGAGGAACTGCGTCAATACTTTTGGCAAAAAATCAACCTATCTCTTTCTTTGTCAATTACCAATTGTGGGTTCTTCAATGAAAAGGGAGAGGAGATTGGGTATACCGATATTCTCAGTCAAAAGATTCTTGAACAAGCTAAAAAGATAACTGGGAAGAATCTATCGATGGACAAGAGAGATCGCTAATCGTGAACTTGGTCAAGTTGTGGAGATAAAAGGAGTTCCTTAATTAGAAACCCTTGTAGGCGAATTTAATCAGATGGCAGAACAATTACAAACTTATTTTGAAAACTTAGAAAATAGGGCAGAGGAATGCACAGCAGAATTAGTAATTGCTAAAGAAAAAGCTGAAGTCGCCAATCAAGCTAAAAGTGTATTTATTGCCAATATTGAGTCATGAATTGTGCTCGCCACAGCTATAATTACTTTAACCGCTAGTGTTTTAGAAGAAGAAAAAGCGATTATACTTTCTGTCAGTTGTGATGATTTTTTCCGTAAACCCTTTGCGGAGCATACGATTGTTGAAGCACTATCTAAGGATTTGGGACTGAAATATCTTTATGCAGATATGACACTCAGTGGAAGCATCCATAATTTAGAAAATTTATTAACTTCAGAAAATCTAACGGTAATGACAAAAGAATGGATTGTAAGATTATATGAGAGGTCACTAGAGGCTAATGTGAATCTGATCATGGAATTAATCCAGTAAATTCCAGATACAGAGGCTCATCCTTTAAGCAAACTGATTCATCAATCTAAAAGGTAAGGATTCAGGTGGTGGGGTATTGACAAGTGTGATAGGAGAGGGAGAATATAGCAGTTATGGAAAAGAAGCTGCCACCAAAACTAGACAGAGAGATATTGAAGCAGTTGGGAACAGAGCAACTGGTAGAAATCATTATTGACCAGGGGACAAAGTATAGAGAACCTAACAAATAGAGTAGTAGAACTGGAAAAAGAAATAGATAAACTCAAAGTCAGTAGAGATTTAGAGACCATAACATTATCCAAACCACCGTCGGGAGACATCCTCAAAAAAACTGAGAACAAACAAGAAGAGAAGCAGACACGAAAACGGAAACCAGGAGGACAACCAGGGCATAGGGGAAAAAGGAGAAAGGGGTTTGGTGGAGTAGATAGATTTGAGATAGTGGGACGGCAAGTGTATGGATGGTGAGGTCAGGGGCAATTGTTTGGCGAACTAATAAAAATCCAAATACAACAAGTAGGGGAGGTGGTGGACAGGCCAATCCAAATAGTAGAATATGAAAGATATACGTGGATTTAGAGTGTATATGGGGAAACACAGTTAAAAGGGCTGGATGCATCATACCTATAAATTGGTTAATATCAATCGATGTTCAAAATCTGACGCACCCTACAAGAGATTGGATTGTGAAACCTGCGTAAGTCCTATTTTACTTAGTGCAGCATAGTTAACATTATGAAGTTCTTCTCCGATAGTTTAAAATTTATATGGTTAACATATCTCTAAAAGTTGATAAAAATATTTTGCAAAGAGTTAAGATTTATTTGCTTAAATCACAGGATTTTTAGTTAATTAAGACCCAGAATTCAAGCTAAAACTAGATTTTAGCCATTATTGATCAATGTAAACAGTAAATAGTCCTATTCCTTATTCACTCATATCTTTGAGAGAATAAGAAACGATTTAATTATCAAGCACTTATTCAGAAAATAGGCTGAAAACCCTGATTGGGTGGCGTTAGCTGCAAACAATAAATCCAAAAGATTTGTTGTTTAATCTCCCTTTAGTTCAGGAATATACGCGGACAGTTGCCGCATGTTAAGGCAGTAAAGCAGTTTATCGTTAAACGACTTTATGTTAATGCATTAGTATGAAGAATGTGTCACTCAATCTCTAAAAGGGCATTAAAAACCTGACAAGTCGAGACAGCTACAAACAAAGTAAAGGTAACACTGAGTTTAACTCAGTGAAGCTATTAGAGGTGTTTTGACTACACCTTTAAGAGTTCGCTTTTGGACTACTTAAGAATCCCTGTATCTTTCGGGGAGTGTCAAAGTTATTTAATTTTCAAAGGGAGAAGACGAGATGAAATTGGCTTACTGGATGTATGCAGGTCCCGCTCATATAGGTACTTTGCGGGTAGCTAGTTCTTTTAAAAATGTTCATGCTATCATGCACGCACCCTTGGGTGATGATTACTTTAATGTTATGCGTTCCATGTTATCGCGGGAAAGGAACTTTACCCCGGTGACAACAAGTGTGGTTGACCGTAATGTTTTGGCACGTGGTTCTCAAGAAAAGGTGGTAGACAACATTACCCGCAAGGATGCTGAAGAACACCCCGATTTGATAGTTTTAACTCCTACTTGCACTTCCAGTATTTTGCAAGAAGATTTACACAATTTTGTGGAAAGGGCGCAACTGGAAGCGAAAGGGGATGTAATGTTGGCGGACGTGAACCATTACCGCTACAACGAACTACAAGCTGCAGACCGGACTCTACACCAAATTGTCCAGTACTACATTGAGAAAGCCCGTAAAAAAGGGGAATTACCAACGGAGAAAACTGCTAAACCGTCAGTTAATATTATTGGTATTTCTACTCTTGGTTTCCACAATAACCACGATTGCACTGAATTGAAACGGTTAATGGCTGATTTGGGAATTGAGGTAAATACTGTAATTCCTGAAGGTGCTTCGGTTCATGACTTGAAAAATATGCCTCAAGCTTGGTTTAACCTAACTCCTTACCGGGAACTTGGTTTAACTACAGCTCAATATTTAGAAGAAGAATTCGGGACACCTTATGTAGATATTACCCCGATGGGGGTTGTGGAAACTGCAAGATGTATCCGCAAAATTCAGCAGGTAATTAACGCCCAAGGTGCTGAGGTTGATTATGAAGAGTTCATCAATGAACAAACTCTGCACGTATCTCAAGCTGCTTGGTTCTCCCGTTCTATTGACTGTCAGAATTTGACTGGTAAGAAAGCTGTGGTCTTTGGTGATAATACTCATGCGGCGGCTCTGACTAAGATTCTATCGCGGGAAATGGGGATTCATGTTGTTTGGGCTGGTACTTATTGCAAGTATGATGCTGACTGGTTTAGAGAACAGGTGAGTGAGTATTGCGATGAGGTGCTGATTACAGATGATCATGGGGCTATTGGGGATGTTATCGCTCGCGTTGAACCTTCTGCTATATTTGGAACACAGATGGAACGCCATGTGGGTAAACGTTTGGATATTCCTTGTGGTGTAATTGCTGCACCTATTCACGTTCAGAATTTCCCCATTGGTTACAAACCATTTATGGGTTATGAAGGCACAAATCAAATCACAGATTTAATCTATAATTCCTTCACTTTGGGAATGGAAGATCACCTGTTAGAGATCTTTGGTGGCCACGATACAAAAGAAGTCATTACCAAAGGTATTTCTGCTGAATCTGGTTTGAATTGGACAAAAGATGGACAAGCAGAATTGAATAAGATTCCTGGTTTTGTGCGCGGGAAGGTGAAGAGAAATACCGAAAAGTTTGCTCGTGAGCGCGGGTTTAAAGACATCTCTGCTGAGGTGTTGTACGCTGCCAAAGAAGCTGTAGGGGCGTAGGTTTGGGGACTCCGTAATAAGAGTGAGTGGTGAGGGGTAAGATTTACTCTTCACAACTTCTTTACTTCTTCAGTTACTCAAGAAGCGAAAATCTAAGTAAGAATTCAGGAGTCAGAATGTTTGAGGAATTGGTTAATTATCATGAAAAACTATCATGAAAAAACTGACTTCTGATGGCTGTTCGCGTAGCTTGCAGTTAGGCATTAGCTGAATACAAATCTAGAAATAAAAACACAAATCTAAAAATAAAAAGTGATACAGATAGATAAATTAAGTTAGATCAATTAAGTGCAAACAAAACAAAAATACCCCCCATTTCTGGAGGGTATTTTTTAGTTATGTGAGATACTTAAGATTAGCCGTTGATTGGAGGTGCGGTTAGAGCAACAGGAGCAACATCACCAGCAGCTAAGTCTAAGGGGAAGTTGTGAGCGTTACGTTCGTGCATTACTTCCATACCCAGGTTAGCGCGGTTGATTACATCAGCCCATGTACCGATTACACGACCTTGAGAATCAATGATGGATTGGTTGAAGTTGAAACCGTTCAAGTTGAACGCCATTGTGCTGACACCCAATGCTGTGAACCAGATTCCGATTACTGGCCAAGCAGCGAGGAAGAAGTGAAGTGAACGGCTGTTGTTGAAGGAAGCGTATTGGAAAATCAGGCGACCGAAGTAACCGTGTGCGGCAACAATGTTGTAGGTTTCTTCTTCTTGACCAAATTTGTACCCATAGTTTTGAGATTCAGTTTCCGTTGTTTCACGAACCAAGGAAGATGTAACCAAAGAACCGTGCATTGCGGAGAACAAGGAACCACCGAATACACCAGCTACACCCAGCATGTGGAAGGGGTGCATCAAGATGTTGTGTTCAGCTTGGAACACAATCATGAAGTTGAAGGTTCCAGAGATACCCAAAGGCATACCATCAGAGAATGAACCTTGACCGATTGGGTAGATTAAAAATACTGCGGTTGCTGCTGCTACAGGTGCAGAGAAAGCTACGCAAATCCAAGGACGCATTCCTAAGCGGTAAGAAAGTTCCCATTCACGACCGAGGTAGCAAGCTACGCCGATTAAGAAGTGGAAAATTACCAATTGGTAAGGACCGCCCGTTGTATAACCACTCATCTAAGGAAGCTGCTTCCCAGATTGGATAGAAGTGCAAACCGATCGCATTAGAAGAAGGGAACAACTGCACCAGATATGATGTTGTTTCCATAAAGTAAAGAACCTGCAACTGGTTCGCGGATACCGTCGATGTCTACGGGAGGAGCAGCGATAAATGCAATTACGAAGCAAGCGATCGCAGATACAAGGGTAGGAATCATCAATACACCGAACCAGCCGATGTAAATCCGGTTTTCAGTGCTGGTTATCCATTCGCAGAATCGATCCCATATGTTGGCGCCTTGCCGCTGTTGAATGGTTGTTGTCATGTGTTTATAATTGCTTTATTTTGTCTATCGTATGATGTTGATAGGTTTTTTTGCCTACCTGACTACAACATTAGAGGCTAAGTTTAGTTTTGTAAAGCTCATCAATATCACTAAAGCTGATAACAATTATATCTTTTAATAATGTAATCAGATTAACAGGAATTTGTTAACCGGAAATAGAACCTCTTTGGGGCATTCCCAGTCAGAGACTGGGAACGAGGGAGAAAGCTCTATGTAGATTATTTAGAGGTGAAAATCAACCAGGAGGCCAGGATAGATACCGTCCGCCCAAGATGTGTATATGTAGGTGATAAACTGTTTGACCGCCATCAGCACCAGTGTTCATGACTACGCGATAGCCATTTTCTAGTCTTGCTTGTGCTGCGACTTTTTGGACGGTTAACAATAGATGTCCTAATAATGCTTGATCTTCTGGTTCGGCTGTAGCTATGTTAACTATGGGTTTTTTGGGAATGATGAGGATGTGAACTGGTGCTTGGGGGTTAACATCTGTAAATGCTAAAGCCAAGTCATCCTCATAAACTATGTTTGCAGGAATTTCCCGACGAATGATTTTACTGAAAATGGTGTCTGTGGTTTCACTCATGTAGATTTACTTACTCATCTGTTAGAGATTTTAAGCTATGCCTAGCGAGCGCGCGCAACAGGTATGCAATGCAATCATGTGATCGCTTTTTTGGCGATAAACTGTCGGTAAGTTAAGCTGTTGTGTAGTCAGTGCATCTATAGCTTTATGTCGAAACCTGCTGATGTCAGTACCAAACTCTTAATTAGCCTAGCACCCAATAATTGGGTAAAATGGGTAAGGCAAATCCCTGATGTGGTTACTCGAGAAATTCTTAATTCTCAGTTTCAGTGGATTAGTCGAGAAAGTGATGTACGTATCCGTGTAGAAAGTCAAGAGTACAAAAAATTTCTGGTTCTCAATGAATTGCAATTCATCGAGAACCAGAAATGCCACGTTGCATGGGTGCATACTCAGAATTAGCTGAGGAAAAGTATAAGTTACCAACATATCCTGTACTCATTAAAGTTCTAAAAACAGGTGAAGCAGAAATACCAACACGATATGACTCAAATCTTGCTGGTTTAGAAGTTCGTCAAGATTAGCGAGTGATTAACCTTTGGGTATTAGATGTTAAAATTGCCTTAGAACACCTTTACCGGCTTTACTGCCTTTTGTGCCAATTCTCAAAGGTGGTGAAGATGAATCTATGATTCGGGAAGCATTGGATTTATTGTAAGCAGATGAAAAATTAAGCCAATTAGAAACGGTTCTCGCTTTTTTTGCTACCTTTGTATTAGATAGTTCCTTAGTTCAAGAAATTATGAGGTGGGATATGACAGTTTTACGCGAATCACATTGGTATCAGGAAATATTGCAAAAGGGATAGAGAGAAGATAGACTGTCAAGTATTGAGTTATCCTTAGAACTGAAATTTGCTAATAAAGGATTAAATTTAATGCCAAAAATTTTAGAAATATCTGACCTTGAGACATTAAAAACAATTCAACACTCGGTTCTCACAGCTAAAAGTTTAGAGGAATTGAGACTGGTGATGGAAAATTTGTAATTATTAATTACTCAAAGAGTGGATTGAGAATCAAGTGATATATAAAGATAAATACTTATCAGCTATTGCCAGCTTGAAGAATTTGTTGAGCAGTCAAATTTAAATCTGGAAAAGTTTGTGATATTATCTTTTCATCATCTATTCACTACGTTAAATGATACTCACCTTCAATGAATAAGTAAATAGATATAGTAGGCTGTTTAGGACTGTCAACCTTTAGAAGATAGTTATGTCAGTATTTCTCGTACTCGTAAATCTGTTGTTTTGACTGCACAATTTACTTTACTAGCCAGTACAAATCCCTGTCATTATGGTTATTATTGCGATACAACTCAAGGATGTACTTGTTCACCTAGACAAAGAGAATAATACTGGGTAAAATTATCGGGTCGTTTGATGGATAGAATTGATTGACAGGTAGCAGGAAATCGCTTAAAATCAGAAGAAATTCCCCAAGCATCAACGGGAGAGACGTCGAAATCTGTGAGGGAAATAGTGCAAAAAGCGTGGGATAGATATTCCTACAAATCGTTTTCAATCAGCGGTAAATCTGCGTTGTAATGCTCAAATGGAAAGTCGTCAACTTCACAAATGGTGTAAGTTAGATGATACTAGTCGGAATTTATTAGAAGCAGCAATTAGGAAGTTAGGTTGATCTGCAAGAGCGAGCCCTCGCATTTTCAAAGTATCACGCACAATAGCAGATTTAGCAGGCGAGGAAAATCTCAAACCCCAATATGTAGCCGAAGCAATTCAATATCGAACAATTGATAGAATACAATAACTGGTAATTTGTAATAGAGCCTATGGCTTCCGTAAGGGATACGTGCTTGGTGATTTTCCCCTCTACTTTCCAATGCCCAATGCTCAATACCTATTATCAATTAAATGTTATAGATTTCAAAATATGTTCATAAGCTCTGCGGTATACAGCATCATTTTTACTAGAACTAATTTGAGATAATGTGACAACAATAATTTGATAATTATTAGGATTAACTACAGCTATGTGTTTATGTTCATACAACCCACTAGATCCAAACTGGATCGCACTTTTCCCTGGAACTTTGACTGTATTAAATTTTCTAGCTCCTAATACATCCATCACTAGTAATAGGACTTTTCCAAGTAAAAGGAGGTTAATGACAATATATATCTTTTGATAGATATATTAAATATTAAGAATATCCTAGAAGGATTTTACCAGAAATTTTCTCTAATATTATTTGTTGTGAATGGGTGGAAGAAAAGGTAAAAGCAAATTTTACCCTTGACTCTTCACCCAAACAACTTCACTAATTCCAGGTTCTTAAATGAGAACTATTGAGATATTATTTTACCTGTAAACTCCTGAATGAAATTCAGAGACTAATTTACAAAGCTTGTAATAGTTACCGAGCATTAGGATCACCAAATTTAGGTTTAGGTGCATTCTGTATTCTTAATAATGTATTATAAACTTCCTTTTTCAGCGCATTGTTATTTTGGATTTCCAGAGTGATTTGATTGAACCTGTCAATACTCAAACCATGGTCTTCCACTATTTTTTGAGAATGGTTACAATATTCAACTGCTATATCCTTAGCTTTATTTGGTAGTGAACTCATACTTTTGGGGTCATTACAAACAATTTTAGGAATTTCTTTCCCACCAATCAGTTTTTTAATTTCCTCAAAAGCTTGCTGCCGTTTTGGTTCCATTGCTAAGACAGATTGAGCATAGTTAGTAACTTCTGTATTATTAACTGTCAAGGTTTGAGCATCAGCTTTGAAACTCAACGACAAAGTCGTGAAAATTAAACTCGCAGTAGTGAGAGTTGCAAATGCTAAGGACTGAGACAGTATTGGCTCAATTCGGTTTCGGAAAATGACAAAGAAATTTTCCCACATAGGATAGATGACACAGAACAATACGAGAGGTATGATAATAAATTTGAATTATTTTAGGAGTAAGAAGTTCCACTAAAATCGAAATCAACGAAATTTTCATCAAGGGTATTGGCCATTGGGCAAGAACAAAGATTTACGAATCTACCTTCTCTGATATAGTTCACAGAGTTCGATGACCTTTATTTGAAGTATTGATGTTTCTGAGGCTCCTTGTTTAAGGCTAACTTCTAATTCCAGCAATAGAGGTAAAGAAGAAATTAGCTGCTGTACAGAAAGAGATTTGACTTCTTGCTGCAAAAAGTAGATGCGCTTAGGGTTACTGACTTCTGCACCTTGAGTGATAGCTTGGGGATTGCACTCTCCTGCTTCCATCATGATCTTTACCCATAACCAGGTGCGAAACTGACCAATTAAAGTGGCAACAATCCGTAACCCCGGTTCAGCAGCATTAATTAGATTCCTTAAAATACCTAAAGCTTTGGCTGTGTCTCCAGTTCTAATAGCTGCTGCTAATTGTAAAGTATTTTGAGTAGTATTTTTGACTAATTGCGTTACTATTTTTACATCTAAAGGTTCATTACTACCTCGTATGTAAAGCCGTAATTTCTCCATTTCATTGTAGAGAAGCCGTGTATCGTTACCAATAGATTCTGCCAAAAGTTCCGCAGTCGGAGCAGTTAATTTTACACCGACAGTTTGAGCAGCTTGATTTACAGCTTGTACCAATAACTCCGTTTTCCATGGTGGAACAAGTGGAAACTCACGGAACTGGGCAAATTGTTTCAGAAATTTTGTGGCTTTGAGGCGTTCATTCGGTTTATTACGACTAGTAAGCAATAAATACGAGTCTTCAGGAATTACGGGTAGAGTGCGTTGTAGTTCTGATAACACATTTTCTGGACACTGCTGGCACAGGGTAGAATTGACTAACCATGCTAAACGTCCACCAGCACCGAAAGCGGGTGTCATGGCTTGATTTAAAGCCTGAATCACAGCATCAGCTTGATCTGGGGGGAAAGCAGTATAATTAAAACTTGTCCATAGAGGATCGAGAATGCGATCGCGCAAAACTACCACAGCTTTTTCAATAGCAAAATCATCCTCACCCCAATAAACATAGATTGGCATAAAAATTAAAAAGCTGTAACCGAGAACAGGGAATAGGGAATATTTAACTATGGTTTTGCAAATATTCTGAAATAGCGCAGGTAATCTCTGGAAACGTAATTGGTTTTTTAATAAAATCATTCATTACTGCATCAAAGCAAGTTTGACGATCTTCATCCAAAGCATTAGCTGTTAAAGCTATAATCCAAGGCTGAGATTTGTTAGATCGACGAATAATTTTTGTGGCTGTTACACCATCGATTACTGGCATCTGCATATCCATTAAAATTACATCATAATCTTATTATTCTAACATTTCTAATGCTTCCAAGCCCTTATTAGCAATATCGCCAACATAGCAAAGTTTTTTAAGTATCAAAATTACCACTTTTTGATTAATTTTATTATCTTCGGCAAGGAGAATTTTTAACTGAACTGGAGTAGCAAGAGGTTCTTGTTTAGTTTTCAGTAAAGTATTTAACAAAAAGCATCAGCGTTAATACGATTAATTAAAACAGGGGCAGATAAATTGTGATCTAAATACTGAACTACATTATTTGTCGTTTGGATGCGAATTTCTGTACTTAATTTAGTATTCGCTAAACCTAAATCAGTTTTTGCTTGTTCATTTTCATGTAAAACTGCGTTGAAAATTAAAGTTGTCATGCCAATACAGGCAATAAAAGACTGAAATTCTCTATTAGAAATTCTAATAGAGTCCTGAACAAAAAACTATTACCGTCGACTATGCTAATAGATACAAGTTTCGGGGCAAGTAGTGAAACTATGGGAAAGTCAGGCTGTGATATAGTAAGCGAGCGCCACTACAACTTTTTTCCAGCAAGCAACTCGACGAAAGTTAAATAAATCTAGTTGGGGACGGGTATCCACTGACCTGATCTCTGGAATGGATTTTAATAGAGGTTGCAAAAGAGAGGTCCGAAAATGTAGAAAGGAGTATGTGTCTGGCTTTCCATAGTGTTAAGATTAGGAAAGAGCCAAGGAAAGAATCAGGGTTGGGAATAGTTACGGATAGTTCCTATCCATGAAGATGTTGATAACTAATTTATAACTGACCTCATATCCATAACATGTATGAAATGGGCAAAACTCATTAACCAATTCCTAATGTGACTAAACCACAAATAGTAAGAATTACTTGTGAGTAAATTGGGCAATTCAGGGGAAATCTTTGTTGAGGTACCCGAAATATTTTTACAAGTCTAATGACCTGTTAAACAAAAACACCCTTGGTGGAAAACTCTTTGTTCCCTGCCTTTTGTTCTGAGTCGCCATGGCATAATCGCTATCATGTTTTTCTACCTGTTCAAGGAGACGAGGAGGGAAAACATCTCGCAATATCTCTAGCCAGTAATGAAATGTGTCCTTTACTTCCGGGATATACGGAAATTTAAAGCTAGATATACCGAAATGTAAACCTAAAACCTCAAATGTTGGCATTTTCCTCAAATAGAACAAGCATAGACATACCTGTTCTTTTATTTCTAGTTTCCCTTTCCCCCCTCCTCCTTTCTAATTTATACCTATCTTTTTACTTTCTATGTCACCTTGAAGTTTTCTATGCTGCATTTCAGCTTGGGCTAACAAGTCTTGACACTGATGGTTAGTTATTCCCTGTATTTGTTGTGTATGATGTGGATATTCTTGAATATAGTTAACTTAGTGGATTTTTCCTTTTGGTACACCCTCAAAATTCCCTTCTACCATTTTTTTCACACCAAGTTAATTTTCCTGACAGCTCTATTTCAGCCAACCAGAAGCATTAGAGCAGATTTTTACTGCTGATGCTAGTCATTTTGAGGTGGGTAGAGGGGAATAGGAGTTTAAGATTTTTTTTGGGCGATACCTACAGCAAGCGTAGCTAACGCTCTTTAATGTTAATGGATGGAGAACCCCACCAACGTCAAAGGCAATTATTAGCTCCTCCCTTTCATGGTGAGCGAATGCGGGCTTATGGTCAAGATATCCAGGATATTACGGAAGAAGTAAGTAATCAGTGGCAGATGGGTAAGCTCTTCAATATCCGAGAATCAATGCAAGAAATCACCTTGTGGGTAATATTACGGGTAATATTCGGTTTAGATGAAGGAGAGATGTTTGAAGAATTGAGGCGATCACTCACATCTTTGCTAGACTTCTTAACATCACTAATTATGTCCAGCGCCTTCTTCTTTCGGTTCATGCAAAAAGACTTGGAGGATTGGAGTCCTTGGGGCTGGATTTGGCGCCAACAGCAATACATTGACTAACTAATTTATACTTTGATTCAACAAGGACGGGCAGAATCTGACCAAAATGGCCTAGATATCCTCAGTTTAATGAGGGCGGCTCGTGACCAAGAAAATCAAGGAATGTCAGATCAAGAATTACACGATGAGTGAATGACTGTTTTGGTAGGGGGACATGAAACCACCGCTTCTGCGTTAACCTGGTCTTTTTACTCGTTGGATAGATTAGACCTCTTGCAGAATTAATTTTATATTATAAAAATGGGTGTTGTCTTTAGTTCTAGCCAAAAGTTAGAGTTACACGGTTATGTTTGAATTAGGGAGGGCAAAGAACACCAAAAATACATAAAAAAAATCCAAAATTCTCTATCATACCACAGAAACAATTTTGCAATAGGTCTATTACCAGAAGTACGAGAAAATATTGCTAGTACAGGAATTAAACACCTTGGGAGTCAACCCAGAACCGAGTCAAAATGCCAAAGTGCCCTATTTAATAGCAGTTTGTCAGGAAACCCTGAGAATTTACTCAATTGCAATGGCGGGTTTCGTGCGAGTTGTGAAAAATCCCATTGAGATTATGGGTTATAAATTGCCAGAGAAAAAAATCATTATTCCCAGTATTTACCCTGCTTGCACATTATCGAGAGGAAGTTTATCCCGAACCTAAAAAATTTAAACCAGAACGCTTTTTAGAAAGACAATTTTCACCTTATGAATATTTACCATTTGTTGCGGGAAATCGTCGTTGTAGTTGTATTGGTTTAGCATTTGCTCAATATGAATTGTCTTGGCAACAATGCTTGCAAATTTTCAACTTTCTTTATTAAATAAACGTCCTGTTAATCCTGTGCGTCGTGGTTTAACTTTAGCTGTACCTGCGGGAATGAAAATGATTGCAACTAAGCAGACAAAATTAAGACAACAGTCAAACTCTAAACATCTAGGAACCTTGATATATATAAATCTTCTCCAATAAATCCTCAACGTGACTCTGCGTTAAAAAATAATCTGCTCAATTATCCTCTCTTCCAAAGATTCTAACAAACTATCCACATCCTTACCAACTTGCTCAAAACAAACCTGTGGTGATGGTTCAGGTGCAAATTGAATTAACTTAATTTCCCCTTTCCCAATACCAATCATTAAAACTTCCGTTTCTGGTTTATTATTCTCTATAATTCCCAGAAGTTCTTGTAGACGATTTCCAACTCGCTCATTTAGGTTTTTTACTGCTTCTTTGGGACAATAAACAAAATGCGGCTGGGGTTGTAAATCAATGCCAATAGTTCCCTGAGTATCACCATTTTCTAACCATAATCCCCAAAATAAAGCGGCTAATTCTGGTTGATTTGCTTTGACAAACTTATCTAAAAGCCGTCTCCACTGATTATCACCTGTTTCTGGTTGGATACCACTAAACATAATATAAATTCAAATTTCAAAAAGTTGGTTTTGGCTATTTTAGGTCTTTTTCATCGCTATCTAGGCATGAAACTTACTTTAACCCTGATTGGGCACGCCAGAGACTAGCGTAAAGGCTATCTTTCTCCAGGAGTTGTTCATGAGTTCCTGATTCTACTAATTATCCATGTTCCATGACATAAATGCAATCAGCGTTGCGAATTGTAGAAAGACGATGAGCGATCGCAATTGTAGTTCGATTCACTGTAATCCTATCTAGAGAACGCTGAATAGCGGCTTCTGTTTCATTATCCACGGCTTAGGTAGCTTCATCTAAGATCAAAATGGGTGCATATTTCAACACAGCGCGTGCGAGCGCAATTCTTTGTCTTTCTCCACCAGATAACTTTTACCCCCTTTCTCCTACAATTGTTTCATAACCTGGGGCAAGCGCATAATAAAATCATCACCTTCAGCGACTTTTGCACCCATGATTATATCTTCATTTTTGGCATCAAAAGTCCCATAAGCAATATTTAAAAGTCCCATATATAAGCAATATTTTCAGCTACCGTACCATGAAGTAAAAACACATCCTAACTTACCCAACCAATAGAACGACGTAAATCTCGCAAATTTAAACTTTGTAAATTCACCCCATCTACAGTTATTTTTCCATGCTGCGCTTCATATCACCGCAACAAAACTTTCACCAGCGTGCCTTTATCAGAACCGATAGAACCAACAATAGCGATCTTATTTCCTGCGGGTATTTCCATAGATTTTTAATTACTGCTCGTCTATCTTTATACGCAAAAGTCACATTTTGAAATTCCACAGTCCCCCGCACTAAATCCACTGGAAGATTAATACTTGCTGTATGAATATCAATTGGAGTATCTAATAAATCCATCACTCGATTACTAAAAGCAATTGTCCTTTCATATAAATCAAAAGTATCTCCTAATCTAGTTAAAGGCAAAAGTAAAAGTTGAACTGAAAACACCAATGAACTATAAGCACCTACAGGTAATTGCCCCGCAAATCCTTCCATTCCACCCAAAATTAATAATACCATTAAAGCATCTAAAATTAACATCTCGATTAAGGAAATAAGAGCTACAGAAAGAGCAATTACCTTAGTATTATTTCGGTAACTAGCATCACCTTTAGTTCCTGCGTGCGCCGTTCCATAATCCTCAGATATAAAACTTTTAATAGTAGTAATACCGCTCAGATTATTCGATGCTGTACCATTCAGGAAACCTACTTTTGTCGAACATCAGCATAACGGGGTGCAGTTAATTTCTGAAAAGCTATTCAATCTCCTAGAATAAAAGGCATAGGAAACATTGTCATCCATGCCGCACTAGGAGCATCATAAAAAATGAACTGCTAATAATGACAATAGTTTTCACTACTTGAATAATATCTTTGGCACCCACATCTAAAAAACGCTCTAATTGGTTAACCTCATCACTGAGGACTGACATTAAAACACCTTTACTCTGTTCTTCAAAATAAGCTAATTCCAAATTTTGTAGGTGTTTATATGCATCCAGTCGTAAATTATGCTGAACATTCTGTCCAAAATAGTGATACTCAAAAAAATATTCTAATATCCAAGTAATAACTGAGAGAAATGATAAAATTACAAATTGCTAAGTAATATCTTTAACACCTAACTGAGCAATGATAGAATCAATCCTGTTATTTGACAACCACATCCACCGCAATACCGATTAATGCTGGTGGTACTAGATCAAAAACTTTACTGAGGATAGAAGCACCAGTTGGAAGCCAAATTTGCTGATTATACTGATATCCATAGTCAAATAGGTGCTCCAGGGGATGTGTAGAATGTCTACGCCTTCTTAATAACCGATAAGATTTTAATTCTGTAGTCACAACGGTATACAGTGACTGTAAAATAATATTGTCACATAATTTAGGTTATTAATGATCATTCTTTATTGTATGTTATGTGTTATTTGATTCAAGAATTACCAATAGTAATTTACTAGGACATCGAAAGTTGAATACTAAACACATAGGGCATTTCTCAACTACTATTTTCGGGATTTTATTAGCATTGGTAGTATTATTCGGGATAAATTCTTTTGTAATTATCAACCCTGGACAAGCTGGGGTAATCAGTATTTTAGGTAAAGCTAAAGATGCAGCATTGCTGGAAGGTATTCACTTAAAACCACCATTTATCACCGTAACGGATGTGTATGATTTGACAGTACAAAAGTTTGAAATTCCCGCAGAAAGTTCCACAAAAGATTTGCAAAATTTAACTGCGAGATTTACAATCAACTTTCGGATAGATCCGATGAAAGTAGTTGAAATCAGAAGAAAAAAAGGTAGTTTAGCAAATATTGTATCAAAAATCATCGGGACCCAGACCCAGGAAGCATTTAAAATAGCAGCAGCAAGAAGGACAGTAGAAGAAGTAATTACCAAACGAAGTGAATTAAAAGAAGACTTTGATACAGCATTAGGTGATCGCTTAGATAAATATGGGATAATCGTATTAGATACGAGCGTAGTTGACCTCACCTTCTCACCAGAATTTGCGCGAGCAGTTGAAGAAAAACAAATTGCGGAACAGCGAGCGCAAAGAGCCGTCTATATAGCAAGAGAAGCCGAACAAGAAGCCCAAGCAGAAATTAATCGTGCTAAAGGTAAAGCCGAAGCTGAAAGACTCTTAGCAGAAACCCTCAAAGCTCAAGGAGGACAATTGGTTCTACAGGAAGAAGCAATTGAAGCTTGGAAAACAGGCGGCGCAAAAATGCCAAATGTACTAGTTATGGGTGAAAATTCCCAAGGTAGCATACCCTTCATTTTCAACTGAGGGAAGATGGAAAACCAGTCTTGATTTTAGTTAAAAATACTAGTAAGGTGAGTCCAGTCTCATCTTACTCACCGTAAACCATACCAAAAGCATAATAAATAAATATATGCCTACTCCTCAAGATCCCAAGCTCACAGTCCAAGAAGCCAAAAAAATTCTCAACAAATTCAACTGTTTGGATATTGCTCCTATTCTCAAACCATCAGAAAAAGTTTTAACTCGTCAAGCATTAATTTTTATGGCCAGCCTTTCAGATTACCAAATTTTGGGAATCTGTGCAGAGACAGCAGAAGAAGGAATTATGGCCATGAAAACCTATTCTCGTGCTTTTCATTATGAAGCTCCCGACAATTTACCAACCCCTGAAGGAGCAGTTTATATCAAACTAAATGGTAAAAATGGACTGTGTTATCTCGACTCTTATTATGGTCATCATCGCGGAGTTTTAGTTTCGTGTCAATCTAATTACGAAACTGGAATTAACGAAATGTATGGACATTTACCTATTGATTTGTTCGTTTGACAAGAAATAGGAGAGAATAACTAAAATTATAAATGAACAGTGGGTAAATATTTATGAGTATTATTACACTACAATCAGTTAAAAAAGACTTGGGTATCAAAGAGATCCTAAAAGATGCCAGTTTTAGCCTTGATGTCACCGATAAAGTTGGTTTAATTGGTGCTAACGGTTCTGGGAAATCAACATTACTAAAAATAATAGCAGGGTTAGAAACAATTGACAGTGGTCAAATTTTAGTTAACTCCGGTTCTAAAATTATCTACTTACCCCAACAGCCAGATGTAGATGAAAATCGCACAGTTTTAGAACAAGTCTTTGCTGACAGTGGAGAGCAGATGGCTTTGGTGCGAGAATATGAAGGACTTTCTGATAAATTAGCTCATTATCCAGAAGATAGTCAGTTAATGTCTCATCTTTCTGTAGTAATGCAGCGCATGGACTCTACAGGTGCATGGGAACTAGAAACCAATGCCAAAATCATTTTAACAAAATTAGGAATTGCTGACTTTGATGTGAAAGTCGGAACATTATCTGGAGGCTATCGCAAACGCATTGTACTAGCAACAGCCCTATTAGCAGAACCAGATGTATTACTGATGGACGAACCAACAAACCATCTTGATGCGTTGTCTGTGGAATGGTTACAAAGTTATTTAAGTCGTTATCGTGGCGCACTTTTTGTTATTACCCACGACCGCTATTTTCTCGATAAAGTTACTAATAGAATTATCGAAATTGATAGAGGTGATATTTACACCTATACAGGTAACTATTCCTATTACTTGGAAAAGAAAGCATTAGCCCAAGAATATGCGGTCAGTAGTCAACGTAAGCATCAAGGTGCATTAAGAAGAGAATTAGAATGGCTCAAACGGGGACCAAAAGCTAGAAGTACCAAACAAAAAGCGAGAACTGACCGTGTTCACGCCATGCGTGACACTGAACTTAAACAAGCGCAGGGTAAAGTAGATATTTCCACAGTTAGCCGTCGCATTGGTAAAAAAGTTATTGAACTAAATAACATTAGTAAAGCCTATGATGGCAGTACTTTAATTAATAACTTCACCTACGAATTTAGTCCAGAAGACCGTATTGGAATTATTGGTGCTAATGGTGCGGGTAAATCTACCTTAATGAAGGTTATCACCAGACAAATTCAGCCTGATTCTGGAAATGTCGAAATTGGTAGTACCATTCACATTGGTTATTTTGATCAACATTCTGAAGACTTACTCACCGCTTTAAATGAAAATCAACGAGTAATTGACTACATTAAAGAAGAAGGCGAATTTTTACAAATAGCTGATGGAACAAAAATTACAGCTTCCCAAATGTTAGAGAGATTTTTGTTTCTAGGAAGTCAGCAATATGCACCAATCTGTAAGCTTTCAGGTGGAGAAAAACGGCGTTTATTTCTCTTACGGCTACTTATCAGTGCGCCTAATGTCTTAATATTAGATGAACCAACCAATGATTTAGATGTACAGACATTGGCGATATTAGAAGAATATTTAGAGGATTTTACCGGATGTGTAATTGTAGTGTCCCATGACCGCTACTTTTTAGATCGTACCATAGATACTATATTTGCTTTAGAAGAAGGTGGTTATATTAAACAATATCCTGGTAATTATTCAGTTTATTTAGATTACAAAAAGGCTGAAGAAGCACAACAAGAAATACTGAATACAAAAGAAAAGAGTAAAACTGTCACTTATGAAAAGGTTACATCTCCAGAAATAGAAGCTAAAAAACGACGGAGATTATCTAATTGGGAAAAGCGGGAATTTGAGCAGCTAGAAGGTAAAATTGCTAAATTAGAAGAGGAAAAAGCCTCTGTTGAAAAAGCATTAGTAACTGCTACTCCTGGGAATTACAGCCAAGTACAAAAACTGTATGGACAGGTGGAATTACTAAAGCAAGTAATTGATGTAGCCACAGAACGCTGGTTAGAATTAGCGGAAATGGACTCTTAATAATCAGTGTGCTCCAATACCGCTAAATCAGCTAATTGTTGATAATTATTTACGTATTAGGTAAATCATCTCCATTCCAAGCTTTATCTATGCTAATTACCCAAGGGACACCGTTATTAACTGGTGAACTAATACTGATTTTAGCTTTGTTAGCAAACCGTTTTAACGTTTCGGATAAGTAGGGAACAGTCGTCATGATGTTTTGATAACTTTCGATATCATGACAAACCATAATTAACATCAAAATACCGCTATTAACCTTAAAGTACCAGTGAAATTTAGATAAATAAATGCGTATCATGCTATGGCAAGCTAGGAAAAAGCGCTTTTTAGTTACTTCTTCCAGTTGACTGAGCAATATTTCACTGATTTGAGTAGTTTTATAGGAAGGTAAATCATCTGGAGATAGGTGTGGCTTAGTCATGGTTTTTCGTCCTTATTCACAAGAACAATCAACTGACATAAGTGAAGTCAGTTTTTAAGATAGTCCCAGGTCATAACCGTTCACTCCCTTATGAATGTTTATATAGTTTATATTTATGCTTCTCTAATTTTCCACATATTTTCTTTAGTAAGTTAGATACAAAAATACATGAAGTTTTCTGATAGATTATGTCTGTTTTAGGTAAAAATAACCCGTATCTTTGTTTCTATTTTTTCATGACTTCAAGTTTATTCAAGGACTTAGCTTGTGTGTGGAAACTAGGAATATTGCATAAAAAATCAATTCCATCATCTTATACCTCAACTGATCTTGATGTAGCTTTCTTAAGCCTTCTGTGTATGTAGTTTTTCTTGAGAATATTTTTATTGTATAATCGCAACAATTAATATTATCTATAACTAGCCATTGAAAAATACTGATAGAATCGAACTTAGCTTTTGGGAAGCTGGATGTTTAATTTTACACCGCTTTGAGTGCTGGCAACAGAAGCATAAATACTTGCTCCATTTAAGTAAGAGGTAGAATTGTTAAAGTCAAAGTTAAAGTCAAAATAATTAAACCAGTTTACTGTCGGTCCTAATGTTAATTTAACTGCATCTGTGAGAGGCAATGAGTAGAATAAATCTTGAATTAGGACATCTCCAGATGTTTGATCTGTATAAACATTACCATAGGTATTAAGAAAACCAGGAGAAATGAATTGATTAATGGGTGAAGCGCCATTTCCTGCTGCTAATTGTACAGTTAATAAATCTTTGCCAGTAAAAGAGGAATTTAATGTCACCCAGACTAAACTACTTAAAATCACTTGAATATCACTAATAGTATTAATTAATGGTTTTCCTGTAGTGCTATGTCTCCTACCTGCAAAACGAGCATCTAAAGAGGTATTTGGTAAAGCTTCAAATTTGACATTATCCCCTGTACATACTCCAGTTAAGTTTATCCAAGCTGAACCGTTTAGTTTTGTGGTTGTAGAAAATTGTTGTTCTTCTAAGGGAAGGACATGCTGTTCAAGACTATCTAATCTTGTTCTTAATGCGGTTAATTATGAAAAAAATTGAGTTTGTAATTGTTTTATTTTATGTAAATCATCTTCTTCAATTTTCCCTCCATAATTAATTAATGGGGTTATGTTTTTTAAACAAGTGTTTAACCCCATAGGAAATTAATAGCGAGTAATAGTTATATCACCTAAATAAAAGCCGTTCATGTTACCTTCTATGCATTGATACTTTTTTGCTAAATTTTGTAACGCTTCCTAAGCCCAGTTTTGAGGCTCTACATCACGCAGTTCAGATACAGAATTAATTTGTGTAAATACATTTGCACTGCTAGTTCTAATTTCGATATGTTCTGATATGATTCTCATTATTTTTATTAATTTTTTTGTGAATTTTAGATAACTTCATAGAAGTTAAACGAGCATATTTATTCAGGCATAAAATAATAATAATATATATTCTTAACCGAAAAAAACTTCGATAAATTAACCGAAGGTTTATTAATAAAAATTTGAAAATTCAGTTAGAGATTATTTATAAGGTAAATGTTTAGGAGACAAGAGGAAGTAGCATAATCCTAGTCATAAGAGCATATATAGCCCCCTCCCTCATTTGTGTTAAACGCTCATAATCCTTGCTTAGACGATGATATTGCTTAAACCACCCAAATGTTCTTTCTACTACCCAGGGTTGTGGTAAAACTTTAAATTCTTACTCAGTAGGTCCTATGACTTCAACATGAGCTTGAATCATGAACCAAACTGCAAGTGCAAATTTATCACCGTCATAACCGGAATCAACCCATAAAACTTGGACTTTTTCCAATAATTCTGTGGGTTCCTCTAGCAGTTCCATTAGTGCATAGGCAGCAAGTATTCGTTCTGGGGCATTGGCTTTACTAACAACAAGTTTCAACACAAGTCCAAGGCTATCAACTAAAGTCTGCCCCTTTCTCCCTTTTACCTTTTTACATCCGTCAAAACCATACACATCCCCTTTTTTTGGTCAGTTTTGACCGACTGACTGTCTGCAGCGAGCGCGGTAGGTTGTGTTGATTTACCTAATTTCGAGCGAACTTGACCACCCAATGTATGGTTGAATTTTTCCCAAACCCCCTGGCCCTGCCATTTACTGTAATAGCTATATACCGTTGACCTTGGCGGGAAGTCACCTGGAAGCATATTCCATTGACATCCAGCTTTCAAATGATAATAGATGGCATTACATATTTCACCCATATCTGTTGTGGGTGGATGCCCTCCTTCTTTGGCTGGTGGAATCAATGTGGCCAGGATTTCCCACTCCATATCAGTTAAGTCTGTGGGGTAAGACTTTCGTTCCATTAGGAGCTATGTAAATACACTACATTTTATGTATCCTATCCTTCCAATATTCCTTTTCTACTCCCCTTTACATTTACTTTATCAATAGCCTCTTAATCTTGGCTATCTATAACTTAGTCAAAAAGTTCCTTGAAACCATAAGCAGCATGCCCAACAACAGCACCAGCAGCTGCTACTTATGTAATTTGATCTTCTTCGCGCTTTTTACTTGGAAGTTTTTATACTTTTGAATTTAGAGCCATGGTAAAAAACTAACATACGACTTTTCATACCTAGCGAAGTATAATTACTCAATTGCAGAATAAAGTTACAACAAAACTTATAAAAAATTAAATAAAAACAAACAAACTATCCATCACTCAAAACTCCCCCCTTTTGCATCCCTCTCTGCGCCTTTGCGTGAGACAAAACTCTTATCCAACTTAAAACGCCAACCAACTTCACAACCCCTAACGGTATCGTAATAAAAGCGATATTGGATAAAAACAAACAAAATATATGACCTCCATAGAGTCCAGCAATCACAAAAAAGCCAAAGCCCTTAAACCCGGAAGCGTACGCCCCGCTAAAGAACTATGTAGTGAATGCGGACTATGCGACACCTACTATATCCACTACGTCAAAGAAGCTTGTGCTTTCATCACCCAAAAAATAGATCAACTAGAAACAACTACCCATAACCGCCCCCGCAACCTAGAAGACGAAAACGAACTCTATTTCGGTGTTCATCAAGAAATGATGTCCGCACGCAAGCTACAACCGATAGAAGGCGCACAATGGACAGGAATAGTTAGCAGCATAGCTATAGAAATGCTCAACCGTGGCTTAGTTGAAGGCGTGGTATGTGTGCAAAACACCAAAGAAGACCGCTTTCAACCTATGCCCATCATAGCGCGAACCACCGAAGAAATACTAGCAGCAAAAGTAAATAAACCGACCCTTTCCCCCAACCTATCCGTATTAGAACAGATAGAAGAATCAGGAATGAAGAGGTTATTAGTCATAGGTGTAGGTTGTCAAATCCAAGCATTACGCGCCATAGAAAAAAAACTGGGTTTAGAAAAACTCTACGTACTAGGAACACCATGTGTAGATAACGTTACCCGTGCCGGACTACAGAAATTCCTAGAAACCACCAGCCGATCGCCTGCAACAGTCGTCAGTTACGAATTCATGCAAGACTTCCGGGTACACTTCAAACACGAAGACGGTTCAGAAGAAACAGTACCCTTCTTTGGCTTAAAAACCAACATCCTCAAAGACATTTTCGCCCCATCCTGTATGAGTTGCTTTGATTACGTCAACTCCCTCGCTGATATAGTTGTGGGTTATATGGGCGCACCCTTCCCCTGGCAATGGATACTTGTGAGAAATGATACCGGACAAGAAATGTTAGAACTTGTGAAAGACCAACTTGAAACTCAACCTGTTATGTTCCAAGGAGATAGAAAACCCGCTGTACAACAAGGTATAGAAGCCTATGATAAAGCCGTTACCTTACCGATGTGGGTAGCGAAATTAATGGGAGTAGTCATAGATAAAATTGGACCCAAGGGTTTGGAATATGGGAGATTTTCCATAGATTCCCACTTTGCTAGAAATTACTTATATGTAAAGCGGAATCATCCTGAGAAACTGGAAGCCCACTTACCAGAGTTTGCGAGGCGGATCGTGGGACAGTATAATTTACCAGAATAGGTTCCGCGCGAAACTCGTCCTAAGCTTCTCCTACAGCCTCAATAGCTGCCTGTAAAGCGATTGCTACATGAGTCCAATGTGTACCCCCTTGACAATACACAACATAAGGCTCACGTAATGGGCCATCAGCTGATAATTCCAAGGTGCTGCCTTCAATAAATGTGCCTCCAGCCATGACTACTTCGCTTTCATAGCCTGGCATATCGTCGGGTATAGGGTCGAGATAAGACCCGATGGGTGAAGACTGTTGGATGGCTTTACAAAAGGCGATCAGCTTTTTGGCTGAACCCAGTTTAATCGCTTGGATGACATCTCCTCGTGGTGCTAAGGGTGGGGGGTTAACTGGATATCCAAGTTTGTCAAATACGTATCCTGTTAGGTATGTTCCTTTCATAGCTTCCCCAACCATCTGCGGTGCTAAAAATAATCCCTGGAATAAGAGGCGGTTTTGGTCGAAGGTCGCTCCTCCAGCACTACCTATTCCGGGGGCTGTTAGTCTACAAGCTGCAGCTTCTACTAGGTCTGCTCTTCCTGCTATATATCCCCCTGCTGTAACTAATGTACCGCCAGGATTTTTAATTAATGACCCGGCCATTAAGTCAGCACCTACATGAGTAGGTTCTTTAATATCAATAAATTCGCCATAACAGTTATCTACGAAACATACAGTGTTGGGGTTTTGCTGTTTGACTATGTGAATGATTTTTTCAATCTCTTGTATAGAGAGGCTTGGCCTCCATAAATATCCACAGGAACGTTGAATTAATACTAATTTGGTATTTTCTTGAATTCCGTGCTGTAATGCTTGCCAATCTATTTTTCCTTCTTCGTTTAGTTCTAGTTGGCGGTATTTTATGCCAAAATCAATAAGAGACCCTTGGCCTTGACCACGCAAGCCAATTACCTCTTCCAAAGTATCGTAGGGAGAACCAATCACTGCTAACATTTCATCCCCAGGCCGAAGCACTCCATAAAGCGCACAGGTGATCGCATGAGTTCCTGATACAATCTGCACTCGCACCAACGCAGCTTCTGCTCCCATTACTTGGGCAAAAACTTGATCTAAGGTTTCTCTCCCTAAATCATCATGTCCATAACCGCTTACACTCGCAAAGTGGTGCGCCCCTACTCGATGATTACGAAATGCTGTTAGCACTCTTTGAAGATTATGCTTGACCTGTGCGTCAATTCCAGAAAAAATCTCTAATAGCGCCTGTTCTGCTTCTTGCAGCTGCTCTATGCTGTTCATTGTTTCCTCATTTAAAAAAATAATCTAAATATGCGGATTCGTAAATCACGCAGATTAGGCTAGACAATTCCTATGAAGGTTACTGCATGACAATTGCTACCTCAACTAAACCTCAAATTAACTGGGTTAATACCCTATTTTTCATCGCTCTGCACATCGGTGCTTTATTTGCCTTTTTTCCTGGTAACTTTAGCTGGACAGCCGTTGGTGTTGCATTATTCCTCTACTGGGTGAGTGGTGGTTTAGGCATTACTCTGGGTTTTCACCGTCTCGTTACCCATCGAAGTTTTCAAACCCCTAAATGGTTGGAGTATTTTCTGGTGTTCTGTGGTACTCTTGCCTGTCAAGGTGGACCAATTGAGTGGGTAGGGACACATCGTATTCATCATTTGCATTCTGATACTGAACAAGATCCGCATGATTCTAATAAGGGTTTTTGGTGGAGTCACATCGGTTGGCTAATTTTCCACTCTCCTGCGCACTCCCAAATTCCCCGATTTACAAAGGATATTGCAGGAGACCCAGTTTATCAGTTTTTCCAAAAGTATTTCATTTTAATCCAGTTAGTTCTGGGTGCAGTGTTATTATTTTTGGGTGGTTGGTCTTTCGTGGTTTGGGGCGTTTTTGTCCGCATCGTTTGGGTTTATCACTGCACATGGTTAGTGAACAGTGCTACCCATAAGTTCGGTTACCAAAGTCATGACTCTGGCGACAGATCTACTAACTGCTGGTGGGTTGCTGTACTAGTATTTGGTGAAGGCTGGCATAATAACCACCATGCTTATCAATACTCAGCCCGTCATGGTTTGGAATGGTGGGAAATTGATATGACTTGGATGACTATTCAATTACTACAACTCTTCGGTCTCGCTACAAATGTCAAGCTGGCAGAGCGAAAAGCATAACGCATAATTTATCTTCAAAGTCAATAGTTTTATGTTCAAATTTTGGGTGGAAAACTATTGACTTTTTATGTGCAACTACAGTATTTAGCTAATGACAGCAATTAAAAACAAAATTTTTAATTTTCAATTTTTAATTTTTATCTATCCTAAGTTGCTATTAGGTTGCTATAATCTCAGGAATTAATATTACAAAACTTTGCTGCAAACTCATTTTTTGAGTGAATTTGTAGATCATTTTGTTGTTTTTCAGGTATTCATGACTACATCAATCATCAAAAGCCAGGAAATTCTGGTCTCCACAGACCTTGATAAAGACCAAATCAAACTAAAGCATATTATCAAAAGTCTGCCCAAGGAATGCTTCCAGAAAAATAGCCGCAAAGCATGGACTACTGTAGTTCTCAGTTTGGCTATGGCTGCATTAGGCTATTATTTCCTAGCAATTTCTCCCTGGTTTCTTTTACCGTTAGCATGGATTTTTACAGGCACAGCTTTAACAGGATTTTTTGTCATAGGTCATGACTGCGGACATCGTTCATTTGCTAAGCGTCGTTGGGTAAATGATTTAGTTGGCCATTTTTCCATGATGTTTTTAATTTACCCTTTTCATACCTGGAGAATTAAACATAATCATCACCATAAACATACAAATAAACTAGATGAGGATAACGCATGGCATCCCATCCGACCAGAAACTTTTGAAAATTGGGATAAAACCAAACAGTCTGCATTTGAACTTTTCATGCGGAAACGTCTCTGGTGGGTAGGTTCTATTGGACATTGGGCTCTTGTGCATTTCGATGCCCGGAAATTCGAGAAAAAAGACCAAGCTAGTGTTAAATTATCTGTGGCTGTAGTATTAATATTTGCAGCTATTGTTTTCCCAAGTTTGATTATCACCACTGGTGTTTGGGGCTTTATTAAATTCTGGTTTATCCCCTGGATGGTTTACCATTTCTGGATGAGTACCTTCACCATTGTTCACCACACAACCGCAGACGTTCCTTTTGGATCAGCTGAAAAATGGAACGAGGCTATGGCACAGTTATTTGGAACAATTCATTGTGATTATCCTCGTTGGGTAGAAATCCTTTGTCACGATATTAACGTTCACGTTCCCCATCATATCTCTACCTCCATTCCTTCTTACAATTTGCGTTTAGCTTACGCCAGTATCAAGGAAAATTGGGCTTCTTATCTTCATGATGAATGTAAGTTCTCTTGGGACTTAATGAAAAAAATTACTAACGAATGTCAACTATATCAAACTGACATTGGTTATATAACTTTTGACAAATATTACGCTCAAAAATAACAACCTGTACGACAGGCATCTTGCCTGTCCATATTTTCCCAATACTTCCATTCAAGATTATTAAATCCAGTGCAATTAGACATATTTCAACTCAACCAAAATTCTGGTATTGACTCATCTCAGGGTGAAGGTAAACTTCCCTTTACTCTTAAAGATTTAAAAGCTGCTATTCCGGCTGAATGTTTTCAGCCCAGTGTGATTAAATCACTGTATTATTTTTTTCGTGATGTTGCCATAGTTGCCTTGCTATATGCAGTTGCAAATTATCTAGACTCTTGGTATTTCTGGCCAATTTTCTGGGTCATGCAAGGAACAATGTTTTGGGCTTTATTTGTAGTTGGTCATGACTGTGGACACCAATCTTTTTCTAATAATAAATGGCTAAATGATTTGGTTGGTCATCTTTCCCATATTCCTATTCTCGTGCCTTATCATGGTTGGAGAATTAGCCACAGAACTCACCACAAAAATACTGGCAGTTTGGAGAATGATGAAAGTTGGTATCCTTTAAGTGAATCTAAATATCAAGAATTACCTTTGTTGCAAAAGGTAGTTCGCTATTATCTCTTTTTGCCACTGGCTTACCCTATTTATTTATTTCAGCGCACTCCAGGTAAAGAAGGTTCACATTTTTCACCAAGTACTCCGCTTTTTAAGCCTTCAGAAAAATGGGATATTATCACTAGCACTACCCTGTGGATTTGCATGGTAGGTTTGCTAGGTTTCCTCACCTATCAATGGGGTTGGATGTGGTTGTTAAAATACTACGCTGCTCCTTACATTGTATTTGTGATTTGGCTGGATTTAGTGACTTATTTGCATCACACTGAGCAAGAGTTACCTTGGTATCGTGGTGATAATTGGACTTTTTTGAAGGGTGCAATTTCTACCGTTGATAGAGATTATGGGATTTTTAACCATATCCATCATGATATCGGTACTCATGTAGCCCATCACATCTTTTTGAATATGCCTCATTACAATTTATTGAAAGCAACTGAGGCGATTAAACCGATTTTGGGTGACTATTACTACAAGTCTGAAGAACCAATTTGGAAGTCTTTATGGCATTCTGCTAAGGTTTGCCATTTTGTACCAGATACGGGTGATAAGGTTTATTACACTTCTTATCAGGAAAATAAGAAGTAATCGGTAAATTATTGAAATGAATAAAGTCCGCAAGCGCGGGCTTTTTTTATTTGATATATACTAAAAAATGGTTTAAAAGTGTGATTCTGAACGTTCGCGGAGCGTCTCTGAAAGAGATAGTGAAAAATCCCTTCACTTAGAGAAAAATTAATGTAAATTGAATTAGGGTTATTTTAGTTGTTGATCTATTTGCTATTAACTATTTTCTTAGCGTAGTTTAAATATTTTTGATAATCAAGAATCTTTTATTGTGGTGCGGCATAATAGACCTATTGCAAAATTCTTTATGTGGTATGATAGAGAGTTTTAGATTTTATGTATTTTTGGTGTTCTTTGGGCTCGCTAATTCAAATATAACCCTGTAACTCTAACCTTTAGCTAAAACAAAGATAACCGTCAATTATAACATAAAATTAATTCTGTCATAGGTCTAATCAGAACTAGATGTTGGTACTTTTTTCAGCATTTCTATAGTAGTTTTTTGCCACTCTATACCTACTTGATACCACTCTGCTTTGGTTTTCGCTATTCGAGTTAGTTGGGCTCCATTTTTACCTAAATTAACAGCTTCTTGAAAGTTATCTGTTGTGGTATGTGTTTTTTTGGGTTTTTCATTTCAGTTAAACCCATGCTACCCCCCAAGTTATTCATTTCTACATCTATAGAATTAGCATTATCAGCTTTTGCTTTATGGGTTACATTTGGCGGTTAAAATACTTATACGTTATTTTGTATAATAACAAATTATGAAAACATTCACTATTGGACATTCCAATCATTTAAGTGAAAAATTTATCTAACTTTTACAACAACATTAAGTAACAGCATTAGCTAATGTGCATTCTCATCCCTATAGTCGCAGATTGCCCCAGTTTAACTAATCGGCTTTAAAAGCAGCACTCAAAAGCGTAAATATTGCTTATGTTCCCCTTGGTGATAATTTAGGCGCTCGTCCTTTTAATAGAACATATTATGTAGTATGTAGATGGAATGGCTAGATATGGTTTGAATCCTGCAACAGAGGCTTTTGGAATTGGTTCAAATCCGTTGAATTCAAGGGGCAGAAAAATTTCAAATTAGTTTAATGTGTGCGGAACAGGATCCTATAGTTTGTCATCGAGCAATTTTGATTTGTCCACATTTGGAAAGTGCTGGTTTAGAAGTTTATCATTTTCGTAAGAATGACAATTTAGAAGTGGATCAAGATTTAGCAAATAGAGTCTTAAAACAGCATAATTTATATAGAATTTCGACCAAAAATAAAAGTCATGTTAAACAACTTTCTCTATTAGATAAGCAATCTACACAAACTATGGGGAAATAACTTTCCCGTGAAGATTTAGTAGAAAAAGCGTATCTATCAGTTAGGAAGTGCAAGAGTAGCTTATACAAAAACAGAAGATAATCATCAGTGAACAAGTTAACTTATTTACTATTAAAAAGGTGAACAGTTTTTCGAGACATTTATCAAATCAGGTGTGAAGCGAGTTATTGATACTCGATTAAAAATGTTTCCTAACTGGCTGGATTTGCAAAGAAGCAAGATTTATAATTTTTTCTACAGAAAGGGGGTATTAAATATATCCAGATTCTTGATTTAGCACCTACTAAACATATTCTGGATGCTTATAAAAAGAAAGAAATAAGGTAGGATAGCTACGCAGAAAAATTTAATTATTTGATTTCACAACGACAAGTTGAAAAGAAAATGTCGGGACTTAAACAACAGTTAAGAGTAAAAAGGAGTATAATGGGATTTTCGTGTAGCTTTCACGTTCAAAGAAGCTGATGAAAGAAACCACTGCCCCAGCAATGGCACCATGGTTTGAAAGATGGTGTGATTTGATGATATATTTACTCATCAAGTGCAGAAAAGAGATTTTAGACATGATTTAGGGGGATGATTGGGTGAAAGTGAGAGAAAAAACCTATTTCAAATGGTAGAGAATGCTCTAGGGGTGACCTACCAACGATTACACCACTTTTTAACTGAAGCACCTTGGTCCAGTTCCCAAGTCAATGAGGGTCGGTTAGAGATTATGAACAAGTGTAGTCAGAGGAGAATCACCAGAGGATTTAGCTTAATAATTGATGATTCTGTCCATAGAAAAAGGGGGAATTTTAGGGATGGAGTAGGAAGAAAATATATTGGGGAAATTGGGAAAAGGGATACTGGAATAGTAGTAGTAACAACACATCTATATGATGGCAGTAAAAGCTTACCATTAGATATAGAGTTATATCACCACGGTGATTCTTGACCCAAAGGGAAACAAGACCCTCTATTTGAGAATAAACCTGAGTTATGAATTAAATTAATACATCTGACCTTATACCAAGTCTAAATGAGTGTAGATAGAACTGTAGAATAAAGAACATGGAAGATAAAGACTCATGAGGAAGCAATGGCACGCCCTTTCAATCTAGAAGTTCAAGAAAGTGCTGAGTATTTGTCAAAAAGCCTGAAAAATGCGCGGACAGCATTAGACAAAGAACGTTTACAAATGCTGTGGTGGATAAAAACAGAACAAGTAACCCAGCATCAAGAAGTGAGCCGAAGATTGGGCAGAGATGGGTCAACAATAACAGGATGGTTACAAAGGTATGGAAAAGGAGGACTATCTTCTCTTTGAGAGGTAAAAACTGCGCCTGGGGCAACTCCTTTAATACAAGGTGAAATGCTATCACAACTAATATCAAAGTTAGAATCCCCCCAAAGGTTTAGCAGTTATAGGCAAATTGTGGAATGGCTAGAGCAAGAATGGCACGTCCAAGTCAAATACAAGACAGTTTACAGTTTAGTGCCCTACAAACTAGGGGCAAAATTGAAAGTACCTCGACCCATCAGCTCATCACAAGATGAGCAAGCTATAAACCTTTTTAAGAAAACATCCCCCTTGCCTTGGTAGCTTTAGAGAAACTATTGGGTGGGGGAAAACGACTGAGTTACCTGTGCCAGGACGAAACCAGATTAGGTTTGAAGACCGAAACTGGACGAGTGAGTGATTACGGCTCGTGGTGTTAAACCTGTAGTGAGGGTGCAGTGGCCACGAAAAGCATTTTGGCTTTATGGAGTTGTTGAACCCACCTCTGGATGGCATTTTTGTCAGGAATATCCTCATCTAAACAGTGAGAATTTTCAGAAATTCTTGGATGTCCTATCTCAAGAATTAGGTTCTGATATGGCATTAATGCAGATGGATCAAGCTTCTGCACACCAAGCTTTGGCACTGTCTTGCCCTAAAAATATTATTCCCATTTTTCAACCATCTCACTCTCCTCAACTTAACCCCATGGAGCGATTATGGCAGTTTATTAAACGTCAGTTCAAAGGTGAAAGTTTCTCACATCTCGACCAATTGCGTCAAGGAGTTCAACATGAATTAGCTCAATTATCTTCTGAGGTCATCTCCTCTTTGACCAGTTATGATTTCATCCTTGAAGCTCTGTTTCATCAAACTTTATTCTGTGCAGCCTCATAGAGAATTGGTATTAAGCCGTGGTTATCAACCGGGAATAGTAATTATAGATCCTGGATATGGCCACAATACATCTTTCTTATTAAAGATAGAAAACCGGAATTTAAAGTAGTTAGGAGGATTAGCTAAAAATCCCAAAGTCCTTGCCAGTGACCAAGAGGATAGTCCACCAGTAATTAGGTTAGATAAATTAGCACAAAGTTTACCCCAAGATGCTTTTACAGAAGTTGAACTGGAGTTAGATAAACCCAGAAGATTATGGGTAGTAACTAAAGAAGTAGAAATATCACCCTTAAGTGCAAAGGGGAATATTGCTATCTTCATCAAGGCTTCTACTTTCTCTCAAGCCACTGATATTGAGTACTTTATGACCAATGTTTCTTGATCAATTGTCACACCCCAACGGATAGTTAATACATATTCTCAAAGAAATTGGGTAGAAGTTGTGTACAGGGAAGCCAAGGGATGGTTAGGACTCAAAGAATATCAAGTTCGAGATAAAAGCAGTTGACTGCGCCATTTTATTTTGGTTTGCTGTACCTACACTTTTATTCTTTGCCATCAGTGGACTGGAGGATTAAGACCAAGGTGGGCTAAGAAACCTTTGAATACTTTTACTGAAGCTTTAGAAGGGTTTAGAACAGCCATATATTTTCTATTTATTGATTGGTTCAACTGAAATCCGGACGTGTTTCCTTCTTATCAAGCCAGTTTGGGCTACATTTGGGCTTGATTTTTGTTTACGTCCCCATATCTATAGATATTATAGATAAAAGCTGTTTATTGTGTAGCGAACTAAAACCCCACAATTGTCACCGATGATTAGTAGCTGAATATTTGCAATGTAAACTTGATCAAAATATCAAAATTTATCACCTCTAATTATATTTATATGGGATATTCTGACTTGTTTATTTAAGCCAGCCGTAATATTACTGTTCATATATAAAATAGTCATGTTCTAGTATTACTTAGGTAATCAGGATGCTAATAAGACTGAAAAATGCAGATTTTTGATATTACTTGTATCGCTAAATCTAGTAAGCATGGTGGAATTTGTATAGCTGGTATAAAGACTGGTGGTTCTGGGTGGTTGCGGCCAAATTCTAATAAAAGAAATGGTACATTATATCCAGAACATTACAGTACTCAAGATGGTAGTGAACCACAGTTATTTGATAATATTAGAATTGCTTTTATTAGATTGAAGTAAGATGTCATCATCCAGAAAATTGGCTCATTCATTATAGTTATAAATGGCAACTTTTAGCACAAGCTACTTAGAACAAGTCAGAAAATTGATTAAACCAGAAATTCAGAAATATTTTTCTGAACCTCAATTATTAGGTAATTCTGATCAATTCATAAGTTATGAGGATTTGCAAAGTTCACTGCTTAAATCTTCATTAGCTATGATGAATTCACAAGTATTACAATGGGAAATTAAATACAATTCAAAAAACAAAAGAACATTTAGATGTCTGTTTTGCTTATGTGGTAATTTCTATGATTTACAAATTACTGATCCGGCTTAGCTAGATAAACTTAACTGTTTAGATTTTAGAAGAGGGGATTTATTCCTGTGAAGAGGTCATAGAAAAACTGGATTTAGCAAATTTTGATTCTGATTAATTTAGATCAACAACTAGTTAAAGTGAACCTTTTCAACCTTCCTTTCAATGTGAATCATAATTTGGTTATAAATTAGTTGTATCTGTAATTACTGTTACAGATATTACTAAAGGTTTAGGATGGATATAATAAAGTAATTTTAACAACAGATACCGGATTTATTTAAGAAGTAGGACATCTGAATCTCTTATTAAATTTGTGTTTTTAACTACTACAGCAATTATTTATCCAGCTATAAAATGTGTTTCTAAAGGCCAATATATTTTTTCATGGTTGTGTAGCTACCGCTTCAAAAGTAAATCTCACAATGATTTTTAACCATTTTAGGTATTGATAATGACTTACAATTCAGAAGAAATGCAACAGATTCTTGAAGTTGCTTTTAAACGTAAGCAAGAGGGAGAATTTACACGGGAAAATATTATAGAAATAGCATCAGAATTAGGTGTTTCTTCCGAATCCTTAAAAGCTGCGGAACAAGAATGGTTAACCGAAGAAGTTGAAGTTAAAAAACAGCAGATATCTAATAATCAAAAACAGCAAGAATTCAAATTACATCTGATTACTTTTATTGCAGTCAATGGATTTTTGATTCTGTTGAATCTGTTCACAAGTCCTGGATATTTTTGGGCTATCTTTCCCCTATTGGGTTGGGGATTAGGTTTGTTTCTACATTGGATGAAGGTTTATAAAATCTAAGAGGTTGTTTGTCAAGTCTCAGAGGGTGTTTGAAAAGTCATGCTATAGCTTGCTTCCCGCAGGGTACATAGGGCAGTGAAGCTTCTCATATTAATCGCTCAAACCCTAGATTCTATAGCCTCCGGCACGCTTCGCGTTCACGCAGTGTCCCGAAGGGATACAGAATTACAAATTATACCTTTTCCAACTTTTCAAACATCCTCTCAGATTAAATTGTATGCAAATCCCCCTTTAGAAGGCTTTACAGAAGTGGTGTGTATATAGATAGGGGGATTCAAAACTGTGGGATACATCACCAACGAGTTTTAAAACATTTTCTAGGAAACTTCTGTACCCAAGGCTATTCTTAAACTCCAAAATATAATTAAAATCACTATAGCCAGCCAATCACCTGTTCCTAATTTTAATTCTTGCCATTTAACTCGATGTTCATTAGGACTAGTAAAACCTCTTACCATCATAGCATTTGCCATTTGTTCGGCACGTAAAAGCAGGTTTTCTAATAGTCTTTCAATGACAATTAACCAAACTTTAGCTCCTCCTTTTAATCCTAGTTTTTTCCAATTAATTGCTCTAGTCATGACAGAACGAATTAGGTTTTGGATTTCTTCTAAGACTAGGGGAATAAACCGCAAAGATAAAGTTAGACTCAGGGTGATTTCTGTGACTGGTATTTTAAACCTTCGTAGGGGTTGCATTAAGCTTTCCATTCCAGAAGTTATTTCTTCTGGTGCAGTTGTCAACAGATATAAGTTAGTGCTGTAAATTAAAGTAAATACTATTGTACTCAGGCTAATTGCTAAATCTAAGGAACGGCGATTTACTTTCACGGGTCCTTTATGAAATAGCACATATCTATATTGTTTTTTGCTACTTGCTGTTTCTGAATTGCTTTTAGTATTCTGAGGAATTGCTGATTGAGTTGATACTTGTTGATTGGGCGGTAGACGGGACTGATAATTTATACCTAGTCCGTCAGGACTAATCGCACCAAGTGCCAGTACCATAAATGATAGCACTAACAGCCAGCCCATTTGTTGCCGCCATACTCTCAGTGGAATTCTAGCAATTAGGGTAACAATGACTAGCAGTACGACTAGTAAAACGCGCCAATAGTTGTTAGCAACAACATAGCTGGTGAGAAAGCTCAATAACCAAATTAATTTAACGCGCGGATCTAGTCTATGTAACCAAGTTTGTGGCTGTTCTAAATATAATCCTAAAGGCAGCGATCGCAGTAAGTCCATTTTTTAGTCAGTTGTCATTGGTCATTGGTCATGAGTGATGAGCAAATGACCAGTGACTACTATTTTACGCGAGTTGCTCGGTTGAGACTACCAAGTTCCATTTCTCGCACTTTCTTACTCCGCCAAAATAAACGAATCGGTGTACCATCAAATCCTAATTGTTTGCGGAACTGTCTTTCAATGTAACGGCGATAATTATCATTAAACCGTTGTGCATCGTTGACAAATAAAGCAAAGGTTGGTGGTTGGGTACTTACTTGTGTACCATAATATATCTTACCTTGACGACCGCCCCGTGATGTTGGTGGAGAATGCCAGCTAACAGCGTCTGTGAGGACTTCATTAACTACGGATGTCGTGACACGACGTTTGTGCGCTTGAGCGGCTTTATTCACCAATTCTAGAATCTTTTCTACCCGCTGTCCTGTCACCGCACTGACAAAAATTATATCTGCCCATTCGGTAAAATGTAAGCGTGCTTCTAGACCTTTTTCATAGTCGTAGATGGTGTAAGAGTCTTTTTCTACTGCATCCCACTTGTTAACCACGATAATGCAAGCGCGACCTTCTTCAGTAATGCGACCTGCTAATTTTTGGTCTTGTTCTGTCGCTCCATCTTCAGCGTCTAATACTAATAACACTACATCAGCGCGCCGAATGGCTTTAAAAGCACGGTTAATGCTAAAGAATTCCGTACCGTATTCTATATGTTTCTTTTTGCGAATACCGGCGGTGTCAATTAAGCGGTAAGTTTGCCCATTTCTAACAATTTCTGTATCAATGGTATCACGAGTGGTGCCGGAAATGGGGCTAACGATAGCTCGTTCTTCCCCAACAAAAGCATTCAATAAGCTGGATTTGCCTACATTGGGACGACCGATAATTGCGACTTTAATCACATTATCTTCGGGTGAATCCTTCACATTGGGGACGTGGGTAATTAATTCATCCAGGATTTCCCCTGTACCGCTACCATGAATTGCCGAAATCGGGTAAGGTTCACCTAAACCCAGTTCCCAAAATCCACTAGCTTGGATTAAGCCTTGATCTGGTGATTCACATTTGTTGACAGCCAATAAAATTGGTACAGGCTGCTGATGTAACCAATCGGCGATTTCTTGATCCGCTGGCATTGGGCCTCTTTGTCCATCGACTACAAAAATAGCTGCACAGGCTTCGGAAAGCGCCATTAATGCCTGTTGACGAATCAAAGGGAGAAATTCGGTGTCATCGTTAAATACTAAACCGCCAGTATCGACTACCACAAATTCGCGGTTTCCCCAAAATGCCGGACGATAGGTGCGATCGCGCGTCACACCGGGTTCATCATGGACTATCGCCGTTTGATCGCCGGCGAGACGATTAACTAAAGTGGATTTGCCCACATTGGGGCGACCAATAATTGCAACAATTGGCAGTGCCATAAACCAGAATTCTTTGTGCTGAGTGTGTAGATGTGCTGAGTTTTACCTCTACGTTCTTCACCCAGCACGGTTTTTAGATAAGTATTTATCATACCATATTTTATTTTGCTATGATAAATAGTTAAATTCTTGAGTTTTGAATTCTAAGTTATGTTTTCCATCAAACTTACTGTTTACGTTAAACTACCCAAACTATGTAGTTAAATAAATATTTATTTGGCGTTCCATGATAGAGCTTCAAATTAAAAATCTCAGAAACATTAGGTAGTTTGCTTGCTATAGAACTTCCTTTTAAAAAGAGTGTCTATACGATTAGAGGGGAAAATGGAGTTGGTAAAAGTACCATTTTCTAAGCTTTAGCCCAGCTATTATCTAGGAATACGTTAAGGAGATTATTTAAATTTATTGGTGATGAAAATAGTGAGATTAAATTCAAATTTAACGGGAAAGAAAATACCTACCTTAAAAATCCAATAAGATGGACATTCTCTCATCGAAAAGACGAAGGGATCATTTTTAATGGATTTTTTGAGGCTAGTTTTATATTTGGTTCAAGATTGTCAGATGTTAACACATTGATATTGAATAGAGATTCTTCTATAAAAGAATCTGAATTACGTAAAGCAAACAGTTTTATTATAAATAATTTAGGAAAAATACTGAGAGATGATGAAAATTTCTATTCTGGCTTAAAAAAATCAAAACAAAAAAAACTGGATCAAGAAATATATCGCTTTGAAGGACAACCCTACTTGATTGAAAGGGAAGGACATTGGTTAGCGCGACTGAAACAAAAGTTAATAGTAAAAAGAAGTATAATGGGATTTCGGTGTAGCTTTCACGTTCAAAGAAGCTGATGAAAGAAACCAGTGCCCCAGCAATGGCGCCATGGTTTGAAAGATTCTATCATTTGATGATGTATTTACTCATCAAGGGGAAAGAAGAGAGTTTAGACATGATTTAGGGGGATGATTGGGTGAAAGTGAGAGAAAAAACCTATTTCAAATGGCAGAGAATGCCCTAGGGGTGAACTACCACCGATGACACCACCTTTTCACTGAAGCACCTTGGTCCAGTTCCCAAGTCAATGAGCGTCGGTTAGAGACTATGAACAAGTGTAGTCAGAGAAGAATCACCAGAGGATTTAGCTTAATAATTGATGATTATGGCCATAGAAAAAGGGGGAATTTTAGGGATGGCGTAGGAAGAAAATATATTGGAGAAATTGGGAAAAGGGATACTGGAATAGTAGTAGTAACAACACATCTAATCTATATGATGGCAGTAAAAGCTTACCATTAGATATAGAGTTATATAACCACGGTGATTCTTGACCCAAAGGGAAACAAGACCCTCTATTTGAGAATAAACCTGAGTTAGGAATTAAATTAATACATCTGACCTTAAGCCGTGGTTATCAACCGGGAATAGTGATTATAGATACGGGATATCGCCACAATACATCTTTCTTATTAAACGCACCTTCCGCACCCTAACTGTACACTAACGGTCACAGATAGTAGTACACCAGAACTAAAGCTCCTGCAAGGAAGAAAAGGCTTAATAAGAATAAGTATAATTAAAATGGCAATAGAGTGAGAGAATAAAGTTTTGTAAAGAAGATAAAAGAAGAGAAAATTTAATGATTTAAAAATTAAATTAGAACAGAAGAAGAAATGATTGAATCACAACAGGAGTTGTAGATAATTCTGTTGTGAAATCAAAGCTTCAAAAAATGGAAATTCAAAACCTAGACCATTTAGTCATAGTAGCAGGAATAATAGACGCCATAGGAGTCGTAGAAATAGTCCTTGAAATTGGAGAGAAAGTAAGTCCGGGTCATGTAGTAAAACCCATGATGATCAACGGGTTAGGATTTGTATAGAAACCCGTATATATGTTTCCCCAAGATTTTGAAACAATCGCCTGTGACCATCTAATAGGAGCAGGAGTAACACCAGAATATCTCAAGGACGATAAACTGGGGAGAGTCATAGATAAACTATTTATAAAAGGATTGGATAGAATATTTTTTATTGTCGCCTTAAAAGCAGCCCAAAAATTTGGAGTATCCCTATGAGCAGGGCATCTAGACTCATCATAAATGCACATACATGGGCAATATAATACCAGCTTACCAGAAGTAATATTTGAGAGTCAAAAAGTAGTAAATAATCAAGAAATAGAAGAATTACCAGTAAAATCACCAAAAGAAATAACCATCACCTACGGTTATTCTGGTGACCATAGACCGGAGTTAAAACAGTTCATCATAGAAATGATATCTTCATGAGATGGAGACATACCAATATATATTTTTAAAACTAGCATCGGGAAACCAAGCAGATTCATCATGCTTTGGTAAAATAGCAGTAGAGTACCAAAAACAATTAAAAGTTAACTAAAAGTTAACAGTCTCATAGTAGCAGACTTGGCCTTATATACAGAATCAAATCTGAAAATGATGTCAGATTTAAGCTGGTTATGTCCACTGCCATTAAGCGTAGAATCAGCACGATCATTAATATCAACATTGCCAGAACTAGGATTTGTTGATAGTAACTTACCCGGATATAAACTAGCTTCAAAAACAGTAAATTATGCAGGAATAGAACAAAGATGGTTAGTAGTTTAAACAGAGTCAAGAAAGAAGAGAACCAGACCTGGGTAAACTCTCACAAAAAGTTACCAAGGCACAATCAAAAGCTGTGCAAGATTTGAAAAAGTTATCACCAGAAAAATTTGCTTGTGAAGCTGATGCTATCAAGGGGTTATCTAAACTATTCAAACAATTCAAATATCACCAAATTAACCAGAGTAAAGTTACTCAAATCAAATCTAAGAAAAAAGATAGTTTAGGAGAGATATCCTCTGAAATATCAGCTACATTCTCCCAGAATGAAAGTAAAATTAATACAGAATTTCTGAGGGCAGGGCCTTTTATTATTGCTACAAACCTTTTGGATTCCAATGAACTTACCCATGACTCCATCTTGAGTGAATATAAAGCTCAACAGTCTTGCGAGAGAGGGTTTGCTTTTCTCAAATACCAATTATTTTTTGCAGACAGTATTTTCCTAAAAAGTCCAGAGAGAATAGAGTCCCTGGGAATGATTATGGGTTTATCTCTGCTGGTTTATACTTTAGGGCAACGACAAATTAGAACCCCTTCGAGAGAGTCTAAATCAACAGTAAAAAATCAATTTGGCAAACCAACTGACTGCCCCACTTTACGCTGGACTTTTCAATGCTTTCAGTCTATTTATTTAGTTACTCTTAACCAAGAAAAACACATCTGTCACTGGACTCAAGAGAGAGATTTCATTGTGAATTTTTTACCATATCATTGTTTTCCCTACTATCAATTACTTACCTAGTTTTTCTCTCTATTAATTTAATTTCTATCAGCAAATAACCTCATGTCTTTGATTTATAGCTCTATTTTACTAGAATTTCTTTTTTTACTTCAATCTATGAGTCTAAGTTATGATTTATCTCTTGAATATCTTCATTGATCTGTTGACTCCTCTGGGCGGTGTTCTTTCTTATTGCTCCTTATTGAGAATAGCTTTTGATGCTATTTTTGGTGCTTTACTGTTTCTCCAATGCCTTTTATCACTGCATATGTTTATTTTTATGCTGCCTTGGATTTTTTCTCTCCGTAATTTCTCTCTGTGACAGTTTAGGGTGCGGAATGTGGGTTTAAAGATAGAAAATCGGAATTTAAAGTAGTTAGGAGGATTAGCTAAAAATCCCAAAGTCCTTGCCAGTGACCAAGAGGATAGTCCACAAATAATTAGGTTAGATGAATTAGCACAAAGTTTACCCCAAGAGGCTTTTACAGAAATTCAACTGGAGTTAGATAAAACCAAAACATTATGGGTAGTAACTAAAGAAGTAGAAATATCAGCCTTAACTGGAAAGGGCAATATTGCTATCGTCATCAACGGTTCTACTTTCTCTGAAGCCACTGATATGGACTACTTTATGACCAATGTTTCTTCATCAACTGTCACACCCCAATGGATAGTTGATACATATTCTTAAAGAAATTGGGTAGAAGTTGTTTACAGGGAAGCCAAGGGATGGTGAGGACTCAAAGAATATCAAGTTGGAGATAACAGCAGTTGACTGCGCCATTTTATTTTGGTTTTCTGTGCCTACACTTTTATTCTTGGCCATCAGTGGACTGGAGGATTAAGACCAAGGTGGGCTAAGAAACCTTTGAATACTTTTACTGAAGCTTTAGAAGCGTTGAGAACAGCCATATCTTTTCTATTTATTGATTGGTTTAACTGGAATCCGGACGTGTTTACTTCTTATCAAGCCAGTTTGGGCTACATTTGGGCTTTATTTTTGTTTAAGTCCCGTTAGCTCAGTTTTTCATGAGTTCTGGAGAGTTATTATTAATTGGATTATTAAATTTTATTGATGAAATAAATAATCACAAATCTAGGAGAAAGATATGGCATTTAGTAAAGAACTTGGAGGTACATATTTTCAGGCTAGAAGTATTGATTTTATTTTCACAGATTATAGCCATAATAACAGATCGAAAGATGATAATAAAAGATGAGAAAATAGGAAAGGATTATTTGGTGTAATAAGAAAATATGCAGGAGAAAAAGGACATGTAGAGGATAGTTTTAAACAGGAAATTTCTCAGCTTATCTATACAAAACAAAAGAAAATTTTATCAGTTTCCCATTTATAAGGATTTTTAAAAGGCCGGAGCAAGGCGATTACTAAACCTAAAATAGGCATCGATAAAAATCATTTACCGTACGATTAAAATATCGATAAAAACCATTTACCGTACAATTAAAATCTTGTATACATACAAGTTGTCAATTTCAGAATGAAAGAAAACAGTGAATTTTGGTTAAAAGAAAATGGGAGACTTATGTTATATTTGTTACATCTTCCTTGTCAATGGATAGCTGGAAGTTGGCATAATTTCTGTAATTCCATTTTTACCTCTTTTATCCATCTTCAAACTGTCTAATATTTTATACCTACAACTCCCATTTAACAGAATTTTCTATGGTAGTCAATACCTGCTTATTTGATTACTCACCTAAGCAGTTTATTCCCACCAGCCACGAATTATTGAATGCAAGTCTTCTTAGGATATTTTGAGAAGATACTCTGTCTTGGAATTTTATTTGTTTGATGTGATTTATTTTACTTTAATTCCAGAAAAATATTTTAGCCATGTCTGTGGTTGGCGTAGCTAAAAGCATACTTTTTGCCCCACCTCACAAAATCGCCTTGCTCCCTAAAAGGCTGGCTACAAAGGTAAATTAGTAGGACATTATACAAATTAAATGTCCTAAAATTTCATAAAGTCGCTACAAAGACATGAAAGACATGATGGTAATTTTTTTAAAGGTAATTTTCCAAAATTCTCTAATCTCTTTGACTCGGCTTAAATAACAATTGCTCTTTGCTCCTTTGCGTCTTTGCGCCAAGCCAAATCTAGATGTGTTCATCTATCTGACTGAAAATGGCTGTAAAAAAAAGCGATCGCTCTCCAAAAAAATGAAAATGCGATCGCTCTTAACACTTACCTAAAGCAAATGCAAATAACTAACCACACCCGTCACCAGACTGCGAGTAAAAGGAAGACTATCAATCACCATCCCCAGACACAAAAGCATCATGTAGGAAATGGAATAAAGAAACAACTCCCTAGCCACAGTTCGATCCTCTGGACTTTGCAACAAACGCCAAGCTTTGTGGATGAAAAATCCACCCAAACTTAAAGCGATAACTGCATAGACAACACCACTAGCGTGTAAAGGATAAAACAGCAAAACTGTTGTAATCACTGTTAGCATAGTGTAGTACCAAATCTGGCGTACCGTTGCCTGATCACCAGCAACCACAGGTAACATAGGTATACCCACCTTGGCATAATCATCACGAATCATCAAAGCCAAAGCCCAGAAATGAGGAGGAGTCCACAAAAAAACGATCGCAAAAATCAGCCAAGCAGCCCAGCTTAAAGTATCAGTAACCGCTGCCCAACCCACCAAAGCGGGTATTGCTCCAGCAGCACCACCAATAACAATATTTTGAGTGCTATGGCGTTTTAGCCAATGTGTATAGACTAAAACATAAAAAACGATGCCAGAAAATGCTAAAACCGCTGCCAGTAAATTGGCGAATACCGTCAGGAGGGTAAAAGAAGCAACAGCCAGTGCGATCGCAAAAATCAGAGCATCACGGGGCTGAACCCTACCAGAAGGCATAGGACGATGGCGCGTCCGTTCCATGTCATGATCTATATCACGGTCATAGATACAGTTAATCGTTTGGGCGCTGGCAGCAGCCAAAGTACCACCAATCAAAGTCACAATCAACAACCAGGGATCAACCTGCCCCTTAGCAGCTATCCACATACTCCCCGCAGTCGTAATCAACAGCAAAGGAATAATTCGGGGTTTGGTTAGCTGGTAGTAACTCTGAATTACTTGTAGAAATGTATCGTGGTGGCGACGAGAGACATTAGTCTCAATCATGTTGGCTCTCTCTCTTTCCTTAATTTGTCAATAACTGAGGGGATTGGGGATTAGGGACTGGGGACTGGGGAAGAATCACCAATTACCCATTCGCAATTTTGATTTCTCGATTAGCAAACCAGTCCCGTACTGCTAAAACTGTGAACACAACCAAACTACCTAACAAAGTTGCACCAATGGCTTGATGAGAAACAGTGAGAGGTTCGACTTGTAAATGTAGCCGGAAGGTGGCAACTCCTAAAACTAGTTGTAAAATTAACAACCCACCCGCCAGATTTGCCAATTTTCGCAAGGCTGGGTGCAGTGCTGGTGTACGCCAGGAAATTAATACAACTGCTAACGTTGCTACCGACGGTGGCACTAAACCAAAGATATGGCTGTACATCACTCCACAGAGTTGATCCCCAATAAAACATTGGTGTAGCGCCCAGCGAGAACCTAGCACAGCACCTAGTAGACTTTGTAAGTAAACGAAAATAGAGGCAGCTAAACCCACCCAAGGCAGCTTACCAACCGTTCCAGTTCCCTGATACGGGCTAAGTGCTGTACCGATGACTAGGAGGGTAGTAAAAAATAATAGCGCCGTTCCCAAATGGGCGGTAACAATATCAAACCGCAGCAATTCGGTAACGGTAAGCCCTCCCAAAACACCTTGGAAAACGATTAAGAACAGCGCAAATGCAGAAGCCCAAGGCAGCCAGTTGGGTAGAACACGACGATGCCACCAGGATAAACCCAAAAGAGCGATCACGCTAAAACCAATCAAAGCCGCATCCATTCTGTGAAACCACTCCAAGAACACCTGGAGATTCATTTCTTTAGCCGGCACCAATTCTCCATAGCACAAAGGCCAGTCTGGGCAAGCAAGTCCAGCATTCATCACGCGGGTGGCACTGCCTATGGCCATCAAAATTAAGGTGGCTATGCAAATCTTCCACACCAAGCGACGAATTACTTCCTTGGGGCTATTGTGTTGGGTTGCCGCTTCATTTTGCTGTTGTAGGACAAATTCGTTCATCAACGATACCTTCTGCCCGCTTGAGGTAGATATTCTTAAAATTTACTATTTGATCAGTCCAGACCTATTTCCACCCTAACCTATGAGCTAAGGTTTAAAAATTGCCTTTCCCCTATACTTTGAATCACTCTAGCCACTTTTAGCTGTAAGATTTAGGTATTTTTTAAGATGTGAATAATTAAATGTTGGCAATTATTTAGATTTTCCTAAATAATTGCCAACATTTTCCTTAAGTTTTGGTGTTAATTATCATTTATTGTTGACAACATCAATATGAATACCTTTACTCAAGATTAGTAACCTAGTCAAAAAAATTAATAAAAATTTCAGATATTTATAATCTATATTCCGTAGCCTGCACTACCTTAGTAAGTGAGTTAGTTTGAAATAACGTAATCAATTCCATTAAGTAAGCCGTGAAAATTCCAAGTTCGATCTGGACGTTACTCATTGGCATCGTCCTCACCCTAGCCAGCCTTTGGTACGGTCAAAATCACGGTCTGTTACCCACGGCCGCATCAGATGAAGCCGTATTGATAGATGGTCTATTTAATGCGATGATGACCGTTTCTACGAGTATATTTTTAATAGTTGAAGGTGTATTAGTTTACTCCATCTTCAAATATCGTCGGCGTGCAGGTGACAACGAAGACGGTCCACCAATTGAAGGTAATGTACCTCTAGAAATCCTCTGGACAGCGATCCCAGCAATTATCGTCATCGGCATTTCTGTATATAGCTTTGATGTATACAACGAAATCGGCGGCTTCAATCCCCATACAGCCCACGAAGCAGCGATCATGCAAGAATCAATCTCCATGCCAGGAACTGCTATAGCTGTTACCTTAAGTGATACACCAGGTAGCACAGAACCAAATCTGAACCAGGAAAAATCAGACGAGGCTATGCAAGACCCTTCCACTGCAGCCGTCCCCAATCCTGACACTCCCCAAATGCACAATGGTTCCGGTGTTGGTAGTGTTGCTCCCACTTTGGGCGCAAGTCGGGAAAAAGAGGGACAAGCATCGCAATTAGTCGTTAACGTCTCTGCACTCCAGTACGCTTGGATTTTCACCTATCCAGATACAGGTGTCACTACAGGTGAACTCCACGTACCCATAGGGCGCGAAGTACAAATGAACATGACAGCTAACGATGTCATCCATGCCTTTTGGATTCCAGAATTCCGCCTGAAACAAGATGTGATCCCCGGTAGACAAACCGAGATTCGCTTCACACCCAAAACTCCCGGTGATTATTCCTTAATTTGTGCTGAGTTGTGTGGCCCCTACCACGGTGCAATGAGAACCCAAGTGGTGGTAGAGTCCCAACCAGCTTTTGATAGTTGGATGCAAGAACAGCTAGTTGCTAGTAAAGATACCCTAAATCAAGCTGTGTCCATTAACCCAGCAAATAATATGTCAGTAGACAAATTTCTCGCCCCTTACAGCAAAGATATGGGCATTCATCCAGAAATGCTGCATCAAGTCCACCATTAGTCAACGGCTAATGACTAATGACTAATGACCAATAACTAATTGACTATGACTCAAGCACAATTACAAGAAACCGCTCATATTCCCACCCTCCGAGAAGAACCAGGGGATAGAAAGTGGTGGGAATTTTTTACATTCAGCACCGACCATAAAGTAATTGGTATTCAATACCTAGTCACATCATTTATTTTCTACTGTATTGGGGGCGTGATGGCTGACTTGGTGCGGACAGAACTCCGTACACCAGATATAGATTTTGTCACCCCAGAAGTTTATAACAGCCTGTTTACACTCCACGCCACAATCATGATTTTCCTGTGGATTGTTCCAGCAGGGGCAGGTTTTGCGAACTATCTCATCCCCCTGATGATTGGGGCTAGGGATATGGCTTTTCCTCGCTTAAATGCGGTGGCTTTTTGGATGATTCCCCCTGCGGGTGTGTTGCTGACCCTAAGTTTGGCTGTGGGTGATGCACCGGATGCAGGTTGGACTTCCTACCCTCCCTTAAGTTTGGTAACAGGTCAAGTAGGTGAGGCAATTTGGATTACCAGTGTCCTGTTGTTGGGAACTTCTTCGATTTTGGGGGCGATTAACTTTCTCGTCACGATCCTCAAAATGCGTGTCCCCGGCATGGGAGTCCATCAAATGCCCTTGTTCTGTTGGGCAATGTTGGCAACTTCAGCATTAGTGCTGGTATCTACACCAGTTCTGTCCGGAGCGCTGATTTTGCTGGCTTTTGACTTACTCGCAGGGACAACATTTTTCAATCCGACTGGTGGTGGTGATCCGGTGGTTTACCAACATATGTTTTGGTTCTACTCCCATCCAGCAGTTTACATCATGATCTTGCCTTTCTTTGGGGCAATTTCAGAAATTCTTCCAGTTCATGCCCGTAAGCCCATTTTTGGTTATAAAGCGATCGCCTATTCTTCCCTTGCTATCAGCTTTTTAGGGTTAATCGTCTGGGCGCACCACATGTTTACCAGCGGCATCCCTGGTTGGTTGCGGATGTTTTTCATGATCACAACAATGATCATCGCTGTTCCTACCGGAATCAAAATTTTCGGGTGGTTAGCAACTATCTGGGGTGGCAAAATCAGCCTCAATAGTCCCATGATTTTTGCAATGGGTTTTTTGGGAACATTTGTGATTGGCGGTATCAGTGGTGTGATGTTGGCATCAGTACCTTTTGATATTCACGTTCACGATACCTATTTTGTCGTTGCGCACCTACACTACGTTCTCTTTGGCGGTAGCGTACTAGGAATTTTTGCAGCCATTTATCATTGGTTCCCGAAAATGACGGGACGAATGATAAACGAATTTTGGGGTAAGGTTCACGCAGTTTTGACCATTGTTGGTCTGAATATGACTTTTTTACCCATGCACAAGCTGGGAATGATGGGTATGAATCGCCGTATTGCCCAATATGACTCCAAATTCACTTCTTTGAATGAAATCTGTACCTACGGGTCTTATATCCTAGCTATTTCCACATTACCCTTTATTATCAATGCCGTATGGAGTTGGTTATATGGACCTAAAGCAGCTAATAATCCTTGGCGCGGTCTTACCCTAGAATGGATGACTACTTCACCACCAGCCATTGAGAATTTTGAAAAACTCCCTGTTTTAACCACAGGACCTTATGACTACGGCGTAAGTGAAAAAATTGTTGATGTTAATAAAGTATTAAGTATCAAACTAGACGAACCCTATCCCACAATTGAGTCCAATGTGTAAATGAAGAGGAAGACAAAAGGCAAGAGGCAAGACGCAACAGAAAGATAAATATTTTTACTATACTTCCCAATGCCCAATGCCCAATGCCCAATGCCCAATGCCCAATTACCAATTACCAATTACCAATTTAAAAATTCATGCAAAGTCAAATAATTGACCCAGCGAAAATAGAAGCGAATCATCACCACGCTGCAACAGTTGACCATCATGAAGCACATCCAGACCATCGTTTGTTTGGTTTGGTTGTCTTTCTGATTGCGGAAGGAATGATTTTTCTGGGTATGTTCGGCGCTTATTTAGCTTTCCGTTCTACCTTACCTGTGTGGCCTCCTGCTGGAACACCGAAGTTAGAACTGTTGCTACCTGGTGTAAATACCGTTAACCTGATTGCCAGCAGCTTTGTCATGCACAATGCTGATACTGCGATCAAAAAGAATGATGAAAAGGGAATGCGTAGCTGGTTAGCTATTACAGCGGCTATGGGTGCAGTTTTTTTGGTGGGTCAGGTTTATGAATATACCCATCTCGAATTTGGTTTGACTACCAATTTGTTCGCTAGCACATTTTACGTTTTAACTGGTTTTCACGGTTTGCACGTCACTATCGGCGTTTTAGCCATTTTGGCGGTGTTGTGGCGATCGGGTACTCCTGGTCACTATAGCAACCAAAAGCACTTCGGTATTCAAGCCACTGAACTTTACTGGCACTTCGTAGATGTAATTTGGATCATTTTGTTCGGATTACTTTATTTACTGTAAGTATTTATTACTTAGTTGTTCACTCCACGCGAATAACTGACACTCCCCCACCCAGGGGGGTTTTTTATTGCAATTACTTCAAACTAAATTTGAAAACTTAAATTGAGGTTTAATAAAGGCATCCCATATAGTTTTTAATACTTTTGCATCTGGTTCAGAAATTTGTCCAACTGTCGCTATTAACAAAGACTTTTCTAGGCAATCAAGTCTAGATAACCTTACAGTTGAGGGAACGCGCAGACCAGCAATTTACCAATCATTTAAAATACATCTCGCTATGTACGTGGTTGTGCAGATGTGATTACTGCGGCTACAATAAATATCATTTCCGTCTCACCAAAGTATAAGGATTGGGCGTTTTCTAGAACTTATAGTATTTGTAAAAGTAATACGACCCAGAATTCACCCGGTTGTATAGTCGTCATAGAGTCCTTCATCTTCTGGAGTATAGCCTTTTAAAAATGCGTCATGACTGCGAGTAACTGGCGAAGAATCTAGTTTTGATTGGATAGTAATTATCCAATTTCCCGCTCCTATACTTTCTCTAATAGATTCAGGTAGAATTAATTTTTCTCCTGGTTCAACTTCAATTTCATAAGTTATATTGACTAGTTGCAGTTTCATATTTTTTGGAATAATTAGTTTAAATTCATTGTAATTTAATAACAAAGGCTATCATTTATCTGTGCTCCAAAGGCTGTTAGATTTCCCATCATGAATTTTACAGCGTCGGATAGTTGGATTACTACCATTTTTAATGGTAACACCAGGATAAGTATTAGCAACAATCTCACAATCTTCTACTATTGCTTTAGCATTATCATCTATATATATGCCTTGGGTTTTGCCATCATGAATCATACAGTGACGAATAGCAGGATTGGCTGTTTTTCCCTCCATTCTTATATACTCAGCTTAATAAATGCTTGTATATATTTTAACATAACCTATAAAATAGTGCATTTTAGGTGCTAACTGGTTTTCACGGTTTGCAGGTCACTATCGGCGTTTTGGCTATTTTGGCAGTGTTTTGCTGAGCGCGTACTGTTGGTCATTACAGCAACAAAAAGCATTTCGGTATTTAAGCCGCTCAACTGTACTGGCACTTCATAGACGTAATTTGGATCATTTTGTTCGGATTACTTTATTTACTGTAAGTATTTATTACTTAGTTGTTCACTCCACTCGAATAACTGACAGTCCCCCACCCAGGGGTTTTTTTATGAGTTTTCTTGCTTCCAGAGAATATGCTCCTGATGGAGTAGGCAAAAAAGCTTGCTGTAGAAGTGTGCAATTTAAAGTTAAAATAGAATTGCGTATATGTAAAATATACCATTATCTTTAAGTACAAACCTGATTATGAATCAAGCCTATATAGCAATATTGATTGCAATCACATTAAGTTCACTTGGTGTACTTGGTGACTACTTTCTCAAAATTGCCAGCAACAATGAAAGCGCGTTGCAAACCCGTTAGTTTATTTTTGGTGTAGTGATCTTAGCTTCTACAGCTTTTGGTTGGGTTTATACCATGAAACACCTAAAGTTAGCAATAATTGGTGTTGTTTATTCGGTTTCTACGGTTGTATTACTAGCATTGGTAGGTGTGACTTTTTTTCAGTAATACCTAAATCCTTACAAAATTGTGGGAATTCTATTAGCTATTACATCTCTAGTTCTGCTGTCAGCATTTTCTTAAATAGTCTTCTTTTCTGCTGAAATGTTTATTGAAAGAAATTGGTGATTTAGCAATGCTAAATCCCTACTTCCAACTCAAAAACTCAATGTAGATATAATTCCTATATTCCCTATTAACTCTCACCTATCAACCCTCCACTATTTTTATTACAAGCAAACTTCCCTATTTAAGTTGTGTTCACGGACAATGAAATTTTGCACTATACCTAGTTTTAAATATTGTTCCTTGAAGCTATCTAGTAGGTAATGAAAAGCCTTAAGAATTTTTCTACAATTCCTAGCAGAACATCCAGACACGATTGTCCATGAGTTCTCACTCATAGTAGTAGAGTAATCATATAAAATTTCCTCACCTTGATAAATATCAGTCAATACTATTAATGTTTTTGTATTCATAATCCCAGCATTAGGATTGCAATGATGATTGACAATAACTCCTGGTTCTTGTATATCGATCTATGTATTAGTGTCGATTTGCAAAGGATTGGCTTCTTTCTCCTTTGGCTAATGCTTCTCTCAAGGAAATGACCTTACCTGTGAAAGTGAGAATAACTTCACCTTTACTCATGTTACGAGCAGCGAAAACTCCTATTCCAAAATCGCATCTATCAATATAAATACTGAGCAAAGTACTGTTAAAACTTTTAATTTTCACTTGGGGTTATAAAAATTTCATCAAGGTTTCACAATTACTTAGAATTTTAGCATCATAACAAGACGATATTAAATGCCATTGAGTATTTCAATAGAAATTTTGATATCAATTTTAAAATCTAAATCCATCGGAAAGATGGTTGACAAAACGTGATGGCTCAGGTGATTTATTCTAAGCTGGAATCATTATTTACTGCGTCTGCCAAATATTGATTTTTTGATCAAAACCACCACTAGCCAGGATTTTCCCATCTGGAGTAAAAGCGATCGCACTCACCCAATCCTTATGAGCAGAGAGTGTATTTTTTAAGTTTTCTGTAGTCAAATCCCACAATTTAATTCCATCTTTACCCGCACTAGCAAGGGTTTTGTCATGCAGATTGATAGCGAGCGCATTCACCCAATCTTGATGTCCTGTCAGAGTTTTGACCGCTTGACCATTGCTAAAATTCCAAATTTTAATAGTTTTATCCCGGCTAGAGCTCACCAAAGTTACCCCATCAGGTGTAAAAGCTAACCCAGTCACAACTTGATAATGTGCGTTTAACTGGCGGATTAACTTACCAGTCTGCAAATTCCAAAGTTTCACAACACCTTTATTATTACTACTAGCTAAAGTCTGACCATCAGGACTCATCGCCAAGGTATAAATGAGATGATCAAAGCGTACCAATGTAGCTAGAGGGCGCTGTTGTTTTAAATCCCACAAACGAATCCCGTCTAAAGCACCACTGATGAGAACTTTACTATCAGAGGAAACAGCTAAAGACAACACAGAACTATTATATCCCACAAAGGAACGACTAAACTCCAAAGTTTTGAGATTCCAAAGGTTAATTTTGTAGTCACTACCGCAACTTGTGAGGGTTTTACCATCTGGAGAAATCAAAATAGAGTCTACAGATGCTTGATGCGCTCTGTTAATCGTACCCAGCTTTTTGCCAGTTTGGGGATTCCAGAAGCGAATCATGCCTTCGTTTTCTGACCCACCACTAACCAAAAATTTGCTATTGGGGCTGAAATTGAGACATTTAAGGGTTGAAGTATGTCCTCGTAAAGTGTGAATTAGTCGAGGATTCACAAAACGTTTCGTGTTTAGAGAATTTGTGTTGATTTCAATAGCAGCATGAGCGGGGTGAGTATAAAAATCTTGTCCAATAGGGACTAAAAAAGCTACAACTCTTAGAAATGCCAAGCTCAGACAAGAGCGAATAATATTATTACTTACCCTTCTTCCCTCACTCTTGAGAGTTTTTCGTCACTTCTGAAAACGTCAGAAATTCAGGACTATCTACTGGCGTGGTCTTTTCTTGGATACCCTCATTGTTGGTAAAGGAGGACTAGAAGACTGAGAAGGTAAATAATGTTGGACTACAGGATCGTCTCGTAAAGGGGGTTGCTGCTGCATCTTCCATACCTTCAAGCACAGTGCTATTCCTGCCATTCCCAAACCAAAAGTAAATAATGACCAGCTATCATCTAAACCACCAATTAGCGCATCTACCACACCTATTGTCACCAATGCACTGATGATAGGTTCTTTCCGGTAGGCTGACTTCAAAAAACGAGGTAATACAGCGTTCATCACAGCTTACTTAGTTCCAATTAAATTTTTATATGAATTTACTCAAGTAGGCAACCGTAATATACCTTTCTGATCTGGGGCTATTAAGGTATCTCAGATTATAATTGTTCGGAGTAAAAACAGAGATATGGTAATTCACCCTCTGGTATGTGGTAATTTCCTGCCTAGAATAACATAGACAATCTGCAATATATCTAATAGCCACAGACGGTTCACTATTTGCTGAATAATACTGAAACCAGTTGGATACTCCAGCTGGTTTCAACTCTTCTAATTACTAGCTTACAACTGAAAACCAGCTTGCAGATGGAACTACTTCAAACCCAGCCATGCCAGTACACCTTGATTGGTGGCATATTCTATCACTACCATCAATATAAAGCCAATCATAGCAGCTCTACCATTCAAACGTTCGGCATATTCATTAAAACCAAACTTGGGTTCTTCTAATTTGGGGGTTACGGTGGGTTGTTGTTGTGACATGATCAACTATTCCTCTCTTCTGAACGGCAAAAGAATATTTACGGAGATTTTTCAACTCATTACAGGGGTTAGGCTTAAACAGTCTAATAGCAGCCTCTGGGAGAGAGCAATGCAAACCCTTGGTTTACAATTTTTAATTATTCTTTATCTATTGTAAGAAGACTGGGAGATTAGTCAAGTGAATGGTAATTGGTAATTGGAGACAAAAGGCAAAAGGCAAGAGATAATACATTCTTGTCCTCTGTTCCTTTACACCCTACACCTTAAATTCTAATTTTCTTCATTTTGAATTCATGAATACGGACGTGATGACATAAATACTGGCAATTTAGAGTCAATCAAAAACTATTAGAGGCTATAAATAAATGCAAATAGGCGTTCCTAAAGAAACTAAAGATCAAGAATTTCGCGTTGGTTTGAGTCCTTCTAGTGTGCGGGTATTAACAGAAATCGGTCATGGTGTTTCTGTAGAAACTAATGCAGGTAATAATGCGGGATTTACGGATGAGGAATACCGTAAAGCTGGCGCGAAAATAGTTAATACACCTGAATCTATCTGGAATCAGGAGATGGTTGTAAAGGTAAAAGAACCATTGATAACTGAGTATAAATTTCTGCAAAAAGGACAGTTGTTATTTACTTATTTGCATTTAGCTGCCGATCGCAAATTGACAGAACAATTAATAGATTGTGGCACTAATGCGATCGCCTACGAAACCGTAGAACAGCCAGGAGCAAACAGACTACCTTTGCTCACTCCCATGAGCATTATTGCAGGTCGGTTAGCAGTGCAGTTTGGAGCGAGATTTCTGGAACGTCAACAGGGGGGTAGGGGTGTACTTTTAGGTGGAGTACCTGGAGTTAAACCTGGTAAAGTTGTGATTCTAGGCGGTGGTGTAGTTGGTACAGAAGCTGCTAAAATTGCGCTGGGTATGCGTGCAACAGTGCAGATTTTAGATGTAAATGTTGAACGTCTATCCTATTTAGAAACCTTGTTTGGTTCGAGAGTAGAATTACTCTACAGCAATTCTGCCCACATTGAAACCGTCGTTAAAGAAGCGGACTTACTCATTGGTGCAGTGTTAATACCTGGACGAAAAGCACCAATCTTAGTATCTCGTCAATTAGTTAAACAAATGCATCCTGGTTCGGTACTTGTAGATGTAGCAGTTGATCAAGGTGGTTGTGTTGAAACATTACACCCCACATCTCATACTAACCCAGTATATATTGAGGAAGGCGTAGTACACTATGGCGTTCCCAATATGCCTGGAGCTGTACCTTGGACATCAACTCAGGCATTAAATAACAGCACATTACCTTATGTTGTCCAGTTGGCAAATTTGGGAATTAAAGCTTTAGATGTTAACCCAGCATTAGCTAAAGGTTTGAACGTCCAAAATCATCGTTTAGTACATCCTGCGGTGCAAGGAGTATTTCCTGATTTGGTAAATTAAAATCAACCCTAATTACTTTAGTTTGAAATCAAGGACACTTTGACTCAGCTTACTAACATAGGCTGAGTTTTTATCATCAGTGGTGTTATACTAAAAAATCCTATCCTCAGAATTAATTGGTAGTATGGGCTAACAAATATGAAAGCTGTTGATTCACAAACACCAAAACAAATAGAACTACCTGTACAATTAGTAACCTCTCCCAATGAATTCCAGTTTGTCGATTTATTTGCAGGTATTGGTAGATTTAGAATTGCTTTAGAAACACTAGGTGGTCAATGCTTGGGCTATTCTGAAATAGATAAACAAGCTATTAAAGTTTATCAGCAAAATTTTATCAGTCACTTCAACAAAGATGAGATTGAGTTAGGAGATATCACCAAAATTCGTGGACTTCCACCTCATGTTGATCTAATAGTAGGTGGTGTACCATGTCAACCTTGGTCAGTTGCGGGTTGCTTAATGGGTTTTGAAGATCCTAGAGGAAAACTAATTATGGTTTGATGTTATCCGGTTAGTTAATAAAAGTGGACCTAAGGCATTTCATTTATTTCTGAAAATATTAGCGGTTAAACAAGTCCTAAGAATCGAGATAATTTAGATTGAATTTTACAAAAATTGGAGCATATAGGAAATTGTGTTAAGTGGAAAGTCTTGAATGCTTACGATTTCGGTTTACCTCAAAATAGAGACAGAGTTTTCATTGTTGGAATTAGAACCGATATAGAGAGATGCTAAGAATACAATTTCCCTAATCCTTTAATCCTTTAAATATTCATCCTAAAGTTTTAGATATTTTATGTGAACTGAAAAATGTCAAACTTATTGAAAAAAAATTTAAGTTAGATCCATATACTTTATTTAAAGGTGTAATACTACCTTCAAGAACTCGATCTCAAAAAGCTAATGATTTTTGCATTTTTTCAGATTTAAGCAATGGACATACAACCATTTATTCTTGGGAAATTATTAAAACTAGTGATAGAGAAAAAACAATTGCCTAACTCTTCTCAAATATAGAATAAGTAAAAAATATGTAGATAAGGATGGTAATCCTTTATCTTTTACTAATTTTAAATATAAAATGACTGATATAGAGGTCAATAAATTAAATCAAGTTATTGAAAAAGGAATATTACGTTTAATTTATGAATTTGTTACTTCAAAAAATATGACGGGTATTAATAATATTAATAGGACTATATTACCTACTGCTGATATCTTCCCAACTTTAACTGCTACTAGTGCTAAAGACCATATCGCAGTCGTAATATAACTGTATCTCTTCATTGTAGTCATCCAGAAGAATATAAAAAGCTGTTCTTCAAGAAAATTTATCAACCTAAAAAATATATACCCATTACTGCAAAACACGCTTGTAAATTACAAGGATTTCCTGACAGTTTTGAATCTCATCAAAAAGATGAAATACCTAAAAAACAATTTGGTAATGCAGTTACTGTACCTGTGGTTTACTATGTAGCGAAAGAATTACTTAGGATTATTCATCTCTAAATTTGTTTGATAAAACATATCATGGGATTCTGCTGCATATACTATCCTATCTTAATAAAAATTTCTTTCAATTGATCAAATATATTGTCCTTGCCAGAACGAAAATTCCAAAATTGATTTTATACACATATATCTTTGGTAACATCTAAGGGAGAATTCGATAACTTACTTTTTTGATGTTCATACCAAGATTTCTAAACTTGTTTTAAATTAATTTAAAGAAAGCATTTCTATAACTTTACTTACGTTAACTTTAGCTAACACAAATAAAATCTACTTACATGAACTAAATAAAATCAAGGTTTTCAAATAAATCCATGTAGGTAAATTTTGCCTATGTAGCCTTCGTTTGTGACCAATTCCTAGTTTAATCAGGTGCTAATCGTAATGCAGGATATGGAAACAGACTTTGAAATCCAGAGAAACGCTCAGCTAATGGTTCTGGAGCCTTATTCCAAAGACTTTCATAATAAAAGAAAACCACACCTAATCCCCGCTTTTGTGCCGCTCTTACTTGCGATTTAATTTGTTGCATTGGCACAGGCTTAGTTCTTAATCCTGCCATGATTCCCACTCCAGTTGGAATTATTTCTTGTACTTCTTGTATTTCTGGACGAGAAATTTTGGTAGTAAAACTTTCCAAATTATCTCGATAAACTTGCACAACTAACTCATCAACTATGTTGGCTCGCACCCACTGTAGCCAATCTTGTAATTGAAATTTGTAAGCAAAATCGTAGTAATTTGGTGAAACTGAAAAAATACCTTTCGGTTTAATTTGTTTGATTCTTTGATTCAACCTGACCATGAAATCTGTGATTCTATCTGCCCTCCAACTTACCCACTCTGGGTCTTTTGGATCTGTTGGTGGATTCTTTTTAGTTTCTTGACGATATAAGGTAACTGTGTATTTATCGTAGCCAAATTCATGGGGTAAACTTGTATGATCATCAAACTGAATTCCATCAATATCATAATTGCTAGCCAGTTCTACCAACAAATCAGTGATAAACTGTTGTACTTGGGGATGGAAGGGATTTAACCATGAAACTTCACCAGCAGCACTAATAGAAGTTGTGGTACCATTTCGTTTTTGTGTGAACCATTCTGGTTTATTTAATGCTAGTTCTGAAGTTGGAGGTGCCATAAAACCAAATTCAAACCAAGGCACAACAAGTAGATTTTGATGATGGGCTTGATTAATTAAGTCTGCGAGAATATCATGTCCGTCTGAACCGCGAAAAACAAAAGGTTGAATATCTAAACGTTTGGCTACGTTGCTAGGATACATCACATAGCCAGAATTCCAAACTACGGGATAGATAGTATTGAAGTTGAGCTTTCTTAGTTGGGTGACAGCATCTTGAACTTTGGCACGATCTTTGAGGATATTAAGATCATTATTAGTTATCCACACACCACGAATTTCTTGGCGAGCCATTTGAGCAGTTACAGGAGTTAAACTATTTGTCAACAAAACTGTGACTAAGGAAATTAAAAACAAAAGCGGAAACAGATTTTTAAGTAATTTATGATGCCAATTTATTGTTTGCTCACGTTGCCAACCTAAAGACAATAAATTTAATTTCTCCTCTTGGGAGCATGTATGTTGTAAAAATTGATCCAGCCATCTAATCTTGTCACGGAATCTACTATTCATCTTGTTTAAATACATTAAAAGTGATTTGGTAGTTATTTATTCAATGCAGCAAACTGCACCTTGCTCTGAGGAAGCTCCCAGATAATGAGTAAATTTAAAATTGTTAACCTAGGCACTAATCTTGTGCCTAGGTTAACAATTTTTCTGGTTCAGGCTATGTCACCCTACCCTCTCAGAGGATTTTGCATTGACTCCACGGATAAATCTGGCGGATTTTACATTCAAAGAATGATTGCTGAAATAAATTTGCGGTAAATTTTTTAAGCTCATCTTTTTGTTTTTTAAGCCAATTTTTCTGTTATGTTCAGTATTGAGAGATATGAATTTTGTAACCGCTCAATCATTAGGGGGTAAACCGTTCAGAGACAACCCTCAAATGGCGCAAAAGCCTTTGTGATCTTCTAGTCCGCCCCGAATTGTTGAGCCCATGCGCATACTGAATTTTGTTAAAGCACAAATCATTTTCATCCCCAAATTAACGGTAAAATTTCCGAATAGCGAAGGTAATTTGATATTTTCAGACATATTTAATAATATCTTTATTTTTGGTATTAAAACAAGTGATATACTTATGTGATTATGTATGGGGTTTCTCTACCCCATACACCACTATTTTCAATAATTAAACAAGAAAAGATAAAAAGGATACCATACTATAGTGTAACAATGTGTTTAATCTTGTAAAAAGATCAACTATACTGCTGTTTAAAATGCAAACCTTGAAGCCTTCCTCCTCAATGCTGTCTGTAGCGCCAAAACTATGCCAGCCTTTAAAGGCTGTAGCCTTGGGAGATAGCTTAGTCTATGGATACGGTGATCCAGAAAAAGGCGGTTGGGTGGAACAACTGCGACGATGGTGGATGTTGCCAGATAGTGTTGGTCATGTACTTTATAATTTAGGTGTAAGGGGTGATCGCACACAACAAATTTCCCAAAGGCTAGAAATAGAATTTCGTCATCGCGGAGAAATACGCAACCAAGTCCCTGACCTGATTATCCTCTCTGTTGGCGTTAACGACTCACTACGCTTAAGTAGTCAAAAGGGTAAAAATTATACAGATTTCCCCCAATTTGAAACAGATATAGCCGCATTATTAGATCAAGCACAACAACTCTGTCCCGTGCTGTTTGTAGGCATGGTTCCCGTAGATGAAACAAAAATGCCCTTCCTTGATTGTTTATACTACAACCATGAGGATCAATACCGTTACAAAGAAGCTGCACGCCTAGCTTGTACACAACGGCAAATACCTTATTTAGATATATTTGACCAATGGATGCAACATAGTCCAAGCTGGAGAAATCAACGCATCACAGCAGATGGACTTCATCCCAATACTCTGGGTTATCAAGACTTGCTAGAAGCCGTCCTCAACTGGCCAGAATTATCTAAATACCATTGCCAGCTAGATTACCAACTCTGAAGAAAGGGTGTAGGGGTGTAATTCATCTTGAATTTTGAATTTTGAATTTTTATGACTCCCACTTTATTTGGTCGTTGGTAAACTCGATTATTACTACTTTTAACTGTTGGGTTTTTCGTGTCCATACCCTTTGCCATTGGGTTAATTGGCAAAACTTCCAACCCACTTTATTTTTGGATAATTTCATACATTGCTATCTTTGGTTTAGGTTGGGATGTCATTTATAACTATCTACAAAAATAATGTTAGGATAGAGACTGGCCAGCAGCTTATCAACTTTTTGCAGGGATTTGGGAAATGGTAGTTGTGTTTTGTGGCGTAAAATACTTGGTTTGTTACCTTTACCTATGCCCAAAGAACGATTATCACTAGCCTTATTTATATTGCATTATTCTGTAGTTTGCTTGTCAGTGTTTATTACTTCTCAAGGTTTAATGATAATTAAATTTCCTCGCTTGCGATTTCGGGGAGCACAGTGGCTGTGAATCAGTTATCAGTTACACCAATTGCAAATCAAAGAGGTAGAGAATCTAAATTGAAACCTAGATAGCAAGAGAGTTTGACTTCTGACTCTTAACTTCTGACTCCTGACTCCTGACTCCTAATCGTCACGAACAAATTTTTCAGCAAGCCCTATCTATAATTAATAATTAATTCAACTCCTTTGGGTGGGATTTCTAATATGATTGGTTTATATTTAACAAGTTTTGACAATTAACTTTAAATAAAAATGATCTGCCAAATCTATGCTTTATCTGTCAGATGCTAATTTATCAGCAATGCGGGTAGTTTCTGGCAACCGATATTTAGGGGTGCAGCATAATACATAGTCAATTGCTGTTGGTAAGCTGATACGATGGCCGCTGGAGATATATAAAGGTTTAACTCCGCTACGAGTTCGTAAAACTGCGCCAACGGTTTCATTCTGATGTATTAATGGTTGCCAACTACCTTTAGCTTCTGGTAATTCTTCATGCTTGCCAATTAGTAAGGATTTCGCTACCCCTATGATGGGTATATCTATTAATACTCCTAAATGACAAGCTATGCCTAATCGGCGTCGGTGAGCAGTTCCCTGACCATCACACAATATTATATCAGGTATAGTTTTAATCTTTTCTAAGGCATCAAGAATAGCGGGTATTTCTCGAAATGAAAGAAATCCAGGTATATAAGGAAATGATGTAGGACGATATGCTAGGCTAGTTTCCACTATTTGCAAATCAGGAAAACTCAGCACTGCTACTGCTGCACGGCTCATTTTATGATAAAAACCCACATCCACACCAGCAACGTGCTGAATGGGTGTGTTTAGTTTATCTGTGGTAATAACTAGATTACGCAGGGTTTCTTGAATAGTTCTGGCTTCTTCAACTGTTGATGGCCAAGTATGAGATTGATCAATCTTCATGATTTAATGTGTGATGAAAACTTTGCTGTTCCGAAATCGGTGCTGTCAAGTTTTTATTTTAATCTTTGAATCTATAAATATTTTCAAGTCTCAAGTATAGCAGGTGACAGGAAACAGGAAAGAGGGAACAGGAGAGAAAATCACCAATGACCAATGACCAAGCTAACAAAAGCTTACCTAATCAACGCTGGCAAATCGCGCTACATAATCCCGAATTAGCTGAAAATTTGGCAATTTTAACTAATTTATCCCCTATTATCAGTCAGTTGTTGATTAATCGGGGTATGGAAACACCAGAAGCAGTACAAAGATTTATAGACCCAGAGAGTTTAAGTTTACCTTCTCCTTTGGAAGAATTCCCAGATTTAGCAGTCAGTGTAGAATTATTGGCGAATGCGATCACTCATCAAGAGAAGATTGCGATCTGTGGAGATTATGATGCAGATGGTATGACTAGTACCGCATTATTATTGAGGACTCTCCGCGCTTTGGGTGCGGATGTAGACTATGCTATCCCTAGCCGGATGCATGAAGGTTATGGAATTAATAAACGCATTGTTGAAGAATTCCACGGTGAAGGGGTAGGATTAATTCTCACTGTTGATAATGGTATCTCTGCTTTTGAACCAATCGCTAGAGCTAGAGAACTCGGTCTAAAGGTAATTATCACTGACCATCACGACATTCCCCAAAAATTACCGCCAGCTAATGCAATCCTTAACCCGAAGTTAATAGCTGAGTCTTCACCTTATCGGGGTGTGGCTGGTGTGGGTGTAGCTTATATTTTAGCAGCCTGTTCAGCCCAACAATTGGGGGAACTTAAAGGTTTAGTTCAGCCAATGTTAGCTTTGTTTACATTGGGAACGATTGCAGATTTAGCTCCTTTAATTGGTGTAAATCGTCGTTGGGTGAAACGTGGATTAAAGCATTTAGCTAAATCTACTTTACCTGGGGTACAAGCTTTAATTCAAGTGGCTGGAGTGCAAGCAAGTCAAAAAATTCAAAATTCAAAATTCAAAACTCAAAATAATTCTGATTCCCAACATCTAAAATCTTTAAAGGCAGAGGATATTGGGTTTCGCTTGGGTCCACGCATTAATGCAATTGGGAGAATTGGTAACCCGCAGACTGTGATAGAATTGCTGACTACTGATGATATGGGATTAGCTCTAGAAAGAGCAATGCAGTGTGAACAAATAAATATCCAACGTCAGCAAATGTGCGAACAAATCGAACAGGAAGCGATCGCGCTGGTTGAAGATTTGTATTTAAACTTTTTGCAAAAAGACCGCGTATTAGTTGTTGTCAAAGATCATTGGCATCATGGTGTAATTGGTATTGTCGCTTCTCGCTTGGTAGAACGTTACGGTGTTCCTGTATTCATTGGCACTTATGAAGATGAAACTATGATTCGTGGTTCTGCCAGGGGAATACCTGAATTTAATGTTTTCGAGGCTTTAGAATATTCTCATGAATTACTCTGGAAACACGGAGGACATAAAGCAGCGGGTGGGTTTTCTTTACCAGCAGATAATTTACTGGCGTTGCGCTCGCGTTTATCTGAGTTTGCAAATCAGTGTTTACAACTCCAACACCTCAAACCACTGCTGAAAATTGATGCTCAAGCAAATCTCAACCAAATTAATCAGGAGTTATATCAACAATTAAATGTTCTCCATCCTTGCGGTATCGACAATCCTGATCCGGTGTTTTGGACTGCTAATGCACAAGTCATTGAACAGCAAATCGTTGGTAAAGGTCACATTAAATTGACTTTAGCCCAAACTATCGACAATCAACAGTATAAAATCAAAGCGATCGCCTGGCGTTGGCGCGACTATTTCCCCCTACCACCGCGAGTTGATATCGCTTATAAACTGAGAGAAAATAACTTTGGTGGTAACATCTCCATTGAAATGGAATTAATCGGAGTCAGACTGCCTCAACAGGTGGAACAATTATTTATTACACCAACCCTATCTAAACGTACCAACTTTGAATATAATGAGCGTCAATACACCTGTGGAATTTATCAAAATAGTGCTGGTTCAGAGTTAAGAATCAAAAATACTGAAGGTAAAGTATTAGTAATACAGCCAGAAAATAAACTGGGTCTGTTAGGTATAAATCGAGAAGATGCTAAAAAGGTTGACCTATCTCTACCCCAATATGATGGAATTGTTAAAGCTGCACTTCAGGCTTTGTTAGTGCTGAAGCAGGTGATAGGTGATAGGTGATAGTTGCTATCTTTATTCCCCATTCCTTTTCTTAACAGACATGATAACTGTTAAAACAAACATAACATGATCAAATCACTAAAAACTGTTACAGTCTATAACGTGATCGCAATATAAGTTAGGTTACGGTGTTAGTATGCCCTAAAAACGTTGAGAGAGAACCTTAACCTTATTTAACCTTATGGCAACTCTTACTGGACAAACCCCCCTATTTGGTGGTAGCACTGGCGGTCTACTTAAAAAAGCAGAAGTAGAAGAAAAGTATGCTATCACTTGGACTAGCCCCAAAGAGCAAGTGTTTGAAATGCCCACCGGTGGTGCTGCTAGAATGCTCAAGGGCGAAAACTTGCTTTACTTAGCTCGCAAGGAGTATAGTATCGCTTTAGGCGCTCAACTCCGCAAATTCAAAATCACAGACTACAAAATTTACCGGATTCTCCCCAGTGGTGAAACCTCTTTCATCCACCCTACTGATGGAGTCTTCCCTGAGAAGGTAAATGCTGGTCGTGATAAAGTTCGCCACGTACCCCGCAGAATTGGACAAAACCCCAGTCCTGCACAACTTAAATTCAGTGGTAAAGCTACTCACGATGCATAGTGTTTAGCTGATTGGTAATGGGTAAGAAAATAAACTTTTACCCATTACCGATTACTCGTAAATTATAGTTATTTCGCATCAAAATCAAAATATATATATAATCCTAAATTCTAAACGGCTGTATTCTGAACTCCTGAACTCCTGTATTCTGAACTTCTTATTTATGATATTCCCCGATTTCCAGCAATTTACAGAACTAGCAAAACAAGGTAATTTTGTCCCTGTATATCAAGAATGGGTCGCTGATTTAGATACCCCTGTTTCTGCTTGGTACAAGGTTTGTGCAGGTCAACCTTATAGCTTTTTGCTGGAGTCGGTGGAAGGTGGAGAAAAGGTAGGACGTTATAGTTTACTTGGTTGTGATCCGCTGTGGATTTTGGAAGCGCGGGGAGATAAAACTACTCAAACACACCGCGATGGTTCCCAGGAAGTTTTTACAGGTGATCCTTTTACTGTTTTAGCGGATTGTTTAGCACCTTATCACCCAGTAAAATTACCACAGTTACCTTCAGGAATCGGCGGACTGTTCGGGTTTTGGGGTTATGAATTGATTAACTGGATTGAACCGTGTGTACCAATTCATCCTCAAGATGAGCGTAATATCCCTGATGGGTTATGGATGCAAGTAGACCAACTGTTAATTTTTGACCAGGTGAAGCGAAAAATCTGGGCGATCGCCTACGCTGATTTAAGGAATACTGATAATTTAGCAGCAGCATATCAAAAAGCGAGCGATCACATCCAACAAATGGTGAGTAAGTTATCTTTACCTTTATCACCACAAAATACCCAACTTCCTTGGACATCTCCCCAAAATAAACCCAAAGCGGGAATGGAAGAATATATCAGCAATTTTACCCGTCCCGATTTTTGTGCTAGTGTGGAAAAAGCTAAAGAATATATCAAAGCAGGTGATATTTTCCAAGTCGTGATTTCTCAACGTCTATCCACAGAATATACAGAAAATCCCTTCGCTTTATATCGTTCCCTACGCCAAATTAACCCTTCACCTTACATGGCGTATTTTAACTTCCAAGACTGGCAAATTATCGGTTCTAGTCCTGAAGTTATGGTGAAAGCAGAACGAGATGAAGAAGGGGGAATAATCGCCACTGTCCGACCGATTGCGGGAACTAGACCCAGAGGTAAAACCACCCAGGAAGATGAGGCTTTTGCAGCAGATTTACTTCAAGACCCTAAAGAAGTTGCAGAACATATCATGTTAGTTGATTTAGGACGCAATGATTTAGGACGAGTATGTAAAAATGGCACTGTTAAAGTTGACGAATTAATGATAATTGAACGCTATTCTCATGTTATGCACATTGTCAGTAATGTGGTAGGGAAATTAGCGAAAAATAAAACGGCATGGGATTTATTAAAAGCTTGTTTTCCTGCGGGTACAGTTAGCGGTGCGCCAAAAATTCGCGCTATGGAAATTATCAATGAATTAGAACTAACCCGCAGAGGTGTATATTCTGGTGTCTATGGATATTATGACTTTGAGGGACAATTAAATAGTGCGCTCGCTATCAGAACTATGGTTTTACATAATCAAACTGTTACTGTCCAAGCTGGTGCAGGTTTAGTCGCTGATTCTGAACCAGAAAAGGAATACGAAGAAACTCTCAATAAAGCCAGAGGTTTATTAGAAGCAATTCGATGTTTGCGGTAAATTCAGTTACTCCCACGAATTCTAACTATGAATTAGCGATTGTGTAAGGTTGCTAATATTTCACTGTCCACAATCGCTAATTCATCCAATCGTTCCATCACCTTTTCTCGGTCAAAATAGGTATCAGCTAAAATCCAATATGTTCCAAAATGTCACGCTTGTGATGCCATTAAACCACGATATAATTTAGCTAATTCTGCTTCTGGACAGTTCGCAGCTAATAATCCTAAACGTTCATGACTGCGTGCTTCAATTAAACCCGTTACGAGTAAATTATCTAAAAATTGATCTGGTTCTTTTCTTCTAACTTGTACTTTTAAACCTGCACCGTAGGGAGGCGCTGATAGGGGTGGAAAGGGAATGTTGTGACGTTCCAACCATTGATTAACTAGTTCAAAGTGTTCTAGTTCTTCCCGTGCGAGCACTGTTAACTCCCTCACTCAGCATTTTAGCATTAGAGGGATAACGAAACATGAAATTTAACGATACACCAGCCGCCTTGCGTTCAGAGTGGGAGTGATGGAGTAAAATAATATCTAAATTTGTGCGCGCTTGCTCTACCCAAGCATCACTGGTAGGTTGTTTGAGAGCATTAATAGTTGGTAAAGGTGAACTCACCACAGGAAGAACCACTCCATATTAAAGAATTCAACTGCTTGATTTTAATTGTTAACGACTTAAATGGTAAACTCATTGAGCCAATTTTGCAAATCTTATTCCGTTGAAAAATCTAATAAAGTTTCTCCTAAAACTTCAATACTTTCAATTCCTAATTATCTCACTTGAGCTTAAAATTTAGGGTCAAGTTTACCTAATTTACGCTTGATTAAACGAACAATTAAATGTTTCTCTAGTTGAATTCCTTGATCAATACCCTGCTCAGTACCCTGTTCCATCCAACTGGTAACGATTTGCATAACTTTCTCCTATTCTTATTATTTAAATTAACTTAATGTGCTTTGAAATATCTATTCTTCTGACTAATTAAGCTTCAGATAAGTATCAATAAAACCTGAGATTAACTGCATTTTAGCAGGATTTAATTTTAAGGTCACTAATAACCGTAAACATTCTGCTTTCACTTTTGGTCTATCTGAAGGAGCTATATCCACTAATGTAGAACCTGCGCTTATTCCTGTTTTTGTGTTCGGAAACATGATTTACGAATTTATGTGTTACGCTAGTTCAATAACCCTTTGAAGCTCTCTTACCTTGGTAATCTGTCTATCCGTACGGGACGCTACGCGTTAGCGATACGGGCTTCATTTATTTCATACCTTGGATAAGTTATAAAATCAGATAAAAATAAACCTACACATTTGGGATGCTCCCTAGTCTACGAATAGACGCGAAGATTATCTACACTATAAAATCTCAGACTTCTAATCTCTTCTAGAGTTATTTTCAGAAATATGAGAAGTGTAAGAAGCTAATTTTTGAGATTCTTCAGATATCTGGGTATTATATTTCTCAAACTTGAGATACTTACCAATTACCAAGCTATGGGTTGACGATGTCGGAAAAAGTTACCCGTAGGACTTCCATCTGCAAGAGTTGCTAACCAGACAAGAGTATCAACTCCTTCTTCTGGGGTACGGGGTGCTGCTGAACCTCCGATATCAGTTTTTACCCATCCAGGACAAACGGAATTAACCAAAATATTATTGATTTGCAATTCATTTACTAAAATTCGAGTGAGAGCATTTAACGCAGTTTTGGAAAGACGATATCCAGTATATCCACCTTCCATATGTGTTAATTGTCCCATCCCAGAAGAAACATTAACAATTCGTCCATACTTTTGAGCTTTCATCAAGGGAAATAAAGCCTTAGTAACTCGAAACACACCATAAACATTGGTTTCCATTGTTTCTTGCAATATTTCTATTTGAGTATCAAAAATTCTATTCCCTTGATATCTCAAATCTAGAAAGATACCTGCATTATTGATTAAAACATCGAGTTTACCAAATTCTTTTTGAATGAAACATGCTAGTTTTTGGCAACTTTCATCACTGGTAACATCTAAAAGATGAAATGTGATACTCAATCCTTCATTTTGTAATGTTTCCGCTGCCTTTTGGGCTTTGGCTTTATCTCGACTGGTGAGAATTACATGATATCCATTGTTAGCTAATTGCCGAGATACTTCAAATCCTAAACCCCGATTTGCACCAGTAACAACAGCTAACTTTCTGGTGCTATTCATGGTAATATTCTCCTGAATAGAGAGGTTATTTACAACTTTCTATTTACTAAAGTTGCACTAGCTTGATCAACTGGCATGAGTATGACTTCGTTAATATTAACGTGAGTAGGTCTAGTGGTACAGAAAAATACGACATCAGCAACATCATTAGGGGTAAGGGGAGTAAGACCTTCATAAACCTTTTTAGCTCGTTCTGTATCCCCATGAAATCGTACTTCACTAAATTCTGTTTCTACCATTCCAGGGTCAACGGAACTCACACGCACACGAGTACCTAACAAGTCTTGTTTTAAGCCTTCAGAAATAGCTTTGACTGCGGCCTTTGTACCACAGTAAACGTTACCACCGGGGTAAGTTTGATGTCCCGCAATAGAACCGATATTAATGATATGACCTCGATTTCGTTTTACCATACTGGGAACTACGTAACGTGTAAGGTAGAGTAAACCTTTGATATTAGTATCAATCATTTCCTCCCAGTCTTGGAAGTCGCCTTCATATAGTTTATTTAAACCGCGACTTAAACCAGCGTTGTTGATTAAGATGTCGATTTTTGACCAATCGGGGGGTAAATTAGAAATAGCAGATTCGACGGCCGTGTGATCGCACACATCAAGTTGCAATAAATGGATTTTGTCATCTGGTAAATTTAAGGTCTTGGTAAATTCTTGCAAGCGATCGCACCGTCGGGCTGCTAAAATCAGTTTTGCACCAGCTTGAGCAAAGACTTTAGCGCAAGACGCACCAATTCCGCTACTTGCACCGGTGATTAATACGATTTGGTTGTTTACAGATATCATAAATTATATCACATTTGCATTATTACTAATAATACTTAGTTTATTTGATTATTACGCTTCTCAATCATCAATACCAATTACTACCCCCAATACAGATGATTGGTATTTAAACTAACATCATATTACATGTCAGATGTCAATTGTCATTTGTTGATTTACAAAGACTAATGACTACTGACTAATTTATTATTTTTTCACCACTAAACGCTGAGTAATCATTATCATGCCATCATTACGAAGAATAACAGCAGAAATCCATTGATGACCAGGTGTAGATGGTGCGCGTCCGGTTTTAAACAATCCACCAGCAGTGAGTAATTCTAAATTTACAGGTGTAGGATTAAGATATTTGGTGGATTGAATGGTTTCTTCCAATGCACTCCCCAACAGGAAATCATTACCCAATGGTTGTTGGACAATAGCATCAAAGCTATATCGCTGACCAACTTTAACCTGTTGAGGTAATTTAATTACTAGTTGGGGTGCTTTGTTACCAGAAGTAAGTTGAGTGCGTTCTGATAAAATTTCTTGACACACAATTTTTGTACCAGCAAGACGTTGACGGGAAGTAATTGTAGCCTTGAGAGCCAAATTATTGCTGTTACCAGAAGGTAAACCTGTAATTGTGGTGACAGTTTCGGCAATGATAGTATTGCCTTCGGATTTCCAAGATTGTAGGCGTGTGCTGTAGCGTAATTGGGGATAACGCTTCCAGAAAGATGTCAATGCTTGTTCCATAGTTTGGCGGTTTAAGCCATCGCCATGAGTGAAATTAGGACTGTAAAATTGCATAACACTGTTAACATCACCCCGATTAGAAGCTATATCAATTTGAGTCAGCAGGTTTTTCAGTGTTGCGGGTGCATTTTCTGGTGTAGCAGCTTGAGCAAATTGCTCATTACTACTGAAGCCGAGTGTCAGTAGGAACGAAACCAGGGAAATACCTAGAGGAAATGTTTTGTTGTGTTTCATTAATAAAGGAATAATGTTAGTCATTAGTAAGATTTTACTGATTTGCTCCCCAAAGGTCAGGAATTTGTTTATTAAGTAAGTGAGGATGAAGTCCACTATTCTGTGATAACTTGATTTTAGTGGATAGGGCAATCAATCAATCAATTGAAAACCCAGTTACCCAAAAAAGAATCTCAACTTTAAGATAAGCTAGGCGCTAAATGGTATAGCTTGAATGACAAAAGTACCCATAAAATTACTCATAGCCGCTAGTGGGACTGGTGGACATTTGTTCCCAGCGATCGCATTAGCAGAAAAATTACAAGAATATAAAATTGAATGGCTTGGTGTTCCCAATAGACTAGAAACTCAACTCGTTCCTGAGCAATATCCTCTGAATACCATTGCTATTGAAGGTTTTCAGCAAGGTCTGAGTCTTTCGTCGGTACCAATCTTGTTTAAACTCATAGCTTCGATTTTAGCAGTGAGACGTATTCTCAAACAGGGGAATTTCCAAGGAATATTTACCACTGGTGGTTATATTGCTGGGCCTACAGTCATAGCAGCACGTTCTTTAGGTTTACCGATTGTTTTTCATGAATCTAACGCTTTACCTGGTAAAGTTACCCGCTTCTTTGGGCCTTGGTGTAGTGCAGTAGCTGTGGGATTTGCAATCGCTTCTAAATATTTACCTGGTGCTAAAACTGTCTGTGTGGGTACTCCTGTCCGTTCTCAATTCCTCCATCCAGCAGTTGATAATGCCCTAGACTTGCTAATTCCTAACGGTGTTCCCCTAATTGTCGTGTTTGGTGGTAGTCAGGGTGCTGTAGCTGTCAATAAATTGGTGCGTCAGTCGGCTCAAGCTTGGTTTGATGCTGGTGCTTATGTAGTCCATCTAACAGGTGATAACGATCCAGAAGCGGAAAGTTTACAACATCCCCAGTATATAGTTTTACCTTTTTACGATAACATGGCGGCTTTGTTGCGCCGTGCAAATTTAGCTATCAGTCGTTCTGGTGCTGGGAGTTTAACAGAATTAGCGGTGTGTGGTACACCAGCAATTTTAATACCTTATCCTTTTGCAGCGGAAGATCATCAATCTTACAATGCTGCGGTTTTTACTGAGGTTGGTGCAGCTTTAACTTTTAAACAGTCGGAGTTGACACTGGAGATATTGCAACAGCGGGTTTTAGATTTATTGCAGTCACCAGCACAATTGGCCAAGATGGGAGAAAATGCCAAAGCGATCGGAGTTCCCGATAGTGCTGATCAATTAGCAGCTTTAGTGCGAGAAGTGATCGGTAGGTAAAAAGTGGATGAAATCTAAATAAGAAACTCTAGAAATTGAACCCAGGATGAGCTACTCCGATTATCTCAGAAATTTACTTAAACCTGCGTTATCTCGTAGTCCATTAGTGGTATATTTATTTGCTGGTTGTGGTGGCTTATCCTTGGGATTTGAAGCACAAGGTTTTGAAACTCATGGCTTTGAAATGGATACTGATTCCTGTGCAACATATAAAAAAAGCCTAAAGGGAAACTGTACTCAAGTATTTCTCACACCTGAAAGAGAATTACCATCAGCAACTGTAATCCCATATTCCGCACTTAAATAAGTAGCATAAATAAACTACATTTATAGGGAATTCAGAACTATAGTTTTTAAAAATCCAGTAGCCATGAAAATATAAATAAATTATGCACGTCAAAGTTCCAGCTTTCTTATTGTGTAAAAAAAGCTAGTTAGACAACAATGTTGAATTTTGATTTTTCAATCACTTATGAAAATACAAGACTATGCAATAGTGAATTAGAGATTTGAAAACTAAGAAAATAAATAATACTTTTGACAAGCTGTAGGTAGGAATTGGAAAATTCGACAACCTTCCTCTGTCAAGTTCAGAATCCTATGAACTCCTTGTGTAATCAGAAAAAGCATCCCTTGAAAACATACACCAGTTGCTGCCTCTTTCCGAGGAGCTTCCCTAAGAAGTCGGGGAACTAGCCCAACGCACTGGCTCTGAAATATCCAACCTAAAGTAGGGGATTCTGTAGGTTTATTCAGTTAGTTTTTAACTGTAGCTTTTTGCGTCTTTAACGAGATTCTTAATTGTCTTTGTCCCAGATTATGAACCAAAAGACACAATGCCATTAACATCATCATTGTCTCTAGTCTTTCTGGATTCTTCACAAAAAGACTATGGGCGAAAAATAACGGGTCTTTGATAAATCTAAATCCTCTTTCTGTTGATTTGTCTTCTCTATATATTCTCAATATTTCTATGGTTTCTAATTCCCTTGTCTCTAAAATATTCGTTGCTAGAATAAATCTACCACAACAGTTATCATGTTAGGTGATTAACTCCTGATTTTCTATTAGTCAGGACTTAGGGAACTGGCACAGGCGATGGGTGAATATAGTATATCGGTATTAAATAAATCGGATACCAAAAGCTTTATCAACCCATAATAAGTAGCTGCAACAGGAAACATTATTGAAATATTCATGAGAAAATAGGTAGGAGGTTATATTAGATAAATGTTCCTGACGGTAATGATATTTACTAAACTTGATTACTGCCAATACTTATGAACTAGTCAAATTAATTATACAATTACTAATTTAGCAGAGTATTTAGAAAGTATTAGCCATGATGCAATTAACTATTATTTAACAACCGAAAAGTTAACATCTCGTTTACTATGGTATAAGGTGAAAGAGGTAGTAGAACCTGATGGTAATGGGTACATCATATTTGATGATATTGTTTTAGACAAAAGATATTCTGAAGAAATAGAGATTGTGAGGAGACAATATAGTGGTAATGAACATGGCATACTCCAAGGAATTGGTGTAGTCAGTTGTGTATATGTGAATCCTAAAGTTCAAAGATTTTGGGGAATAGATTACCGTATTTTTAATGCTGATGTGGATGGTAAAACCAAGATAGACCATGTGAAAGATAATCAGCTTTTCCCCTTTGATACGGTTTTGATGGACACATAGTATGCAGTAAACAGTTTCATGCTGTATATTGATAATTTAGACAGAATTTATGATTGCCCTAAAAAAAAAATCGGTTAGTTGATGATACATTTGCCAAAGAAAAAGATAAACCTATTGAATTATTAGAAGAATGGAGTACTGAAGAGTTAGAATGTGGTAAAATTATGAAAATTAAAGGGTTTCCCGCTCAGAAAAAAGTGAAACTATTCCGGGTTGCTGTTTCTACCAACAGAACGGATTATGTCGCTACTAACGATTTATCTCAAAGTTCTACGAATGTTGTACAAGAGGTGTGTAAAATTCGTTGGAAAATCGAGGAGTTTAACCGAGAGATTAAACAAATAAGTGGCATTAAATCTTGTCAATGTCGTAAAGCTAGGCTTCAAAGAAATCATATTGCTTGTGCAATGTTGGTTTGGATTAGATTAAAGAATTTAGCCTATCAAACTGGTCAAACTGTTTATCAGATCAAGCATAGATTGCTTTCTAATTATTTAACTCAGCAACTAAAACACCCAAGTCTTCCTATGTGCTTGGTTTGAGTTCAATTGTTGCATGCCAGGGCTACATCCCGCCCCCTATTTGTGCCAGTTGCGTAACTCCTGTTAGTTTACCTCTTAATTGATACAGTAAAATGTTTGTCCTTTATTTAACCTCTCGGTAATTTCTAAGTCCGATATTTTATGATATTTTAATTTTGCTGCCAGTTCTTTAATCTTTAATTCCGCTAAGGATGTCTGTTCAAATTCTTCTTTGACTAATCTACCGACTTGTTTACTTTACTGATGTTTAGAAACTCCTCTTGAATGCTTTGGCTTAATTTCTTTAAGTCTGCTTTTTTCTGTCTGCACTTTCTACTAATAGCCATCTTTTCTCTATTCCCCCATAAGATAATTTTTCTTCTTGATAGCTATATCCTTTGATTTCACTTGGTTTGAGTTCTATACTGGTAAATGCCTTGACCAAGTTTTTGGCTTTTTTAATGGATAAAGGTACTCGACTTATCCATTTCATGTTCGACATTAATTTTAAATCACTTTCGCTATATAATGCACTATCAGTTACCATTATACTTTCAAAATCTATTTGTTTATCATACTCCACTAAGATTTGAGCAAATACTGCTTTATCTGATTCATTTCCTGATGCTCCTCTAAAAAATACGGGTATATGTCCGTCACTACTTACTATTAAATCTAATATACATTGTTTTAAGTCTGGACAATGGTCACGAGAATATCCTTGTGTGATGTTAATGGGATTTTCTCGGTTCATTCCTAATTCTTGTCCTAAATTATTCAGGCAATTATTATACTCTCCATGCAAATGCAATGAGGTTGAAGCTAAATGGGAATATTTTGTTGCTACTCCATATTTTTTTACTACTTCTAAGACAATTACTAGTAATTATTTAGTTAATCCATATTTGTATAGCTTATCCATTACTCTGCCTATTCTATCATCATTTAAATCTTCACCTTTAATTCCCGCTCCTAATCAATGTTCTATGGCTTTTTCCTCAAAAAGTTGAGGAAATAAATATAATGGTCTCCATAGAAAACCTAGTCCATAATGATTGCTTTGACTATTTCTCCTATATTCACTTTCTCTCTACTATCTATTCAGAATATCTTATTGATTTCTTCTAGAATTGCTCTCTCATATATTATTACCAAATGATCCAATTTATTCCTCTCAAACTATTATTTTTAGTAATTGATATTCTTGGGTATTTTCATTTAATTCAGGCTCATTTACATTCATCTATTCTGAATTTATTATCAATACTTACGAGTTGCAATTTGTTGGCAACTTGTATTGTGATCTCTATTTTTTTACTATTTCAACTATGTGTTTACTACGTAGCTGTCTGTAATTCTTTTACATTGGTATTTGTACTACAAAATAAAGTGCGAAATGTTGATTATAGGTGATCCTCCTTGTCAACTTCTTACTGTAGTTGGAAACCAAAAAGGCTTAGGAGATACAAGGGATGGCTTTCCAATTTTCATTGATGCAGTTCAGAAACTTTGTCTAGATATTTGGCTGTTTGAAAATGTTCGGGGTATACTTTATACAAATAAATGGTACTTGGATGAAACTATCTAATCCCTACAAAATTTAGATTACATCATAGACTGGAAGTTATGAAATGCTGTTAATTTTGGTGTTCCTCAAAGTCAGGAACGTCTTATAGTAGTAGGACATAAAGGAAAATTCGAATTTCCTAATATTCAGAAAACTGAAATTAGTGCAGGAGAAGCTTTAGAATAAATGGCTTTTCACTCTCCTCCAGAATCTAAATTTTTCACATCTAACATGGATCAATATGTACTCAAGTATGAAAAAGCTTCTTTTTGCAAAGGTCCTCGTGATCTACATTTAGATAAACGACTAAGAACTTTAACCTGTAGAAACTTAGCTGGTGTAACAGGTGATATGCACAGAATTAAACTTCCTGATGGTAGATGAAGATGCTTATTACAAAAAGAAGCTGCTAGGTTACAAAGCTTTCCTGACTGGTTTGAACTTGTGGGGACAGAAACGACTTGTTTTAATCAAGTACGTAATGCAGTTCCACCATTATTTGCTGTTCAGTTGGTTCGAAGTGTAAGAGATTATTTAAAATCTGATTTTCGATTTTCAGTAAATGACATAGAAAAATACCAAGTTTCCATACAATTATGGCTGCCATCATAGTTAATTATCTAGAAAATGCTAACATACATTTCTAAATCAAATAAACCAGAAATCTAGATACCTTTCGTAAATTTACAGCAGATATTGCCTGAAAAATGGAGGTTTGAATTGCTGATGCACCTGAGGATATTATCCATTTCGATGGTGAGGAGTTTTAAGACCATATTCACCGTCATAATACATAACCGCGTATTTTTGAGTAGACTGTATTCAATAAAAGAATATTATACAAACTTGAACTTCGCTTAGTTAATGAAAATTAAACTCAAGTCAGGAAATTAGGCTTTTTAAATTGCTTTCACTTTGATTTTATAAGGGTTTATCGTTGCTAAGCATCTACCAGACTTTGGGAGTTTTTCTTAGGTTGTTAAAGTTAAAATTTCAACCTAATTCAGTAGAACAATTTATTATCAAAACCACAATAATTAGAAATTTACATACTGCTTATTCATCGCTATTTGGGAAATGCCTGTGAATGGGGATCATGGCTATGAGGACTCAGACACCTACCCAAAAATCTCAGTTCAGCTATAGGATGGTATGAGGTGGGGATCGCTATTGTCTATCCTATTTTGTGGCTCAAGCAGGTTAAAAGAATGTTCGCCAAATCTAACCCAGCTAAGTACAATAACACCGACACTCTTGTCAAGACTAGACATAGGGGGTCTAACCCCTAGTTGTATATTTATGCAGAGATCAAAACTATATAGTCACGGAGGTGCATCATTATGTTTAGGGGTAACACTAGGAAAGAATTTAATTATTACCCTCTAATTGCGTCATTTCTTCTAGGAGTGCTAGGAGGATATTCAAGCATTGAAAACATTAGCCATAGCCAGGAAATCCATAGTCATAAGCAATTAGCTTATTTACCAGCTTCGGCTAAAACAGATAAAGCTACCAAAGCCATAGACGAAAACAAAGCCTTCAATCTGGTGTGGAATCTGCCACAAGTACAGCGCAAAGCACGAGAAATTGAAAGACTTTCTAGGGGAAGTATACAAGTTGCAGCAGATGTCGATAATTCTCCCACACCTGATGCACCTTTTTATAGAGTGAGCGTGTTTGAAAAGCACCCAGACAAAACTACTAGTCCCGTTTATTGGTTTCGTGTATCTAGTTCTAGCGGTGTAATCGAGCCTTTAGATTTAGTGCTGAATCAATATATAACCTTGGAAGAATGGAATCCTGATGGACGCTAAATTTCATCAGGTTGTAGTGGATTAAATTCCTACTAATAGTCATTTTCTGCTTTTTTTAGCTCCTTGCATTTTGTCTTTTTTTTGATAAAAACCTTTTTTAAGTACAAACAATGTCTGAACAAAAGCTCATAAGCCCCTGGAGTTATAAACCTTGGTGGTGTCAACCTTGGTCAATAATGCTCACAGGGGTGATTTTGATAAGTGGTAGCTGGTTAATATTTAAAATTATCTGGTTGACAATTCTTGTTGCTATACCTGTACTAATTTGGATAGGATTTTATCTGTTAATTTGGCCACAATTGATGATTCGCAGTGGTGTTTTGGAAGATGAAAGTTAGGTAATTTTGTAAGGATTCAGGTGGTGGGGTATTGACAAGTGTGATACGAGAGGCAGAATATAGCAGTTATGGAAAAGAAGCTGGGACCACAACTAGACAGAGAGATATTGAAGCAGTTGGCAATAGAGCAACATTGACGAGGGAAAAAGTAGAGAAAACCTAACAAATAGAGTAGTAGAACTGGAAAAGGAAATAGAGAAACTCAAAGTCAGTAGAAATTTAGAGACTATAACATTATCCAAACCACCGTCGGGAGATATCCTCAAAAAAAACCGAGCACAAACAAGAAGAGAAACAAGAAGAGAATCAGACACGAAAACGGAAACCAGGAGGATAACCAGGGCATAGGGGAAAAAGGAGAAAGGTGTTTGGTGGAGTAGATAGATTTGACATAGTGGGACGGCAAGTGTGTGGATGGTGAGGTCAGGGGGAATTGTTTGGCGGACCAATAAAAATCTAAACACAACAAGTAGGGGACTTGGTGGACAGGCCAATCCAAATAGTAGGATATGAAAGATATACGTAGATTTGCACTGTGTGTGGGGAAACATAAAGGGCACTCTGGTCACCAGAGATAGTACCGAGACAAGATATAGGAATCACACTACAAGCACTTTTGGGATGGATCAATAACTAGGGCCATTGACCCAGTTCCCACAATAAGAAGTGTTGTGGGAACTGGGTCAAATAGAAATTGGAGTGGGAACATTAGTAGGTACTAATGAAGGAATAGATAGTGCAGTGGCTCAAAGTATTCATAGCCTCAAACATTGGATAAAACAAACCCAGCCTCATATCCTTGGGGATGAAACACCCTGGGTAGTCAAAGGGGTGAAACAATGGTTATGGATTGTTGCCAATAGTGACTTCCCTTTATTTTATGGGCCTGATACTCCTTATCCTGGCGAGTGAGAATCCATTGTGGGTTCAAGTTACTCTGGTGTACTCAGTTCTGATGACTTTACTGCCTATAACGATTATGCGGTCACAGCTCAACAGAAATGTCAGGCACATCTACCCTACCCCGTCACTTCAAGACACTAATCAAGATTCCTGGCTTCAATCACCAAGAAATTGGCACAAAATTCATCGACCTCATAGATGAAGGTTTTAAAAACTACCCTTTATTCCAACAAACCTAAAACCTTCATGAATTCTTGACTTGGCCATCCTAGTAGTCAACCAAGGCAATGTTGCTGGGTAAGCCCCTCTAATTGATAAACTAGTCAAAAAAGGGGTTAACCATGGCGAAAAAGTATGTTGTAGATTTAAGCGAAGAGGAAGTTTTACAACTGCAAGCAATCCTCAAAAAAGGAAAGCACAAAGCAAGAAGTATAAACCGTGCAAACATTCTTTGAATGGTATCTGAGGGAGAAAAGGAAACGGCGCTGCCGCAGTTCGAGTTCATGTTGCCAAGGTGGAAAGGACAAGAGAAAAGTTTGTGATTGCTGGATTAGACTTTGCTTTAAAGGATGGGGAAAATCCATCAAAACCCAAAAAATTAGATGAAAAACAAGAAGCATTTTTGATTGCGACTGCTTGTTCTAATCCGCCAGAAGGAAGAGTGCGTTGGACAATGCAATTATTAGCGGAGCATTTAGTGAAGGTTGGTATCATAGATTCCATTTCAGACGAAATAATACGCCAAACTCTAAAAAAAATGAAATTAAACCGTGGTTAAAAGAACAGTAGTGTATTCCCGAAGTTAACCCAGAGTATGTGTTCAGAATGGAAGATGTTTTGGATTTGTACAATGAGCCATATGATCCGAAAAAACCTACACTCTGCCTAGATGAACGCCCATATCAATTAGTAGAAGAAGTAAGACTTCCTTTGCCACCAGAACCACATCAGCCTGAAGGTTATGATTGTGAGTATAAACGCAATGGTGTTGTAAATTTATTTGGCTTTTTTGAACCAATAGCCGGGTGGAGGCATATTGAAGTTACACAAAGTCGGACAAAAGCTGATTTTGCTAAACAATTAAAAGATTTAGTAGATGTTTATTACCCCCAAGCTGATGTGATACCTTTACTTGTTGATAACCTAAACATTCATACTCCAAGTGTTTTATATGAAGTTTTCTCTCCACAAGAAGCATGCCGCATTATTCAAAAATTAGAGTTTCACTATTAGAAATTGAATTATCAGTGTTATCTGGCCAGTGCTTAGAACGACGTATTCCTAATGTAGAAATATTATCTTCTGAAATTGCTACTTGGGAGTCACAGCGTAATCAACAAAAACCCAGTGTTTATTGGGGTTTTAGAACCAAGGATGCACGTAAAAAATGCAGCGTTTATATCCGAGCATTTAACCTAGCAAAATTGCCCTGGCAGACTACTAGTTTCAACCAAAAGTTGGATCTTCCATTCATTCATTGATAAAGCCCCAGGGGAACCTGGTAAACTTTTACCTTCCTTAGGCAATATACCTTAATCATAATTTAGCTGAACCAAGGTTAGGTTTAGCACTGACACAAGGAAAAGTCTCTGGTGGTTCTCTTTCTCTGGAGCTATTGGAACATCCTGCCAATTTATTGACGGTTATACCAACTTGTCGCCGTCAAGCACTTTCTCTAATTGAGTTTTTTGACCAACCTATGAAAGCCATAGTTCACTCTGCTTTCCATACACCTTCTTTAATCCCTCTACCTTAGACCTGAATCCTTAGGGTAATACCCTTTTGGATGTTGGATTTTGGATGGAATCACCAATCACTAATCACCAATCATTAAATTAATTGACCACTTGGCTACCATGACTACGAGGGTTATCTTGATTTCCATTGGTGGATACTGGAGCTGAGAATTTGGAAGCCTGGCCGCTGGCTTTAGCATAAGGCAGGGTAGAAGCTGTTACTAAGGCTTCTAAATTGCTGGCCATGACGGAACGCGGTATATCACCAAGGGATTCGGCTATTGCTTGTCCTTGCTTGCCTAAAAACACAAAATGGGGAATGCCATCTACTCGATATTTGAGCATTTCCGGTAGCCATTTGTTATTATCGACGTTCAACATGACAAAATTTAGCTTGTCTGCATATTGTTGTTGGAGTTGAGCTATATCGGGAGCCATTTTTTGGCAGACGGTACACCAATCGGCATAGAATTCTACTAGACTGGGCTTATTATTGCTGACTGCTAGTTCTAAGGGTGTGGATGCTTGATCTAGTTGGGTAAGAGAAACTGAATTGGTCTGGGTTCGCAGTCCTAAAAATAGCGCCACACTCAGAGCTATCGCTACAATGACAATTAAGAGGTTTCTAACACGCCCCCCAAGGTTGGATTCTGGCTTTGTCGGAGTATTCACAGGTCTATCTGTGGTCATAATTAATTTATTAAAACTTATTAAGCACTTTCATATCTAGTTTACCAAAACCCAGTTTTTTATCCATGAAAAAAAGAATTACCCTCACTTTCCCTAAACGTGCGATTCAAATGCCTGTCACTTACCGACTAGCAAAAGATTTCAATGTCGCTGCTAATATTATTCGCGCCCAAGTTGCTCCTAATCAAATTGGTAAACTGGTGGTGGAACTATTGGGAGATATTGATCAGCTAGATGCAGCTATTGAATGGATGCGATCACAACATATCAGCGTTTCCCATAATTTAGGTGAAATTCTCATTGATCAAGATTTATGCGTTGATTGTGGCTTGTGTACTGGAGTTTGTCCAACTGAAGCCCTTTCTCTCAAGCAGGATACCTATCAACTCACCTTCACGCGATCGCGTTGCATCGTTTGTGAACAGTGTATTCCCACCTGTCCAGTACAGGCTATTTCCATTAATCTGTAGTTTCTATTTTTGTGGTTGTCTCTTGAGGAAATAATCCATACTTTTGTAAAAATATCAAGTATCAACAGCAATAAATAATATCATGTCCGCCTAATTACTGATGTAAGAATTCAGGGGTCAGGAGTCAGAATATGTGAGAAATTGGTTAATTATCACAATACCTTAGCCAAAATCAAAGGCTACAAGAATTTTGGCCAAGTCGGCAAAATTAAACACACATAAGCGTTTCGCTTAAAAGCTAGTTTGGAATCTCAAACCCTTATACTGCAGTTCATACGTTAAAAAAAACTTCTAGGAAACCTGGAAGGAATTTTTAACACTGATTGTTTTTGCCAAGCCTCAAAGAAATGGGAGTTAATGGTTAAAGCATCATCAACTCACCCTCCTATTTTGGCGACGGTATTGTTATCAAACAGGTATTTTTGGCGTTAGCCTGAAAAAGCTGACTGCTGATTGCTGACAGATAAATACTTACTTACTGATAAGTAGGTTGGCGTTAAAAATGGTCGTTATGACAGGTAAAAGGCAAGAGGTGAACCAGCACGGTCTTGAGGAGCCACTGCGGTGGAAGGGTTTCCCGCCATAAAGCAAGTGGAGTATTTTCCCCCATGTAGGCGCTTTGCCTTCCCGCAGGATGCGACTCGAGAACCTGAAGGGCAAAAGGCAACAGGGAAGAGTATTTTGCTGATTTTACTTTTTGTTACATACTTCTTTTTTTCCCGATGACTTACTTAAACAAGTTCTAGCCTCTTGTTTACCTATAGAAGTAATTTAAAAAACAAAACCGGATTTCTTGATCAATCTTTTTTTAAAAAACTCTAAAAGCACAAAGCTGAATTTCTTACTCATGATATGATGCGAAGATCCGATAAATAGTTAATTCTTACTAATTATGAAAACTGCTACAAAAACGACACTCACCACTCTAGGAGACTGTGGATACCAAGCCATTGAAAAAAACTTTAATAGAACCGTAAAGTGGGAGAAATCGGTTAAAAAAGATGAAGATCCAGAAGCACTACACCAAATGCGGGTAGGAATGCGTCGTTTAAGAACTGCTGTCAGTAGATTTAAGAGATATTTAAATTTACCAAAATCAGCCAGTGATAAAAATATCGGTAAAATTTCTAAGATATTAGGTAGGCTCAGAGATTTAGATGTACTTAAGGAAATTCTAGAAAATAATTACAAACCACATTTACTAGAAAAAGAACAAGCATCTCTACAAACAGCTTTTACAGCATTGGATAAACAACGCGAAATTGCAGTTTCTCATATTAAAAAAACATTTAAAGAGGAATATTACAAATGTTTAAAAAATGAATGTCAAGATTGGTTAAAAAATCCCAGTTATAAAAGTTTTTCCTACGTACCAATTCAGGACGTATTACCAGATTTACTCTCACCAGAAGTTAGTCAGTTTTGCTTACATCCAGGATGGCTCATTAGTACTCAAATCGCTGAATCAGAAATATTATTGCAAACAAAATGGACACCAAATCAATTAGAAGAAAATCTCAAAATACAAGGTAAAACTCTGCATAGTTTGCGGAAACAAGCGAAAGGTCTCCGCTACCAAATGGAGTTATTTACTGAATTATATGGTGAATCTTTTGTCGCACATATTAATGATGTCAAAAGTATCCAAGAAATACTGGGTATGATTCAAGATAATATGGTTTTACGTGAGTGGTTAGAGAATATCTTCAAATCAGAACTTGATACTCAATTGCGTGGTTTAACGACCCTATTAGCCGCAAATCGTTATCAATTATGGCAAGAATGGCAACCACTACAAGGACGTTATCTGCAAGCAGAGACTAGATATAATTTACATTTGGTGGTGCTACAACCTACGCAGATTTCTAATAGTATTAATATTTAGAGAGAGAATGGGGGATTCAGGAATGCCTACGACTTACCCCTACTCTGCGTAACATCTTAACGCAGCGTTGAATTAACGTTAAATTAATGGTACATAATAGTATACCCAGGTAGTCAAATCCTTCGGGAAATTAAGAATTCAAAACAGATCAAAATCCTAACTAAACAAAGGAATCAGCTTTTCTATGATTGATCTTCTAGTGTTAACTGGAAACAAGAAACAATCCAATTTTTTTGCAAGCAAATGCCTTTACCAACACTGATAGCACGGTATGGAGATGAAGAAAATCTTATACTTATTCTGGTAGAGAGCAACATCTAGAACCTTGGAATCCTACATTAAAATTAATTAAATCTAATATTGAGAATATTGCACAAGTTAGTTTTAAAATTGATGCTTTTGCGATATTTGCAGTGCTTTAGCGTAGCTGCTCGTCTGCGTATAGGTATCGCTTGAAATTATGAGCCTGTAAAAATCCCTAATTCGCTATTGTTATCAACTTAATTAGCTCAAAGATAAGCTAATAGGAGCATCCAAAGATAAGACATAAACACTGCTCTGAGGAATCTGCACAACACGGGTATTTTCAGCAGAACGTAAACCAGAAACCAATCCTACCGCACGTCCTAACATTGCTCCTTGGTCAAATCTATCAGGAGCACCTTGATTTAAAAAGCCCAAGGTACTACTACCAGTTTTTCCCCAAATAGAACCATTTTCGACTGCTTTATCATTAGCTCGCTTCTGGGTAATAGTAGTACCAGGAATAATGTGACTTGATGCTTTAATGGTAAGAATTTTCCCATTAATAACTAAGGACTGTGCTACAATTTCAGCACCTGCTTCCGCAGGTTTTAACACAATAGTCACAGGTGTGTTTTCTGGGGCGATTACATTACCTTGAGCATCTTTAATTGCACTAGATAAAAGAACTGTGAGAGGATAATCTTTTTTGTCCTACATGCACAGTGACAGGTGCAGGAAAAGAGATAATAATTGCTGTATCTTGGGGAATTGTAATTTCTTGACTGACTGTTGGGGGTGGAGTAAGAACTTCTTGGGATTTAGCTGGTAATGAGAGAGAACCTAATAAAGATACAGAACAAACTAGACTTAACAGTATTTGAGTTTTCATAATCGGTTTCCTATGATGTAAGTTGATTTTTGAGGTTTTAACCCTTCACTTAATCAATAGGTCTGAGGTTTTGAGTTTATGCACTGGCAGAAATCAACTAAGGTTTAATGATTTTGCAACCAGTTCCAACCTGAACCTTCACGAATTAGCCATTGATCGTGAAAATCAGAGGAGAGGGATGAAAGAACTCTGGGGTTTCTGGGGTAATAATTCTGACACCGCGACAATTTTCTTTAATTTCAATGGTGACGGTCTTAGTATCAGTTTGCACTAAACTAACTAAGTAGATATAAAGAAACATAACTATGTAAGAAAATGTAAACTACTTGAAACCCTTGGGATTGCCTGATTCCCCTTTGCTGCATTCGCCATGACATAGTTATAAATTTTTCCGCCCACCTACTTATCTCTGATGATGCATCTTGTTCTGTTTGTTTCCTGTGTTTGATGAGATACACAACGCACTTGCACTGATGAATTATTCTGGGGATTATCTAGCATATATGGGAGAATTTCCGAGTCAGGAATTGAGCGAGATGGTGTTTGGGCGTTTGTAATAGATTTTATGGATAGACATAACATGGTACTGAGGGAAATTATTAGACCTCTTGCAGAATTAATTTTATGTTATAAACAGGCGTTGTCTTTGTTTTAGCCAATAGTGATTTTAATTATATTTTAAAGTTATACACGGTTATATTTAAATTAGCAATCGCAAAGAACACCAAAAATACATAAAATCTAAAACTCTCTATCATACCACAGCAACAATTTTGCAAGAGGTATATTATCCCTCCTATTGAGTTTTTCATTGTTTATTTTTCCTCAAAATAAGTAAGGTGATGGAGGAGAAATTTTACCAATCACCCATCACCAGTTAATAATTATCAATTCCCTTATTTATCCTCTAGTAGTTGATTCACCTGCTGTCCCCGACGACCAGTTTTAATTTCATAACGTTTGGTAAGATTATCTTGATAGTTCATATCTCTAGCAGCAGCAAAATTAACGAAAGTATCACAATTTTTACCTTGAGCCACTGTTGAAGAAATGCTACTATTTTCTTCTGTGCGGTTGTTGCGATCGTCATGAGATTGACTTTGATTTTTACTACCTTGACTAGATCCACTACCACTAACTCCTATACCTGAGAAACTAACACCACGACCACCACCATCATTATGACTGCTGGAAGAACTAGAACGATTGCTGGTAGAGGTTGCTAAGGCAATTTTGCTGGAACTATTGCGAGTGGAGTGTTATTATCTAAACCAACATCACTACATAAAGCACGGGGGTCTTTAGCAAGAGTATTAGGATTAACCTAAGATTGATGATCTCCTAAACCTTGAATTTCACTTTTACCAACTGGGTTGCTAGGAGTGGATGTGCTGGGTGTTCCATTTCCTATAACTTTTCCAGGGGTAACAACTGCTGGAGAGAAAACACCCGCAGGCTTGATTTCAAATGGACCTGCAAAGGCTGGTAATGTGGTGGTTAGTAGGACAGTAGCTCTTAAGAAAGAGTTGGTAAAGTGACGTAATTTCATGGTCATACTCCTAAAGTGTCAGATTAGCTTGGCATTTTTTCCCTTCACTGACTTATAGATTGACCTTTTTTGGTTTATGCACTCCCTGAGGAAATAGGGCTGTAGGCTGCAGAAGTTGTTGAATGGTGACTTGATTTGTCTCCCTAAACCCCGCATCCCATTCTCAAACTAACCTATTAATTTTTGCCAAGTCGGAGCACCAACAATTCCATCAGCGGTTAAACCATTTTGTTGTTGAAATTTCTTAATTGCTGCTTCTGTGTTTAGCCCATAGATACCATCTGGATCAGCACCAACACGATATTGCAAGTATCTAATTATTGGTCCACTGGTTTGATTTCCTTGCACTAATCGTTTTGATAAGATTTGATTGATTGCATTCCATGTTGTGCTATTTGCCATTCCTGATGGGATGATCCCTGCCATTTTTTGAAATTTTTCAACAGCGGAGGTTGTTGCTGGGCCTGTAAAGTTATCTTCATCCAAAGGCTTACCATTTTTATCGGTGATGTTGAGTTGATTTAAGGCTTTTTGCAATCTCAAAATACTAGTGTCTGTATTCTGTTCTTCATCTTTAACTGCGTTTACAGGTGCAGATGCTACTTTACCTGTTAATCCTGTGACTATTGCACTAGCCATTGCTTCGCCATCATATAGTTGCATATCTTTGGCTGAATCAATAAAGCAACATTCTATGAGAATAGCAGGCATATTTGTATTTTTAATGACGTATAAGTGGGAGCCATTCTTGACACCGCGACTAAAAAATCCTAACTTACGAATTTCATTTAATACAGGTTGGGCAATTTTTCTACCAGCATCGGTTTGGGCAAATACTTCTGTGCCATTAGCTTGTCCATTAAAGGCATTAAAATGAATAGAAACGAAAATATCAACTTTGTTCCTATTAGCTATATTACAACGTCTACCAAGTGATTGACTGACTGAATCGGCTCTATCTGGCTTACAGGATATTGCTTCATGGCCTAAACTTCTTAACTTAGCTATAACTTTAGTACTTACCTCTACAGTTAAGTTATCTTCAAGTTTAATGCCTTTTGCTCCGGTGTCTGGGGGGCAATTATGACCCATATCAATGCCAAATTTCATCTTGGTGTCCTCAACTTACTTTCCAAATAGGGAAAAAATGCCGATTTTGCCTATCTGGTGATGTTCCCTATTGTATGTATATTAGTGCTGATTTGCAATTTATGGGAATTGGCATTTCAGATCTTTTTGGTTATAGCAATAGGTAGATATTCCACCATAAAACCGCAACAATGTTTAAGATCAGAGTAAAGAATTATTTTGTAGCGGAAGTCCATGAAACGAATTGTCTTGATTGCTGGCTTTGAATCATTTAATGCTGAGTTGTACCGAAAAGCGGCTTTTTTAGCTAGTTCTCCCTGTCCAGAGTTGGATATTCGCGTGTTTAGCGATCGCAACATTACCACTAACCCTAACGAAGTACAAGCCGCACTCCAAGGTGCAGATGTGTTTTTCGGCAGCTTAATCTTTGATTATGACCAAGTTTTATGGTTGCGTGAACACATCGCCAATATACCCATCCGGCTGATTTTTGAGTCAGCACTAGAATTAATGAGTTTGACGAAAATAGGAGCGTTTTCCATCGGTGATAAACCCAAAGGAATGCCAAAGCCTATTAAATTTATCCTTGACAAATTCAGTAACGGTAAGGAAGAAGATAAACTTGCTAGTTATATAAGTTTCTTAAAAATTGGACCAAAGTTATTAAAACTTGTACCAGTACAAAGAGTTCAAGATTTACGCAACTGGTTAATTATTTACGGTTACTGGAATGCAGGAGGAAAAGAAAACGTAGCCGCGTTATTTTGGATACTGGCAGAAAAATATTTAGATTTAAAAATTGGTGATATACCCGCACCCATTGAAACCCCAAATATGGGATTACTACATCCTGAATATCAAGGTTTTTTTACATCACCAAAAGCATATTTAGAATGGTATCAAAAGAGAAGTGGAAGGCATGAGGCAGAACGTATTTATCCCCAGTCCCCAGTCCCCAGTAACCAGTCCCCCATCGTCGGTATTTTACTTTATCGTAAGCACGTTATTAGTAAACAAACCTATATTCCCCAACTAATTACAAAATTTGAAGCAGCAGGTTTAATACCTTTACCCATTTTTATTAATGGTGTTGAAGGTCATGTTGTGGTACGCGACTGGATAACGACTGAATATGAAAGCCAACAAAGACAACAAGGAAATATAGAAACTCCTTCACTTTCAGCCGAAGCAGTAAAGGTTAATGCCCTAATCTCTACTATTGGTTTTCCCCTAGTTGGTGGACCTGCTGGTTCAATGGAAGCAGGTAGACAAATAGAAGTTGCTAAACGCATTCTTACAGCTAAAAATATACCTTATATTGTTGCTGCACCTCTATTAATTCAAGATATTTATTCATGGACTCGTCAAGGAATTGGTGGTTTACAAAGTGTAGTTTTATATGCGCTTCCTGAATTAGATGGAGCAATTGATACTATTCCTTTAGGTGGTTTAGTCGGAGAAAATATTTATTTAGTTCCTGAAAGAGTACAGCGTTTAATTAATAGAGTAAAGAAATGGGTAGAACTGCGAGAACTACCACCACAAAATCGGAAGATTGCTATTATTTTATATGGGTTTCCTCCTGGTTATGGTGCGGTAGGAACTGCTGCATTATTAAATGTTCCTCGCAGTTTAATTAAATTACTTCATGCACTTAAGGGAGAAGGTTATAAAGTTGGTGAAATTCCTGAGGATGGAGAAGATCTAATTCGTCAAGTTAAAGAAGCAGATGAAATTAATCCTGTGCTTGAACACCTAGAACATGACATAAAAAATATCACAACAGTCAATGCACGAACCTTAGAAAAATGGTTAGGATATCTGCAAACATCCTGGATTGAAAAACAATGGAAATCTCTCACTAGTAGCGGCATTAAAACTTATGGTGATGAGTTTAATATTGGTGGTGTGCAGTTAGGAAATGTGTGGATAGGTGTACAACCACCTTTGGGTATTCAAGGTGATCCAATGCGGTTAATATTTGAGCGAGATTTAACTCCCCATCCCCAATATGCAGCTTTTTATAAATGGCTGCAAAATGATTTTCAAGCTGATGCTGTAATTCATTTCGGAATGCACGGAACTGTGGAATGGTTGCCAGGTTCCCCTTTAGGAAATACGGGTTATTCTTGGTCGGATATTTTGTTAGGAAATCTGCCGAATCTCTATATCTATGCTGCTAATAATCCTTCTGAATCAATTTTAGCTAAACGTCGTGGTTATGGGGTGTTAATTTCTCACAATGTTCCTCCCTATGGACGTGCTGGTTTATATAAGGACTTGGTGAATTTACGTGATTTAATTTCTGAGTATCGGGAAGATACGGAAAGAAATTATGTGCTGAAGGAAGGGATTTGTAAGAAAATTGTTGATACTGGTTTGGATGTTGATTGTCCTTTTGATGATGCAAAAAGGTTGGGTATTCCTTTTACCCCGGAAAATGTCAGAATGTTTAGTGGTCATGCTTTTACTCATTATTTAGTGAAGTTGTATGAGTATTTACAGGTGTTAGAAAATCGGCTTTTTTCTTCTGGTTTGCACGTTTTGGGTGAAGCACCAAATCAGGAGGAGTTAGCTGGTTATTTGGATGCTTTTTTTGGTAAAGAGAATGAACTACAAAGACGCGAAGAAAGAGAGGAGGGAGAAAGAGTAATTACAGGTTTGTTAAATCAATCTACTGATGAGTTGACGAATCTTCTGCGGGGTTTAAATGGTGAATATATTCCTCCTGCACCTGGTGGTGATTTGTTAAGGGATGGTGCGGGTGTGCTACCAACGGGGAGGAATATTCATGCTTTAGATCCTTATAGAATGCCTTCTCCTGCTGCTTTTGACAGGGGTAAGGAAGTTGCTCAGAAAATTATTTCTCAGCATTTAGAGGAAAATAAGAAGTATCCTGAAACTGTGGCGGTTTTGTTATGGGGTTTGGATGCTATTAAAACTAAGGGTGAATCTCTTGGTGTTCTTTTGGAATTGGTTGGTGCTGAACCTGTGAAGGAGGGAACGGGAAGAATAGTAAGATATGATTTGAAACCTCTGAAACAAGTTGGACATCCTAGGATTGATGTGTTAGGAAATCTATCGGGTATTTTCCGTGATAGTTTTGTAAATATTATTGAGTTATTGGATGATTTATTTCAACGTGCTGCTGGTGCTGATGAACCGGAGGAAATGAATTTTATTAGGAAACACGCTTTGGTTTTAAAAGCGCAAGGGGTGGAGAATTCTTCAGCGAGATTTTTTTCTAACCCATCTGGTGATTTTGGTTCTTTGGTGAATGACAGAGTTGTGGATGGTAACTGGGATTCTGGGGATGATTTAGGGAAGATTTGGGAAAGTCGTAATGTTTTTAGTTATGGAAGACAGGATAAGGGACAACCAAGACCAGAAGTTTTGCAAACATTATTAAAAACGAGTGATCGCATTGTTCAAGAAATAGATTCGGTAGAATATGGTTTAACCGATATTCAGGAATATTATGCCAATACTGGGGGATTGAAAAAAGCCGCAGAACAGCAAAGCGGGAAAAAGGTGACAGCTAGTTTTGTGGAAAGTTTTTCTAAAGATACCACACCTAGGAATTTAGATGATTTATTGCGGATGGAATACAGGACTAAGTTGTTAAACCCCAAATGGGCTAATGCAATGGCTAATCAAGGTTCTGGTGGTGCTTTTGAAATTTCCCAACGCATGACAGCGTTAATAGGTTGGGGTGGTACTGCTGATTTTCGAGATCATTGGGTTTATGATCAAGCCGCAGATACTTATGCTTTAGATCCAGAAATGGCAGAAAAATTACGCAAAGCAAATCCTGAGGCGTTTAGAAATATTTTGGGGAGAATGTTGGAAGCTTCAGGACGTGGTTTATGGCAAGCTCATAAAGATAAGTTAGAAAAATTGCGTCAGTTATATGAGTTGAGTGATGAAGAATTAGAAGGATTGACAACTCCCCATGGCTTCTAGCTGGGGGATTCATAAGGGCTAGGAGTCAGGAGTCAGGAGGGAGAATTAGAAGGAGGTAAGAATAGTCTTGAATCTGGGAAAGTGATTGGCTATGGCTTACGCCACGCTATGCTATTGCCAGTGACGCAGAAAATTGGGTTTTGATGGTTTCAAGGCTTATTCCTTGCACCTTATTCACCGCACCTTATTCACCTTTTCAACCCCTGAAACTCTTGATTTATAAAGGTTTTCTGTTTATATGGCTTAACACCACGCTACGCTATCAGCAAGACCTAATTAGCAATTATCCGTTTCCAAGACAGTTCTCGTGTATTTTCATCCCAATACCAACGTAATAAACTAGCAGGTTGATTGGGACTAAGTTTTGGTACATTTATTGCTTCTCTGGGTGCATCTGTAGCCAGGAAAATGGCTTTTTCTATATCACAAATTCCCCATTTCACTAAGTTTTGTACTCCTGTTAATAGGGGTAAAGTTGTTCCTGATAACGTGCCATCAAATAATCTGGCTGTACCGTTAGTAATTTCAATGTGCCGATTATCCCAAGGATACACGCCATCTGGTAATCCTAAAGGTGCAAGGGCATCGCTGACAAGAAATAAGCCTTTACTAGCACGGAGGAGTATTTCTAACATGATGGGCACAACGTGCTGCCCATCAGCGATAAAACTACACATCACATCGGGATGGTTCATGGCTGCACCTAATAATCCTGGTTCACGGTGATGTAATGGTGGCATGGCGTTGAAGGCATGAGTGACCATTGTTGCACCTGCGTCAAAGGCGAGTTGTGCTTGTTCGGCTGTGGCTTGGGAATGGCCTAAACTAACTGTGATGCCCAAGGAACGTAAATAAGTGATAATCTCACCGGTGGGATCTAATTCTGGTGCTAAGGTGATGATTTTGACAACTGAGGCGTAATCACCTAAAACCCGCTTGACTTCATTCATGGTCAACGGTAGTAGGTATTCTGCTGGATGTGCGCCACGTTTACCGTAGTTCAAAAATGGGCCTTCGAGATGGACTCCGAGAATTTTCGCGCCTGAGTTTTGGGTATAGTTGGAGATGATGGCCATCGCTCGCTGGATACTTTCTACAGAGGTTGTCACTAAGGTGGGTAAGTAAGCATCTACACCTGCTCGCCACAAAAATTGCGATATTTCATCTAACATGGGGGTATCTTTTACCATCAGGTCAGGAAATGCTAAACCTAGTCCCCCGTTAATTTGCAAATCAACGCCACCTAGAGAAATCCAATCACCCACGACATCTAAAATTTGTAAATCTCCTGGTGAAACTCTTTTGCAGACTATACCCATGGGCAAAATTTGCTCAATGATCCCGTTTTCATTGACCCAAATCATCTGCAAATCTTGATAACCGGGTACTCTTGCATTGATAATATCTACGTTTGACAGGATCGGATTTGGTGTTGCTTTGGTCATTACCTTAGCCAGAAACAGCTTAATCTTCAACGATTTTGACTTATCCTACCCCTTAAAGGGGTGGGATTCTTCCAGAAGAACAACTTACCTTACTCTCCAAGGGAACTCTAATGAATCCATCTAATATTCTCAAGGTTTCTTTGGGATAGTTAACTCAAGACAAACCAGTTTTTTTCTATAGGTGGGTACTTTTGGTTTGTTTTCTATTTGACATTGAGAATATAATTTTGTTAATTCTTGAGACGATTTGAAAGACTCAAAAACACTTCTGAGAATTTGCTGTGCACCTTGATAATACAAAGCTTGGTAATGTTTATTCGCTTTATACTCTACCTCTAAATCATATTTACCGATAATCTTTCTAGTCTTAGACTATATTTGTCTTGCATAATAAATGCCACAGTTGCTTAACTTGTGGGACTCTGAACAAATAAACTCAAAAATAGCCTTCAAATTGTCATCAGGATTAATTCAATTTTGTTGACAACCATACATTGCTTCGATTTGAGTTCTGAATAACCAGAGTATCATGGTATAGTTGGTAGCTGCAAGCTATTGCCCATCGCTTTACACAAATTTTTATATGCCGGGAAAGTATAGACACAAGGCAACATCAGTTACCCTAATTAATTACCATTTTGCCAACAAGAAAACACACTGACAATGTGACTGCGGCTTTAGCCGCAGTCACATTCATCCCACCCCTAAAGGACGTTAAACCCTGAAATATTTTTGGCTTTCAGGGTTTAAATAGTGGGCTTTCTGCTCTCATTGCTGTAAACATGGCCAATTAATCTAAAATCTAAAATCCAAAATCTAAAATTCTATGAGCCTTCAAGTTGGTATTATCATGGGCAGTGATTCTGATTTGCCCATAATGAAAGATGCGATCGCAGTTTGTGAACAATTTGGGATTGAATGCGAAGTGGCGATCGTCTCTGCCCATCGTATCCCAGAACGCATGGTGGAATATGCTCAAAGAGCACACCAACGAGGTCTTAAGGTTATTATCGCTGGAGCTGGTGGTGCAGCCCATCTCCCTGGTATGGTAGCATCTTTAACTCCATTACCTGTGATTGGTGTTCCCGTAGCTACTCGTAATTTACAAGGTGTGGATTCTCTGTATTCCATTGTCCAAATGCCTGTGGGAATACCAGTAGCTACGGTAGCGATCGGTAACGCCAAAAATGCCGGACTCTTAGCAGTGCAGATTCTCGCTACTCACCAACCAGAATTGCTGCAAAAAGTCCAGCAATACCGCCAAAGCTTATGTGATATGGTGATGGACAAACAAAGCAAACTAGAAGAATTAGGCTATCAAAAATATTTACAGCAGATGTTTTAATTATTATCAAGCTAATAGCAAACTATATAGAACAGATTGCAGATCAATGAGGTACAGAATCTAAATCGAAACCTAGACAGCAAAAGAGTTTTACTACTGACTCCTGACTCCTGACTCCTGACTCCTGCTATAACATAGTTTACGAATATTACCTTTTTCCATATTGATTAATTTAACTACCCTTGTAGACCTTCACGAGTTGCAAATGCTTATATTGCATAAGGATGAAGTGCAATTTGCTTTTTTTCTTGGGAAGCATCATTGTAGATCACCAGAAAAAAATGTATTTCCTGATCGATAGAGAAAATTTAACTTTTTTAAATAGACAATCAAATTTATTTACTACTGAATGTCACCAAATGCAAACAGCGGTTAATCTAACTAATTCCTGTATATTCTCGTTCGGAATTATTCATTATTCAATTAACTGGGTTGTGCCAGATCCTAAATTGCATCTTGACTAATGATCATTCTTAATGAGAGGAAATTCCTAATAAAAACAAACTCCTCATCCTTTTTAGGATAAGTAATACTGACTCTTATGCTATTAAAACTAAATGTGTTTGAGCGGAGATATAAAACCTCTAAAAACTAAAACATCAAAAAAATGATTCTTCACCTTTATAAAAATATTGTGTAATTACGCCAATTCATTTAACTTATTTGGGTAAGTAAAAGAAAATAAATTAAGGCTTTTCTAGCAAGGAAAAAAGCAATGAATCCACGTATTCGACCCTTATTATACGGCCTACTAGCACTAGCTATAGGCTCAATGGTATTTGCGATTTTTGCTCCTACAGTTGTAGAAGCATCTGACCCGCCAACAAACAGTGCACTCTTTAGACAGCACAACAAAAAGATTACAAATTTCTATTGATACCACTTGGGTACTACTAACAGGGTTTTTAGTCTTCTTCATGCAAACCGGTTTCTCTATGTTAGAAGCAGGTTTACTGCGACAAAGAGGAGTAATAAATGCCCTATTAAAAAACTTTGTTGATCCTGCCGTCACAATCTTGGCTTGGTGGGGGGTCAGTTTTGGTATTGCTTTCGGTACAAGTGTGGGTGGTTTCATTGGCACAGATACCTTTTTCCTGAGTCAGTTACCCACTGATGGAGTCTTCCCTAGTCGTGGTGTACTAGGTATAGCTTCTAACCTCAATGCTTATACCTTGTTCTTCTTCCAATTTGCCTTTGCAGCTACAGCCAGTAAAATTACTACAGCTTCAATGGCGGGAAGAACTGACCTTGTTGGTGACTTAATTTACAGCGACATGATGGGTGCATTCAGCTATCCTCTGATTGTCCACTGGATTTGGAATGCTAACGGCTGGTTAGCCAAAATGAGTTTCCATAACTTTGCTGGTAGTGCTGTAGTTCACACCGTTGGTGGTTGGACAGCGATAGTTGGTACTTATTTACTTGGTCCCCGTCCTGGACGTACTCATTGGGGAACACTACCACTGGCACATAACTTATAACTTAGGTTTAGCAACCTTGGTAACCATGATTTTATGGTTAGGCTGGTACGGGTTCAACCCTGCTTCAACCTTGGGTACTGCTAATCCTGGCTTAATTGGTTTAGTCACACTCAATACCACCCTTGGTGCTGGTGCTGGTGCTGGCGCTCTTGTGGGAATGCTTTTCCAATATTTCCGTTATGGTAAATCAATACCGTCGCCAAAATAGGAGGGTGAGTTGATGATGCTTTAACCATTAACTCCCATTTCTTTGAGGCTTGGCAAAAACAATCAGTGTTAAAAATTCCTTCCAGGTTTCCTAGAAGTGTTTTTTAACGTATTAACTGCAGTATAAGGGTTTGAGATTACAAACTAGCTTTTAGGCGAAACGCTTATGTGTGTTTAATTTTGCCGACTTGGCCAAAATTTCTGTAGTCTTTTATTTTGGCTAAGGTATTGGGTTAAGTGGGATTTAGTTTATTGTCTCAATGGTTCCTTAGCTGGACTTGTAGGGATTACAGCGGGTTGTACCTTTGTTGCGCCTTGAGCTGCGGTTTTAATCGGTTTAATCGGTGGAATTTTAGTAATTCTAGGTATTGTAATTCAATCACTGCATATTGATGACTCAGTCAGTCCCTTTGCGGTTCACGGTATCAATGGCATCATGGGTACTTTAGCCGTTGGTTTATTTGCTCAAGCAGAACTGACTCTCAACAAAAAAGCTGGACTCTTTTTAGGTGGTGGCTTTAATTTGCTGGGTGTGCAAATTTTGGGTTTAGTTGCTATCGGGACGTAAACAAAAATAAAGCCCAAATGTAACCCAAACTGGCTTGATAAGAAGGAAACACGTCCGGATTCCAGTTGAACCAATCAATAAATAGAAAAGATATGGCTGTTCTCAACGCTTCTAAAGCTGCAGTAAAAGTATTCAAAGGTTTCTTAGCCCACCTTGGTCTTAATCCTCCAGTCCACTGATGGCAAAGAATAAAAGTGTAGGCACAGAAAACCAAAATAAAATGGCGCAGTCAACTGCTGTTATCTCCAACTTGATATTCGTTGAGTCCTAACCATCCCTTGGCTTCCCTGTAAACAACTTCTACCCAATTGCTTTGAGAATATGTATAAACTATCCATTGGGGTGTGACAATTGATGAAGAAACATTGGTCATAAAGTAGTCAATATCAGTGGCTTGGGAGAAAGTAGAACCGTTGATGACGATAGCAATATTGCCCCTTCCAGTTAAGGCTGATATTTCTACTTCTTTAGTTACTACCCATAATGTTTTGGTTTTATCTAACTCCAGTTGAATTTCTGTAAAAGCCTCTTGGGGTAAACTTTGTACTAATTCATCTAACCTAATTATTTGTGGACTATCCTCTTGGTCACTGGCAAGGACTTTGGGATTTTTACCTAATCCTCCTCAATACTTTCAATTCCGATTTTCTATCTTTAATAAGAAAGATGTATTGTGGCCATATCCAGCATCTATAATTACTATTCGTGGTTGATAACCCCGGCTTAAGGTCAGATCTATTAATTTAATTCCTAACTCAGGTTTGTTCTCAAATAGAGGGTCTTATTTCCCTTTGGCTAAAGAATTACCGTGGTGATATAACTCTATATGTAATGGTAAGCTTTTACTGCCATCATTATAGACGTATGTGTTGTTACTACTACTATTCCAGTATCCCTTGTCCCAATTTCTCCAATATATTGTCTTCCTACTCCATCCCTAAAATTCCCCGTTTTTCTATGGTCATAATCCTCAATTATTAAGCTAAATCCTCTGGTGATTCTCCTCTGACTACACTTGTTCATCATCTCTAAGCGACGGTCATTAACTTGGGAACTTGACCAAGGTGCTTCATTTAAAACGTGGTGTAATCTTTGGTAGCTCACCCCTAGGGCATTCTCTGCCATTTAAAATAGGTTTTTTCTCTCACTTTTACCCAATCATCCCCCTAAATAATGTCTAAACTCTGTTCTTTCCCCTTTATGAGTAAATACATCATCAAACCTTTAACACCATCTTTCAAACCATGGTGCCATTGCTGCGGCAGTGGTTTCTTTCATCAGCTTCTTTTAACGTGAAAGCTACACCGAAATCCCATTATACTCCTCTTTACTCTTAACTTTTGTTTCAGTCCCGCTATCACAGTTTTTACCGTAGCGTTTGCCTTTTTAATGTTTGCTGGACTCAAGCCTATTGGTAGATTGCATGTTGATTCTGAAGCTGATAAAATCAAATCGGTATTGATGCTTAAGAACATGGCACGACTCTTTGCCCTGATGTCTATGCAGTTGAAGAACTTGTAGAAGAACAACAAAATATTTCTAAAAATCCTAGAATGGGCGCTTTTGAAGGTGAATAACTGGGTTTGTTTGACTTGATAAAACTCAAAATTGATTAATTTCTTAGTAGGAGTTTAGCAATTGCTAAACCCTTACTGGTAAGTAAAATAATTACAGCAGATTACAGATCAATGAAGTACAGAATCTAAATTGAAACCTATACAGTAAGAGAGTTTTACTCCTGATTCCTGACTCATGCTGTAACTCACCAATTACCTATTCTACTTTCATCCCAGATTTCTAATTTCAATTGCTCAAAATACGCCAATCCATTTTGAATTTGTGCTTCTGTGCCTTGCAATTCTAGGTCAAACCAACCGTCACTGATGGTATCTTGTCCCAAAAATGCGGCTTTGATATTGACAGTCAAACCATATTCTGAGACAAGACGAGAAATTACAGGTTCTTGATGATAATTTTTAGTAATTCTGACTCGAATTCGTTGATGGGTAAGGCTATTGTCATTACTCATAACTACCTCCTGACTAATTACGAATTTACAATAGACCTCTTGCAGAATTGATTTGATGGTATAATCCGGGGTTGTCTTTGTTTTAGCCAAAAGTTAGAGTTACACGGTTATCTTTCAATTAGGGAGCCCAAAGAACACCAAAAACACATAAAATCTAAAGCTCTCTATCATACCACAGAAACAATTTTGCAAGAGGTCTAATTACCAATTATTCCAATAATATTCAGTTAATAACCTGTGAGTTATAAATCGGTTTTGGTAAAGGTTAAGGATTTCTTTTCGCTGTATCTCTTAACGGAAAAATAACACCAATTATTCAACGTCTTTAATGTGGGTTTTACGTTCTAAAATTTCCTTCAATACTAAAGTAACAACAGCTAGAAATGCTAACAATACTGCCGCAGAAAAAGCAGCTTCTGTTTCATATTGCTTATAGGCATCTTCTACAAACAAGGGTAAACTTTGGGTACGACTAGCAATGTTACCAGAGACCACAGAAACTGCCCCAAATTCACCCATTGCCCTGGCATTTGTTAAGATTAAACCGTAGAGTAAACCCCAACGGATACTCGGTAAAGTAACACGCCAAAATATTTGCCAATCATTTGCACCAAGGGTTCTTGCTGCTTCTTCTTGGTCCTTGCCAAATTCTTCTAAGATAGGGATGACTTCTCTAGCCACAAAGGGCATACTGACAAAAGCTGTAACTAAGACCATACCCGGAAATGCAAAGATAATTTGAATATCATGGGATTGTAACCAAAGACCAAACCATCCCTGTCTACCATATAGGAGAACTATCATTAAACCCGCGACGACTGGGGAGATAGAGAAGGGTAGGTCAATGATACTGAGGACTATAGCACGACCGGGGAATTTGTGACGTGCGATCGCCCAAGCTGCACATAAACCAAATACGGTATTTAAAGGTATGGCAATCACAGCTAATAATAGCGTTAACCACGCTGCATGAACAAAGTCCGTTCTTGTCAAGTTATCCAAAAATGGACCAACTCCTATTTTAAAGGCTTGGTAAAACACATTAATGGCGGGAATATATTGCACCAGAAATAAATAACCGACGGCGATACCAATTAAAACTCCAGAAACATACCTCTGCTTTTTAGAACTATTTGGTTTATCTGTTGTCATATCTTCTAGCCCAAGCTTGTAATAAATTAATTGCTATTAACAAAACCAGAGAAATACTGAGTAAAACTACTCCTATGACTGTTGCACCTGAATAATCATATTGTTCCAATCTTTGGAAAATTAATACTGGTGCAATTAAATCTTGAAATGGAGTATTAGAAGCAATAATCACTATTGAACCATACTCTCCCACTGCACGGGAAAAACCCAAAGCTACACCTGTTAAAATTGTCGGGAATAAAGGTGGTAAAATCACTTTGGTAAAAGTTTGGCATTGGGAAGCGCCCAAACTCCAAGCGGCTTCTTCAATTTCTTGTTCCATTTCTTGCAGTACAGGTTGTACAGTTCTCACCACGAAAGGTAAGGAAATAAATATCATTGCTACCCCAACTCCTAAGCGGGTAAATGATACTCTAATTCCCAAAGGTGCTAATAAAGAACCTATCCAACCATTATCGCTGTACACTGTTGCTAATGTTAAACCTGCAACTGATGTTGGTAACGCAAATGGTAAATCGACTGTGGCATCAATAATCCGTTTTAAGGGGAAATCGTAGCGGACTAAAACCCACGCTATTAAAGTACCAAATACACCATTAACAGCCGCAGCAAATAGTGAAGTAACAAAGGTAACGTTATAAGTTGCTAATGCTAACTCGTTGGTGGCAATTTCCCAAAACTTTGCTGGTGGTTCTGTACTCACTTTTAGAAACATGGCCACTATGGGCATAAATAACATGAAAGTTAAGTAGATAATTGTAATTCGCCAAGTCCAGGGTAAATTAATGAGATTATTTATAACTACCTTCCAAATAGAAGGTTTATTCTTAGTGTCTACAGCAGAAGATACAGTCATAATTAAAAATTCAAAAATCTCGGAAAATAACTACCGGAAGCAACTGACCACTGATTAATTAGAGTAAGCCACAAAATAAATGAGCCTGTCTTGTTATGCAGTGTCCGGAAGGGATACAGAATGACATTGGGTATTTCTTTTTGTGGAGTTCTCTTACCGCTTTTTAGCTTGAATTTGGTCAAATAATGCCCCATCATCAAAGAATTTTTTCTGAAGAGCATCCCAACCACCTAAATCTTGAACTGTACCCAAGGTTTTGACGGGTGGATACTTATCAACAAATTCTTGACTTTTAGCGATTGTTTCATCTACACCACAAAATCCTACTTTAGCAAATTCTTGTTGTGCTTCTGGTGTAAATAGGTATTTAACAAATGCCTCAACTACTTCTCTGTTACGATGTTTATCTACGTTTTTATCAACTATGGCAATGGGGTTATCAATAGATATATTCACATCAGGAATAATGTAATTTACTTTCAACCCTTTGTCTTGTGCAAGGACTATTTCATTTTCATAGTTGATTAAAGCGTCACCTTGTCCTTGTTTGAAAAATACGTCAGTAGCTTCACGGGCATCTTTCGTTAAGATAGACACATTTCTATAAACTTTAGTGACAAAATCTGTAGCTTTGGCTTCATCACCTCCAGTTTTAATGACTGAGTTCCACAAAGCGAGGAAATTCCATCGTGCTATTCCTGATGTTTTGGGATCAGCTGTAATTAATTTAACACCATCATTAGCTAAATCGGCCCAGGTTTTAATACCTTTTGGGTTGCCTTCGCGAGTTACCAAAGCAGCAACAGATTTAGAAACTATACTATTATTAGGAAATTCTTTTTCCCATCCTGGCTGAATTAAGCCTGCTTTGGCGATTTTGTCTGTATCTAAGGCTAGAGCTAAATGCACAACATCAGCTTGTAAACCATCAATAACGGCACGAGTTTGTGAACCTGAACCACCATAACTTTGTTTAAAATTGACATTCTGCCCATGTTCTTGTTTCCATTTTTCCACAAATTTGGGAATGATTGCTTCATGGGCTATTTTGGTGACAGCAAAGGAGACTAGGGTGATTTCTACATCCTGTTTTTTGGTAGCTGTGGAATTGTCAGTATTGGTATTATTCTGGTTTCCACCTCCACAAGCTGCTAAGGCCACACTCAAGAATGTGCCGACTAAGAACAGGGAAAGAAAGCTTTTAAACGAGTTTATTCGTAGTCGTGGACGTTGCCACAAAGTCATTATCTGTTCTCCTTTTGATATCTATTGAGGGTAAACTTCACATTCACGATAGGGAATATGGGGATTGTAGCAGGTTGAGGGGACATTCGTTTTTTCTGACATCAAAATATTCCTGCAATTACGGTATTTACATAAAAGTTTTTTATCTCATGTAGTTTTCAACCCATAAAAGCTAATACACTCATTCACCGGTAGATAATCTGTATTTTGAGTTTGCTTTTCCCAATGGTATCTCAATAATCTCTGTTTCTGTATAATCTCTGTTTCTGTAAGCAAGTTATATATTTCCTACCAACTTACTGTAGATTATTTAAATACCAGCCCAAAACCTCGCATGACATACAACGCTGGAAAATTAGCGAAATTCTTCCCTACTGCTGCTTCATCCCTATTATTAGCAATTGGTTTAAGTGCAAATACTTCATTACCTATATCTGTGGGTACTACAGCCCAAAAGACGCAATTAATTAGTCAAAAGGGTAAGAAAGTAGAAATTACTTTGGTTTCTTATGCAGTGACTAAGGTTGCTTATAGCAAAATCATTCCCCAGTTTGTAGCTAAATGGAAACGGGAAAAAGGACAGGACGTGGAGATTAGCGAGAGTGATGGCGGTTCTGGTTCTCAAGCCCGTACTGTTATTGATGGCTTGCCCGCAGATGTGGTGCCTTTAGCGTTGGCTTTGGATACAAAAAAGATTGAAAAAGCTGGTCTAATTAACCCAGGTTGGGAAAAAGATGCTCCCAATAATTCTATTGTTACCCTTTCTGTGGTGGCTTTGGAAACTCGTTCTGGTAATCCTAGGAAGATTAAAACTTGGAGTGATTTAATTAAGGGAGCTGTAAAAATTGTTACCGTTAATCCCAAAACTTCTGGTGGTGCAAGGTGGGATTTTTCAGCTTTGTGGGGTGCGGTTGGTAAAAATGGTGGTAATGAAAGTTAGGCTATTAATTTTGTGAGTCAGGTGTTTAGAAATGTAGCGGTTTTACCCAAGGATTCTAGAGAATCTAGTGTTGTGTTTTACAAGAAAGGGCAAGATGATGTGCTGCTAAGTTATGAAAATGAGGTGATTTTGGCGGCGCAACAGGGTAAAACAGTGTGTCTTATGACGTTCCAGCAATAGACCTCTTGGAAAATTGTTTCTGTGGTATTATTGAGAGTTTTAGATTTTATGTATTTTTGGTGTTCTTTGGGATCCCTAATTCAAACATAATCCTGTAACTCTAACTTTTGGCTAAAACAAGCACAACTCCCCATTTTTATAACATAAAATTAATTCTGCAAGAGATATAATTAATATTTCTATAGATGCTCCTGTGGCTGTGGTTGATGAGAATGTTGATAAACGCGGTACTCGTGAGGTATCGGAAGCTTTTGTGAAGTTTCTGTTTACGCCTGAAGCCTAGCGTGAGTTTGCTAAGGTCGGTTTTCGACCGGTTAATTCGACTGTAGCGAAGGAGGTGCAGAGTAAGTTTCCTAAGATTTCCCAACTTTATACTGTTGGTAGTTTGGGGGGTTGGGATGGTGTGCAGAAGAAGTTTTTTGATGATGGTGCTATTTTTGACGAAATTCAAGGAAGACGATAAAAGAAATTGTAGGGTAAGAGTAAGCCACAAAATAAATGTTCCTGTCTTGTCATGCTGAAGCGTTCGCGAAGCGTGGCGTAAGCCATAATGAAAAGAAGCATCTCGGAGATTATTCACTATTTCTTTGAGAGATGCTCCGCGAACGTTCAGAATGACATTGGGCATTTGTTTTTGTGCAGTTCTCTTAGAGTAATCGCACATTAAGAATCATTAATATGAAAGAAAGATTAATATGATAGTACGATAGTTCTATCTGTTTAGGCAATCCCCCGCAAAAAACGGGGGACTTTGTTTGTTATTACTTTACTTGCTATTTGTGAAGCTTAGAATGGCTTATCGAGTCTCCAGGTGTAGTAATTATTTGGGTTGTCGTCAGGAACTATATACCCAGTAGCTCCTTTACGTCCTGTATTATAAGGTAGGTTTGGCTGATTGCTTGTTCCAGGTGGGTTTGACTGATTGCCTGTACCCGGAAGACCACTTGATGGTGATGTATTTTCTCCTCCAGTTAATAATTCTTGTGCCTCTATGGATAGTTCTTCTAGTAAATCAAACATGATTATTTGATTTGACATGATTATTTACCTCACTTACGTTACTGGTTTTATTAAGAGGTTGTCCTCTTAATTCATTGATAATAAATATCTTTTATTGGTAATTCATGTGCCACACGGCAGAATTTCTATTCTGCCTTTTGATTGTATTAAAAGGTAACTTAATGAAAATTAACAGTTTCGAATACAACATAAAAACACAAAATACTGAACTCTTTTTAGGACTTATTCAGACCTAATGTAAATAGGAGGATTTGATATCTTTCCAGCTAATTTAAATTAATTATATTCTTCAGTTTTAATCCCTAATAGAGATTATTTGAAATTTCAACTAATCAAAGGAGAAATAGTATGGCGTATCAAGATGGTTTCAATCCCTATTAGGGATTATTTGAAATTTCAAATTATATAGTTTTTAAGGTTTGATTGGGCGGATGCTCTGATGATAGTCCATTTCAGGAATCGTGTCAAGAGCAAAAATAGCTGAAACTCTTGCTGTGTAAGGTGTAATTGTTTGTCCAATACGAGTGATATATATTATATGGAGATAAATCAACATCAGATTCTCGTTGACAACGCATCAAAATTTGACGGTATTTTTGTAAGGATTCAGGTGCTGGGGTATTGACAAGTGTGATAAGTGAGGCAGAATATACCAGTTATGGAAAAGAAGCTGCCACCAAAACCAGACAGAGAGATATTGAAGAAGTTGGGAACAGAGCAACTGGTAGAAATCATTATTGACCAGGGGAAAAGTATAGAGAACCTAACAAATAGAGTAGTAGAACTGGAAAAGGAAATAGAGAAACTCAAAGTCAGTAGAGATTTAGAGACCATAACATGATCCAAACCACCCTTGGGAGACATCCTGAAAAAAACCGAGAACAAACAAGAAGAGAAACCAGAAGAGAAGCAGACACGAAAACGGAAACCAGGAGGACAACCAGGGCATAGGGGAAAAACGAGAAAGGTGTTTAGTGGAGTAGATAGAATAGATTTGAGATAGTGGGACGGCAAGTGTGTGGATGGTGAGCTCAGGGTCAATTGTTTGGCGAACCAATAAAAATCCAAACACAACAACTAGGGGAGTTGGTGGACAGGCCAATCCAAATAGTAGAATATGAAAGATATACGTGGATGTGCAGTGTGTGTGGGGAAACACAAAGGGCACACTGGTCACCAGAGATAGTATCGGTACAACATATAGAAATCACACTACAATCTTGTTTGGGATGGATCAATAACTAGGGCTATTGACCCTATGAAAAAGAATACTTCTTGTTGTGGGCACTGGGTCAAATAGAAATTGGAGTGGGAACATTAGTAGGTACCAATGAAGGAATAGATGGTCCAGTGGCTCAAAGTATTCATAGCCTCAAACAGTGGATAAAACAAACCCAGCCTCATATCCTTGGGGATGAAACACCCTGGGTACTCAAAGGGGTGAAACAATGTGGTTATGGATTTTTACCAATAGTGACTTCCCTTTATTTCATGGGTCTGATACTCGTTTTCCTGGCGAATTAGAATCCATTGTGGGTTCAAGTTACTCTGGTGTACTCAGTTCTGATGACTTTACTGCCTATAACGGTTATGCGGTCACAGCTCAACAGAAATGTCAGGCACATCTCTACCCTACCCCGTCACTTCAAGACACTAATCAAGATTCCTGGCTTCAATCACCAAGAAATTGGCACAAAATTCATGGACCTCATAGATGAAGGTTTTAAAAACTACCCTTTATTCCCACAAACCCAAAACCTTCATGAGTTCTTGACTTGCCCATCCTAGTTTCAACCAAAAGTTGAATCTTCCATTCATTCATTGATCAAGCCCCAGGGGAACCTGGTAAACTTTTACCTTCCTTAGGTAATAGACCTTGATCATAATTTAGCTGAACCAAGGTTAGGTTTAGCACTGACACAGGGAAAAGTCTCTGGTGGTTCTCTTTCTCTGGAGCTATTCCAACATCCTGCCAATTTATTGACGGTTATACAAACTTGTCGCCATCAAGCACTTTCTCTAATTGAGTTTTTTGACCAACCTATGAAAGCCATGGTTCACTCTGCTTTCCATACACCTTCTTTAATCCCTCTACCTTAGACCTGAATCCTTACGAAGAAAGTTAGTTTTGTTTTGCTCAATCATAGTTAATCAGAAGAGGTATCAGTTAAGAGGTAACAGTAGGAAGAGAATTACTTATGGAGTATTTAAGATTCGATAACGGAGAGAAGTGAGCATTTTAGTAATTTCAGTAATTTGAGATAATGTTGTAGGATTTGCTTGTTCTGGATTTAGATAATTTAACCTAACTGCCAGCATTAAAAAAGTTTCTGTTTCCATTAATGAACCTTTAGCTATACACAAAAAAGTTGTTAGTTGTTCCTTGTGCATGGCCTTCTGCAATATTTGCTGGAACAGATGCAGCAGAAGGGGTAATTTGTGAAGTTAAACCATACACTTCTTTCTATACACTTCTTTCTGTATTCGGAAATGCAGAAGCTAACTGATATATACTAACTACCATATATATTGATTTTCGCCACACACACAATTAAATCTAGATGTGATTCAATCTTCATAAAAAATTCCTCTTCCCTTATTTAGATTTACCTCTAACTTATTAACTCTCTCTTACCTTCTTCGGTGTCACCTGTCACCTGTCACCTGTTCCCTGTGACCTTCTTCTCACCATTCCCATTCCCATTGTTGTTTTACGTCCTATTCCTGCATATAACACAAAATTAGTTAAAGCGTTAATTTGCTTAATCCCTATTGTTTCTACATTGCCAAGAATGCGATAGCTAATTTCGCCTAAACAGCCAATAAACTTATTTTTATAGTTGCCAATAACCTCAGTTCTGATATTAAAAGCACTAGGGTAAATTGATTCAAGGGGAATATTATTTAATTCAATACCACTATATTTATTCCACCGATTGAGAAGACTATTAAATACAGATTCCCTGGTTGGTAAAGCATTATCAAATAAACCTTGACGAAAAGCTACAGGTGTAGAAAAGATGAAATTAAGATTGCGGTCTGTTTCACTTGCTAGTTCATACAGTTGGTTATATCTACAAGTATTAGCCCAAGGTCGAGTAGATTGAGGAGTACCTTGACTGCTGGTAATATATAAATTAGCTGAACCCAAATGCCAAGGTTGTTCAGGATTAATATTTAACCACAAGGGTGTAAGTTGACTAAATAAATTGTCATCTAATAAAGATATTTTCCACCAACAAGAAGTACCTGCAGAAATAGCATCTTGATGCGCATATTGCAAAGTGTGAGATTGAGTTTTATGCCTATTTTTTACCTGCAATTGTGAGAGCGTAAAAGCTTTATTAGCATTTGATTCGTGTAGGTAATCTCCTAATTTTCTATCAACATAACTAACCAGATTAAGGAATAGGGCGTGGTAATGTCTGCCGGTGAGAAAATTGGGGTAGATGGGAGATTGCGGAGTAATGTTAAGGATGAGACTATGGGGCATATTTTTTCCAGTCTGACACATTTTGTAAATAAATAATGAAAATTAAGAGAGATTGACAGTATAAATAGATCCAGACCATCCCCATGTAGAAGAAATAGCCACTTATCAACGCGAGCGAAATCGTAAGTTAAGGTTACAAAACCGTGGTGTAATTATGGCTGAATTAATGCCTTTACACGCTCCTAAAATCAAGAAGAGTCGTAAACGCTTTGGCAAGTAATTAGCTCCGAAAAAGGTATTGCATTTGTTTGGGAAGTTTTACATCTTTGATATCATCTAAGAAGTAATATTCCCCTCGCATTTGCACATTTTGAATCACACTAACTCGAGGCATATTTACCACATCATGACTAATGACTTGATTGCTAAACATGAGTCTAAGGGATTGAAAGGATGAGTACAGGTGAATAAATCAGTTTTAGTTTTCGGTTGTGGTAATTTCTTAACCTTAATTTCTGCTTTACTCATCCACTTACCAAAACAAATCCATTTAGTTAATTTGATTTCTTTTTAAGCAATTAGAAAAAACTCGAATTTACTTTCTGGTGCAATTTCCTTTGAGCGGCCAAAACTGGGAAGATTCTTTTGGGTTCTCTCCATTTATACATGGTAGTTATTATTTGCATACTTCCATGTATTGAGAATAGCTGAATGCTTAAGAGAACGATCCGGAGTTATATAGATTCCTTCGTGGTTTAAGGGAGTTAAATATTGCTCATATTTTGGCACTTATTCGGGGTATAAATAGCGATATAAATCCTCTTTAGCAACGGTTGTTGAATAGACATGACTATCAACTAAACTTAGTGCGTAACAGAGGGCATAATTATGAATTATTGGCTCTGTTTCGTATAGTCTGCCAATTTCACGAGTGGCAAAATAGAGGCTGTGGTGTAGTTGTAATTAACAACGGTAGATAATTGTCATCGCTATTATTTAGCTGTTGCCTTATCTTTACCTTTTATGTGTAGCTTGCCATGGGCTTTAGCCTCATCATCCGCTTTTTCAAGTAACTGTTTAAGTTGATCCTCATTGCCTGTGATAGGATAGCCTTTACCTCATTTAGCAAAGCTGCAAATTTATTATCAGGAAGGTCATCATCTACAATAAATTCTTCTTGCATCAATGTAGCAATGGTATTTTCTTCGGCTTCAATCACTTCATCTTCATTTAACGGATCAGACGATTTCAGTGTTTGATTATTTTCCATATAAATAATCGAGAATTGTCTGAATCCAACCTAAATTACTAATGATTTCTCCATCAGCAAATATTACTCCAATTAACTCATTTCTTATCCTTCCTGTACAGGTAGTTTGTGCGCCATAGTGACGAGTTGGTAGAATTTTATTAAAAACATACGAAAAGCTTGCTCCTGTTGGGTTTTTCAGGGTAACAATCCTAGGAACAAAGATTTGAGGTTTAATGTGATATTGTTGATTTACTAAGACTTGTAATTTCACAAACTTTAGTATCTTTTTCACCCTTGGATGTCATTGTTCCATTTTCAAAAAGTGCATTGAGTGTAAATGTTTCATGTGATTCAGCAAAATGGGTGATAGAAAATGCTGAATCTACGACTACTTTTGATTTTTCAGAACCAGACTCTCCAATTAAAAAACCATAAATAATGCAGTCAGAATTATCCATTGCAAATTTGAGATTATACATACTCACAATCTTCAGCTTTCATCAATTGATATCTACGCAGTAATTACCTACCAACTAAACGTTATGGCTTAGACTATTTACGTTTGAACACTGTTTAGACGAATGATAGTTTTTTGACTTTCAGGATCATCCTTTTTAATACCAGCCCGAACCCGTGATTTATTTGAATCTCTATCAGTCTAAAACAGAGGATAGGATTCAGTTACACGCAAAGTCAAAAAATGAATATAGCTTCCCATTGGTTTGTAGGCAATTACGGCTTGAAAATGTTTTGAATCAACTGTTTTAATAAAAGTCATGATGTCTCTCCGAAAATTTTGTCAACTTAACTTTTATAAGATGGAAATTGTGCCACATAAAACGGCTACAAGAAATCATTCATCTTCAGATGTATTAACTTCTTCATCTAAATCAACAACAACATTGTTACCTTGAGAACTTTCTTCATAGTTACCTAGGCGGTAAAGATATTCACGAGTATTGCAAACATAGTTGATTTGGCGACCTTGTAAACGTGCGCGGTCTCCTGCAAAAGATTCACGAGAAACTTTAACAATAAGGTATTCAGCAAAATTTTAAATTTCTTGTAATTCCTCTTCTCTGTTACTAATAATCCAGCGTCCTTCTGCCCTAGAAGAGTGAACTCTCTTCATTAGCTGGAATACTTCTGCAAGGTGAATAGCATAAGCAGCAGTTAGAACATTGAGTGGTGCCGGATCTTTTTGTCCATTTTCTTCCCAACCTTCTAGAATATAATCTAGTCTAAATTTATCTCTTCCCACCAATAGCCGAAAAGCGTGGGGCGCACTATCAAGAAATACACTTTCTTCAAATTCATTTCCATCATTCAAAGGGGGAATTAGGTGACTCAGAAACTAGTGTTTTCACATCTAGAAAAATTCGGAAGGCAAATCCTAACCAACTAGGCATTACCCAAGATTATGTATCAGTTGGATCGCCTCCTGGTGGTAAAGCCATAAAGTAAAATGTTAAAGGCTGAACTTGTGGATAAGACAGTTTAAATGTACGGTCTTGTCTGTGTTCTGCATTATTTTCAGGTAAATCTTTCTTGCGTTGTAAGCCCTCATCAATCAAGAATGTATCAACACTTTGGTAACGATTACGCCCAAAATTAGCCTGCAAGTCGTCATTGATAAAATGATTGCGAATACTGCCATTAAACCTAGTTTGAGCAATGTTGGCATAGCTGATTGTAGAAACTTATTCGTTTCTGGTGTGCAGTAATAAGTTGGATAAAAGTAGAGGTAACAATATTTAGCATCCTCAAACCTTTTACCAACAGCTTGAGTCTGATTCATCAGAATTTGCCGTAACATCATTTCCAGTATTGCAATACTGGAAATATTGCCTTTAGCGTTAGAACCATTCAGCATTTGTTTATTTGTATAAAGTTGGGGTGTAAACAACACCGCAGACTCCATTTGTTTTGTCACCCTATATGCAGAATCAGAAATAGACTGTGTTAAATAGGACATCAGTATTTGGATCGCGCAATGCTTTTAAAGTCTCTAATTGATGCCAAGATAAAGACTAACCATCTAGTAATTTCACCCCATCAGGTATGGGGACTGTTTGTGAATAAATAGGTTTGAGTGTAATATTAAATTCTGTTGTCTGTTTCAATTGTCTCTCCACCTGCAAGGAAGTCTAAAATTAGAGATACCCAAATACGATGACCTTTAATGCAAGGTTTACCAAAACAAATATTTGGATCAATGGAAATTCGTGAAAGTAAATTATTTCTAGTCATTATTGCTGCTCCCTATTTACCTCTTTTCTATATTCGGTTACTGATTTAAAAACTGTCCGTAACTCGTTGTTAAAATCCATAATGACACCGAAAATAAAAGTTGGCAAGAGAAAACAAATATAAAGTACACGGACACTTTTAATGAGTCGAAAAGGTCAGTCTATAACACTATCGGTATCAGTCAGAACGAGACAAAGCCGAACTAGATGTCATCGCACTAGAATAATGAAGTGGGGGGATGATCCCAATATCTCCAAACTCACTTTGAGCGATCTCTCAACGTGAGTTAATAGTCGGTAAAAATCATGACTGGGAATATTACAGTATTCGTACCTTAAGTCGTTGTATTGCTTCATCAACCGAAATTGGAGAAATTGCACATGTAATACGCCGGGTTGTTACTCTTACGGAGTGAAGTATACATATAAATACGGAGGTAAAGTGAAGGATTTTTAAATAATTCTCTTCCATTCCATCTTGGAGGTTACAAGTTGATCACTATATATTGCGCCAACAACCTTTTCAACTAGCATACCAAGATGCAGCAGAACGAGTATTTAATTTTACAGTTCCCTATGCCAAAATCACTCCTCACGAAAAGCGTATATCTTGATTGCTGGTGAGAAGAAACAGAAGGAAATTCTGACATACCAGAACTTAAACATAGCTGGTGTTGTTGTTTAGACAGAATTAACGAAGCGGCTGTTACGTAAATTACTGATTATTGGCGTACTAGCTTAGACCAAATAGAATTGGAAATGTATTTATTAAGAGGCTATTGATAAAGTAAATGGAAAGGGGAGTAGAAAAGGAATATTGGAAGGATAGGATACATAAAATGTAGTGTATTTACATAGCTCCTAATGGAACGAAAGTCTTACCCCACAGACTTAACTGATATGGAGTGGGAAATCCTGGCCCCATTGATTCCACCAGCTAAAGAAGGAGGGCATCCACCCACAACAGATATGGGTGAAATATGTAATGCCATCTATTATCATTTGAAAACTGGATGTCAATGGAATATGCTTCCAGGTGACTTCCCGCCAAGGTCAACGGTATATAGCTATTACAGGAAATGGCAGGGCCATGGGGTTTGGGAAAAATTCAACCATACATTGGGTGGTCAAGTTCGCTCGAAATTAGGTAAATCAACACAACCTACCGCGCTCGCCGTAGACAGTCAGTCGGTCAAAACTGACCAAAAAAAGGGGATGTGTATGGTTTTGACGGATGTAAAAAGGTGAAAGGAAGAAAGGGGCATACTTTAGTTGATAGCCTGGGACTTATGTTGAAACTTGTTGTTAGTCAAGCGAATGTGTCAGAACTAATACTTGCTGCCTATACACTAATGGAACTGCTAGAGAAACCCACAGAATTATTGGAAAAAGTCCAAGTTTTATGGGTTGATTCCGGTTATGACGGTGATAAATTTGCACTTGCAGTTTGGTTCATGATTCAAGCTCATGTTGAAGTCATAGGACCTACTGAGCAAGAATTTAAAGTTTTACCACAACCCTGGGTAGTAGAAAGAACATTTGGGTGGTTTAAGCAATATCATCGTCTAAGCAAGAATTATGAGCGTTTAACACAAATGAGGTAAGGGGCTATATATGCTCTTATGACTAGAATTATGCTACTTCCTCTTGTCTCCTAAACCTTTACTTTATAAATCATCTCTTAACAACTTAGTGTTTGCATATCAAACCAAACCAGAGGATAAAATCGTGGAATGGATACCAGATAAACCAAAAGTCAAGTGAGTGATTAGGAAAGTATCTAATACATTTTGGTTTATTCAGGAAATCATGCAATATTCCGCTGATTGTATTGTAGTCTCACCAGAAAATGTGCCATTCCTCATCAAAGAAAAACTCATTACCCTTTGTAAAAATCATGATTGGATAGAACCATAAGACCACAAAGTAGTTTTATCATGGTATTATGTCAGCCGAAAAAATCCCTGTCAAGTCTATAAGATGTAAGCTAGAAGTAGAAAATAATTTATTTTATTCTACTATCCCATGCAACAATCATCTTCTGGCAATAATCAGGATTTTATTGGGCAGATTACCACATTAGGTGCTATCGTTGGTGCTTTTTTTATTAAAAAAATATCCAATATTTTCCCACTCAACGGACTCAATATAGGAGCAATTTCCAACACATTATTTAAAGATGTCCTGATTATTCCCGCTAACTACGCATTTGCTGTATGGGGACTTATTTACTTAGGATTATTTGCTTTAGCAATTTACCAATTTCTTCCCAGTCAAAGAGATGATGTCGATTTACGTAGTACTAGATATCTGTTGGTAGTTGCTTCAGTTACTCAATCTATCTGAGTGTATTTATTCCTAGCTAGATTTTTTTTTATACTTTCAATAGTAGCAATGTGAGGAATTTTGATCCCCTTAATTATTATTCACCAGCAGCTAGAAATTCGTATCAAGCGCGTGAGTAGAATTAAGAAGTTTTGTCTTCATGCCCCTATGAGTATATATCTGAGTTGGATTAGTGTAGCGACTATTGTCAATGTTGCCTGTGCGCTGTATTTTTATAACTGGAAGGGTTGGGGCATTACTCACACGGTATACACTGTGATTATGTTGTTCGCCGCAGCAGCATTTAGTAGTGTTATGGTGATCAAATACCGGGATATTCCTTACGCAGGTGTAACGGTTTGGGCTTTATTTGCGATTGCTCTCAAACACTGGGATGATTCTTTAATAAGGAATGTAGCCTTGCTTGTGGCAATTGTTCTGATGAACATTGCAATTATTCAACGTTGGCGTAACTAAGAGTCATAAATCATAGAAACAGATGACACACGGGAAAATACTACTTGAACGAGGAACACTATGGACAAAAATCAAACAAACTACCGAACACGCTTTAAAATGTGGTGCGCTCAAATCTATACCCACAGAACTTGAATTTGTCGAACAAGATGGTGTTAAATTCTTAGTAAGAATATTATCCAACCTCAACCACAAAAAAGCAGCTAAGGAAAAACAAGACCAACAAACCGCTGCAACTGGTAAAGAATTTAATCCATTCTTACCTTACGAAGAGGATTTATTTGTAGCAGATATCTCTGATACCCATGCCTGCATTTTAAATAAATTCAATGTTGTTGATTATCACCTATTAATTATTACTCGCGCTTTTGAAGAACAAGAAAGCTTACTTACCTTAGAAGATTTTGCCGGAATGTGGGCCTGTTTAGCTGATTTTGATGGTTTAGTCTTCTACAATGGCGGTAAACTTGCAGGTGCTAGTCAGCGACATAAACATTTACAAATTGTCCCTATCTCCGCGACAGAGATTCCCATTACACCATTATTAAAAGAGGCTAAATTTAAAGATTCTACTGCCATAATACCTCGACTTCCCTTTTTACACGCTTTCACAACTCTCAACTGGTATGAAAGTGCAGAGGTGACGTTAGCAAAATATTATGCTTTACTGGAGATAGTCGGTATTGAGGCTACTGATAATAATAAACAATCTGGAGCATATAATCTTTTAGCTACGCGAGAATGGATGTTAATTGTACCACGTTATCAAGAGGAATTCGAGTCAATTTCTGTCAATTCTTTAGGGTTCGCTGGTGCTTTGCTGGTGCGAAATACTGAACAAATGGAGCTAGTTAAAGATATGGGTCTAATGAATATTTTGAAAAATGTTGCTTTACCAAAGAAATAAAGTTTAAATCCAGAGGAACGCAGAGGAGTTGATTGAGAAAATGCCAGACCAATCATCTGTATTTATCTCCGTCCATCTGCGGTTAAAAAATTTCTTTTTCCTCTCTATAGTTAGTTAAGAAAATGAGGTAATTTATTTATGGAATCTCTGGATATAAAATGGATTCGCTCTCAATTTCCAGCTTTGACGCAATCAATTAATGGTCATCCAGCTATTTTTTTTGATGGACCTGGTGGAACTCAAGTACCAGGTGCGGTATTGGATGGAATGAGTAATTATTTAGTCAGGTCTAATGCTAATGCTCATGGGGATTTTGCTACCAGTGCGCGAACTGATGCGGTGATTAATTCTGCAAGGGCTGCGAGCGCAGATTTTTTAGGATGCGATAATGATGAAGTGGTATTCGGTGCGAATATGACCACTCTAACCTTTAGTGTCAGTCGTGCTATTGGTCGAGAACTGCAACCAGGTGATCAAATAATTGTTACCAAACTTGATCATGCAGCTAATATTTCCCCTTGGTCTGCTTTAGAAGAAAAGGGTGTGAATATTCAGGTTGTGGACATCAATGTTGCAGACTGCACCCTCGATTTAAATGATTTAGCAGCAAAGATTAATTCCCGCACAAAATTAGTAGCAGTGACTTATGCTTCTAATGCTGTAGGAACAATTAATGATATTGCTAAAATAGTTAAATTAGCTCATGCTGTTGGTGCTTTGGTTTTTGTTGATGCTGTTCATTATTCTCCCCATGCACCTATGAATGTGCATCATTTAGATTGTGATTTTCTAGTTTGTTCCGCTTATAAATTCTTCGCTCCCCACGTTGGGATTTTATATGGAAAAAGAGAATATTTAACTCGTCTAACTCCTTATAAAGTCAAACCTGGATCTAATGAAGTTCCATTTAAATGGGAAACCGGAACTTTGAACCATGAAGGTTTAGCGGGGTTAGTAGCCACAATTAATTATTTAGCAAAATTAGGTTGTCATGTTTCCCCAACTTTAGATAATGAATTACTTGATTCTTTAATACAAGCAGATAGAGAGGGTTTAACTACTTTTCATTGTCCCAGTTTTGTGACTGCACCTGAACAACCTAGTCATGAGTTAGCTTCTGCTTATCATAGTCGTCGTGCGGCTTTGTTAGCTGCAATGTCAGCTATTCAAGAATATGAAAGAGAATTAAGTAAAAAGCTGATTTCTGGGTTGTTAGAAATTCCTGGTGTCACAGTTTATGGTATTACTGAACCTAGCCAATTTATATGGAGAACTCCCACAGTTTCTATCACAATTGAAGGCAAAAACTCGGCAGATGTAGCCAAGTTTTTAGGAACCAAAGGAATCTTTACTTGGCATGGTCATTTCTATGCTATTGAACTCACAGAAAAGTTAGGGGTAGAAACATCTGGGGGTTTATTGAGAATTGGATTAGCACACTATAATAATGTAGAAGAAATTAATCAATATTTGTCGGTGTTAGTTGAGGTTTAAAATATCAATAAATTATCAATAAATGCCAAAGAAACCGCGTTGCATAATGGCGGTATGAATTATGTTGGGCGCAATCTCCGTCAGGAGATCCCGCAGGGTAGGCACAAAGGATCAAAGACGCAAAGTTTGAGATTTTGAATTTTCTAATTTCATACTTCAATTCAGCTAGTAGGGTGTGTTATTGTATAGCGCAACGCACCATTTAAGTTAGAGTGAATATTTGTTAAATATCTTTGCAATTGTTGAGCAAGTATTCACTGGCTATTTATTTGCTATCAGTTTTAATTACGTTTTTTAAAACTGACGCAAAAGAGAGGAACGAAAATTTAGAAAGGAGTATTTGTCTGGCTTTCCATAGTGTTAAGATGAGGAAAGAGCCAAGGAAAGAATCAGGGTTGGGAATAGTAACTGATAGGAACTATCCATGAAGATGTTGATGACTAATTTATAACTGACCTCATATCCATAACATGTATGAAATGGGCAAAACTAATGAACCAGTTCCTAATGTGACTAAACCACAAATAGTTAGTAAGAATTACTTGTGAGGAAATTGGGGAATTCAGGGGAAATCTTTGTTGAGGTACCCGGAATATTTTTACAAGTCTAATGACCTGTTCAACAACAATACCCTTGGTGGAAAACTCTTTGTTTCCTGCCTTTTCTTCTGAGGTTCATTCTCTTTTTTTTTGTGTACGATGTGGATATTCTTGAATATAATTTATTGGATTTCTCCTTTTGGTACACCCTCAAAATTCTCTTCTACCATTTTTTTGACACCAAGTTAATTTTCCTGACAGGCCTAATATACAAAATTTACCATCGCTTGAGAATTTAACTTTGTTCTTGACGACGGTGGTTAGCTGCTTGTAATAATAAAGATTCAGCAAATGCCATCGCTTGATTTGCAGATTTACCACCGGCTAACTGTGCTAATTCTTCCCGACGGGTACTTAAATTATCCAAGCTGGTAACTCTCACAACTGTCCGCTGTTCAGCATTACCATTTTTATTAATCACTTGTTTATCCACCCGAAAATGTCGATCTGCCATTGCTGCTACTAAGGGTTGATGAGTCACACATAATACTTGTTGATTTTGACTAAGTTGGTGTAATTTCTCAGCAATAGCTTGGGCAATTCTTCCAGACACACCCACATCAATTTCATCAAATACCATTGTTTCCGCACCGTCATGTTGATTAAAACAAGCTTTTAAAGCTAGTAAAAATCGGCTCATTTCCCCACCAGAAGCAATTTCTGTTAAAGGTTGTATTGGTTCACCAGGGTTAGGGCTAAACATAAAGGTAATTTTATCTGCACCCATTGCTGTTGGGGAACTAGGGGCAATTTTCACTTGAAATTTTACCTTTTCCATCCCTAAAGGTTTAAGTTCAGTCAATAAATGAGATTCTAAATTAGCCGCAGTTTTACGACGCAGTTGGGTCAATTGTTGGTTGACTTGATTGAGATATTGTAAACAAACCTGTTCTTGTTGTTCTAAAGTTTCAATTGATTGTTCATTATTATTGAGTTCTGCTAACTCTATTTGGATGCGTTCAAAATAAGTGATCGCTTCCGTAAGAGTCGGTCCATATTTGCGACAAATTTGTTTTAGTTCCCGAATCCGTTCTTCTACTTCCTCTAACCGCTGCGGATCAGCTTCTAAACTTTCTCCGTAAATGCTAATTTGTCTTCCCACTTCCATTACTGCTGCTACCGCATCTCGCACCAATTCCAACATAGATTCCATTCGGGAATCAAACTCAACAATATGATTTAATATTGTTTCACAATCTCCCAATAAATCAGCAGCAGTAGGAGTCTCATCTTCATTTTGGTACAAAGCTTGATAAACTTTGTAACTCATTTGTTGTAAATCAACAACATGATTTAGGCGTTGCATTTCCTGGGTTAGTTGTTCTATTTCTTGCGGATAGTTGAGATTCGCTGCACTCAATTCTTGAACTTGATAGGTAATTAAATCGAATTGTTGTAAGCGTTCTCTTTCCGAAGTGCGACGTTTTTCTGAAGTTTGGTGTGCTTGTTGATATGCACTAAAAGCAACAGCTACCTTTTGCCGTTGTTGTATTAAAGAATCACCACCATATACATCTAACCAGTCTCTAACTTGGGCAGATTGTCCCACTTGTACAGTTTGCCCTTGGGCAGTAATTTCCACCAAGCGATCGCGCAAACTTCCCATTATTTGCCGATTTACCAACACACCATTTACCCGCGACCTACTGCGGATATTACTGGCAGTTGCGGCAATTTCTCGACTAATAACTACAGCATTATCATCAATTAAATCAATTTCCTGTTCACTCAACCAAGCAGCCAGAAAAGGATTGATACTAAAAGTCCCTTCTACTAAAGCGCGACTAGTCCCCGTGCGAATCACACGACTAGAGACTTTCCCACCTAAAACCCCATCAATCGCATCCAAAATAATCGACTTTCCCGCGCCGGTTTCCCCTGTTAGTACATTCAACCCAGCGCCAAAGTCTAACTCTAGTTGGTCGATGAGGGCAAAATTCTCAATTCTGAGGCACAGCAACATCAGGCCAAAATCTCCGTGAAGGTAAATGCTGGATACTTTCTGATTTTATCTTTATCCAGTCGCTAATGTATAGACTCATCAAAAATTATAGTTGGTTCACCTTTTTCCTGAGTCACATCTTGAATTAATGCTGGTCCCAATTTACCCACAGCGGCAGTGCTAAAACCTGATTTTTTCGGTACAGCTAAAAGACTAACTTCGTTCAGAAAGTTGTTACCGAATTGTTGGTTAACCTCTTTCAGAACTGCTTCATTTTCTAGAAATGGAACTAAACTATTTTTGGTGCTTTTAACAGGGGCTTTAACTGTAATAGTATTGCTAAAATTTCCTGTATCACCAAGATAATGACCTGTAGCAATAGCAGAAGCATTGGCTGTGGTAAAAGTAGGAAACACAGAATGGCTGTTAACATAATTCACACCCTATTCTTGAATTGACTGTAAAGTCGGTGTGTCAGTAGCATTAACAGTCATCGGACGCAAACCATCAGTCACAAAAATAACTGTATTGTGTGGCGGAGTTTGTCCAGTAAACACCTGAAACTCAGCAAAAACAGCAATTAAACAAACTAATAAAATAATCCAGCGATAAGCCTGTATTAGAATCCTTATAACCTTGCACATTTTTAGGACATGAAGATTTTAAACTCTACTGCATTAAGTTACACAGTTTATTGTCAATACTTCATAAAAGATCCACAGCTATAGAGAATAACCTTCAAGATGCTATAAGTAGGAAGGCACAAAAAAACCGTAGACGCGCAGCGGCTTCTCAAAGAGAAGTATGTAACGAGAAGTAAAATTTACCAAAAGCTCTTCCCTATTCCATGAGTGCGTCTTGCATCGCTTTTAACTTATAACGCTTTTAATTTATCAGGGGTGTGGGAGTTTAGCTAAACCCCTACTAACTACCTACAGCAATGATTAAAACTCTGCGCTTTGTGGTGTACGGGGGAAAGGAATCACATCACGAATATTCCCCATTCCCGTCATAAACTGTACCAATCTTTCAAACCCCAAACCAAAACCAGCATGGGGAACTGTTCCATAACGACGCAAATCTAAATACCACCACAGATCTTCTGGGTTCATACCTTGGTCTAAAACCCGTTTTTCTAACACATCCAGTCTTTCTTCCCGTTGAGAACCACCAATAATTTCCCCTATTTTCGGAACGAGAATATCCATAGCGCGGACAGTTTTCTCATCATCACTCAATCGCATATAAAAAGCTTTGATTCCAGCGGGATAATCTGTCACAACCACAGGCTTTTTAAACAGTTGTTCTGCTAAATAGCGTTCATGTTCTGATTGCAAATCAGTACCCCAAGTGACAGGATAGTCAAATTTAACATCAGCTTTTTCTAAAAATTTAACTGCATCAGTGTAACTTAACCGTTCAAATTGATTACTAATAATGTAATCAGCAGTTTCTAAGACTGTTCTATCAATACGTTCATTAAAAAATTCCATGTCTTGTGTACAAGTTTCTAATACATATTTAAAAATATATTTCAGAAACTCTTCCGCCAAATCCATATCACCTTCTAAATCACAAAAAGCCATTTCTGGTTCAACCATCCAAAATTCTGCTAAGTGACGAGAAGTGTTAGAATTTTCTGCCCGGAATGTGGGACCAAAGGTGTAGACATTGGTAAATGCCATCGCCATAATTTCTGCTTCTAATTGTCCACTTACTGTTAAATAAGCTGGTTTACTAAAGAAATCTTGACTATAATCAATGTCTTGATTTCCTGTGCGGGGAATTTTTTTAAAATCCAAATTGGTAACGCTAAATAGCTCTCCTGCACCTTCACAATCACTAGCGGTAATAATGGGAGTATGTACCCATAAAAAATCCCGTTCTTGAAAAAATTGATGAATAGCAGTCGCGCAAGCATTTCTCACTCGGAATACTGCACCAAAGGAGTTAGTTCGGGAACGAAGATGTGCAATGGTGCGTAGAAACTCAAAGGAATGACGTTTCTTTTGGAGGGGATAGGTTTCGGGATCAGCATCTCCGTATATTTTCAGAACATCAGCTTTTAATTCTATGCGCTGTCCTTTTCCTTGGGAAGCCACCAGCACACCTGATACTTCTACTGAAGCACCGGTATTGATTTGTTTTAAGATTCCTTCGTAGTTTGGTAAATCTTGGTTGATGACAATTTGCAAATTACCTAATGATGAACCATCATTAACTTCTAAAAACGCAAAACCTTTTAATTCACGCTTTGTTCTTACCCAACCTTGAATTAGTAAAGACTCATCAGGTTGACCAGTTCTTAATATTTCAGCAATGCGAGATTTTAGCATTTTCGACAATCAATTTTTATTTTGTTAATTTATATTTGTTACTATATATAATAATAGTAATTTTACTGGGAGATTGGGGATAGTCAACTGATAAACGACAACTGACTAATTAACTAATCCAAGACCTTAATAGCCAACCGATAATCACGCCTAAACCACCAAAACGGACAAATTGCCAAAATGGTCTTTTCAGGCTATTCCACGAAAATAACCGGCTTTCTAAGTTGAGTTCTAATACTTGTAACTGTTTTTGAATACGTTTTAACTCCTCCTTAACTTCTGGTGTCTGATTTTTATTTTGTTGGGGATTTTTTAATTCTTGTTGCCATTGTGCCTTTTTCTGCTGGTCTTGTTGCACTTGGGCATATCTTTCTTTCAAGAGTCGGAGGTCTGTTTCTAGTTCCTCCAGTTCCTGTTCAAAATCTGATTGCTGGTTATCTTCTAAATTAGTCATTGGTGATGAATCTTTAGCTATGATGATTAAATCTTGACACTCTCCGGGCTGTTCCCCCTTGGCGTTCCCAAAGGGTAGCTACGGAGATTATTCAGTAGCCCAAAAACGAACTCTTAAAGGCGTAGTGAATGCGCCGCTACTAACTCCATCAAGATTTAACCCCAATGTTACCTTTACCTTTTTCAGAATATTCGCTGCTCCATTTGCATCAGCATTGATGTAGAAATTATTAGCAGTACGATACAAGCCACGCTTGAGGCCCTTTCCTGATTCTTTCCACTTGTGGGGTTTTTCACCGTATTCAGGGAGAAAATCATGATCCAAAAAGGAAGCTTTATCTACAAATCGAAATTGTTCACACAGTTTAGCAATACGTTTTTTGAGTCTGGCTATAGGAATTTGAACAAAGTTTTGGTTAGTTTTTGAACCTAAATTAACTTCTTGTCTTTGCCCTTTATTCCAGCCAAACACGATAATACCAATACCTTGTTCAAGACAGTAGTTAATTACTAATCTAGCTGCTTTATTTACGGCATCACGCATCTGACGATTCCGTTGTTCAGTACTAGCTACTAGTCGATTACTTCAAAAACCTCGAGATTGATTCTCTTTGATATTTGAGACAAGTTTATTGAACCATTGGTTAACAGATCTTAGATGTTTACCATCAACAATAAATAATGAATGTGCCAAAATTAGAAATACAAGTTCAGCAATTGCTTATTTCTGTATCAATCCCAAGACATTTATCATTGTCTAGTAGTGGTGTTGTATTTGCTTATATTTTGCCAATGCACTCAGCATAAAAACAGCCCTTACGTGGTAATATCCTCACTTCTTTGATATCATCAAGGCTGAGATTAGTTAGATGGCATTTTTAGGCAAAAATCTGAGATATTAAACCATCTTTTAACTGTATTGCCAAGTGGAACTCGGATTCTGTTTTCAACTAGCTTCAATGCTTGTTTTGGATATGTTACCAAAGCTAAACCACTTTTTCTGTACTTGGGTAGTCTAGGTTTGTAAGTCAGTTGACCCCGCTTGTACTTTTTATCTAAAGTCTTAAAAGATTTCAATGCCTCAGCTACAGAAATTGAACTTTGCTGTACAACTTGTGAATAGAAAACGTGATAATGCTGATTGTTTTTGTATTCGTGAATCAAGTCGAATTTGTTAATGAGATTGCCTATTTTAAAAATATATTTGTCTGCCATAGTAAATACCTGACTTGGTTAATTTATTAGATTCAGAACAAATAAATTCTAAAACTGCCTTTAGCTCTTTGCCAGGGTTAATCAGATTTTTTTGACAACTGTACAAAAATATTACTTCCTTCCTCTTCTATAAACTGCTAGTATTTTAGCATTAAGAGACTGAGGAGTAAACGCCTCAACTGGCTTTCATCCCCGGGTTACAAGATATCGAACTCTAAAAACTTTTTGGCTTTGTAGGGTTTGATTGCGGAGTTTTCAGCCTTTTTTCTTATAACTTTTAATTTTAGCTTAGCACTTAGTCTTATGTCTCTAACCAGTCAACTCAATGAAATCAGTACCCTAGAATTGGCGCAAGCCCTGATGGAAAGGCTAAGTATCTCTCCTAATGATTGGCATCGTCTCAAATCTAACCGCAATGCGCGCGCTAGTGAACAATTAGCAGCTGCTATGGTGTTTCTCCTCCAAAATCAACCCCAAGAGGCACAAGCTAGGTTAGAACAGGCTGTAGGATGGCTAGATAAGTCAATTTCAGCCCCTCCTTGTCCGACTCACGGAAAAAGTTGAGGGTGTAGGGTCAATTATGATTTATGAGTTTGTTCACCGTCGCAAAGATAATAAACGACGGGTTTCTAGTTGTTTACAAAGTCTGAGTTCTGTTCCTTTGCGGTTCCACTCTACCTGATCAAAGATTTGATGAAGAAGAGACATTCCGCGTCCGCTTTCTGATTCATCCGGTGGTAGATATTCTGTGGGATCACAGTTGCAATCACAGGATGGAGTGAAGCCCCTACCTTGGTCTGAGATAATCCACCAATACTGATTATCTATCAAGGAAAAACGAACTACTACTAGTTTACTGGGATCAAGATTATTGCCATGTTTAGCTGCGTTTACTAGGGCTTCTTGAAGCCCTAATCGCAGTTCTGCTTGTAATGTTGTGGGAACATCTGCCAATAGTAAATCTAATATGGGACAAAGATAAAGAGTTGAGGCAAAACTAATAGTACCCCAATTACGTCCGACTGGACGGAGAGAAATGCTAATCACAAGAGAAACCCCGTAGCTTTTAATTAGCTAGACATCAGTTTGGTGTGACAGTCACCCTGATAAAAATCGAGGTGATCATGCTGCTTTCAAACTTGCGTCTGTAAAACTAAATTTTGAAAAGGCTGCGGAGCATTGACTCTACAGATAAGTTATTATTGCTTGGTTAAAAATCGGCTGGAATAATGCTGCTGGTGCAGCCAGCAATGAGTAAAATTGCTCTTTTTGGTAAGACTATGCCAATACTCATTTGTGCTGCCGATTTGTAATTTAGACAACTTAATTCATCTTTTTCAGAGCCTATGCAACTTCAATTTTTTTAAAGAAAAACAATTTTTATTTTTGACTTAATTAGATTTTAGCATTATTGGTAACCACTGGACGACAAATCTCCCATTTAAGTTTTTCTGAAGAATTAATTACTCTCAGGTTATTGGTCTCGCACCAGAAATGCTGCTGATTCGACGTGAGCCGTTTGGGGAAAAAAGTCGGCGGGCTGTACTCTTGTAAGTTTATATAGTCCATGTTCACAAAGTAATTTCAGGTCGCGGGACAGGGTGGCTACTTTACAAGTGACGTAAACAATCCGCGAAGGTTTCAGACTAAGTAAAGATTTGATAACATTAGCTTCACATCCTTTACGTGGTGGATCAAGCAATACGATATCTGGTATAATTCCCAAATTGGGGAGATTTTTTTCCACTGCTCCTACTTGGAATGTAACATTGTTAATTCCATTATGTTGAGCATTGAAAATGGCCTGTTCCACTGCTGCTGATTGCACTTCTAAGCCAATAACTTGGTGTGATTGTTTTGCTAGGGGTAAAGTCAAAGTGCCGATACCACAATAGGCATCAACTAAAATTTCGTTACCTTGGAAATTGAGTTCTGACTGAATTACCTGTAACAGTGCTTCAGCAGTCTCAGTGTACACCTGGAAAAAGGTTTCTGGGCGTACTTGAAATTCAATGTCCGCGAATTTTTCTCGCAGATGAGGAATTCCAGCAATACAAACTGTTTCATTACCAAATATAACATTTGTGCGATCACTATTGCGATTTAGACATACTCCCATCAAGTGGGGATAACGCTGTAACCATTCCTGTGCCTGGGTTTCAATGCCTGGTAAATTCTTATCTTTCACCACCAAAGTCAGCAGCATTTCCCCTGTACGGCGACCAATGCGTAAACCTAAATGGCGAATTGATCCTTGGTGACGAGTTTCATCATAAATTGACCAGCCGCGCTTTTGGATATCTAACTTTACCTCTGCCAATAAAGGATTTAAGCGTGAGTCTTGGACTGGACATTGATTTAAGTTAATTAGTTGGTGGCTACCTTTTTGGTAATAACCAGCTTGTACCTGACCTGTAGGAGATATACCAAGGGGGTAAGTAACTTTATTGCGATAAGCTAAAGATGAATCAGCGACTAACACGGGATCTACAGGTGGATTAGCAAAACGTCCAATGCGTTCCAAGGCTTGAATAACTTGATTTTGCTTGGCTGTAAGTTGGTAGTCATCATCAATATGTTGCCACTGACAACCTCCACATTTATCAGCAACAATGCAACTGGGTCTAATGCGGTGTGGAGATGGGATGAGGATTTGTTTGAGTATACCATGAGCATACTTGGGCTTAACATGGAGTAGCCTCACAAGAATGCGATCGCCCGGAACTGTATCTGTAACAAAAACCACACGCTGTTCAAAGCGTCCCACACCATCACCAGCGTCAGTTAAATCAGAAATTTCAACTTCAATTATTTCACCTTGCCGCCAAACTGTATTAGTCATTAGTCATTCGATTTTGGACTTTGGATTTTGGATTTAGTGATTGAAGATTTATTACAATTACTTCCTTAATATTGCCCAATCCCCAATCCCCAATCCTCAATCCCCATCTTCCCACACCCTTCACTTCTGTACCGCGAACTGGTTAAACTAGCAAATAATATTATTTCGAGTGATTACATAATCATGACTGTAATTAGCCAAGTTATTCTCCAAGCCGATGATGAACTGCGTTACCCCAGCAGTGGCGAACTCAAGAGTATCAAAGAATTTTTGCAAACAGGCGTACAGCTGACCAGAATAGCTGCTACCCTCTCCGAAAACGAAAAAAAGATAGTTCAGGAAGCAACCAAAAAACTTTGGCAAAAGCGCCCTGACTTTATCGCCCCTGGTGGCAACGCTTACGGTGAAAAACAACGTGCTTTATGTATCCGTGACTTTGGCTGGTACTTACGCCTCATCACCTACGGTGTACTTGCTGGTGACAAAGAACCAATTGAAAAAATCGGTTTAATTGGTGTGCGGGAAATGTACAACTCTCTGGGCGTTCCTGTCCCTGGAATGGTAGAAGCTGTTAATTCCCTTAAACAAGCGGCCTTAGATTTATTGGGTGCTGAAGATGCAGCTGCTGCTGCACCTTACTTTGACTACATCATTCAAGCAATGTCATAATACTCAGTTTGTAATGGTTCTAGCAGTATCGGACATCAGCACTCGATACCGATAACATTCCTCATTTGATTATAACTTCCCCACACTTAGTAGTGGCTATGGCAAAATACTTGTCAGGTTATTAACAAGTAGTGGGGATATTTTGATAGAAGAAGTCAGGAGTTCAGGAGTATGGCTTCCACGCTATGCCTACGGCACGCTCCGCGTTCATGCAGTGTCCCGAAGGGATAAGCTGCACTAGATTACCTATGGCTTACAGCACGCTGCGCTATCAGTATGACATAAGTCGAAGTTTCACCCGTTTGCAGTCTATCAGGAATTCAGGAGGAATAGATTATTATGCCCATTTCCCTTATCTCCCTCATCTCACCTATCTCCCCCACACCTTATTTTCTGTTACCGACGACAAAAAACCGACAGGTATAAAGCTGTCGGCCATTAGTGTGTTCCCTATTAATGACTCGGCTAGAGTTCACTTATCTGTGATTATGCCAAGATGCTCACTATTAGAGGAGGATCTTAATCATGTGAAATTGTGATTGGAATCATAAGGAAAAGTGATTTTAATCACCCTTTCTTTACCCAAATAATGCATAGATTTCAGCGATTTATTGATCAAAATACACAGCGTATTCATGAAAGCTGTAACAGTAATAGCGACAGAAAAGTCAACCTATTTGTAATAACTGAAACGGCTAATAGCAAATGTCTATTGATTTTTTAAAAGTAATATCGAGCATACTTGTTTGAAGTTTAAATACTGCTTGTAGAAATCAACTAGGAAAGCAAGATTAGATTTATGTAAAAATACCCTTATACCTGAAAATACACCGATAGCAGCTAATCATGAATCTCAAAAAATAGGCTGTCTCAAAAAACAACCACAATCTCTATTGAAGGAGAAAGTACTCGTGTAAGTTTGCAAATTTATTAACATGAAAATTTACTAACCACTTATTTTCCTTATCCAGATTTTATTGCTGAATCAGGATCTTCAGGTGAGGGATAATCAGTTAGATTTATTCCGAAGTTCGGAGGTAACAAAAACGAAAATACTTATATTGATATCGCTTTTTTAAATTATTTGATAAATACAGAAAAAGTAAGAAAATTTATTAATGGTAAAAAACAGTTAATTTCGTATAATAAATGGGGTATTATGAATCGGACCACAAAAGTTCCCTATTCTTGGTCAAAGGAAAAGTATTGTTGGTGAGATTTATTTGGGAGAACAAAAAGGCAAAGTATTTTACGTCATCACCCATTTACCAGTGGAATATGGAGATAGCTTTGAAACAAGAGCAGATTTGATTTTCAAAAATCTGGAAATAGGTGGGTAAAGCCAATACACACGGATGCCTACTAACACAAATAAAAGTAACAACGATGAGTACTAGGGTAGAGGGATAATGCTTCTGCGTAACGTAGAATCCCACACCCCTAATTTCATACTTGGAAGGGAGTAGCAGGACTTGTGTAGTCTATGGTATGCCCAAAGCCGCAGTGGAAGTAGGTGCAGCGGTCCAGATTTTACCAGTTGAGGTGATCCCACAAGCTTGTACAAAATCTTTAAATAAGTAGGCTATTTCCCCAAATAGATGATTTTAAAATAATGATATAAATACATGGATAAGGGTTTAGCATTCATTGCTAAACCCCTACATAATATATTGCTTTCTGCGTACTAAAATGCCTACTGCCAAACGTAGATAAGCAGAAATAAAATAATCCAGATAACATCAACAAAGTGCCAGAACAAGGAAGTTGAATTAACACCAAAGTGACCTGTATCGTAATTACCGGGAATGAAAGAACGAATTAAAATCATGCATTGCAACAAAATCCCGGTCAAGACGTGCAAACCGTGAAACCCAGTTAACAGGTAAAACATCCCGCCAAAAGTACCGGAAGTAAAGCCAAATTTTAATTCACTCCATTCCACAGATTGACCATATAAAAAGTAGCTACCCATCACTATTGTAGCCAACAAAAACAGGCGAAATCCTTGTAAATTTTGGCGCTGTAGGCATCTTTCAGCGAAGTAAATTACAAAGCTACTAGAAACCAGAATAATTGTGTTAATTGTAGGTGCTATAGTTTCTAATCCCTCAACACCAGCAGGTAGCCAGTTAACTGTTGTGGTTTTGTAGATAATATAGCCAGCGAAGAAACTTAAAAAGATGACGCTTTCTGATAACAGAAAGATAATAAAACCAAACATTTTACTACCTTCTTCATCGTGTTCATGTTCATGGGCAACATGATGCAATTCCTCACGGTTAATAGAACTATCCATTGGTGAAATTCTCCTTTTGAGTTTCAAACGCAGGGTTATAAAAACAGAGCAGGTATTTAGGACATCAACTAATCCTAAGAATTAGATACTAAAAGACTTTTAGCACTGTCACTTGTGACCTGTTACCTGCTATAAAAGCAGAGGGTACGCAGAGGTTTTCTGTGTCCTTCTTTTTCTCTGTATTATTCTGGCTAGTTTAATGTTGTATGGTTTTCTAGGTTAGCGGTTAATGGTTCTGATTTCCCGTAACCGTAGGGTTCACTAATAATGATGGGAATTTCTTCAAAATTCTCAACAGAAGGAGGTGAAGAAATCAGCCATTCTAAACCAATTGCTCTCCAAGGATTATCAGGTGCTTTTTCACCTTGCGTCCAAGAAACCAAAATATTGAATATGAAGGGTAAGGTGGACATTCCTAATAAGAATGCACCAAGACTAGCGAGAACATTCCAAAATGTATATTCTGGTACGTAAGAAGCAACTCGCCGTAACATCCCTTGCAAACCTAATGGGTGCATGGGTAAGAAGTTTAAGTTAGTACCAATGAATGCTAACCAAAAATGAATTTGTCCCCAACCATCATTAAACATCCTTCCTGTCATTTTGGGGAACCAATGATAGATGGCTGCATACATTCCCATTGTCACTGTTCCGTACAGAACATAATGGAAATGACCTACTACAAAATAGGTGTTATTAACGTGAATATCTACTGGTATAGAAGAAAGCATAATTCCTGTGATACCAGCAAAAATAAACATGATTAAACCACCCAAAGCAAACATCATTGGTGTGGTTAATCTAATTTTTCCACCCCAAATTGTTGCTACCCAAGCAAATACTTTAATCCCTGTAGGAATGGAAACAAACATGGTTGTGAACATGAAAATTAACCGCATCCAGTCAGGGGTACCACTAACGTACATATGGTGTACCCAAACAATGGCACTAACTACGGCAATTAACATGGAAGAAATCGCAACTACCTTATAACCAAATAAAGGCTTGCGAGAATAAACGGGGAATATTTCTGAAAAAATCCCGAAGACGGGGAGAATAATTACATAAACTGCAGGGTGGGAATAAAACCAGAAATAATGCTGAAACATCACCGGGTTTCCACCTTTGCTGGGGTCAAAAAAGGCAGTTCCAACGGTTAAGTCAAACAGCAACATGACCGCACCAGCAGTTAAAGCGGGAAGTCCAAATAATTGAATGATTTGGGCGCTAAAAACTGCCCAGACAAATAAGGGCATTCTAAAAAATCTCATTCCCGGCGCACGCATTTTTACAATGGTGGTGACAAAATTTACCGCGCCCATAATAGAAGAAACACCGGAAGTAGCTACTGCTAATAACCAGAGAACTTGTCCATTAATTAAGTGACCTGTGGGGTTTTGTAAACTTACGGGGGGATAAGCCCACCAACCAGCTTGGGCGGGTCCACCAGGTACAAAAAAGCTGGACATGAGGAGAATTCCCACTACGGGAACCATCCAAAAGGCAACGGCGTTGAGGCGAGGAAATGCCATATCTCGCGCCCCAATCATGATGGGTACGAGATAGTTTGCCAAACCAACTAGTGAGGGAAATGTCCACAGGAACAGCATAACTGTACCGTGCATTGTGAACATTCCATTATAAACTGTACGGTCGATTAAATCAGATTCGGGGGTGATAAGTTCGCTCCGCAAAATCATGGCGAAGATACCACCAATGAGGAAGAAGATAAAAGAGGTAACGAGGTATTGAATACCTATTACTTTGTGGTCTGTGCTGAATGTGAAATAGGTTTTCCAGTCGTTTGGTGGTTCGTGATGATGTGATTCACCAGTAATGTCAAGAGGGATGTTTGTCATGGGATTTGAGATTTTAGATTTGTAAATGATTCTGGAAATCCTGATTCAGACAAAATGAAAGTTTCGCGCAAAGAAGCAAAGTAAGAATTAATTAACCATCAAGAGCAACAAAAAATATCTCTGAAAACCTTTTTCCTTCGTGTTCTTCGTGCCTTCGTGGTTCATTTTTTTCGTACTTGTGCGTAGCTTCTAACCCGAAAAGTTAACTACTGGAGGTGCAGCAGGTTTGACGGTTCCCCAACCGGTTTTTATCCTTTGGTTGCTCGTTTGGGCGTATTCGCTGGCTGCTTGATTTTTGGCGGGGGTGGGTATGTGGCTTGCAGCTTTTGTTAACCATTCGTGATACTCTTCTGGAGTTTCTACAATCACGTTGGCTTGCATGGTTGCAAAGTATGTACCACTATATTGGGAGTCGGTAAGACTATATTTACCGGGGCGAATCGGTGTAAATTCAAAGTTGATGGTTCTACCGGGAACAATGTCTTGTTTGAGGCGGAAAGCGGGGATGTAAAACCCGTGGAGTACGTCTTCTGATTGTAGTGCTAAACGGACTCTGCGATCGCTCGGTAAATGCAATTCTGTACTTGTAATTCCCTTTTCAGGATAATGGAATACCCACGCCCATTGTTTGGCCAGTACGTCAATTTTTTCTAAGGGTTCGCTTACAGTCTCAGCTGGTGTTTCTTCTTCTTGTGCATAACCAGTTTGCATTTGCATAGGGTTATGCAGATGGACTAGGTGAGATGGTCCCTGAATCCCCATTTGCTCATACACTTGATAACTGTAAGCTGCAATCCACAACACCAACATGACAGGGATAGCTGTCCACACCACTTCTAGGGTGACATTACCTTCAATATGTGGACCATCACTCATATCATAATTTTTAGCGCGGTGGAAAGTAATAGAATACAAAACTGTACTGGTGACAGCCAAAAAAATGAAAGCACCCAACGTCACCAAAAAGCTAAACAAATCATCAATCAGATGCGATTCAGCCGCAGCTTGGGGGGGAAGCCAAGAATAAGCTTGTTTACCGATGAAAATACTCGTAATTGTGACGACAAGCCCCCCCGTCATCAAGGTCAAAAGATTTAAAATCAGCCGGATCTTCATAATTAGTCATTGGTCAGTTGTCAATTGTCAGTGGTAATTGGTGATTAGTGATTGGTAATTGGGTATTCATCCCAGTCCCCACTCCCTAATTCCCAGTCCCCAATACCTTATTTATGTCTTGTCCCATTCTCAATAAGTTATCGGCTGTGTTATGAACGCCAAATTCACCTGCTAATTGCGCTCCTAATGTGCCGTGTAAATACATAACAAACATGATGGAAATGCCCGCAAGTATATAACTCCAGCGCACTTGTATATCTGAGTCTTTGCAGGAAATATAACGTTGCCATCCTCTCCAAAAGGTCATCCCAATTATCAACGCTAATAGGAAAACTCCGCCCACACCATGCCACATCATGGTTTCCATTGCTTGCAAACCCCAAGAACTTTTTAAGTTTGCTGGTGGAGTTGCTAACAACATTTCATAAAAACCAGCTGCAACTGTGAAAAAAGTGATCACGGCTGAAGCTACCATGTTGTACCAACCAACTTCAAATAATTGGGCGCGTTCAACAGCTAAACCCAAATATTTAAACAGCCAGTTTTCTAATGGGAAAAGTACACCAGCGACATCAAAGATAATACCAATGATGAATAATCCCAAAGTCAGGTGAACTAAGTTAGGATGAATAGGAATTGTGTAAGGTAATCCATTTGCTCCCATTTGGGCGCTGACTTGATCAATTAATTCTGAGTTCATGGTAAGATTCCATCCTTTACGGCTTCCACAACTGGTACTGTGTGTATTCCATAAACCCACACCAATTCATCACCAAGATATACTTGAAAACCAACAATGATGGTTAAAAGTAGCGCCACAGCTAAATAATGAATTGGTAATCTTTGGGGGTCACGACTGCGGAGTACATAGCGCCAAGCTGTAATTGCAGTAAGAATTCCTGACAGTGACCAACCAATTAAGGTGTGGTAATTTAATACTGATTTGACCAGGTTATAAGGCTTGGCCAAACCAGCTTCAAATTGACCGAAGATAATGGCAATGAAAATGGATACTGTGGCTACAAATAAATTCCACCAACCTACTTCAAAGAAGCGGGTTTTTCCAGTTAAGAAGCCAATTAAATCACAGAAAAATGCAAACAATATCATCGCAACTACGAAGTGAACTACGATGGGATGCAGTGGATCTGGATACGGTAAATTGTGGTCGTTAAGTGCCGTTAAAGACTCTAACATAAAATTCTCCCGGACTTGTTTACTACTCGTCAAACAAACTCGAACAATTACTAAATAACCGATCACTATCACTAGTAACAATTACGGTTAAACCAGAGTTTGGAGAATATCTGTATGAGGCTATCCAGTCAATCTGGTGTGAAAGTTATATTGCTAGATACAGCAGATTGCAGATCAATGAGGTACAGAATCTAGATTGAAACCTAGACAGCAATAGAGTTTTACTCCTGACTTTTGACTCCTGACTCCTGCTATAAGTGATTTCCTGGCAATTTGTAGTGAATGATTTGAGGTCAATTACTCTGCTCATGAAAACATTCTGCAACAGCAATTCTCGATGTAGCTAAACTAAATTGCTGTTGGGACTTTGATTTACTAAACCTATTTTTTAGGTGACGTAAATTTTTATAAATTGTCAAAGAACTAAAAGTTTAACTTTTAGAATCAGTAGACAGGAAGAAAGGAAATCAATACTGCACACCTGTTCTGCACCTTGGAATTTTAACTTGGCTTGGGAAAAGGTTAGAGGTTACGAGTTACAGGTTTTTTATTTCCCTTAAACCCTTGCCATTATCCCATTGAACCGACAAGTCTTGGAAAGAGAATATGATAATTTCACTACCCTTGCTTTCTTTAAATATTATGAAATAAAAAGAAATGATTTTGATGTCTAGTACTGTACATTTAAGAAATATTACTTTGTCTTATAAATAACAGAACTTTAGATTATTCCCGGTATTGATAAACAACTGTCTATAGGACTCATATTCAATTTTCACGAAAGTCTTGTGTGCTTTACAGTTGAAGATAACTGTAATTAAAGTATGAAAATTTTTTCGAAAGTCGGGGATATTCTACAGCAGATTACGGATCAATTAGGCACAGAATCTAAATTGAAAGCTAGACAGCAAGAGCCTTTTATTCCTGACTCGTGACTCCTGCTGTAATTATGATTCATTTTATGTCCGGTTAATTAGTTATAATTCCCAAATCTATCTATGCAAAAAACTAGAAACCTTTATCCTGCTAACTTAGTGATAAGCATTTAGCTTAATATAATAAATATCATATTTTTTGGATCCAGAGAAAAATAACTTCTCAAATTACTGATATTATCTATCTTTAATGAAAATAAAAAATGCAGACAATTTTCCTATAACATCGCCTAATCTAGGCAATTTTACTTCTTACTAGCGCCTTGGTAATCACCCTTGTACTTTCCCTTTCTCAAGGAGCAGGCACTTTTAATATCTCTGAATTTTACCAAGCACTGACATGCCAAGGAGACCCAATTAAACAGACTATTATTTGGGACTTACGCTTACCTCGCATTGTCGCAGCATTAATTTTTGGCGCGGTTTTGGGAATGTCTGGAGCATTGTTGCAAGGAATGTTACGTAATAGTTTAGCTGACCCTTTTATATTAGAAATTTCCGCAGGTGCAGGACTAATTGTAATTATCATGATTGTTTTACAAGTTTTCCCTATAGCCATTCCTTTCGCAGCATGGTTGGGTGTAGTTTTGACTTCTGCTATAGTTATTTATGTCGGTCGTACTGATGGGAGAATTGCTGTAGAAAGATTGATTTTAGGAGGGGTTGCTGTTAGTGCTTTATTTAGTTATGTGCAGAGTACGCTCTTATTAATGGCTGAAGATTGACAGTTACAAATCGGGTTAAGCTGGTTGGTTGGTAGTTTAAATGGTCAGAGTTGGACAGAAATTTCTACACCTAGTCCTTATATTATTGTGGCTTTATTGTGCGGTTATTTGTTAGCGCGATCGCTCAATGTTTTAGCATTAGGTGATGATTTAACTGTAGGGTTGGGAGTTTCCTCCTTATTGCCAGCGAGTTGATTAGTTGGCGGTATTGCCACTTTATTAGCTGCAGGTGCTGTTAGTATCGCTGGTTTAATCGGGGTTTTGTCAGTTTACTAGTTCCTCATGCGGTGCGTTTAATTATAGGAACAGATAACCGTCTTGTTTTACAATTCTCAGCATTAGCTGTTGCATGGTTACTGATGTTTGCAGATTTATTAGCGCGACTGGGTGCAGTAGAACTTCCTGTAGGTTCACTGACTGCTTTGCTGGGTTGACCGTTGTTTATTTAGTTGCTTTATCGTCGTTCTGGTGGAGTGAGTAAGTTTTAATATCGAATTCGTTTGTAACTTCTTGTAAAAGAGCAAAACAGGGAGCTAATTTTTCTATCAGTTGGATGATTCATGGGACGATACTCAACTTTATTCTTCTTGATTGATCTAAGAGTTTACCGTCCCCTTAACTGGTACTATTCAAGCAAAGCTAATCTACTTGTGTCAAAAATAGTTTAGCCTCAACCAGGCTCCTGCATTTTAAACCCGCTTCAACATTACTAGCAGGATTTCTATATTTTACAAATGTCTCTTCAATTTGATCCCACTGCTTTTTTGCAAGACTCTAGTAATGCTCTGGAAATTAGATACACTATAGAGGTTAGCACGTAATACTAAGTTATATAAAGCACCCTGTTGGTGTTCAATTTGTTCAAGACAGGAATTCTTTGCAGTGGTGCTAAATAGCTTTTCTCTAGCTGCATCATCAATAACTCTTCTGCTTCTTCTTTGGTAATTGTTTCACCTAATGCCTTAGAAGGTGTCTATTACCTGCATAGATTGTACCAGGAATGCTAAACAGAGCAGTGTTCTCAGGGATGGAAAGAAGTTGACCATCACAAAATACCCAGTATTTGGGGGCAAAGTTGCCTGCAAACATCCTAATTTCACTGATAAAAGGTTCAGACATAGGAACTTACCTGATCAAGATTTGACACTCTAGAGTATCAAACCTATCTTGGTAGATATAAATATTCTGTATAAAAAGTCTGAGCAACAACTTATTTAATCTTAATGATTTTGGATTGAAGACGAAAAAGAAAACTCTGATTTGATATTCCACCGTTTACCGTCGTGCACTAGCAAGGTAAGATAAGTCGCGGTAAATTCAAAATATAACTGACGTTCTTTAAATTCTGGCCAAGCAGCGTGAAAATTCTGTTTTGCTAAGTCCCGAAACGCAACTGTTAAATGGGGCGTAAAGGGACGACTTTGGTCAACTTTATCAACAAAACCTAAATTATTTTCTACATCAGTCATTAAATCTGCTTGTAGTGATAAGAGTGCTTGAGTTTTAACAACATCAATGTATATAACACGCGGAACAAAAGCGGCAAAATTAATAAGTATTATCGGTACTGACTGTCTGTTTTCAGCAAAATTTTTGAGGGATGATTCTAAAAGTGTTAAATTCTGATCTACCATTTTAAATGGTGATTGTAGGGTGATATGTGGTGGAGAATTTTGTGCGCCACGACTAGCATATTTATCGATGAAATACTGTTTAACTTCGTTGGCGTAGTCCTGAATCTCTTTCGGTGGTAACAGGGCAATAAAAAAGCGACTCATCAGATTTTCGATTTGGGATTTTTATCGGTAATAGATATCTAACTGCTTTGAAAAGTCGGAGATACGGATTTTATTAAGTTAAATGATAACGTAAATAGATCAAGAACAAAAAAGATGAGAATAAATTATGATAATTTATTCTCAGTCCTAAATCGAAAATCTCAAATTGATATGCCCTGGTTTGTAAAGATTGAAGCAGGTAGAGTGCATAAACCAACCTTTGATCAATATGTCCCCGCCCACACAGCTTATGTACAAGAATTGATAAATAAAGGACATAAAGCCAAAACCGGCTATTGGGTGCAACGGGGTGGGGGCATGATGCTCTTTGAGGCAGCTTCCATGGATGAAGCCCTGGCGATAGTAGCTGCTGATCCCTTGGTACAGAACGATTGTGTCAGTTATAAACTTTACGAATGGCAAATTGTTATGGAATGACACACAATTACAAACTTTTGATGCTATGATTATTGAAGACCTGGATCTATGCGACTTCAACGCCCAAACCTTGTCAGAACCGGAAGGTAGCAGCAATAAGGGATGCTTGTGGTAGGCGTAGTCTCCGGGTCACCCCATTTTTAGGAGTGCTTTGCAGCAATGCCTGGTTTTGGAGATATTGTTCAAAAGGCTTTTTACCTTGGTGTAGGCTTGGCTTCTTACGCTGGTGAAAAAGCAAGGGGGAAATTAGCCGAACTGCGATCAGAAGTCCAAAAACTGGCTGACGAAATGGTGGCTAAGGGCGAAATGAATACAGAAGAAGCTCGTCATTTCGTAGAAGATATGATGAACCAAGCCCACCAGCCCCCAAGATCTGGTGAAACAACGGAAAAAACAGCCCCTTCTGAACCTCGTCGCATCGAAATTTTGGAGGTAGATGAAGAACTAACTGTCAAAGAAGCCCCAAAAGAAAACGTGGATCACCTACGTCAGCAAGTTCTAGAACTACAACAAGAGTTAAAACAACTCAAAAAGAGTTAAAACAACTCAAACGCGTCAAACGCGATCAGTAAAGGCAGATGATGGATTTTGCGATCACTATTAAGTTGTTACTTTTTAGTTTGGGAAAGGCGTTATACCCAAAACTGGTTTGATGTGCATTCCTTATTGCCTACTCTTGCATTTAGAACCAGGTGTCCAGAAGCGCCATATTGATAGCCAGTAAGACTGTTAAGCTTATGGAACCGTGGCAAAAAGACTTAATTGATATCATCGAAACTGTGGCTGATGAAGTAGAAAGCTTCTTCCAAGGAATTAATGACATGGTAGATGCATTTTTTGAGCTAACAGAAGAAATTACTGAACAAGTACACAACAACATTGCTACAGATCTTGACCAGTATTTACAGGAATTAGCTGAACCGCTTCTGGAAGTTTACTGGGAACTAGAAGACATAGTAGCAGATGTAGATCCTGGTTTTCCCTATACAGTAGAAGCCACAAGCGAACACCAACCAGCTTGTATAGGTTGTAGTAATTATCATGGTCAAGTTTATGGTGGTAATTTGTTAGTTTGTGCCATACACCCCCAAGGTTGGGATGAAGCGAGTTGTCCAGATTGGGAAAAAAATCACAGAGAGTGTTAAATTAGTATTTATGAATCTCTCCACTTTTTCAAGCATAATTTTATGAGTAATTCTTTGCCTGACACTGTAACCCCAGTAAATCAAGAAATGAAATATGGTGAACGCGAGATAGCGGAAGGACAACTAATCATATTCCCTAATCCGCGTGTGGGTAGGCGTTATAATATTGACATTACTTTACCAGAATTTACTTGTAAATGCCCGTTTTCCGGTTATCCAGACTTTGCAACTATTCATATATCCTACATCCCTGATCAACGAGTAGTAGAGTTGAAGGCTTTAAAACTGTATATTAATAGTTATCGTGATCGCTACATTTCTCACGAAGAATCAGCAAATGAAATTTTAGATGATTTTGTAGCTGCTTGCGATCCTTTAGAAATGACAGTAAAAGCTGATTTTACTCCCCGTGGGAATGTACATACTGTTGTGGAAGTAAAACACAAAAAAGAAGTGATTTTTTAATAGAGAATATGTTTGTAGTGAGGAGTTAAGTCCGGACTACAAACTATTCCTGAAAATGGTTCTCTTTAAATATCCTTAATCAAGGAAAATATTTTTTTGAAGACTTTTTTGTCTTCTGTTACCCATTGTCCTAATTCTTGAAATGCTACTTTTTTTATATTCATCTAAATCAACTTAGATTAAGTTTCTTTTTTCAAGATTTTCTCTTGCTTTTAGTAGACATTGTTTGTTTACTTCTGATTGAAAAAGATAGGTTGTTTCATCTTCTACAATTGTCCCTTCTGCTAAATCAGTTGTAGGTAATTCAATCTTGCCATTTTTACCAACGTTTGCCTTTTGTTTAATCCCAGTGAGCATAATTTCTGCTTATTTCCTTGTTTATTCTAATAAAAACATTATGGTTATGGCAGCAGAGATTTAAATACCCTACCTACAAAAGAACTTGCAAAGCGGTAGGTTTTGCGAACCATATCTAAAAGTGAATAAGTTACTCGTAACCGCAAAGGATATAAAATAGGCAGATATAGACAATAATAAGCCTTTTTTAAATTATCCCATTTTGAGCATTTTTCCTGGTGCAGAAAATCAGAAATATCAACAACTAAACCCCGACCCTCAAATATCATGACATTCTTGCCATGAACATCATGAGGGTAAAGTCCACGAGTCTGTGCATAGTCCAAAGCACTATCAATATCTTTGATAACTTTGGGAGGAATACGCAAACCCCTGTGAAGACAGTCATAAAGGGTAACACCATATAATCTTTTTAAGACTAACAACCCTTCTTGAGCATAAAAACACTCAGAAAAAGTTGGATGGGAACCAAGACGAAGGTAAACTTCTAGTTCCTCCTCAAACCCAGGACGACCAGGTGCGTAGATTTTGACCACCATGTCTGGGTATCCAGGATGATAAACTACTGCTGCGTAGTTTCCTGTACCTAGTAGTTCCCAAGGTGAGGGAAGATAGCGCACTTCTGCTGGGTTGTGAGGATGGACACTTTCGACAATTAATTGTGGGATCAGTTCTTGCTGAATACTTGCAATCAGTCACTGAATGTGGGATTGATCCATAACATATATGCACCATCTTGAGTGGTATCACAATAATAAAATACACCACCCAATTGCTACTATGCCCCAATAAGAAAGAAAAATTATTTTTTTCCTTGGTCATTAAGCTGGTCTAAAATTCCCAACACTTCTCTTTCAAAGCTAACTTGAGCGCGGTTAGTTTTACCACCAATATAAAGTTTTTCTCCTATTTGTAAAGCCCAAATTTGGGAATGGGAAAAATAACTCATCACCACACCCAGCATTAATAAAGCAAAGCCCATATATACAATCGGTATTCCTGGGTCATATTTAATTTGTAAACCAGTGCTACCAAGGACATCAATAATTTTGAGATTTATACCATTCACAGGTATAGACATTCCGGTGCGAACCGTATTAATCAATTTACCTTTAGTATCATATATTAATACCATTCCTTGCAAATCTTTTGCTAATAACGAAACACCTTCACTTAAATCAGGCTTAGTCGGTATCCAAGTTCCCCAAATTCTGCCTCTAGCTTTAGTGTCTAATTGTGCCATTGGTAATTGGAAAATTGGACTTTTATTTAATTTCACCTGAACAGCAGAAATACCCCAATCTGTTTGATAAAAGACTACACCATGATAACGGAGAGGTTTATTTACATAAATCTTCTCATGGTTGACTTCTTTGCCATCATTATCCAAAACAGATAAATCTGAATAAAATTGGTCAATTCCTCCTTTTGGAGTATAATCAATCCAAAATTTATTAACTCTCACAGCCCAATCTTTCAGAACTTTTTGAGAAGACCAAGCACCAGCATCAATAATGTTTTTTACTTGGAAGGTATCACCACTACAAATCATTTCCTGAGCCATGAAACCTGTCATCGAACCCCAAATTCCTCCCAATAAAATCATGACGATACCAATATGCACAATAATCGGTCCAATGCGTCCGACTACACCTTTACGGGCATAAAGAAGATTATCTTCTTCCTGTTCTTGAAATATTTTATAACGGGTTTTCGTTAAAATTAGTGTCAGTGAACTAACAGAGATACCATCTAATTCTGCACTTAAGGCTAATTTATTAAATTTGCGTGGTTCATCGTAATATTGCCATTTCTGGGCAGCTTTTAAAGCTGGTAATTGCCTAGTAAAAGTACAAGCTGTTAAACTTGTTCCAAATAAAACTAATAAAGCTAAAAACCACCAAGTGCGATAAACATGATCTAAACCAAGGACTTGAATTACCTTCCAAGTTAGAAAACCAAATAAAGCCGGATGTTCTGGATAATTGGCTTGATAAAAAGTCGGTACTTGTCCTTGTTCAATTACCGTACCACCAATACTGAAGAAAGCAATTATTAGCAACAAGATAATTGCTAATCTTAAATCTGTAAGCACAGGTAAAATTTCTCGTCGTAAAAAGCGAATAGGTAGGGAAAACAAATTTAAGTCTTTGGATGTTGTGTTATCTACAGTCATTGTCTAGAAACTACCAAGGGGAATACGAGAAAGTAAAGAAAATACACCAAACCCAACCAATAATGCACCGCTAACTGGATTAATCCAACCAGACCAACGACGCAATTCTAATAGTTTTCTAATTGTGGCAGTAAACGTACCTGCCAAAATCAATGGTGCAACATATCCGGCTGTGTAGGAAAGTAGTAAAACTGCACCTAAAATCAAATCTTGGGTATTAGCAACCCAACCTAATAAACTGGCTAAAACTGGTGTACTGCAAGGGGAAGCAACTAAACCAAAAGTTAACCCGATAGAGTATGAACGAACTCTAGGAGGTAAATCTTGAGAAATACAATTTGTTTCGTTCAAAGATGGAAATTGTATGGGTAGAGCTTCTAATAAATTCAAGCCCATAATAATAGCAATAATACTAACAATAATTGGTAAACCAATTCCTACTTGACCGTATACTTTTCCCACTAAACCTGCTACAATTCCTAAACCTGCCAATGTTGTGGCTAATCCTAAAGCAAACCAAGTTGATTGTGCAGCTGCTTGAAGTCGGCTTTTTGCTTCATAACCACCAATATAACCAATAGTAATAGGCAGCATAGACAGCATACATGGGGTAAGACTAGTGAGTAAGCCAGCTGCAAAAATAATGGCAATACTTACGATACTGACATGGGTGAGTTGGTTAGCAACAAGGGTGTTTGCGAATTGTTCGAGTTGATAAATTTGGGTTTGCAGATTCTCCAGCATAGGTATCATTGAATGGGAAAGGCAGACTATGTTTACATTTTAGCTTGATTTGACTATTTTAGCAGAAATCAAACTGTAGTTAAAACCCCTTAAATCCCATTTCTGCTTCGATCTTTTGTTTAATTTGAGTTACACTCATCTGGGATACAAATTGATTAATTTGGCGTTTAGTTTTGATTTGGCTTAAAAATATTCCCACTAAAACCAAGCTACCACCAATATATTGTGCCTGAGTAGGAATTTCACCCAAGATTCTATAAGAAAGATCCTAAAATACTGATTAGCGGTGTCACTGAACTCACGAAGGAAGTTGTGGATACAGGGGAAGTTTTGAAGCCTCTCACCCAAAGTAATTGACCTAAAACTACAATTACAACACTATATATAATATAGCAATCCGGAATCATTGGTGAGAAAATACTGAATTTATTAAAGATAACATAAACACCAAATAGATTTGTGTTTTGTGGCTAAAGTGGTATATTAAGGGTAATTCATAGCTTTAAATTCTAGTTTCATAAGTTACAAATGCAGTAACACTATTTACTCATGATTCATTTAGGATTGCTATACTTTAGTGAGATAAAAGCTATCTTCTACAGAAATTTGCCTGAGAGTTGCTTTGTTCTAGTAGTGCCAATAAATGATCAATAAACCTATTAAGTTACACAGGTTTCCTACAAATAAAACATTACACCAAGAAATGGGATTACAATCGCTTATTAAATGTTGAGATACTATTTCTATTAAAATACAAGTTACTGTACTAGAAACTCCGAAGATCAAAATAGCTACCCACAGATATAATTTTCGGGTAACTTTATCAATTAAGTTAGTCCACTATTTCAGTCTATTGAGCATAAATTTTATCTTAGAGAGGTCCGAAAATTTAGAAAAGAGTCTGTATCTGGCTTTCCATAGTATTAAGATGAGGAAATAGCTAAGGAAAGAATCAGGGTTGGTAATAGTTACGGATAGTTCCTATCCATAAAGATGTTGATGACAAATTCATAACTGACCTCATATCCATAACATTGATGAAATGGGCAACACTCATTAACCAATTCCTAATGTGACTAAACCACAAATAGTAAGAATTACTTGTGAGTAAATTGGCGAATTCAGGGGAAATCTTTGTTGAGGTACCCGGAATATTTTTACAAGTCTAATGACCTGTTCAACAAAAATACTCTTAGTGGAAAACTCTTTGTTTCCTGCCTTTTGTTCTGAGTCACCATGGCATAATCGCTATCATGTTTTTCTAGCTGTTCACGGAGACTAGGAGGGAAAACATCTCGTAATATCTCTAGCCAGTAATGAAATGTGTCCTTTGCTTCCGTTTTCCATATACCGAAATGCAAACCTAAAACATCAAATGTTGGCATTGTCCTCCAATAGAACAAGGATAGACATACCTGTTGTTTTATCTCTAGTTTCCCTTTCCCCCCTCCTCCTTTCTGATTTATACCTATGTTTTTACTTTCTATCTCCCCTTGAAGTTTTTTATCCTACATTTCAACTTAACTTGGGCTAACAAGTCTTAAAACTGATGGTTATTTATTCCCAGTATTTGTTTTGTAGGATGTGGATATTCTTGAATATAATTAATTTAGTGGACTTTTCCTTTTGGTACACCCTCACAATTTCTTTCTAGCATTTGTTTGACACCAAATTAGTGTTCCTGACAGGTCTTTTGCTAAGACTTCTGAATCAAAGAAATAAGCATTATGTGATTGTTTACTAACTAGCTTCAAAATAGATACTTGTATTTCCTGAGAATTTAGTTTAGTAGCATCATCCATGAATACAGGCACTTAGAGCATAACCAATCCTGATCCGAATCTGAAGGGCGGATGAAATCAGCTACAAGATATGCTCTATAAGCCTCATAGCTCTTAGACCTTGTTGATAATACTTCAGGACTTACGCAACTGGCACAAATAGGGGGCGGGATGTAGCCCTGGCACGGAACAATTGAACTCAAACCAAGCACATAGGAAGACTTGGGCGTTTTAGTTGCTGAATTAAATAATTAGAAAGGAATCTATGCTTGTTTTGATAAACAGTTTGACCAGTTTGATAGCCTAGATTCTTTAATCTAATCCAACCCAACATTGTACAAGCAATATGATTTCTTTAAAGCCTAGCTTTACGACATTGACAAGATTCAATCCCAGTTATTTGTTTAATGTCTCGGTGAAAATCCTCGATGTTTCAACGAATTTTACATACCTCTTGTACAACATTCGTAGAACTTTGAGATAAATCCTTAGTAGCGACATAATCCGTTGTGTTAGTATAAACAGTAACTCGGAGTAGTTTCACTTTTTTCTGAGCGGGAAACCCTTTAATTTTTATAATTTTACCACATTCTAACTCTTCAGTACTCCATTCTCATAATTCAATATGTTTATCTTTTCCCTTGGCAAATGTATCATTAACTAACCGATTTTTTTTTTAGGGCAATAATAGATTTTGTCTAAGCTATCAATATACAGCATGAAACTGTTTACTGCATACCATGTGTCCATCAAAACCGTATCAAAGGGGAAAAGCTGATGATACACCAGGTTTTGTAGCATATCTTCCACATGGTCTATCTTGGTTTTACCATCCACATCAGCATTAAGAATGCGGTAATCTGTTACCCCAAATCTTTAAACTTTAGGATTCACATATACACAACTGACTACACCAATTCCTTTAAGTATGCCATGTTTATTACTACTATATTGTCTCCTCACCATCTCTATTTCTTCAGAATATCTGTTGTCTAAAACACTATCATCAAATATGATGTACCCATTACCATCAGGTTCCACTAACTCTTTCACCTTATCCTAGAGTAAACGAGATGTTAACTTTTCGGTTTTTAAATAATAGTTAATTGCATCATGGCTAATACTTTCTAAATGCTCTGCTAAATTAGTAATTATATAATTAATTTGACTACTTAATAAGTATTGGCAGTAATCAAGTTTAGTCAATATCATTACCGTCAGGAACATTTATCTAATACCACCTCCTACCTATTTTCTCATGAATATTTCAATAATATTTCCTGTTGCAGCTACTTCTGATGGGTTGATAAAGCTTTCCATATCCGATTTATTTAATACCGATGTACTATATTTCACCCATCGCCTGTGCCAGTTGCCTAAGTCCTGTACTTAAGTCTATTGGGATGTAATCTGATTGATCCCGTAACCAAATCCATACAAATATCCTTGAAATGTGTAAGTTTAGATAATTAACTTAATCACTTTCCAACCCTTGTTCCAAAACACCCTAAAAATGTCATCATAGTAGAGATAAAAACAGATAGGAGACAAGACCACGGTTTACGCACGCCCTTTAGCCCGGTTGATTGAACAACTGCAACGCCTCCCCGGAGTGGGACCCAAATCCGCCCAGCGTCTAGCGTTGCATATTTTAAAGCGCCCAGAGGCAGAAGTTGAAGCTTTGGCACAGGCACTAATTGATGCGAAAAAACAGGTAGGGTTGTGTCAAGTTTGCTATCACCTCTCATCTGAACCTGTATGTGATATCTGCCGCAATCCTAACCGGGATAATACAACTATCTGTGTGGTTGCAGATTCCCGTGATGTGATTGCATTGGAAAAAACCCGCGAGTATAAAGGTAAATATCATGTCTTAGGTGGGGTGATTTCTCCCATGGATGGTATTGGACCTGAACAGTTGACGGCTCAAGCTTTGGTGCGGAGAGTCAGTCAACAACAGCCACAAGAAGTAATTATGGCTATTAGTCCTAGTGTAGAAGGGGAAACCACTACTTTATATATAGGTGAGTTACTCAAACCTTTTACGAAAGTTACGCGGATTGCTTTTGGTTTACCTGTGGGTGGTGATTTAGAGTATGCTGATGAGGTGACACTGGTTAGAGCTTTGGAAGGACGACGGGAATTAGATTAATTCCTAATCGCTAATTCCTAATTCGTAATTATGCAGAAAGGCACAAAAAAACCGAAGCGTGTAACGAACAGTAAAATTATCTAACGGGACGTAAACGAAAATCAAGCCCAAATGTAGCCCAAACTGGCTTGATAAGAAGGAAACACGTCCGGATTCAAGTTGAACCAATCAATAAATATAAAAGATATGGCTATTCTAAACCCTTCTAAAGCTTGAGTAAAAGTATTCAAAGGTTTCTTAGCCCACCTTGGTCTTAATCCTCCAGTCCACTGATGGCTAAGAATAAAAGTGTAGGCACAGAAAACCAAAATAAAATGGCGCAGTCAACTGCTGTTATCTCCAACTTGATATTCTTTGAGTCCTAACCATCCCTTGGCTTCCCTGTAAACAACTTCTACCTAATTTCTTTAAGAATATGTATCAACTATCCATTGGGGTGTGACAGTTGATGAAGAAACATTGGTCATAAAGTAGTCCATATCAGTGGCTTGAGAGAAAGTAGAACCGTTGATGACGATAGCAATATTGCCCTTTCCAGTTAAGGGTGATATTTCTACTTCTTTAGTTACTACTCATAATGTTTTAGTTTTATCTAACTCCAGTTGAATTTCTGTAAAAGCCTCTTGGGGTAAACTTTGTACTAATTCATCTAACCTAATTATTGTTGGACTATCCTCTTGGTCACTCACTAGCAAGGATTTTGGGATTTTTAGCTAATCCTCCTAACTACTTTAAATGCCGATTTTCTATCTTTAATAAGAAAGATCTATTGTGGCCATATCCAGGATCTATAATTACTATTCCTGGTTGATAACGATGGCTTAAGGTCAGATGTATTAATTTAATTCCTAACTCAGGTTTATTCTCAAATAGAGGCTCTTGTTTCCCTTTGGGTCAAGAATCACTGTGGTGATATAACTCTATATGTAATGGTAAGCTTTTACTGCCATCATAATAGATGTATGTGTTGTTACTACTACTCCATCCCTAAAATTCCCCCTTTTTCTATGGCCATAATCATCAATTATTAAGCTAAATCCTCTGGTGATTCTCCTCTGACTACACTTGTTCATAATCTCTAACCAATGCTCATTGACTTGGGAACTGGACCAAGGTGCTTCAGTTAAAAAAGGTGCTTCAGTTAAAAAGTGGTCTAATCGGTGGTAAGTCACCCCTATGGCATTCTCTGCCATTTGAAATAGGTTTTTTCTCTCACTTTTACCCAATCATCCCCCTAAATCATGTCTAAACTCTCTTTTTTGCGCTTGATGAGTAAATACATCATCAAGTGACACCATCTTTCAAACCATGGTGCCATTGCCGCGGCAGTGGTTTCTGTCATCAGCTTCTTTTAACGTGAAAGCTACACCGAAATCCCATTATACTCCTTTTTACTCTTAACTTTTGTTTAAGTCCCGCTAAGAGCGTGTTTGAAAACTTTTTCGCTTGATACATAAGCAAGGACTTTTCAAATATCCTCTAAGAGATTGTTTGAAAAGTATTATATGAACCCAGTAATTGTCCTCAACCTAACCCCCTACCCCCATTCCCTTGTAGGGAGTGGAGGTTTTTGGATAAACTTTATAACTTTCCAAACATCCTCTACAACCTTCTGCCTTTTGCTTTCTCATAACGACGATTTTTAACGCTAACCTATTTATGCTGACCTTAATGCAAGGTAAACTATTTGATTTTGATGTTGATATTGCGGTTCATTTGATCCTGGAACTTACCGCAGAAGAACGCACCCGCAGCCGTCACCGATTTACTTTACCTGATGGTACGGTCGTGTTTTTGCGTTTACCAAGAGGTACGGTTTTCCATGATGGTGATGTTCTGACACATGAAAGCCAGTGTAATTTCATGAAAATTGTTGCAAAACCTGAATCTGTTTTAACTGTGGTTGCAGACATACCTTTGTTATTAAGGGCTGCTTATGATTTGGGAAATCGTCATGTACCTGTAGGAATTACACAGAACTATTTACGCTTGTCTCCTGACCCGATTTTACAAACGATGTTGGTAAAATTAGGCTTGGAAATTAAGGACTAAGTTGTACCTTTTCAACCAGAATTAGGAGCTTATGGAACTAATCCAGCTCACTAATTTTCATTTTTTATCTATTTTGCAATTGGCTAGTCCAGCTTTACCTGTGGGGCCTTATAGCTATTCGGAAGGTTTAGAAATTTTGGTGGAAGATGGCACTATTAATGATAGTAATAATCTAAAAGATTGGTTAGGATCTGAGTTGAAAGATGGGTCTATTCCCATAGATAAAGCGGTGATGATGAGGGGATTACAGGCTGCAAATTTAGGAGATCGGCAAGATTTAAAACGGTGGAATTTGTGGTTATCTGCGGTGAGGGATACGGAAGAGTGACGGGGTTCTAGTTGGCAAATGGGGCGCTCATACAATTATTGGGTAAACTCGCACCGTCAACTATTCCCTTAGCTACTGCTGTGGGTTATCCTTGCAATTATGCGCTCGCTTTTGGCATTGCTTCATCTCACTGGCAAATTAACCACCAAGCTGCATTATTAGCATATATGCATAGTTAGTTGGGTAAATAATTTAATTACTGCGGGAATAAAACTCATTCCCCTCGGCCAAACTGCTGGACAAGTATTGTTATTAGAATTACAAACATTATTAACTGATACCATGTTGGAAATTCTCGCTTTGGAGGATGATGACCTCGCTTATTGCAGTTGGGGATTATCGTTAGCAAGTATGTAGCATGAAACCCAATATACATACAAGGTTATTTAGGAGTTAAAGAATAGGTGACAGGGAATATGTAATAATTTCACCAATCACCAATCACCAATCACCAATCACCAATCACCAATCACCAATCACCAATCACCAATCACCAATCACCAATCACCAATCACCAATCACCAATCACCAATCACCAATCACCAATCACCAATCACCAATTACCAATGACTAAATTGAATACTTTTCGAGTTGGCGTAGCTGGCCCTGTAGGTTTAGGAAAAACGGCTTTAGTGAATGCTTTGTGTAAAGCACTGCGGGAGAACTATAACTTGGCAGTGGTGACAAATGACATATATACTCAAGAGGATACCCAGTTTTTGGTACGTTCTCAGGCTTTGGAGAGCGGCATTTTGGGAGTTGAAATAGGAGGCTGTCCCCAGACAGCTGTCTGTGAAGATGCTTCCATGAATTTAGCTGCAATTGAACAAGTAGAAGAAAAATTTACAGATTTAGATCTAGTCTTTTTAGAAAGTTGTGGTGATAACTGAGCTGCTACCTTTAGTTCCAAATTAGTATATTTAACAATATATGTAATTGACGTTACTGCTGGTAATAAAATTCGCCCCAAGGGTGGACCAGATATAACTAAATCTGATTTATTAGTCATTAATAAAACTGACCTTGCACCCTATTTTGGTGCTGATTTAACTGTGAACGAGACGCAAAAAAAAATGCGTGGTGATCAACTCTTCATTTTTACCAACTTAAAAACCCAAGACAGTTTAAAAGATGTAATTCAATTTGAAATTACACAAAGTAGCTAAATTTTAAAAGAATTAAAACTTATTAAATTAAAAAATATATTTGCTACATCACCTACCGAGAGTTTAAACTAGATAGGACTTACACAACTGGCATATTAATAGGGTGCATGGGACCTATCCATATATTATTTAATAATAACAGATCTTTGACATATAAAGCACTCTACAATAGACTTGATTGTGACAGTTAGCTAAGTAATTACTACTAGACAAGAAAAATTTGAATATAGCAACGGGAAATGAGCTTAGGAAATCAAGTGATAATGAAACTCCTTCTAAAAAATGGTTTTAGAGTAAGCCACAAAATAAATGATCCTGTTTTGTCATACTGTATCCCTTCGGGACACTCCGTGAAGGCGAAACGTAGCCTATAATTCCTATGTCGTTGCGTATGGCTTACGCCAAGCTTCGCTAACAGAATGACATTGGGTATTTCTTTTTGTGGAGTTCTCTTACACCTGAATTCTGAATTGTGACTCCTGCTATAGCATTTTTTTGCTGCTGTTTTATAAATGAAGCACAGAAAAAGCAGACTCTTTTCTGGAATTCCATTTCTGATTTTGAAGAACTTACTAAGTACCTCGGCGGGAAAAAACAGAAGTATGTAACAAAAAGTAAAATCACCAAAACCCTCTTCCCTGTTGCATGAGTGCCCTTCGGTTTCTCCAGTGGGACCCTGGGGAAGGCGAAGCGCCTACATAGAGGAAACCACGCCACTTGCTTTATGCCGGGAAACCCATCCACCGCAGTGGCTCCCCAAGACCGCGCTGCTTCACCTCTTGTCTTTTGCCTGTCATAAGGACAATTTTTAACGCCAACCTACTTAAATAGGTTTTTCCGATTCCCCTTTATTTCTTGAAATCAATTTTTATAACCACAGGATAAATTTATGACCTTTGATTATTGCAAAGCTTTCAAAATGGTACTTTGCTGCAAAGAAGTTTATCAAGATTTTTCAAAGATTATCTTTTCTAATGGGAAGGAAAAATAAATTTTAATTAATGAAACAACTACTGATACTCAACTCGCTATTTTATCAGATTCATCAGGAATTATTCTTGTTGTTCAAGGTAGTAGTTCATCGTTTGACTGGCAAACAAATTTTGATACCAGTCAAGAGTGGAAAGCATTTGAGCAAGAAGTAATTCGTGGACAAATTGTTGCTCAAAAAGATAAAACTTATACCTATAAAACAAAAAATACTTCTGGTTCATTAACGCATCGTGGCTTTACTAACGCTTACTGTTCTCTCAGAAGTCAGATTCACAAATATATCAATAAATAATAATACTACTAATGTTACTGTAACTGGTAACATTTTAGGAGGTGCATTAGGAACATTATGTGTAGTAGATGTTCAGTACAAGTTTGTTAAAAAATTAACTTCCATAGAAGGTTATACTTTTGGAGCGCCAAAAGTGGGAAGTAATGGATTTTCCAAGCCCTATAATGAACAAATTCCTAAAAGTTATAGATTTGTTCATGGTATGGATATAGTTTCTGCATTACCAAGATGGTGGCAAGGATATAGTCATGTGGATAAGGAACTACAGATAGGTTCAAGATTTAGGTTAAATGTTATTTCTGCACGATTTAAAGATCATGGTCTTGATGGTTATATTCGTCTATTAAAAGAATTATCAATCAAAGATTAGAGAATTGGTAATTGGTAATTGGTAATTGGGCATTGAGGACTTTGTGTTATTGAAGACTGTTTTATTCTCCTTGCGGGGATTTATACCGGAAACCGGTGAAACTTGGACTTATATCATACTGATAGTGCAGGGTGGCGTAAGCCATGGGTAACGTAGTGCAGCGTATTCCTTTGGGATACTGGGTGAACGCGGAGCGTGCCGTAGTAGGCTCTAGTATCTCCGAGATTCTTCACTATCTCTTTCATAGACGCTCCGCGAACGTTCAGAATGACACTTTTAAACCGTTTTCAGTATATTAAATTGAAACAGCTACCAGGATGCAGAACTAATGATGGAGTAAGATTTTAGTCCCCTTGGGGGGATTTAGTAAATTGAAACAAGCCAGTACCAAAGTTATGGTGGCGGCTGAAAAATCCTTTCAGTCCCCTTGAGGGTTGAGGGGGATTTAGTAAATTGAAAGATACCATTTTACCTTCAGCAAAGCACAAGTTAAGACTAGTTTCAGTCCCCTTGAGGGGATTTAGTAAATTTAAACTCTGCCCTCTGAAACAGAGTCTAGGGGCGTAATCTAGAGACGATTTTGGCACACCTCAAAAAAAACTTGATTTCAGGCTTCTGGTCAACAGCTAACTGAAACTAATGAAACGCTAGAAGTATTCAATAATTATCAAGGTCCTGCCAGAAATTCAAGCTGATGTATCAATTATACAGCAATCCTATATGAAACGTAAACAAACCCAATGCCCAATGCCCCATATATACTAAAGTAATTCTCTAATTGAAAAATACCGTTGTTTATCTAATTCTTGTAAACGCATTTTTTCAGCATACATAGCATCAGCATAAAACTTATCTTTCTCTGGTTCTGTTAGTGGATCAGTTTTTTCCCACAGTTCCATAAAATAACGATAGCGTTTTTCTCTCAAGACTATTTCCATACAAGCAAATGTGGCTTGAAGTACTTGGGGAGTGCGCAGTATTTCTTTGTTGGTTTTTTCATTCAAATGAAATAAATGAGAAATTAATATTAAGTCTTCTGATAATTCTAAATACTTGTTTTCCAAACTAAAAATTAAATCTACTTCTTCTACTGGAAACTCTAAACTCTGTTGCCAAAAAAAGCGATGATGAGAAAGGCTAAATTCTAAATTTCGCTCTTCTAGTTCATCAATTATTACTTGGCGCTGTTCTGGACAATGTAAATATATTTGTAATAATAACGCCTCTGCTTGTTCTAATAAACTCCGTTCAGTGGTTACTAGAGATAGCTTCGGCGTTTTCAACTTCTGTTTGCGCGAGCGCAGTGGTAGACTTTGCACACTAGTGGGTGCAATTTGAGTTAGTAAATTCTCAACTCTGAGGGGTATTAATCTAGCGTCCCCTAAGCTGAGTATTTCTGCACAGTAGGAAATGTAATAATTTAGTGTATCACTATTAACTATATTTTGCAAGAGTTTTACGATTTCTTTTGTAACTTTTTGAAAAGCAGTAGCTTGTCTTAAATCTTTGTGTTTGATGATTTCCGCAATTTGCCAATTTAACCAAAGTGGGGCGTTTGCTAATAGTTGTTGATATTCCTCTGCTGTATGACTGTGCAAGTATTCATCGGCATCTTTTGCATGGGGTATATTAAGGATTTTTAACTGCACTTCGCCTTTATAGGCTAATGTCGCGATTTCACCAATAGCCCTTTCTGCGGCGTTGATTCCGGCTTTATCTGCATCAAAGTTTAGAACTAATTGTTTTGAATCGGTGTAGCGTAATAGCAACCGGACTTGTTCCATGCTTAAAGCTGTACCCAGGGAAGCGACGGCGTTATTAATCCCTGCTGCATGGAGAGCGATCGCATCAAAATATCCCTCTACAACTACTCCTTGATCTAATTTAGAAATACCATCTTTGGCGTGATCTAATGCAAATAAGGTTTTACCTTTACTAAAAAGTTCTGTTTCTGGGGAGTTTAAATATTTTGGTTGTTCTTCTGTCAGCGTTCTCCCACCAAAAGCAATAACTCGTCCTTGTATATCACGGATGGGAATCATTAAGCGATCACGAAATACATCATAATAACCGCCTCCATCTTTCCTGGGTTTAATCAAACCCGCTTTTTCCACCAACTGGACTGGGTAATGTTTATCTTCCACCAAATACCGATGTAAGGTTTCCCAACCTGCGGGTGCATAACCCAAACCAAATTGTTGAATTGTTTCGGTTTTGAATTGACGATGTTCTTGTAAATACTGCATCCCTTTTTGTCCTAAACTTTGTCTGAGGGCGTGTTGATAAAATTGGGCTGTGGACGCTAAAACCTCATATAACTGCTCACGCAAAGACAACTGATGTTGTAATTCTTGTCTTTGTTCCGGTTCTAAGGTTTTGACAGGTACTTGATAACGCCGTGCTAAATCTAACACCACTTCTGTAAACTGGTATTTACCCAAATCCATGAGAAATTTAATGGCGTTACCGGCAGCTTGACAACCGAAGCAATAATACATCTGCTTGCTGGGACTAACCGTGAAACTAGGGCTTTTTTCATCATGGAAGGGGCATAACCCGACAAAAACCTTTCCACGCTTACGCAAAACTACGTACTCTGAAACAAGATCAACAATATCAGCCCGGTGTTTAACTTCTTCTATGGTATCTGGATGTAAGCGAGGGATTTGCATGGGACTGGGGACTGGCAACTGTGAACTGGCAACTGTGAACTGGCAACTGGGGAAGTAATTTTCCTAATGACTAATGCCAACTAACAATTATATTCTTGTTCTCAGCCCAGAATAATCGCTAAAATTGCATACGCTGGAGCTTAACAACTGGAATAACCAAAATGGGACGTATTTTCATTTCGGCGGCGCATGGGGGCAGGGAAGCGGGTGGAATTGATTCTGGTGCGATCGCAGGTGGTACAACTGAAGCAAAAGAAATGATTCTGTTACGGGATTTAATTGTTACAGAAATTAGAGTGCGTACGGTGGAAGTCTTAGCTGTTCCTGATGATTTAAGTGCTGCTCAAACTATTACCTGGATTAATTCTCGCGGTCGAACTGGTGATGTCGCCGTAGAAATTCACACCGATGCTGCTGGTAGTCCTACAGTTAGGGGGGCTGGAGTTTTTTATATTGCTAACAACAATCAACGCAAGCAAAATGCAGAAATGGTGCTGATGGGATTGTTACGTCGTGTCCCTCAATTACCTAATCGTGGAGTTAAACCCGATACAGATAGCGGCTTAGGTAGTTTACAATTCTGTCGTCAGACAAATGTCCCTGCTTTATTAATGCAAGTAGGCTTTATTAGCAGTCCAGATGATCACAGTTTGTTACAAACTCGTCGCCGTGATTTTGCTTTAGGAATAGTGGATGGATTGGTGGCTTGGAGTAGGGCAGTTGACCCTAATCCGGGAACTCCCCCACAACGAACTTATCCACCCATTAATATTAACATTAATGGTCGAAATTATGCAGAGCAAGGTGTATTGATTAATGGTAACTCTTATATCCCTATTGATTTAGTAGATCGCTTACGGATTGATTTATCCAAATCACCTAATGTTGTTCGTGTTACCTATCAGCGAGTAGTTTACATTAAAGCCATTGAACTTCGAGAGTTTAATGTTTCTATTGAATGGGATAGTGCAACAAAAACTCTGAACCTACGTTCAATTTTATCAGTTTGTCCAGGACAAATTAACCAAATTGTTTCTAATGGTAATACCACAGAATTACAGCTACAATTATTTTTGCGAAATAACAATGAAAATGCTCTCGTCCAGTTTCCTGATATTCCCAAACTCTATCGAGAAGAAGCGGCAATGGAAGGAGTAAATCATGATATTGCGTTTTGTCAGATGTGTTTGGAAACTGTCTTTTTACGATTTGGTAGTGATATTAAACCTCAACAAAATAATTTTGCTGGTTTAGGTGCAATAGGTGGTGGAACACAAGCAGCTTCTTTTTCTAGTGCCAGAATTGGAGTGAGAGCGCATATCCAACATTTAAAAGCCTATGCCAGTTTAGAACCTTTGGTACAACAAGAGGTAGATCCTCGGTTTAGATTTGTAACTAGAGGTGTAGCTCCTTCTGTTGATCAGTTATCAGGAAGATGGTCAGCAGACTTAGATTATGGTACTAAAATTAAAGCCATGTTTAAAAGACTTTATGAATCAGCAAAATTGATTTAATCAGGCAGTTATCAGTTATCAGTTATCAGTTACTAGCCAAAAAGAGATAGCTAGTACCACCGTGAATTCAAAATGCTTTTTTCAGAAGAGCTACCCTAACAAATATATCTCCTTCGGAGACCCTACGCTAACAAAATTCAAAATGAATATGGCCTTAGCTTTTCAGAGATTTGGAATGGTTGGTTTATTTACGCCGTACTGTACTAGTAGGTAATTGAGAAGAACTCGTAATCAGCAAAACTCTATAGCAGCAAAATTACTATGCAAACAATTGATAAAAAGTCAAATAAAAAAAGTTGGGCAAAAGCTATATCTCAACCTGCAACTGAATTTCCTCCTACACAATTATCTGTTCTCGCGGGTAAAATCCCTGATGGTCTACGGGGTACACTTTACCGCAACGGTGCAGCCAGATTAGAACGGGGTGGTGTATCAGTAGGACACTGGTTTGATGGGGATGGGGCTATTTTAGCTGTCCATTTTACCGATGCTGGTGCTACCGGGGTTTATCGCTATGTGCAGACTGCTGGTTATCAAGAAGAAACTGCTAGGGGTAAGTGGCTGTATGGTAATTATGGTATGACTGCACCGGGGGCTATTTGGAATCAATGGCGAAAACCAGTCAAACACACAGCGAATACTTCGGTTTTGGCATTACCTGATCAACTTTTAGCCTTATGGGAAGGGGATAATCCCTATGCACTAGATTTAGAGTCTTTAGAGACCAAAGGTTTAAATAATTTAGGTGGTTTGGCTAAAGGACAACCCTATTCTGCTCATCCTAAAATTGACTATGGAACAGGAGAAATCTTTAATTTTGGCATGAGTCCGGGTCCTAATGCCATACTGCATATTTATAAAAGTGACTTCACTGGTAAGATTCTCAAAAAAGCAAAGTTGACCTTAAAAGGTTTTCCCATAATACATGATTTTGTGTTAGCAGGACAATATTTAGTATTTTTTGCTCCTGCGGTGCGGTTAAATATTTGGTCTGTTCTGTTTGGAACTAGTACCTATAGTGATTCCTTAACCTGGCAACCGGATCAGGGAACTAAGATTATAGTGATTGATAGAGAAACTTTGTCTGTAGTCAGTCGTGGTGTAACTGATCCTTGGTTTCAGTGGCATTTTGCTAATGGTTATGTTGATGATAGCGGTACAGTAATTATTGATTTTGCGAAATATGCAGATTTTCAGACTAATGAATATTTGCGCCAAGTAGCGACCGGGGAAACTCAAACAGTTCCTAAAAATACTTTGACGCGGGTACAAGTTAATCCACAATCTGGCAAAGTAACGGGAATTGAAACTTTGTTAAATAGAACTTGTGAATTTCCTCATGTTCCTACCAAAAATGTGGGTAAGTTCTCTCGTTATAGCTATATGTCTATTTTTCGGGAAGGAACAGATACAAAGGGAGAAATCTTAAATAGCATTGCTAGTTTTGATCATCAAACTGCAACTCTGACAGAAGCTAATTTACGTGAAAATCTTTATCCTTCTGAACCTATTTATGCTCCTGATCATCAAAATTCCCACCGAGGTTGGGTCTTAACTGTGGTTTATGATGGTAATACTGATAGTAGCGAAGTTTGGCTATTTAATAGCAATACTCTAGGTGGGGGCAGTCCACGCTTGGATGAAGAACCAGTTTGTAAAATAGGATTACCCAGCGTTATTCCCCACAGCTTCCACGGTACTTGGAAACCTGGGGACTAGGTACTGGGGAGTGGTTACAGGTTAAAAGTTTTTGGTAACTCATGCCCACCCAACTGAAGATTTTTCGGAAATGATTTAAGATTCTTAATTTATCTTAATACAAGCTCTCGATGTTACAAATAAAACATACCCAGAATACAAAACCAGGGTGGTCTTTGGAGGAGCGAGATCCAAAGTTCATTGAAAATCTCATGCCTATATTGGGCATTTTGTATAACTACTATTTTCAAGTCCAAACTAGTGGCTGGGAAAATATCCCAGAAGGAAAAGTCCTCTTTGTCGGTTCTCACAACGGGGGACTCGCATCACCGGATACATCAATGATGCTGTACGACTGGTTGCGTCGGTTTGGTACCCAAAAACCAATTTACGGTTTGATGCATCCGAAAGTCTGGGAAGTTTTTCCCCCAGCGGCAGAAATGGCTATGAAAGGCGGTGCTATTATGGCTCATCCCAAAATGGCTTATGCTGCTTTGCGTTCTGGAGCTAGTATATTAGTTTATCCTGGTGGAGCAGAGGATGTATTTCGACCTCATCAAATGCGAGATAAGATTTACTTCGCTGACCGTCAGGGTTTTATAAAAGTAGCACTGCGGGAGAATGTACCGATTGTTCCAGCAATTTCCTGGGGAGCCCATGACACCTTGATTGTGTTAACTGATTTGTATAAAATTATGCAGCAATTTCATAAATGGGGTATGCCTTGGCTTTTTGATGTAGATCCCTTAGTGTTTCCTGTTTATTTGGGATTACCTTGGGGTTTAGCTGTCGGGCCTCTGCCTAATATTCCTTTGCCTGTGCGGATGTATACCAGGGTTTGTCCACCCATAGTTTTTGAACGCTATGGAAAAGAAGCGGCAAGCGATCGCACTTATGTGAATAAATGCTATGAATTAGTCAAAAACCAAATGCAGCAACAATTGGATAATTTAATCAAGTTAGCAAGTGAAGAAAGGGTGTAGGGTGTAGGGTGTAGGGGAAGAATACCTTTTGTCACCTATCACCTGTCACCTGTTCCCTTCTACCTACTGAATATCTTTCAACTCAGCAGTACGCACTGAAAGTATTTGTGTTTGATTACCTCGTTGCACTTTTAGCTGGAAAGTTTGACCTAGACGACTATCTTCTACTACCCTTTGCAATTGATCGGCGCTTGTAATTACTTGATCATCAATTTTAACAATGACATCTCCGCGACGGATACCCGCAGTAGCAGCAGGAGAACCGGGTACAACCCTCATCACCAAAACGCCGCGCACTTCTGGAATCTCAAACATGGAATTTGGATCAATGTTATTTTGTTGCGCTAACTGGGGTGTCAATGTCACCATTTGTACGCCCAAATAGGGGTGAGCAACTTTACCATCTCGTTGCAATTGAGTTGCGATGGCCTTAGCTTTATCAATAGGAATTGCAAACCCAATCCCCATAGCATCTGCACGAATCGCTGTATTTATCCCAATCACTTCTCCTTCAGCATTTAATAAAGGACCACCGGAGTTACCAGGGTTAATAGCAGCATCAGTTTGAATGAAATCTAAACGTTTATCACTAATTCCCACTTGGGCACTAGAACGTTTTAAGGTACTAATAATACCTAAAGTTACAGTATTATCAAATCCTAAAGGATTTCCCACTGCGATCGCCCAGTCTCCCACCTGGACATTCTGAGAAGAACCTAAAGAAGCAACAGGTAAATCATTACCAGCATTAATCTTAACCACCGCCAAATCAGTCACTTCATCAATACCTTTAACTTTACCTTCAAAAGTGCGGCCATCTTTGAGGCGGACTGTCACCTTATCAGCTTGATCAACTACATGAGCATTAGTCAGAACTATCCCGCTTTTATCGAAAATAAACCCAGAACCCAGACCGCGTAATTGTTCAGTCGGTGACTGTTGAGGAAACCCATCACCAAAAAACCTCCGCAAAAACGGGTCATCCATCAAAGGATCAGTAGGACGAGTAATCGTCCGTTCTGTATCAATCCTGACCACAGCCGGTCCAACACGATTCACTGCAGCCGTCACAAAACTACTATTACCAATAGCCGCAGCCACAGGAGATGATTTTTGAGGAACCAGAGGAGGAGCAGGTTCAGCTTGAGATGGCAAAACTTCCAAAGAAGTAACCGTCAGCAAAACTCCTAGGAAAATCGCTAAAACATGGGTACTAACTTGGCGTATAGACCGGGGTAATTTGAAAATTTGCATAGTCACAACCTAATCAAAGACAGGGTATAGAGTGTAGGGAACAAGAATAACAGATTGCAAAAATGATATTTCGATTTACTGACTATCTTTAATCAAGTTACTGGAATATTCAGCAACCAGGCTATTATGGAAATTTGCCAGTACTAGGTTCGGTTATTCCACCAACCTCAAATTCAAAACCCAAAATCTCAAATCTCTATAGGCGCTCTAGGTTAGGATCTGAAATAATACCAAAACTGTGATCACTCATGAATGGATCAAACCGATTAATAGAAGAATCCTCATCTTCATCTCAGAAAGCAGAACACACATACCATCACTATCACGATCACAACCACGAACATACAGATCATACTGCGGTGGAAGGCGAATCCGTTCATCCTCATATACATAGTGAAGAATCTTTACGGCGTATTGTTAACCGAATTTCACGAATAGAAGGACATATTCGCGGTATAAAAACAATGATACAACAAAATACTCCTTGTCCTGATGTTTTATTACAAATTGCCGCTGTTAGAGGTGCATTAGATAAAGTAGCACGGATTGTTTTAGATGAACATTTAACCGAGTGTATAGGTAGAGCAGCACAAGAAGGTAATATAGATGTAGAAATAGCCCAACTTAAAGCTGCTTTAGACAGGTTTTTACCTTAGCGAACTCATAAAAAATCAGTTGCCATCATCTGCCATCATCAACTGGGAAGATCAAATTCAAAAAGAAAAAATGTTTAGCTTGGGGAAACTTGTTGCCGGAATAGCTGAAGAACTTAATAATGCTATCAATTTTAACCATCCTAATCTTCCTCATGCTCAACGATATATCACAGACTTAATAAAATTAATAGACCTTTATGAAAAAAATCATCTCAACATTGACACAGAAATAGAAATAAAGATTTTTACAAAACTAATTGATCTAAATTTTATTAAATCAGAATAGAGACGTCGGAAAATTTACAAATGAGTCTGTATCTGGCTTTCCATAGTGTTAAGATGAGGAAAGAGCCAAGGAAAGAATCAGGGTTGGGAATAGTAACTGATAGTTCCTATCCATGAAGATGTTGATGACAAATTCATAACTGACCTCATATCCATAACATGTATGAAATGGGCAAAACTAATGAACCAATTCCTAATGTGACTAAACCACCAATAGTTAGTAAGAATTACTTGTGAGTAAATTGGGGAATCCAGGGTAAATCTTTGTTGAGGTACCTGGAATATTTTTACAAGTCTAATGACCTGTTCAACAAAAATACCCTTGGTGGAAAACTCTTTGTTTCCTGCATTTTGTTCTGAGTCGCCATGATATAATTGCTATCATGTTTTTCTAGCTGTTCACGGAGACTAGGAGGGAAAACATCTCGTAATATCTCTAGCCAGTAATGAAATGTGTCCTTTGCTTCCGTTTTCCATATACCGAAATGCAAACCTAAAACCTCAAATGGTGGCATCTTCCTCAAATAGAACAAGCATAGACATACCTATTCTTTTATCTCTAGTTTCCGTTTCCCCCCTCCTCCTTTCTGATTTATACGTATCCAGGACTTACGCAACTGGCACAAATAGGGGGCCGGATGTAGCCCTGGCACGCAACAATTGAACTCAAACCAAGCAAATAGGAAGACTTGGGCGTTTTAGTTGCTGAATTAAATAATTAGAAAGCAATCTATGCTTGTTTTGATAAACAGTTTAACCAGTTTTATAGGCTAAATTCTTTAATCTAATCCAAACCAACATTGCACAAGCAATATGATTTCTCTAAAGCCTAGCTTTACGACATTGACAAGATTCAATACCAGTTATTTGTTTAATCTCTCGGTGAAAATACTCGATTTTTCCAACGAATTTTACATACCTCTTGTACAACATTCGTAGAACTTTGAGATAAATCGTTAGTAGCGATATAATCCGTTCTGTTGGTAGAAACAGCAACCCGGAATAGTTTCACTTTTTTCTGAGCGGGAAACCCTTTAATTTTTATAATTTTACCACATTCTAACTCTTCAGTACTCCATTCTCATAATTTAATAGGTTTATCTTTTTCTTTGGCAAATGTATCATCAACTAACCGATCCTTTTCTAAAGGGCAATAATAAATTTTGTCTAACCTACTCAATATAGAGCATGAAACTGTTTACTGCATACCATGTGCCCATAAAAACCGTATCAGACGGTAAAAGCTGATGATACACAAGGTTGTGCAGCATATCTTTCACATAGTCTATCTTGGTTTTACCATCCACATCAGGATTAAAAATGCGGTAATCTATTCCCCAAAATCTTTGAACTTTAGGATTCACATATACACAACTGACTACACCAATTCCTTGGAGTATGCCATGTTCATTACCACTATATTATCTCCTCACCATCTCTATTTCTTCAGAATATCTTTCGTGTAAAACAATATCATCAAATATGATGTACCCATTACCATCAGGTTCTACTACCTCTTTCACCTTATCCCATAGTAAACGAGATGTTAACTTTTCGGTTTTTAAATAATAGTTAATTACATTATGGCTAATACTTTCTAAATGCTCTGCTCAATTAGTAATTGTATATATAATTAATTTGACTACTTTATAAGTATTGGTAGTAATCAAGTTTAGTAAATCTCATTACCGTCAGCAACATTTATCTAATACAATCTCCTACCTATTTTCTCATGAATATTTGAATAATGTTTCCTGTTGCAGCTACTTCTTATGGGTTGATAAAGCTTTCGGTATCCGATTTATTTAATACCGATGTACTATATTTCACCCATCGCCTGTGCCAGTTGCCTAAGTCCTGTTTATTTTGAACCAATTGAACCTGCATTTTGCTTAAAAATATCACGGTTGGCTTCTGAAAAATTTGAGATGCTTTGTATTGTTGATATCAGTTATGTACGTAACGAACCAGCAATGGAAACAGGAATTGGTGTTTCAATAGTGGTGCAAAATATTGAATCCCTTGCTATCTAATGAATTTAAGCTCGTATTAAGTATTAATTTTGCATAGCAAGTCTAGGATAGCCAAACAAAAAAGCTGAAGAACACCCATGGCGTGTCCCTTTTTGACAAGAAAAAAGACTTTAGGAAATTCGGAGGTACTTGTGAAGTCAAGAGCATCCCTAAAAGTCCCAAAATCATTCAGCGTGGCAATGATCCAAACTACTTCGAGATTGTCCTGGTGAAAATGGAAAACTGGACTTTGAAGAATTCAAAAATGAGTTGACACAAGTAGTACTAGAAAAAGTCGAGGATCAATACTAATAGATAGTGCAACAGTAAAAAAATTTAACTAAACTCTAAGGCATCCACCATCCGTATATTAATATAAGGAAGAAATAGAAATGGAAATTGATTACCTAAGTAGGTAGACACAAATAAACATAAGTATGTAACAAAATGTAAATTACTGGAAACCCTTGGGATTGCTTGATTCCCCTTTGCTGCATTCGCCATGACATGGTTATAAATTTTTCCGCCCACCTACTTATATAATGACGAAGGCGATGAGATAGAAGCTATCGCCAAAGGCTACCGAAATGATGTGTATGTAAAAACCACAACCGGGATGTACCACGTCCATGTTTACGACATAGTCCGATTACAGCAGGACTTTGAGAGCGAGTAGCAAGAGCAGGGGTATTATTCCATCAATCACAACTTAATACTGGTGGAAGAAGTATCGAGGAAGGTGGTGGTAAACACGGTGAAAAAACTGGAGGGGGAAGGAGTTATTGAGGTATCCATGAGCAACCAAAGGGATTGAGAAGAGATTTTTCGCGAATAATAGTGCCCAAAGAGGGAATATTTCCAACCTGAGAAATCCCGTCACGGATATATTCAAAAAAGCTAATTCCTAACTTACGAGTAGTAGCAACAAGAGACATAAAAGTATCCCAAGCCTCAGTCCCCTCAAGAATCTGAGTGGCATAACTAATATTACGCTGTTGCACCATCGTCCTAGCAACTAACTCAGCCGGGTTATTATGTAATGCTAATTCAGGATGCTCTAAAACATATAGCAACTCGGAAATTTTGAGCTGCGTTAATCGTTTTCGCTTGAGGGGGCGACAAGAATCGTCAAAGTATTACTCTTTAGCTTTTGTGCTGTCTTGATATACAACGACCTTAGACTATCACTTAGTTAGATTAGTGATTTTGGAGACATAAACCGTACTGTGCACTAATTATTCTCTCAGTATCCCTGGTTTTGGATCATTTTTTCCTTGGATTACTCTAAGTCACAGTAATAGAGGACCAAAGAAATCTACTACTGTGCTTTCTGTGGGACAGGAAGCCCAGACTCTACCGTCAGGTCAGTTTGGGTAGTTCACTCTGAGATTGTTTAACCACTTTCCCAAGAGGCAAGAAGAAATCCGGGTACGGAGTAGTGATTGCGAAACTAAGGTATGCTAAGTTTTATTAAGATTTAATCATTGGATGAACACACGATGAGCCTTGAACTTTCTCCAGCAGTGAAATACGGGTTGAACTTCTTTCACCCAGCAATCATGTGGATATTATTAGCATTATCCTTGTATGCAGCTTACTTAGGCTTACAAATACAGCGTACCAGAAATGCTCAAGGTGAAGAGAAAAAACAATTGATTAAAGGCAAATATACAATTAAACACCACCAAATTGGGTCGATTCTCTTAGCTTTGATGGTAGCGGGTTCAATTGGAGGTATGGCTGTTACTTACATCAATAACGGCAAATTATTTGTTGGACCCCACCTGTTAGCAGGCTTAGGGATGACAGGTTTGATAGCACTTTCCGCGTCTCTATCGCCCTTTATGCAAAAAGGAGCAAATTGGGCGCGGGCGACTCATATATTGCTGAATTTCAGTATTTTAGGTCTGTTTATTTGGCAAGCGTTTTCTGGTGTAGAAATTATCATCAGAATTCTTACCAAAGAATAGTCATGAGGCAGGAGGCAGGAGGCAGGAGAAAGATAAACATTCCCTGTTCCCTGTTCCTAATGACCAATGACTAATGACGCTTTTTCTTAGAATTGACCAGAAAGGGGATACCGAGAGACTGATGAAAATCTTCTTGGACTTTGCGGGTTAAGCGACAGGAGACTTGACGGACAATTTGATTAAGTAATCGATCCCCTGTAGATTGAATTAAAGAATTTGGTAAACGCTTAATAAAGCTAGGAAAATGAAGCTCAACCATCAAATCTAATTCCCATTCTACCCGTGTCATCTCAGGCAAACTTTCTACCAATTCCATGCATGCATTATAGTCCACATGATAACCAGGAGCTTGATAGTTTTGGATGGGAATTGTACGGATACGGTATTTACCTTCCTGTGGGTCCAACAGTTCCAAACCAATTTTTGGTTCAACTTCATAACCAAAAGCACCAAACCGACCAATTACCAACCCATAGCCATTATCACCCAAAGGTTGTACCGTCATCGGTTCAGCACAGTGTGCAAACCATGAAGAGTGACTATTAAGATATTCAGCCACCTTTTCAATCGGGGCATACATTTCCATGCAGTCTTGATGATGACTATAAAATTTACTTGGTCCCGAATGGCTCTTTTTCGATAGAGTTTCATCTACTGCGACACTTGAACCCACTAGTAAAACTGATTCTGTTCTTTCCAAGGATTGACATTCCCAGTTATTTGCTACCATAATAAATGCGTTTTTTGTATAGTTGGCAGTTTGTCTATATTTAGAATTCCCAATTACAGAAAGATTTTTCACACAAAAATGTAAATTTCATGAAAACATCAATAAACTGTCATCAACTCCATAGAACCACTACAATTAAGAACGAAACCAGTACACATTAGTTTGCTAGTATAGCGTCAATCATGAAAATATTTGTAGCAGGTGCAACAGGTGAAACAGGTCGTCGCATAGTACAAGAGTTAGTAGCCAGAAATATCAAAGTCCGTGCCTTGGTCAGGGATTCAGCAACAGCCAAAGCTATTCTGTCTCCTGAAGTCGAGTTAGTTATAGGTGATGTATTACAAGCAGAAAGCCTGACTGCGGTTTTAGGTGATAGTACGGTAGTAATATGCGCTACTGGTGCAAAACCCAGTTTCGACCCCACAGCCCCCTATAAAGTAGATTTTGAAGGTACAAAAAATTTAGTAGAAGCAGCTAGAACCAAGCAAGTTGAACATTTTATCTTAGTTTCTTCTTTATGTGTTTCTCAGTTTTTTCATCCCCTAAACCTGTTTTGGTTAATTTTAGTGTGGAAAAAGCAAGCTGAGGAATACATCGAAAAAAGTGGACTCACCTATACAATTGTGCGACCTGGAGGGCTGAAAAATGAAGATAACTCTGATGCCGTAGTAATGGAGGGTGCTGATACTTTGTTTGATGGTAGCATCCCCCGGCAAAAAGTAGCTCAGGTTTGTGTAGAGTCTATCTTTGAACCTGCTGCACGCAATAAAATTGTGGAAATTGTCGCTAAACCTGAAGCTACGCCCAAAACCTTCCAGGAATTGTTTCAACAAATAGGGAATAGGGAACAGAGAAAAAGTTATTAATGACTAACGACTAACGACTAACGACTAATGACTAATGACTTTTAAACTCAAAGGTGTAGAAAAACTAATAGCCCCGATAGCCTCGCTTTTGGGGTTTGTCTATTTATTACAGTGGTATATTGGTGACAATTTGCCTTTATCTTATGACCCCGTTTTTGAGCAAAAACAACCTCCTTTAGTTATGACGGAAGGTGATCCTTATATTCGAGCCTTAATGCGGACTATTTCGTTCAGTGAGGCTAATAGTAAACGTCCTTATTCTCTATTATATGGTGGTCAACAAGTAAATGACCTGAGTCGTCATCCTCAGATATGTGTGACTATTGTCGTTGGACCAAATACAGGTAATTGTTCTACGGCTGCGGGTAGATATCAAATTATTAATACTACTTGGGCTGAAATTGCACCTCGCTATCATCCCAACCCGTCTCAGGTAATATTTTGGTCTAGTTACAGTTTTGAACGTGAGTATCAAGATATAGTTGTTTATCGTTGGTTGAATGATCCAAAAGTTTGGGGAACTGATCTTTCTAAACTGTTGCGTCAGCAGCAGTTAAATGAAGTTTTACGCCGACTTTCCCCTACTTGGACAAGTTTAGGGTATGGCATAGAAACTAATTCTAATACCCAAGTCTTACCTAAAATTTATCAAAAAGTATTGGCTGAAGAATTAAGAGCTGCTAGTCAACCTAAACCGGCAAATATTAAATAATAGGAGTCAGGAGTCAGGAGGTAATAAATAATTTTCCCCATCTCCTCACACTCCACATCCTACACTAATAAAGTGATGCAGATTCTGGACAAATGACAATGTATTTTCCACGTGTGTATTATGTCCAGCTTGACTAATGATTTTTAGTTGGGCAGTTTTACATCTGTAGGACATCACTGTATTAATGTTGATAAATTTTTCGTCATTTTCTCCAACTAATAAAAGCAAAGGTATTTTATTTTCTTTAATATTTTCCCACAAGGAAGGCTGGTATCCTGTACCCATAAATTGTAATGATTTTGCTAATTCTAAAGGTTTATTTTCTAACCTACTTTCTAGCATTTTTTGATATTTGGGATGATTTTTGATCTTACTAAATATAGGCTGATTATACCAATTGTTTAGGAAAATCCGAAAATCACTTTTTTCCGTAATTGTCGTTAATTTCCTGGCAATTTGACTATCACTTTTAATTCTGGCTAATCTTTCTATGTTTGTCGCTAAACCTGGAGAAGCTGATTCTAAAATAACTTTGATAAATTTTTCAGGTAAATGTAGGGTTAAATATAAGGCTAATCTTCCTCCCATGGAATAACCCACTAAAAAGCATTTTTCTATTTTTAATTCTTCTAATAAATGGATTATGCCTTTGGCAATACATTCGATTTGATGATATTTATCATTTCCTAAAACTTGGGTTTTACCATGTCCGGGTAGGTCAAGGATAAGATAGGAAAAATCTTCACCTAGTAATCTTATAGCTTCATCAAATTCTTCAATGTTACCTATGAAGCCGTGTAAAAACAGAATTAAAGGTTTCTGAAGATTACCTGCTAAAGAATAGTTGAATCTATATTTTTCTAAATTCATTTTTTTAAAGTGCAGTAATAATTTATTACCTAATTTATTCCCTTTAAAGGGATGTGTATAAGATCTAATTTTTTATGTCTTATGCAACTATGTCACTCCAGTTTTTAAAACGTCTTTTCTTCAATAACTTTAATAGGAATGTCAATTTGAAATTATGTACCTTGTTCAGGGCCAGAAAGACAGCTTATTTTACCTTTGTGTTCTTCCACAAAAATTTGGTAAGTTTCCATTAGACCTATCTTTAAAATAAATGTTGTGGGAAAATAAATAGAGAAGATGTAACTCTGTATACCAGTAATATCCAGTCCCCTGGAAAGAATAGAATTATACCCCCAGGAATTAAAAAGACTAATTGGCATTAAGTATGAAGACTTTATCACATTAGTAGCATTAGCAGAAAAAAGGCATCTAGAGAAACAGGCAGAAATTGAAAAAAGAAAAATTAGGTTAATAGCGTCTGGAGGAGGACGTAGAGCAGAAATGGCCCCAAAGGAGGGAGTATGTCTATGCCTAGTAGACCTCAGAGAGAAGTCAACATTTGAAATTCTAGGATTATTGTTTGATCTATGGAGGATAAAAGCAAATAATACATTTAATCATATTTAATCATTGGGTAGAAATTTTGAGGAAAATTTTACCTGTCTCCCAAGTAGAAGAAGCAAAAAAAGATGAGCAAAAATATCAAGAGTTATGGGAAGAACTGAGTCAGTATGAATTACTAATAGATAGTGCAGAAAAAGCTATAGAAAGACTAGGTAACTCCCAAGAGCAGAGAAAATATTATTCATGCAATAAGAAAATACACACTCTGGAAAATAAATTTAGAGTATTGCCAGGAGGTGAAGATATAGTTGATATTTATATTGGAGAATTAGCTAATATAAGCAATATTACACTATTTAGAAATAATCACCGAAACCTACATGTCAAACCAAGATTCTTGGGAGACAAAGCTTATATAGGAGAAGAATTTATTACCAGACCTTATAATAAGCCCAAAAAGGCTGAAATTTCAGAGATTCAAAAAGAAGAAAATAAGAAAATATTATCAAGAAGAATTGGTGTTGAACATCTCATATATAGAGTCGAAACTTTTCGAGTAGCTAGTGATAGATTTCCTTTAGCTGGACATTGTTATAATCCGGTGATAATGGGAGTATGTGGATTAGTTAGGTTAGATCTAAATTATTCATTTATACTAAGTCATGATCAGGACTTAGGTAACTGGCACAGGCGATGGGTGAAATATAGTACATCGCTATTAAATAAATCGGATACCGAAAGCTTTATCAACCCATAAGAAGTAGCTGCAACAGGAAACATTATTCAAATATTCATGAGAAAATAGGTAGGAGATTGTATTAGATAAATGTTGCTGACGGTAATGAGGTTTACTAAACTTGATTACTACCAATACTTATAAAGTAGTCAAATTAATTATATATACAATTACTAATTGAGCAGAGCATTTAGAAAGTATTAGCCATAATGTAATTAACTATTATTTAAAAACCGAAAAGTTAACATCTCGTTTACTATGGGATAAGGTGAAAGAGGTAGTAGAACCTGATGGTAATGGGTACATCATATTTGATGATATTGTTTTACACGAAAGATATTCTGAAGAAATAGAGATGGTGAGGAGATAATATAGTGGTAATGAACATGGCATACTCCAAGGAATTGGTGTAGTCAGTTGTGTATATGTGAATCCTAAAGTTCAAAGATTTTGGGGAATAGATTACCGCATTTTTAATCCTGATGTGGATGGTAAAACCAAGATAGACTATGTGAAAGATATGCTGCACAACCTTGTGTATCATCAGCTTTTACCGTCTGATACGGTTTTTATGGGCACATGGTATGCAGTGAATAGTTCCATGCTGTATATTAATAGTTTAGACAAAATTTATTATTGCCCTTTAGAAAAGGATCGGTTAGTTGATGATACATTTGCCAAAGAAAAAGATAAACCTATTAAATTATGAGAATGGAGTACTGAAGAGTTAGAATGTGGTAAAATTATAAAAATTAAAGGGTTTCCCGCTCAGAAAAAAGTGAAACTATTCCGGGTTGCTGTTTCTACCAACAGAACGGATTATATCGCTACTAACGATTTATCTCAAAGTTCTACGAATGTTGTACAAGAGGTATGTAAAATTCGTTGGAAAAATCGAGTATTTTCACCGAGAGATTAAACAAATAACTGGTATTGAATCTTGTCAATGTCGTAAAGCTAGGCTTTAGAGAAATCATATTGCTTGTGCAATGTTGGTTTGGATTAGATTAAAGAATTTAGCCTATAAAACTGGTTAAACTGTTTATCAAAACAAGCATAGATTGCTTTCTAATTATTTAATTCAGCAACTAAAACGCCCAAGTCTTCCTATTTGCTTGGTTTGAGTTCAATTGTTGCGTGCCAGGGCTACATCCGGCCCCCTATTTGTGCCAGTTGCGTAAGTCCTGTATTTTTTTCTCTAAGAGATCGTTTATAGGACCCGTGAATTGTTCAGTACACAAACTACTGAAAGAGTATTCAAATACCACCAATTTATCACCCTTTTTATTTGTGGCAAGTGCCATACTGTATTTTCTCCAACCTTCCGTATCGGTTTGATTAATTTGCAACAGGATTTGTCTAGGAACTTCAACGTCAAAAACATTGTTAAATACTATCATGCTATTGTTTCCGATCAAATTGTTAGCTTTCGATTTGGGCAAACGCATCTACTGGGGACACATCACTCTCAATTACTGCCATAATTCCTGGCAGGTGTTGATCGATGTTACGTTGGCGTAAACTACCTGTTTAATTAGTGCAAAACTGAGGCGCTCACCTTCTGCATCAATGCTGGTTTTGTAGCGAATTTCCCCATCATTAAAATCGAGTTCAAAGTTGCCGATAATCATGCCATAATTTGCTCTAGTGATACATTCGGCTATCACTTGTTTTTTGTTTCCTAGGGCATTAAACCTATCCATAAAAGCTAAAAATCTTACTTTGAAGGGATTACAGGAGATATAATTGAGATAAAAGAGCTATCGTTGCTGAACGTAAAAATCAGGGTTTGGGGATGAAAATCTGAAAATCATCAAAAGTTTTGAGAAACATAGCTTTCTAAAAAGGTAAATATGAAATCTGATCATTCAAATATTATGGCTTAGTATAAATGAAGTATTTAAATGTAACCTAACTAATCCACATACCTTCTCTATCACCTGACTATAACGATGTCGAGCTAGACGAAATCTGTCACTAGCGACTCGAAAAATTTTCAGCCTACAAATGAGATGTTCAACAAATTCTAGAAGATAATTCCTTATTCTCTTTTTTTTCAGTTTCGGAAAGTTCGGCTTTTCTTAGCTTTTTGTAAGGTGTGGTAATAAGTTCTTCTCCTATAGTTAATTTATTTAATTCAAATTTCCCCTCCAGTTGACGCTATCCCACTGAGAGAGCTTTTTTACCTCCTCTCCGAGTTTTGAAATCGCCACCTTATATCCATAAAAAAGTATATCGCTTGAGGGGGCGACAAGCAAGGTGAAACCATTATATGACGAAGGTTTTACGTGATAGACCCCTTGAAAAACCCTTGGAAAAATTGATAAAAAACTGATGCTTATTGATAATAAACTGTGCAATTATCAGGTAGCTACGTCAGCATCAACCCTGAAGATAGGAAGAGAATGGTCTTGTTAATGGAACAAGTCATCAGTTTTATTCGCAACAAGTGGACATTTTATCAGTAGGGTGTAAAGGCTATAACCCTTATATAGAAACCCTTCCCGGTTCTTTATCACCCCCTCAAGTGTATCGCATTCATCCCACCCCTAAAGGAGGTTAAACCCTGAAAGCTAAAAAGATTTCAGGGTTTCACTGGTGGGCTTTCTGCTCTCATCACTGTAATTTTCGCAAGAGTGGGGAAAAGGTTAAAGGGTAAAGAAAAATTCTACCTCTTATCCTCTTTACCCCTTTCCCCAATTTCTGAAAGAAGTCCAATATCTACGGTACGCTGACATAAAAAGTTGATGTCCTAATCTTCCTGGCAACTGCTATAAGTGGATATGTAATCCATTTTTTTCTGCCTTGTCTCAGCCTAACTCAGTCCGTAATCTGCAAGAAACTCATTTAAACCGCGCCCGTGCTAGTCTCACACAAGCGATATCTTGGTATAGTTATCTCCGCAAGTCAGGACAGTTATCATCAAAACCAGAACTGGCAGGTTTGGTAAAACCAGAAATAGAAACCTTAATAGCTACACTCAACAAGCTAGATTCTAATGTGGTGAGAATAGCTGCTTTTGGTTTGGTGAGTCGGGGAAAATCTGCGGTTTTGAATTCTTTATTAGGGGAAAAAATTCTCCAAACTGGACCTCTCAATGGTGTAACTCAATGGCCTCGTTCTGTGCGTTGGAAACCAGGAGGAAAGGTGCTAGTAGAATTAATTGATACTCCTGGTTTGGATGAAATTGAGGGTGAATCACGGGCGCAAATGGCGCGAGATGTTGCACGTCAAGCAGATTTAATTTTGTTTGTGGTGTCTGGAGATATCACCCGGACTGAGTATCAAGGGTTGCTAGAATTACGAAAAGCCCAAAAACCCTTAATTTTGGTGTTTAATAAAGTTGATTTGTACCCAGAAATAGATAGGAAAGCTATTTATAAAAATTTACAACAATTGGGAGCAGGAAATCTGCACAATAAACCGTTATTACCTGATGAAATTGTGATGATAGCGGCTGAACCTGCACCAATCGAAGTAAGGATAGAATACCCGGATGGGAATTTAAGTTATGAGTGGGAAACACCACCACCCCAGGTAGATGAACTCAAGCAAACTATTCTGAATATACTAAATCGAGAAGGGCGATCATTATTGGCTTTAAATGCACTGATTCAAGCGCGAGATGCAGAAGCCACTATAGCTGAAAAAACCATTGATTCCCGTCAACAAGAAGCTGAAGATATCATTTGGAAGTTTACTAAATATAAAGCCCTTGCTGTCGGTTTAAATCCCGTTCCTGTTTTAGATATTATTGGTGGAGCAATTACCGATTTAGCGTTAATTCGTTCTTTGGCTAAATTGTATGGTTTACCAATGACTGGTTATGAAGCTACTAACTTACTAAAAAGTATTTTATTCAGTTCTGGTGGTTTGCTGCTGGGAGAAATAGGTAGTAATTTAATGTTAGGTTTAGGTAATACTACAGGTGGGATCGTACCTGGTGATAATCCCCTTAATATTACAGTCAGTGGTTTGTTTGCAAAGCTCACCGGAGGTATTGCTCAAGCTAGTATTGCTGGTTATGGTTCTTATATCATCGGTAAAGCCGCACAGGTATATCTAGAAAAAGGCTGTACCTGGGGACAATTAGGTGCTAATACCGTTATCCAAGAGATTTTGTCTCAAGTTGATAAAAATACAATTCTATATCGGTTACGGGAAGAATTCAGGGGTAAAATAGGGGATGTTTGAAATATTGACTCATCCACAACAGTATTTTTTATCTATAAACTCTCGACAATAGCATCTAAATAAGGTTAATAAATAACATTCTTCTCAAATCCAAAAGTGTAAGATCCAGATATCTTTATCTCACTGGAAAACGGTGAAAATATCATGACAAGTTTAGATGGAGTTTCTGCTATTAAATACTATAAAAATAGATCTAAAACCATTGAACAAACAATTCTCGAAGCAGTTGTGGAAGCTCGTGCTACCTGTGAAGAAAGCGGCATGAACTCAGCGAATTGTGCAGTAGCTTGGCATATTGTAGAAGAATTACAAGCAGAAAAAGCACATCAGAAACAGGCACAACATCGGCAAACACCCTTAGAAAGTTACTGCGAGATATATCCAGATGCTTTGGAGTGCTTAATCTACGACTTATGAAATTTTTTGGGATAGTTGGTAATTGGAAATCTAATTACCAACTATCCCACATTTATGATGATTATCTTTAACGAAAATCCGCAACAGCTGATTTAGTCATTTCCTCAACAGCATCTAAAGCCAGTGATATTGTCTCACTTTCCATCCCTAACCACAAAAGATATTCAATATTTCCCGCAGGGCCAGTTATTGGCGACCAAGTTAAACCTTTATATTTCCAACCTAACTCCAAGGCTGTTTTTAATACTTGCAGAATCGCCTCAGCATGATCTTTTGCATCACGCACCACACCTTTTTTACCGACGCGGTTTTTTCCAACTTCAAACTGAGGCTTTACTAATAAAACTGCTTCTTTAGGAAATTGAGTTAAACGCCACACCGCAGGTAAAACTTTAGTTAAAGAAATAAACGACACATCAACCACTGCTAAATCAGGCGAAGTCGCATTTTCAGGATATAATTCTTCTGGTTGTAATTGACGTAAATTAGTGCGTTCTTTTAAAATAACTCGTTCATCAGTTCTGATTTTCCAATCAACTTGTCCGTAACCAACATCAATTCCATAAACTTGAATTGCACCAGCTTGTAATAAACAATCTGTAAAACCTCCTGTAGAAATTCCCCCATCTAAACAAATACGTCTAGTTACAGAAATTCCAAAAAATTCTAAAGCTTTACCAAGTTTTTCACCGCCACGAGAAACAAAAGGAGGACGTTGTTTAACTTGAATTTGTGCGGTAATATCAACTTCAGTTCCAGCTTTATCAATTACTTGTTGATTGACCCTTACCTCACCAGCTTGAATCAGCCGTTGTGCTTGCTGACGAGAGGGAGATAGACCCAAATCTACTAATAAAGTATCTAATCGTTGTTTAACCAATTAATTCTATTCTCCTGGTAATTTTAAACCTAAAGCATGATGGATAATTTCTCCTCTGTTAACCAGGTTTTCTAATTCTTCTGATTCAGAATCACCTTCTTCTACTTCCAGAGAAGCTTCATTAGTATTATGTTCCCCTGAGCATTGGTAGATGTAGTAACATAGTTTATGTACTATACAGTCATATAAGTGAATACTTTATACTCGCATAACTCAAGTTGTTCTGATAAAAGCGGCTTTGCATATACATACACTTTCCATATCACCTAACAACTGGGTTTCACGAGTTAAGAAATTTCTTCAATTCTTGTATACAATTCTCGTATAGCTGCACTTGTATTGCGGTTATAGGCAGTTTCCAAACACTGCTGAAGAATCTTATGTAAGTTGAAATTGGGGAAATAGTAGCTATGGGTTTCAGGTAAATAGCTGTTTTGGTAAAGTTGATAAATAAACAGTTACTTTTGTTTGTACAGCCAAATTTGAGGAACTCTATAGGGTAGATAGTCGTTGATATCGGTATAAGTAGTAACACTGCTTACTAACACCAAATCCGGTGGTGGATCAATACTACAGATAATGCGATTTTTGCCAGATACTGCTTGCCAGTTATCAATATACCTCTTGCAGAATTAATTTTATGTTATAATAATGGAGGTTTATCTTTGTTTTAGCCAAAAGTTAGAGTTACACGGTTATGTTTGAATTAGGGAGCGCAAAGAACACCAAAAACACATAAAATCTAAATCTGTCTATAATACTACATAAAGAGTTTTGCAATAGGTCTCTTTTAAAGAGAGTAATCGGGTTCTAGTAGTCTGCCAAGGCAATTTTGCTGGGTTAAATACTCGGATATAAACGCTGCTTTTTTTACGTGCATCCTTGGTTCTAAAACCCCAATAAACACTGGGTTTTTGTTGATTACGCTGTGACTCCCAAGTAGCAATTTCAGAAGATAATATTCCTACATTAGGAATACGTCGTTCTAAGCATTAGCGAGATAACACTGATAATTCAATTTCTACTTGATTCAACCAGGAAGCGTGTTTAGGAGTATAGTGAAACTCTAATTTTTGAATAATGCGGCATGCTTCTTGTGGAGAGAAAACTTCATATAAAACACTTGGAGTATGAATGTTTAGGTTATCAAAAAGTAAAGGTATCACATCAGATTGGGGGTAATAAATATCTACTAAATCTTTTAATTGTTTAGCAAAATCAGCTTTTGTCCGACTTTGTGTAACTTAAATATGCCTCCACCCGGCTATTGGTTCAAAAAAGGCAAATAAATTTACAACACCATTGCGTTTATACTCACAATCATAACCTTCAGGTTGATGTGGTTCTGGTGGCAAAGGAAGTCTTACTTCTTCTACTAATTGATATGGGCGTTCATCTAGGCAGAGTGTAGGTTTTTTCGGATCATATGGCTCATTGTACAAATCCAAAACATCTTCCATTCTGAACACATACTCTGGGTTAACTTCGGGAATACACCACTGTTCTTTTAACCACGGGTTAATTTCATTTTTTTTAGAGTTTGGCGTATTGTTTCGTCTGAGATTCAATCTATGATACCAACCTTCACTAAATGCTCCGCTAATAATTGCATTGTCCAACGCACTCTTCCTTCTGGCGGATTAGAACAAGCAGTCGCAATCAAAAATGCTTCTTGTTTTTCATCTAATTTTTTGGGTTTTGGTGGATTTTCCCCATCCTTTAAAGCAAACTCTAATCCACCAATCACAAACTTTTCTCTTGTCCTTTCCACCTTGGCAACATGAACTCGAACTGCGGCAGCGCCGTTTCCTTTTCTCCCTCAGATACCATTCAAAGAATGTTTGCACGGTTTATACTTCTTGCTTTGTGCTTTCCTTTTTTGAGGATTGCTTGCAGTTGTAAAACTTCCTCTTCGCTTAAATCTACAACATACTTTTTCGCCATGGTTAACCCCTTTTTTGACTAGTTTATCAATTAGAGGGGCTTACCCAGCAACATTGCCTTGGTTGACTACTAGTCCGCTTTCTTCAGGGAGTTCCATCGTTATCGGGATGAAAGCATCAAATTCACGCTGAAGATAATCGAGAAGGGTAGTAATTACACTGGCGATCAGGTGAGCATCTCGTCCATGTTGTGGCAAAGGTAACATCAGTATGACTTCCCCATCTCGATATTTTAGTCGTGGAATTGTGCGAGCGCACCGTTGTTGACATAGAGCTTGATACTCTTCCCATGTTGCAGGCATCCGCACCACTGCACCAGGAGGAATTTGGGTTTTATCTGGTGATATCAGAGCAAACATAGCTTATGAATCAGACAGATAATTGTAGTTTTATTTTAGATAACAACATTTAGTAGCAAGCCCATAATATTTCATCAACATCCTGTAAATTCCGATTCTGACAGTTTTTAACAAAAGTAAACGCACCTTGTGCAAACAGCCAAAGTGCGATATTAATTTAGTCCGCCTTCGCGAACTTTGCTTGTATAGTTCTAATTTCTAATCACCAGGACTAGTTAAACATCCTGTTCACTCAACTCACGAGTGATATGGTCAAAAGGCTCATCAACAAAAGCAGTATTAGCAACACCAGCTGCTGCTACTTGCTCCTTAACAATACCCTTCATAATCTGAATACCTTGAACAGTCGAACCAATGGGTACACCCAAAGAATTGTAGGTTTCTCGTAACCCTTGTAATACACGCTCATCTAACACATTCATATTACCAGCCACTACCGCATAAGTAGCATAACGCAGGTAATAATCCATATCACGCAAACAAGCTGCATAACGACGGGTCGTATAAGCATTACCACCAGGACGAATCAATTCTGGTAATTCTTCAAACAATTTAGAACCAGCTTGTTTAACAATAGCTGCCGCATTAGAATTAATCACAGCTGCCGCTTGCACTCTTGCCGTACCAGTTTCAAAGTAAGACTTGAGGCTATCCATCGCATTCCGGTCAAGATATCTGCCGATTACGTCATAATTCTTAATTAAAGTTGTAACTGCATCGCGCATTCCTTTTTCTCCCAATCGTTGCTATCTATGATTTGATATTAATTTGGTTGCAGTTATGCACCATTGACGTTCTCACAACTTTAGAGGTGAGATTCTTGGGTTGCTCAAACCGTGAATCACTCCCGGACTTACAAAGCATAGCGTGTCCTTACAGACACCTCCTCAAGCTTGAGTTCGGGTGCGCCCCACCCTACCTGACTCAATTAAATTTTGCGCCATCTGCATAAATTATAGATACGGCACAAAACTTTCCATACCACCACTTAAAGGATTCTATGCCAAAGTTGACCCCGTTAAGATGAAGTTTCTTGTTTTGTGCAGATTAAGAAAGAAAGGTTAATATAACCTGTAATCCAGACAACCTTTAACGAAAACCACAAACTTTCCTCAAGTCAACTATTTACGATATTCCAGGTGGTGTGTCACAACTTGGGTTACCGCCGCAGGGTGAGGATATATTGGCAAAGTGTGGTTTTACTTTAGGAAATTGGGTACACAAGGAGTAACAATGACAACCCCACAAGAAGTGTTGAAAAGAATAAAAGATGAAAAAATTCAGATGATTGATCTGAAATTCATCGATACACCAGGTACATGGCAGCACCTTACGGTTTACCAGAACCAAATTGAGGAAAGCTCATTTACTGATGGTGTACCCTTTGACGGTTCCAGTATTCGGGGTTGGAAAGGCATCGAAGAATCCGACATGATAATGGTCTTAGATCCCAACACAGCTTGGATCGACCCGTTTATGAAAGAGCCAACTCTAAGTATTATTTGTAGCATTAAAGAACCACGTACAGGCGAATGGTACAACCGTTGCCCCCGTGTAATTGCCCAAAAAGCAATAGATTATCTGGCTTCCACAGGACTCGGTGACACAGCCTTTTTCGGTCCAGAAGCTGAATTCTTCATCTTTGATGATGTCCGCTACGACCAAACCGCCAATGAAGGCTACTATCATGTAGACTCTGTAGAAGGTCGTTGGAACACCGGTAGAAAGGGTAAAAACGGTGAAGTGGATGGTCCTAATCTGGGTTACAAAACACGCTTCAAAGAAGGTTACTTCCCAGTTCCTCCAACCGATAGCTTCCAAGATATTCGGACAGAAATGTTGTTGACAATGGCAGCTTGTGGCGTACCCATTGAAAAGCAACACCATGAAGTTGCAACCGGTGGTCAGTGCGAACTCGGTTTCAAATTTGGTAAGTTAATCGAAGCTGCTGACTGGCTGATGACCTACAAATACGTTGTCAAGAACGTGGCTAGAAAATACGGCAAAACCGTTACCTTCATGCCCAAACCCATTTTTGGTGATAACGGTTCTGGTATGCACTGTCACCAGTCTATTTGGAAGGGTGGTCAACCCCTTTTTGCAGGTGACAAATATGCTGACATGAGCGAAATGGGACTCTACTACATCGGTGGTATCCTCAAGCACGCTCCAGCATTGTTGGGAATCACAAACCCCACTACAAACTCTTACAAGCGCCTCGTCCCAGGTTATGAAGCACCAGTAAACTTGGCTTACTCCCAAGGAAACCGTTCTGCTTCTGTGCGGATTCCTCTGTCTGGAGACAACCCCAAAGCCAAGCGATTGGAGTTTCGTTGTCCTGATGCCACTTCTAACCCTTACTTAGCCTTCGCAGCCATGCTTTGCGCTGGTATTGACGGTATCAAGAACAAAATTCATCCTGGTGAACCCTTAGATAAGAATATCTATGAACTTTCTCCAGAAGAACTAGCTAAGATTCCTTCTACTCCAGGTTCTTTAGAACTAGCTTTGGAAGCACTGGAAGATGACCACGCTTTCTTAACTGCAACTGGCGTATTCTCAAAAGATTTCATTCAAAACTGGATTGACTACAAACTGGCTAACGAAGTGAAGCAGATGCAGTTGCGTCCTCATCCCTACGAATTTTTTTTGTATTACGATTGCTAATGGCAATTGAGCAATAATAGTAAATTTTTAAGCCACCCTCAAGGGTGGCTTTTTTTATAGAAGTAGCGGTATAGGGGAGATGAGGGAGGTGGGAGAATCATCTATTCCTCTGAACTCCTGGCTTCTGACTCCTGAAATCCTACTCTTTAGCTCATCGCTGCATTACTCCGGCTATAAAGGGTCTGAGTGGTAGGATCTACTTTCCCTTGAATGGGATTCCAATAGTGAGATACTTCTTCGGGAAGACCAAGTTCTTGTGCCGCACGCATCAGCATGGATTGTTGACGGTTTTTAACTTGCTGATGTTGACGAACCATTAATGCACGGGACTTTTCTTGAATAGACATAGCTTTAGTCCTCTCTATTTTTTATTAATAGAATTAATTTTCTTTCACACATTTATGATAGTAGCTGAAATTCTGTATCGTAAGCTACGAAATAGCAATTTCATCACAAAACTTCACACTTAAGTGATCGCAGCTTCCAGAATTCGAGTCAAAAGCCAGAAAGATCACCGCTGAATATCAAGGGTTTGATATCCCATAGCTGAAAATAGGAATTTTTCTCGCAAGAATCCTCTATTATTAATTTCTATTCAAATTTAATAATAATTAAGAGTAATAAAATTTAACTTATTTTTTATGTCCGACACCTTAACAAACCTAACCTATCAGACTGTTCAACAAGGAAAGAATTCTTTCAGTCTTGTGAGCAAGACCCTAACCTCACAGTTAACGAAGCTAGTGCATCCCACACTATTACCGATGAGCCAACATATCCCGCAAGAATTAATACTCAAACTGGAAAACAGATTGAACCAGTTGCTAGAAACAGACTGGCAAGATGGCCAAACAGGAATATATCCCCACAGTTGATTATTTGATCATTCTTGGGAAGACTTTTTCCGCTACTATCTATTAATATGGCTAGAGGTACCCCTGATATGGGAGCGAATCACCAAAAATCGCCTGCAATATCTTTCAGCAGAAATAGATCAAGAAGGCTATCCCAGCTACTGTGTGCAGAATTTTCATCACCAAACTAACGGTTATTTAAGTGACCTATGAGCTAATTTGTATGACTGATATGACTTACAGGTAGAAATTTTGTTTGGTTGTTTAGCTGATGCCATGCGGCGACCTATTCTCGCTCCCCTGAAACAGGGATTGGCAAAATTCCAATCTCTTCCACAAAAACAAATCCGAATTTTAGATGTAGCTTATGGAACTGGTCTGACTCTAAAAATGATTCGAGCCGCTTTACCTCAAGTTTCTTTATTCTGGACTGATTTATCACCAGCTTATTTGCCGAAAGCCAATGAGCTATGATCTCAAAATCCTGTGGAATTACCACAACTTCTACAAGCCAACGCCGAAGAATTGCCTTATCTAGATGACTAATTTCATGCAGTAACGTCTGTTTTTCTCTTTCATGAGTTGCCAGCGTCTGTGCGTCAAATAGGTATTGAGCAATGCTTCCGAGTCACAAAACCAGGAGGAACTTTTATTATTTGTGACTCGATTCAATTGAGTGATTCACCGGAAATGGAATTAATGATGAACAATTTCCCAAAAACCTTCCATGAACCTTACTAAAAGAATTACACTGCTGATGATTTGGTAGAGCGTTTGAAGAAGGGCGGGTTTAGTTAGATTTAGATGCGAAGGTACCTTTTTAGTAACTATTATATCGCTAACAAGCAGGCTTAATTATGGATTGTAACCGTTGACAATTTCATCCTGATCAGACAAGAGTTGTAAACGGCCGACTGCTGACTGATATAGCTACCAGCAGTACACCAAAATCAAATTTCTTGTCAGTCAAGAAGAGAAAATGGGAATTCCAAAGGGTTTAAAATAACGGGGGAAAGGGCAAGGGTTTTCCCCTTTCCCCATTCTCGGTTTCCTTCACAAGATTTGACATAATTTGGCTTAATTAAGCCTAGTTACAGCGATTCTCAGGTAAATTAACCATATATTTTTTCGCACCTAGATATAATGGCACTTCACCATTTCGTTAGCGTAGCGGATCGTCAAACCCTGCCTCCATAGCTCACTGACTGCATAGCATATCGTAGAGATAGAGAAGAGTAGGCACAAAGAAAAAAATACATCAACAGGAGTGTGGTCTAAATACTGAAAAATGCTGTAACTATCCAACTTGGTATCGCATCAACTTTTCAGCTAGGTTAGCACTTATATATCAGTGATGAGTAACTGGGTCACCAATACAAGGTTAGGTTTTTGCAATTACCGGATGTTTTGAAGAAGTACTAAACTCCAGTCAGTTGTGTAGTGCTTTAACTGTCTTTATCTCTGTCAGAGAAGATGAATTTACAGAACGGTTGTTGAGTTGTGTAGTGCTTTAACTGTCTATATCTCTGTCGAGGAAAATAAAATTTGGAAGTGTTGTTGAGTTGTATAGTGCTTAGGCTGTCTTTGTTTCTGTCCGACCAATTGTGTCCAGGATATGGGACACCCGATTATTCCGGTAAATTGATTTCTGTTCTGGTAATCAATTCTCCTAAAAGCAGTTTGACCCAGGGGGTGTTAAACGGCAGAACTTATGTTTAGGAAAAATTCTATGGACTCCTTACGTCCACTACCGCGATGAGGTGCTGGCTGTTCTGGTTGGTTAGGACCGGGTTTGGAATTGTCTGCAAGCAGCTTTCCTGAACCAGAATTAGCAATCAGCAAATGGGAAAGGCTAGTGAACATTGCGTCGTAGTTAAAAGCTAAGGAGCCGAATACCAGACTCGATACTAAAAGTGAAATGGCAGCACGCATAGTAGATGTCTATTTTAGAACTCTCTACTTCACTGATACTTAGCTTTTAGATAATGATCCGGACAATTTATAAAAAAGTATTGTATTTAACTGCAAAAAAATCAATTTGATACTTCGTCGATATGTTCGACAAGTAGCCAATTACCAGATAAATTTGCACGACCCCAGACAGTAAGCTTTTGATTTTGGGTCAGGAGTTGCAGTTGCTCATCAATGCATGATCCCAAAGTCACAACTTGCCAAGTTCTCGGTAATAATTGAGTTGAGTTTGTGATAGTAAACCTGTAGTCTTGTTGGTCTAGACGATTAAAAATGCCTATGAAACAATCAAGATTCGAGTAATCACGCGGTTCAACTGATAAACAAGGACAATTTCCACTGGTGGGATAGGTTTCTGAGTTATCTAAATAATGAATTTGCCAGTCTAACCAGTCTGGATGATTCATTGGTAAATTGAACAAGGGAACAATTGCAGTAGGTGATCGCTCATCAGTTAATAAAGCTGTTTGCAACTTCCTCACTGGCAAATCCCTGGGCTGACAGTTTAACTCACAACACAGAGCAGCTGCCATACCCGCTGCTTGACCAATACCCATGACTACAGGTTGCACTCTGGTAGCCCCATTAGCAATATGGGATACAGAAATATTTTTCTCACAGACCAGCAAACCATCTGTAGACTTAGGAATCAGAGAACGATAGGGTATAGTAAAGGGTGTTCCTGTCCAACGTCCCCCCCAGCGAATAGATTTGGGTTGCAGTAAGAACTTGACACCAGGATAATGATGGTCATTGGCGTAGTTACCGACTGCGATCGCATCATCAAACTTAGCGGCAACTGTACCACCTGCTAATGGTAGGATATCCTGCTCACAGACAGTAATGAGTCCCTCTAAGCGGCGACTTTCCCGAAAATAGGGATGAAGTGCAAAAGCTGGAGAGAGACTAGGAAAAACTCCTTCTGCTAAACCGTAGCGTCTACCAAGCTGAGTTTGGATAAAACGGGCAAAGTTCTGACTATGCCAGAAACATTCTTGGTTAAACTCACGTCTTGCTATATCTGACTTTATCAAACGCCCGACATCTTGGCCGTAGTCGTTGCCACAAATAGGCCAGTTGATCATAAACCGATTTCCAGGCAAACGTCCATAGTTCAAAAATTTTTCTGCCCCATAGTCATCCCAAGCCCCAGTAAACAGCAATGGGTCATAATTAGGAGCAGATGGAATTTCTGGGGCGATACTTTCCCCAAAATCCTCCATCAGTACAACCCAAGTCGGTGCTTGCACAGGATATTTTTCAGTCAGAGAGTTAAAATTTCCTGGTGCGCTAGTTTCTCCCCACTCTGACTTTAGTTCCCAACCCCAACGGTAAGGTACTTCCCCTAAAGCCAACAAATCTCCTAACTCTGTACCATCAAGAATAATTTTGGCGTTGACTGTGAAATCTGCAAAGCTTACACCTGTAATACAGTCTCCCTGATGCAATACTCCTAAAGGGATTCTTCCCGATATCCATTGTAGATTGGGTAATTCCTGCACCCAGGCTGCAAAAATTTCTGCAGCTATACGCGGATCATAACTAAAAAAGCTCACCCAACTATTATCTAATCCTCCTGGCTGTCGTTGGTGTAATTCTTGTATAAACGCTCCCCATAGACCTGTTTGGAAAGATTGTAATTCATTGCCATCCGTTGCAGATACGCCAGTATATGTTAACATTCCGCCTAACCAGCAGAATTCGCTAACCAGGATAGTTTTAGCGCCTCGTCGTGCTGCTTGGATAGCGGCCGCAGTTCCACCGGTTGCCCCTCCGACCACTAAGACATCTGTTGTATAGGTTTGATTCATATATTGATATCTTGAGGAAATTTGTCATGCTGATTATATATTGCATTAGATTAACTATTGGCGTAACTCACTGAAATTAAATTGAGATTATTTATGAATAAAATCTTGAAAATAGGTACTTTGCTGAGATAACTTACGAAGTTACCGATCTTTTATCTAACAAGACTAATTTTGGAATTACTTATAAAGTCAGATACTTTAATCACCAAAACCAACCAATTCGGATTTTAAAACAACTCCAACTACCGATAGGACCTAAATTAAATATTGAAAATCTTCCTAAATACGTAGACACAAATAAACATAATTTTGTAACGAAATGTAAATTACTTGAAACCCTTGGGATTGCTTGATTCCCCTTTGCTGCATTCGCCATGACATAGTTATAAATTTTTCCGCCCACCTACTTATTCCAGAACAGCAACAAATATTAAATCAATATTGGCAAGAATATCTGCGACTTTTCAGAGTAGAAACCCAAGCATTAGGCAAATTGGGAGAAGAGTATCAACAAATTCCGACGATTTTTGAATATTTTGATGAACAGGATGAATACTTTTATGTGCAGGAATATACTGAAGGTCATTCTTGAAATTAAGAAATTAAACCAGGTCAAAAACTATCAGAATAAAAAACCATACCTTTATTAATTGAGATATTGGATGACAAACGAGCCAGCCGATCATCATGTTGTCGCTGCTGCTATAGTTGCTACAGCACCAGTAATTGTTACTACTAACCTTGATGACTTTCCTGAAGCATCTTTAGCTTCTTATGAGATTGAGACTTGACATCCAGATGATTTTTTAGTCTACTTTGATGAGCAAAATCCAGGAACAAGGATTAAAGTTATTTGGAAACAGTCTAATGAGCTTAAACTTCCAAGGAGTATTCCTGAAACCCTTGACAAGTTAGAAAACGATAATTTAAAAAGAAAGAATAAAGTACCAAAATTTACTCGTAGTATTCACTGCCAATTTTATGCTGATGAAATTGTACAAACTGCCAAAAAGACCTTGGGTAGACTAGGTATGGCAGCAGCAGGAGGGGGTAAATGCTATGAGGGTAAACGGTATCGACTCTGGCAAAAAGGAGAAATTTTAACAATTACTGCTAAAGACAACCGTGGTGATATTCTCAGCCTTGAGAATGGCGTAATTGGTGGATATCTTTCATCAGCAGATGTTGAAGGATTCCAAATATTTGAACAAACCTTAGAGCAACAATTAGAAGAAGCTAAAAGAAAGAAATATCAAACTTCATAACCTAACCTCAACCAAAAAATGTTAAATCTAGTAACGTTGAATGATAAGAAACCAACGTGAAAGCACAAGTATTTAGAGGCGTAAATCAATTATCCTACGAAGAAATCCCAGTTCCGACACTGGAAGCAGATGAAGTCCTGGTACAGGTGCGGGTTGTGGGTTTGTGTCAGTCAGATGTTAAAAAAATTCGTTATCCTTTGTATGAACCACCTCGCATATTTGGACACGAAACGGCTGGAACGATCGCATCTGTAGGTTCTCAAGTACAAGGGTGGATGCTAGGACAACGGGTAGCGGTGATGCACCATATACCATGTATGCGTTGCGCCTATTGCTTAAATGATAATTTCTCGATGTGCGATGTTTATAAACATATCTCCACTACCGCAGGTTTTAATCCTAGTGGTGGTGGTTTTGCTGAGTATGTGAAAGTACCAGGCCATATTGTGCAGAATGGTGGGTTAATTCCTATTCCTGATGATATCAGTTTTGAAGAAGCCAGTTTTGTTGAACCGACTAATTGCTGTTTAAAAGCTCTTGATAAAGCTAAAGTTGGACCAGGACAAACTGTGTTAGTAACTGGGGCTGGTCCAATTGGGTTAATGTTTATAATGTTGGTGAAGTATTTTGGTGGGAGAGCGATCGCAACTGACCTGCTACCTTCTAGAATTGAAAAAGCTGTGCAAGTGGGAGGAGCAGAAGCGGCTTTTGATGCCCGTGATCCTGATTTACCAGGAAAGATTCAAGCTTTAACTAGAGGTATGGGTGTTGATTTCACGTTGTTAGCTGTCCCCAGTGATAAAGCATTTTTTCAAGCATTAGACTGTACCCGCAAAGGTGGAAGAATTCTCTTTTTTGCTGAGTTTCCCGATGAAGTGGAAATTCCCATTAACCCAAATATTCTTTATCATCGAGAAATTGACCTAATGGGTAGTTATAGTTCATCTTACCGTCTGCAAAGTCTATCTGCGGATATAGTTTTTAATCGTCGCATTGATGTTAAAGCCTTGATTAGCGATCACTATCCCCTACAAGATTTATCACAAGCTGTAAACCAAGCGATCACACCCACACCAGAAACGTATAAAATTTTGATTTATCCCTAATTTGGTAATGGGTAATTGGTAATAAGAAAAGGATTTTTAGTGAATACCTTTCATTCTAAAATCCTGTTCATCCTTAAATCCTGGACATCCTGATATGGCTTGCGCCACGCTACGCTATCAGACAATTATGATTATAATCGCTTTCTTAGGCTTATACGTTGCTTTTAACCTGGGTGCAAATGACGTTGCTAACGCCATGGGAACATCTGTAGGTTCTAAAGCCGTCACCTTCAAACAAGCAATCATTATTGCCGGAATCCTAGAATTTACAGGTGCTGTATTATTCGGGCATGGAGTGACAGAAACACTAGGGACGAAAATTGCCCACCCCGACTTATTTATCGCTACACCACAAACCCTCGCTTTAGGGATGGTAACGGTACTGATATCAGCCGGGGTATGGCTGCAAATAGCCACCGCACTAGGTTTACCAGTCTCCTCATCTCATGCAGTAGTCGGTGCGATTGCAGGCTTTACTTGGGTAGCATTAGGCATAGAAGCAATAGATTGGTCATCTATTCGTTTAATAACCATAGGTTGGGTATTAACACCCATTATTAGTGCAATTATCGCTGCTTTTTTTTACGTTTTCATCCAACACTGGATCTTATCTCAACCAGACCCTCGCCTACAATTACAAGAATGGATTCCCTGGTTAAGCACAACTTTACTGAGTATATTTGGTGTAATAGTTCTACCATCCTTAACTAAACCACTGACAAACTTTTTAATTGAGAAAGTCGGTTTCAACATCCCTGCTCACGACATCCCCATTTTCACAGGTGCAGCAGCAGCAATTGGACTTATACTCTATAGCTGGAGAAAACTGAACTCCCCAATCACCAATCACCAATCACCAATCACTAATCCCACAGAGCAATTATTCGGACGCTTCCAACTATTAAGTGCTTGCTTTGTCGCTTTTGCACATGGTTCAAATGATGTCGGCAATGCGATTGCACCCCTAGCTGTCATTTACTACATCAATCAAACACATAGCGTCCCGAACAACGGAATCACGATTCCCTTATGGATTACGATTCTTGGTGGTGTCGGCATAGTCGCAGGTTTGGCAATATGGGGCAAAAAAGTCATAGCCACCATCGCTGAAAACATCATCTCCCTACAACCTAGTAGCGGATTTTGTGCCGAACTAGCCACAGCCACTACCATCTTACTAGCTTCCCGATTAGGTCTACCTGTATCTACCTCTCATGCGCTTGTTGGTGGTGTAGTAGGCATTGGACTGGTGCAAAACCTCAAATCCATCAAATTTCAAACACTCCAAGGAATCGCCACAGCCTGGGTAATTACAGTCCCAATCAGTGCTGTAATCAGCGCCATAATATTCAGTATTATCCGGATCATATTAAATTTAAAATGAAATCTATTGAGGTTCTTACCTAGCAGTTCTCATCATGAGTGCAATACATCCGCCGTTTATAACCTGAGTAATACTACTGAGTAGTTCTAAAAGTTTTGGTGCTTTACCCCTACATTCAATCCGAATTAAACCCAATCACAAACTGGTATATTCTGCAAATACTCCCAAAACTAAAGCCTATTTTTGCAGAATTGTTAGTCATTTATTAGAATATTGTCCAGGAACCAGATAGTATTATCTTCTATTTTTCCCAGAACAATACTTTAATTCCTCAGAGCAACGGAAACTGTCACGCAATTTACACTTCGCACAAATTTTGGTTTTTAACAACCTAGCAATCTGCAAGGCTTTGAAACAGTAAACAGTAAACAGTGAACAGCAAACAGTGAACAGTGAACAGTTATCAGTCTGATAACTGACAACTGGTATCTGAATTTATCGTCAAGGTGTTAGAGGTTAGAAACTAATGGGGCGATTTGAAAAGCGACCAGACAACCCACGAATCAGAGGCGACCTATCTAGAGCAGCTGAAAATGCCCTCTGGGATATAGTTGAAGACCTAGAAAATCTACAAAAAAATCTTCTCAAGTCTTTGCAAGACGATGTAAAGCGTCTAGAAGCTGAAAAAACCCGTTTAGTGAATGATATCCAAAAACTGATAGAGGAAAAAGACAAGTTACAACAGGCTCGACAAATTACCGAACAACAAGTTCTAATTCGTCAGCTGGCGGAAGTTTTAGCAAAGCACATATCCTCCCAATTGCAATCTTCACTGAAGACATTAGCTACCCAATCAATTGAAGTTGAGCCTTCTGAACGTGCCGCGCTCAGATCTGCTAAAATCAACTCTACAGTAGCTAGTGAGATCAGTGAAAATGTCAGCCAAATGCTGGACAATCTCGATGATACTGTCACCATTGCTTTTAGCTCGCTGCAACAAGAACTCAAAAATTATCAGAGTCATCTTTCCCAGCAGCTATCACGAATGCATGACCAACGGCAGCAAGGGGAAGAGATTTTATCAGAATTTGTGAATCGCCTCCGAGGGGAACTAGAGAAGACCAGAGAAACCATTCCTCTCAAGGTGGTAACAGGAGGTGCGCCAACAGTTTTACAACTAACTGAACCTCACAAAAACGGTTTTTTGGAAAAATCACCAGAACGAATTATTGCTGAACCAATTTCCTTGGTAACTCAGGAATCGCCAAAAAATGAAAATTCAGCAATCAACGCTGTGATTACATTTCCACTCCCCCAGGAAAATCAGCCCTCGGAATCAACTTCTGTTATCACTGCTGATTTTTCAGCACAACAATCCACCACAGAATTACCAAATCAACAAAACATATCTGAGTCAACTTCTGTTATCACTGCTGATTTTTCAGCACAACAATCCACCACAGAACCACCAACTCAACAAAACATATCTGAGTTAACTTCTGTTATCACTGCTGATTCTTCAGCACAACAATTAACCACAGAACCACCAACTCAATCCAAAACACCTGAGCCAATTTCTGTTCTTTCTCCTGATTTCTCAGCAAAGCAATCAACTAAATACCAACCCCCACTAACACCCAACGGGGAAACAATACATCGACGACAAAGAACCCGCAATTCTCCAAACTGGTCGCCGATTCAGGGAGGTTTTCTGTTGGTTGCATCCTCAACAGTGATGTCATCGCTTTATAACGTAGCTGTGAAGGCGCTTTTTAATGAAGGTTCTGATTTGCTCGGAAATTTTGAAACCCAGCAATTGATATCACCAACCTTGGGGAATATTTTCTTAATTTTAATGCTCCGGTTATTGGTGGTTGTGCCATTGATGTTACTTTTGGCTCCCATCTTACATCCCCCAGTTTGGCAAGACCTACAAAATTTATTTGATTCAGTGAGTATAAGTACTGCTACCAATAGTGACAAAACAAAACCAGTTTTATTGTTATCAGTTGTAAGTGGTGGCTTTTTATTTTTGTCACAGGTACTGATTTACATTGCTATTGGTAAAGTAACAACAGGAATCGCGATCGCACTGTTCTTTATCTATCCCATGATTACTGGACTCTTATCATGGTTTCTCTTTCGTGAGCGTCCTAATTTATTTAGTTCTGGTGCAATTTCCAGCATCTTTTTTGGTCAATTATTAATCTTGGGTAGTTATTCAACTGGTACGAGTAATACCTCTTTAGGAATTATTTCTGGAATTATGTCCGGAATAGCTTTTGCTATTTACGTAATTTTTACTAGGTTATGCGCTCCGAAACTGCATCCAGTTTCATTTGCTTTAATTAACTTTGCCACAATGTTGCTATTAAGCTTCATCTGTTTATTAGTACCATTACCAAGCGATTGGAGTTTAGCTATTAGATCATCCAATTTACTGGAAGTGATTTTAAGTGCTTTTATGTTGGGTGTTCTCACTCTTTGTGGATATTTATTTAACAACTTTGGAATTCGCAAATTAGGTGGGCCACGCTCGGCTATAATTGGTGCTGTTGTTCCAATTTTAACAGTGATTTTTGCTGGATTAATGATTCAGGAAAAACTGGATCTCATTCAAATCTTGGGAGTTTTATTAGTAACTGGTGGTGCTGTTGCTCTCAGCTTTGAGAAAGTGCAAACTCAATCGCAATCTTCTAGCTTCAAGAATTAAATGATGCAGAAACATGAAACTACATATTTTGAGAGAACATTGACTTTTGAATTCAAGTAACTTTCATATTTCTAAATCAAGATAAATTAGGTGCTAAACTAGGATTAGCTTTTATGAGTGAACAGCATTGCATTGCAGCCAAAAGTTCAGTTGGCAAAAAAAGCAAATTAGCTGCATTAATTAGATTTAATTTGATGTAGCGCAATGCCATAATTTAGTGGTGAGCTAAGTCACCTTTGCTGTTAGAATTAGCGATCTACACCCTAATATCATCAAAACCATAGCCAAACTATGGTGAAAGCATGACAAACCTTCATTTCAGGTGAAGACAAAAATTGTAATTGGGTGTATGATGAGTAGTTTAATTTGAATATCACTCTTGTAAACGTGCCATTCATCTGTCTGTGAATATGAGTAACGACATAGATCTGATCAAACGTCTGGGTCCGAGTGCGATGGATCAGATCATGCTTTATCTAGCTTTCAGTGCCATGCGTACAAGTGGACACAGGCATGGAGCATTTTTGGATGCAGCCGCAACAGCAGCTAAGTGTGCAATTTATATGACCTATCTGGAGCAGGGACAAAACCTGCGAATGACAGGACATTTGCACCACCTTGAGCCAAAGCGAGTAAAAATCATTGTTGAAGAAGTAAGACAAGCTCTGACTGAAGGTAAATTGCTAAAAATGCTGGGTTCCCAAGAACCGCGCTATTTGATTCAACTGCCATATCTATGGATGGAAAAATATCCTTGGCATCCAGGAAGATCCCGTGTTCCTGGTACAAGCTTGACAAGCGAAGAGAAAAAGCAAATTGAGCGCAAGTTGCCCAAAAACTTACCAGATGCTCAGTTAGTTACTTCCTTTGAGTTTTTGGAGTTGATTGAGTTTCTCCACAAGCGATCACAAGAGGAGTTACCACCTCACCACCAAATGCCCCTGAGTGAAGCCTTAGCAGAACATATCAAGCGCCGTTTACTCTACTCAGGTACAGTCACACGCATTGATTCACCTTGGGGAATGCCCTTCTATGCACTGACTCGTCCTTTTTACGCCCCAGCAGACGACCAAGAGCGTACTTACACAATGGTGGAAGATACTGCTCGCTATTTCCGCATGATGAAAGATTGGGCGGAAAGAAAAGCCAATTCTATGCGTGCTGTGGAAGAATTGGATATCCCCATTGAACAAATGCAGCAGGCTATGGAAGAATTAGATGAAATCATCCGTGCTTGGGCAGATAAATATCACCAAGATGGAGGTATGCCTATGGTCTTACAAATGGTGTTTGCTAATCAAGACCAGTAATCTGACACAAATGTGATATGTGTAGAAAGCAAAGTTCTCACATTATCTTAGTAGTCAGTGAAAGCAAATTCGAGAGGGTTAAAGCTGGAACCTTATTTTATTTGCTCCTCAAACTTGCCTTAACCCCATCATCTTTGGTTGGACAGACTAGTCGGGTGGAAAGTTTCCCAACCCTAGAATTATGCGACTCACTGCTAACTTTAAAGCGTTACCAATTTACTTAATGCTAGGAGCTGATGGCATGGGAACAGTCTCAAAACGAGGCATAGAAACCGGTGGTGTTGTCATTCCAGTTCCAATGCCACTAGACCGATCACTGGTATCTATACAAGTATCCAAAGCCTGAATTGAAGTCATCTCAATTTCTTGACCCAAGCCAACTACACACTGAGCAAAAGTCATCGGTAATAAACTACGTCCACAGTAGGTTAAGGTAGCTTGATTAATTTCCTCCTTAGTGCTTTTGCTAATACCCACTATACAGGTAGCTAAATCTTCCGGACGGCGGGCTTGACCACAGGAATAAAGGGCATCTTTAGGGTTAATCTGTGTCTGCTTTTTAATTTGAGCCACGCAGGTAGACAACTCTCTGGGTCGCATTGCTGTGGCACAACCTTGAGATGCTGCTTGTGTTGCGACTCCTACACTCAATAATTGCGCTGCACAGGCACGGTAATCATTTCTATAAGAGTCTATAACAGCGTGGCTCGGCAGAATATTTGTTAACAATCCAGCTATAGCTACAACTGGAACTGTGAAAATTCTGCTGCTAATTTGTTTTAGCCTTTTTATCATTGCTATTCTCCGTTATTCTCCAAACACCCAAGGCTATGCTAACTTAGAATTTTCTCACCCTGTTCTAAAATTCAGGAATTTTTTGCTTCTCAAATTGATAACTAAACCTAAATCATCAATAATGTCCTTAATGATCAGATTGTGCTGATTTTTCTCTCCTTGTGTATAATCTAAGCACGCATCAAAAATGCGGAATTTACAGCAAAATTCAGGAGTCAGGAGTAAAATACGCTTGATACTTGATAGTGGGGCTTGGCGTAAGCCATTTTTTGATGGAAACTGCGGACTTTATTTACCTGCAATCTGCTGTATATCTATCTGTTCACAGATAATTTTATTGATAATCCTCTAGCTAATTGGAGCAAGGAATGTAATAATTAAAAATTTGGGTAAAGTTTAAACAGGATTAAATTAAGGAAACTCATGTCCCGATATAGAGGGCCTCGCCTCAGAATTGTCCGCCGCTTGGGCGAATTACCAGGCCTAACTCGAAAAAGTGCTAGACGCGCCTATGCACCAGGACAACATGGTCAGAACCGTAAAAAACGTTCTGAGTATGCTATCCGTCTAGAAGAAAAGCAAAAACTCCGCTTGAACTACGGGTTAACAGAAAAACAAATGCTGCGCTACGTTCGTAAAGCTAGGCGTGTAACTGGCTCTACTGGACAGGTTTTGCTGCAATTGCTCGAAATGCGCTTAGACAATACAGTTTTTCGCATGGGTATGGCCCCCACCATTCCCGGAGCACGTCAACTAGTAAATCATGGTCACGTCACTGTTAATGGTCGTGTAGTGAATATTGCCAGCTATCAGTGCCGTCCTGGTGAAGAAATTGCTGTGAGGGATAATGAAGCATCCAAGAAATTGGTGGAATCTAACTTGCAATATCCCGGTTTAGCTAACCTCCCCAATCACTTAGAATTTGATAAAAATAAATTAACTGGCAAAGTTAATAGTGTGATTGAAAGAGAATGGGTAGCACTACAAGTTAATGAACTGCTTGTGGTGGAATACTACTCACGTCAAGCGTAATAGTCAGTGGTCAGTAGTCAGTAGTCAGTGATCAGTTATCAGTGATGAATTGTTATTCTTTTCTGTTCGCTGTTCCCTGTTCCTAATGACTAATGACTAACCCCCAATTTGCGACATGGTACGGGTGTAATAGCCGACTGTACCTGAGTCGCGTTGTTTAAAGTTAATTTCAGATTTGAAGTTTAATAGTTGTCGAACTTGTTGTTGCAATTGAACGGTGCTAATACCAGCAAGCAAAGAGGTTTTTAAATCGATTTGACCAGTTTCATTTAATAAGCAGGGACCTAACCAGCCATCAGCACGTAGACCTAATCGATTACAACGATCACAAAAACATTATAATATCTGGCTGATAAAACCTAGTATTCTCTTCCCTCCTGGAATTTGAAACACACCAGCAGGTCCATTACCAAAGATTTGGGCGATCGCTAAATAATTGACCATTACCAATAGGCATAAACTCAATAAACCGGACGTGCCAATTTTTGTCAATCGTCAGCGCGGCTAAATCTAAAATTTCATGGTCATTAACACCAGGAATTAATTACAAATACATTTAACTTTAACGGATCAAAACCCACATTATAGGTAGCTTGAGTCCCTTCCCAAACTTGTTGCCAACGTCCACGCCCATGATTACCCATAATTTGCTCAAAGGTATCTGGGTCAAGAGAATCTAAACTAATATTAATCCTTCTTAAACCTGCATCATAGAGATTCTTCGCTATGGGTGCTAATCAAAATCTATTAGTAGTCATTGCTAAATCCTGAGTTTGGGGAAAATTGGCAATTTCCTTCACCAACTCCACCACACCAGGACGTAACAGAGGTTCACTACCAGTCAAACGAAACTCGGTAAAACCGACAGGAATAAATACCTCTTGAATCAGAGTGAGAAGTTCCCCACCAGTTAACAACTGTTGTTTGAGGATATAGTTTAATTCTGCACCCTCTGGCATACAGTACAGACAACGGAAATTACAACGATAAACTAATGCGGAGATAGTCTACGTGGTTCATTTTTGTTTAGCTGAAGTCTAATTTCTAGATTATCGGAAACAATTAGAAAGTGCCTGGTATCGCGTAAGTTAGAAACGAGGATCAAATAGCAGCATCGGAATCAAAAGACATTAGCTATTATTAGGTGTATCTGTAGTTACGTTGTTAACAATCCGTCAAGTATTAGCACAGAATAAATTGCAGGTAAGAGTTAACCGCTACTTAGAAGTTCGCAAACTTTCCAGGTCTGTCACCTATAAAAATAAACAAAGATCGATTTATTTGGCGTTTGCGCCCCAGTTGGATGTGAATGTTGATAGTGGCTGTTATTGTCCTGCTGGGAATCTTTTAAGCACTGGAATGGATCATACCTATTTCGCCTGCGCGGAGAAGCTAACTAGGATGAGCGTGTGGTAATAGTGGTAATAGATGATAAAAGTTTAAATGAGTTTGGACAGTTTCCGTGGACAAGGCAAAAGTACATTAAAGCCCACAAGATACCACAATATTCCTTTGTGGATGTAGTATAGCAACAAATACCTACTCAGACTTTCCAAAACAAAATAGTGTTGGTGGGAGTTACAGCTCCTGGTATTGACGGGTTGATAACTCCCTTTGACTGTGCTCCCCCTAAAGGGGATATGTCTGTACACACTACGATGACCAGTAATGTTTTACAGAGTAATTTCTTCCATCCCTTTCCTCCAGGGGGATGGGTAATGTTATTTTTACTGGGAAGACCGGGTTTATATTGGGCGATCGCTGTTGTGCTTCTAGACAATTAGTTTAATTTTTTAACTCTAGGATTCTATTCTATTTTTGAAAAAATTCCGTTCCGTACACTAGAAGTTTTATTCTTGGTTATTCCCTATTGCCTATTCTCTGCCCTAACGAGTAATTCTGGCTTACGGCACGCAAGCCATCATAAATCAAACCGGATTGCTATATAATATTTAGCTGTTTGTTGTTGCCTATTCTGTGTAAGTACGCAGTATTTGTGACAATCAACCGATCGCACACACCAACCAGCTATCCATCGTGCAAGATACCGACTCTATGAATGACCTTGCTGCTGCACTGCAACAGCCAGTAGACTTAGACTTTGAACTCCCAGATCCAGAAGATGAACAGATTGCTGAGTCTGACTTTTTACAGCAGTTAGATGTAGCTTGGCAAGTATGTGATCGCTTTGATTTGCAAACAGAAATTTGGCGAGGTCGCATTTTACGGGCTATCCGCGATAGAGAAAAAAAAGGTGGTGATAGCAGAGGTACTGGTTTCCTCAAATGGTTGAAGGAACGGGAAATTAGTAAAACTCAAGCTTATTCCTGGATTCAATTGGCTAACAGTGCTGATACTCTCCTAGAAGAAGGCAAACTTGATCCAGGCAGTGTTAATAATTTTAGTAAACGGGCATTTGTAGAAACCGCCAAAGCCCCCCCAGAAGTACAACAGATGGTGAGTGAAGCCGCCCAAAAAGGCGATCGCATCACCCGCAGAGAAGTCCGTCAACTCAGCGACGAATGGACAGCCATGTCTTCAGAATTCTTACCTGAACCAGTTAAGGAAAAAGCCGCAGATAATAGCCTTCCTGCTCGCTATATTGCCCCTCTGGTCAAGGAAATGGAAAAACTGCCAGAATCACACCGAAGGGTATTACAAAGGGATATAGCGGCTAATCCTGATATTGATACTCTCAAACAAGCCACCACAGAAGCCCGTCAATTAGCAAAATATCTCAAATCTGCTGCCCAAGTTCAGGCACTGACAGAAGAAAATGTGGATATTGAAACCGCATTAGAAGAAGCCCAAAGAATAGGCTGTTTGAGTATTGCGGCGGATTTAGTAAATCAAGCATCTCAAATGGAACAAAGTATAGCCAAGTTATACATGACTTGGAAAAAAATCAGTAACTTGGCTGATAGATTATACGTTGATACTGGTGCAAGTACCCCCAATTTGCGAGCGCTCCTCAGTTGCGTAGAACCGCTGGGAGGAGAAGTCATGGAACTGCAACTGAGTGGTCCAAGAGAACAAACGATTAGGTTACAAATTCAGGAAACAAGTTAGGTGATTAGGGACTGGAAAATGGAGGAGATTAATTAATTCCTATTCCCAATTACGAACTATAGATTTCTTCCATTTTCTTCGCTAGTTCAATATCTAAATTGCTGATAGCATTACCGTTGTCGTGGGTAACAAGATTCACCCAGACCGTGCTGTAAACATTAAACCATTCCGGGTGATGTTCCATTATTTCCGCGTGAACGCCGACAGTTACCATCCAACCCAAGGCTGTAGCAAAGGAATTAAATTTGTATTCTTTGTATAACTTGCCTTCTTTAATTTGCCATCCTGGTAAACTATTGAGGGCTTGTTGTAGTTCGGTTTCGCTGAGTTTGTATCCTGCCATTTTCTTAATTTATACAAAGGTTTCTAAATACTTATTCTATCCAATTAGAATCTTTTTCTGTTTTTCCGCTTCCATCTTTTGAACAATATCCGCAAGTAACGGAAATTCAAATAATGTCGATATCGCTGCACTACTTCTTTTCCTACCAGTAGCGCACCTAACCAAAATATAACTTCAGCCAAAACCAATAACGCTGGTACTAACAGGGCTTTTTGGGCAACGGAAAGTGATATAAATGGCAAAATTATTGCCATCGCCAGCCAGGGTAAAAATGAGATAATGATTAAAAATAAACCCAGCTTTTGCATAATTTTTGTTGGTAATAGAATCTGAGTTTAGTATTTTTATCTGTTTGGTTGTAGTGGCTTACCTTACATTTCAGATCTTTTATTTCGCGCTAAGATGCAAATAATAAAGCGAAAAAAATGGCTTATCTCATTTACACAAAATCTTGGAGTAGTGACATAATATTAGTTAAGGGTGGGTTAGATTGCCTATTAATATTTACAGTATATTGCAGATCAATGAGGTACAGAATCTAAATTGAAACCAAGACAGCAAGAGAGTTTTACTCCTGACTCCTGCTGTATAATTCATTTCTTTCTAATTCTAGGTTCTATAACATCAGGATTAACATCAAAATATTTAGCAGCTTCTGACATATCAAATGTTAATAACCTGGTTTCTCCTAAATCTTTTAAATCTTTACCAAACTTAAGTTGGGAAGATTTTATACCTAACACTTTAATAATTTCTGATGCTACAGCTTGAGCTAAAAGTGGAGGAACAGAGTTACCGATTTGTCTAAAACCATGCCATTTTGTAGGGTGAAATCTAAACCAATCAGGATAAGAATGCAACCGTGCAGCTTCTCTAACAGTAATACATCTAGGTTTAAAAGGATGTATGGGACGAGGGGAAGTAAATGCACCTTTATTACTTGCTGTTCCTGCTCTGAGTGTGTTACATAAGCCATCAGGAGCTAGTTTATAAAAACGGCTGATTGGTTCGATTTTTCCATAGGGAGTTAATGCAAATCTTTCGATGGATTCGGGATTATGTTTTGTTCTTAAACTGGATGTTAGAATGTTATGATTAAACTTACGCTGATAGGAATAATTATTTTTGGATAGGCTAGGATGACGCATTTTTTTCCCGTAATTACTAGGTTTTCCAAAATCAGTTACTACCCAATCCTGTTGATATAATTCTGGATAATTTTCTATTTCCGGTAGGTCTTGAATAGCTTGCAAAACTGTAGGTGTTGATGGTAATTTTGATAGTGCAATTGTGGTGCAAGCTATAGAGTTATTAGATTTGGCAGGATGGGTAATTTTATCTGGATGATTTGGTAATTTTAAATCTTGACGACAACCTAATAAAAATAATCTTTCTCGATTTTGTGGTACTCCATAATTAGCAGCATTTAATAATTGATAATTTCGATTTACTTTATAACCATTATTTTCAAACTTATCAATTATTTCCGTAGTAAATTCTTTGTGTTTACCTACGGTCATTCCTTTAACATTTTCCAAAACAAAAAAATTAGGTTGTAGTTCCAAAACCAACCTAATAAAATGGAAACCTAGAGTATTTCTAGGGTCATCGATAGAACGTTTACCAATTAATGAAAAGCCTTGACATGGTGGACCGCCAAACACTACATCAATTTCTTGATTACCAATGTCAGAACTATTTCTAATTTCTGACCCTGTTGTTTCTTCTACACTTTTACATAAGACTTTCCAAAAGGGAAAGTTAAATTTATGAATTGCACAATGAATTGGGTCTAGTTCTACAGATACAAGTACATCAAAACCTGCTTGTTCAAAGCCAAGGGTCATACCTCCTGCACCTGCAAATAAGTCAACTGCAATTGGCCGTTGTCTAAACATTTTATCTGTAACCTGTTATTATCTGCAACCTGTCATCTGTAATCTATCACCTATATTTTCATTTCTAAAATTTCTTTTGCAGCGCGATCACACACTCCTAATTCCCCCAAATATTCCCGCATTTCTTGATAACCTTCTAAAGTTTTTTGTTTCTTTTCATGATTTAATAATAATTCCATTGCAGCTTGAGTAATATTCTCTGCTGTGGCTTGTTCTTGTAGCAATTCTGGGACAATTTCCCGCATCACAACTAAATTCACTGGTGAAGCGAAGGGAATAGAACCTTTAAGAATATTACGCCCTACCCAAGCAGTAAAAGGACTAAGACGATAAACAACTACTTGCGGTACATTTAACAGAGCTAATTCTAAATTTACAGTCCCAGATTTGGTAATTGCAAAATCAACAGCTGCAAAAACTTCTTGTTTTTGATCTGATACAATTGTTGCTTGTAAAGCATAATGTTGAATACCTTTTTCAATTCTATCTCTAAATATTTCCAAAGATAGAGGAATCCAAAAATGTACTTCTGGTAATTTAGATTGTAGGTTTTGAGCAGCTTGAAAAATTACTGGTAATAGATATTTTAATTCCTGATGACGAGAAGCGGTTAAAAGAGCGATCGCAATTTTTTCTGGTTTAATTCCTAAACTTGTCCGCGCTGCTTCTCGAGTCGGCGCATTGGCCACCTTATCAACTAAAGGATGACCAACCCAATGAACTCTAGCCCCCTTCTCCTGATAATAACGAGCTTCTTCAGGAAAAATCGCCAATAACTTATCCGTAAAGCTAACTATGCGTTTTGTTCTCTCGAAACTCAGCGACCAAACCCACTCTTGGGGAGCGATGTAATACACCACAGGCACATTAGGAAAATGTTCATGCATATAACTACCAATCCCGATATTAGGGGTCATGTAGTCAATTAGCACTATTAAGTCAGGGGGATTTTGTTTCAAGTAAGCGATTGCTCGTCGTTGTACCTGTATAGTAGGTATAAAATACGGTAAAGCCTCAATTATTCCCATCGAACCAATACCGCTGGTGTCACCCAAAATAGTTGCCCCAGCTGCGGCCATTTTATCCCCACCCAAAGCCACAATCTCTAATTGTAACCCCCTCGTCATAACCTGACGCTGAAGCGCCGTAATTAACAGCGCCCCCTGCAAATCTCCAGAAACTTCCCCAGTGCTGATAAATATCCGCATTTGAATTTTAGATTTTAGATTTTAAAGTTTGGTTTTTCTGCTTCCTTCTTGTATTCACTTTTATGGAATCCAATGAATGAATGATGAATTTAGGAGTGATTCATCCATCATTCATCACTGATAAATCACGACTCATCTCTTGTGCCTTTTCTCGCCTTTCCAGGAATCAAACCGCGTCTTCCTGGCATTTGTGAATGCCGTAAGAAACGGTGTAGGTGTTCCAATTGTTCCGTATCTCCCAACATTTCTAACTCGACCAAAGCATCTTTAAAAAGCAAATTAGAACGGTAGAGAATACGAAAAGCTTTTTTCAGAAGTTCGAATTCTTTAGCAGACATTCCTGAGCGTTTTATTCCCACCAAGTTGAGCGATCGCACCCGTGACGGATTACCCTCAACTAACATATAAGGCGCTACATCTCGATCAATGCGAGTCATCCCGCCCACCATGGACATACCACCAATATGTACAAATTGATGCACACCTAAAACGCCACTTAATCTAGCTCTTGACTCAATGTGAACATGACCCGCTAAAGCCACAGAATTAGCAATCACCACCGAGTCTTCAATCACGCAATTATGACCTATATGAACATAAGCCATAAATAAATTACCATTACCGATTACCGTCGCTTCCCCTCTACCAGTAGCACGGTTAATAGTCACATATTCACGAATTGAATTATTGTCGCCAACTTTCACCCAAGTTGGTTCTCCTACATACTTCAGGTCTTGGGGTTCCATACCGATGGCAGCACCAGGAAAAATATGATTTCGCGCTCCTATATCACATGGACCTTCTAGAACAGTATGAGAGCCAATAACAGTTTCCTGTCCGACTTTGACATTCGCTCCAATCACAGCATAAGCACCGACTTGCACCGTTGAGTGGAGTTCCGAATTTGGATGTATTACAGCAGTTGGATGAATAAGTGTCTTCAAGGGTGACTCTCCAGAACTGAGTTCAGTGAAAAAAAGTGTCGGGCAAAACAAGCTATGTGTGAGGATGACGAAAATCCAGATATCAGTAAATACGCTTGTGGTTTTTTATTACTACTGTTATCCTCCCTTATAATTGGCTGAGGGCATTTCACGGCTATGCCCAGAACAGCAAAGCAGAATTTTAGCTAACCAAAGAAAACATCAATTCTCCTTCAGCAGCTATTTGTCCATCAACTTCGGCTCGACCCTGCATTTTACCGAAACGACGCTGTTTAACCCATAACAGTTCCACGGTCATAACCAGCTGATCACCAGGTGTTACTTGACGGCGAAAACGGACTTTATCAATACCTGCAAATACAAACAGTCCTCTGGGGCTATCAGACATTTGGGTCATGACCACCCCACCGACTTGCGCCATGGCTTCCACAATGAGTACACCAGGCATTAATGCACCTCCGGGAAAATGACCTTGAAAGTGGGGTTCATTAAAGGTGACATTTTTCACACCCACAGCCATTTTTCCTGGTACATAGTCAATAATTTTATCTACCAGTAAAAAGGGATAACGGTGCGGTAGTAATTGTTGAATCTCTTCCACAGAGTAGGTTGTTTTAATTGTCAGTGTATTGGTTTCCTGATGATCTCCTTCAGATGTAGTCATGTCGGTAGAGTTAGCTTGGGTGAGAGTTGACATGGGTAATTTGTAATGAGTAATTTGTAGTTCTTAATTACTAATTCCTTCTTGCTTGGATTAGTAACCAGAGTCAAAACTAAGAGACAGAATTAAATTCTAAAATGATTCTAAAATTTTCTGTGCTAGTTGAATATGCAGATTATGACTGGCTTTGTATGCCAAGAAATGAGCAAGGGGAAATTTGCCCAGTAAGCTAATATCTCCTACTAAATCCAGGATTTTATGGCGTACTGGTTCATTTGCAAATCTCAATGGTGGATTTACCCAACCATCAGAACCACAAACCAGGGCATTATCCAAGGTGCCACCTTTGATTAATCCTGATTTTTGTAGATATTCAATTTGATGTAATAAACCAAAAGTACGAGCCGGGGCAATTTCTGTAATAAAGGTATTTTCTAGATTAGTAGATAATGACCAACTGTGCCATTGATTACCAATAGCTGGTAAATCAAAATCAATCCCATAGCTAAAACGGGTTTCTGGCGCAGGTATGGCGTATATAAAAGCATCCCCCTGATGCACCCAAAGCGGTTCTTTAATAAATATCGGTGATTGTTTGTCACAGACTGGTTGTAATACTAAGCCCACTGCGGCAATGCTATCAGTCCAAACCTGAGCTGAACCATCCAAAAGCGGCACTTCTGAACCATCAATTTCAATGCGAGCATTATCTACACCCATAGCAGACAAAGCTGCCAATAAATGTTCTACTGTGCGGACATAAACCTCCTCTGTACCCAACTGAGTAGAAAGAAGAGTCTGATTAACAGCAGCAACTGTGGCGGGAATAATAGGAGAATTAGGCAAATCCACCCGCACAAAATAGCGATCACTTCCCGGTTCTGCTGGTAGTATCCTCAAACTGCTACTCACACCACTATGCAGCCCCACACCCTTTTGGATAACTTCCGCAGCTAAAGTGTGTTGGTGCATAGACCAAAAGCCAATATATTTACGTTGTTATTACTCATCTGCTCGATATTTAGATTTAGTACACACCGTGATTTTCAACAGTTATCAGTTATCAGTTATCAGTTATCAGTTATCAGTTATCAATTGCTAATGACCCACTGACCACTGACCAATTTAAAACCTTTCCCCTATCCCGAAGTTAATGCGGCTATCGCCATCATCGCTCATACCGTAGTCTATACGAATTGGTCCTAATGGTGACTGTACACGCACACCTAGACCATAACCATAGCCAGTACCATTTTTGTTCAAAATTTCTGCTGTTCTGGTATTGCTTCCCAGGTCACTACCGTAATCAAAAAATAGAGCGCCACTGACTACAGAAAAGACAGGAAAACGATACTCAACAGATGCTTGTATATAGCTACGTCCAGTTGCTAATCTCCCTTCATCGTAACCCCGCACAGAATTACTACCACCAAGGGTAAAGGCTTCGTAGGGAGGTACATCACCAAGAATTGTACCCCCTTGGAGGTTAAATGCTAGGGTTTGTGCGCCTTTACCAAAGCCGATGAATTTTACTGGTAAATATTGGCTGTAGTTACCCCGTAGCCTAGTCAGTAAAATATTGCCTTGTCCCACGGGTACAGATTGGTCAACTCCGACGCGGAGGTAAGAACCATTGGTAGGTTGTAAGGGATTATTACGGCGATCACGTTGTGCGGCCAGTTGCAATAATAGCAAATCGTCTTCACCTGTACCTGATTGCGTCAGAGGAATTGTAGGGCTAATTTGATTGCCATTATCATCAAATATCGCCCCTTCTTTTCTCAGATTGCCATCAGCATCACGGCTAGAAACTCGTTGATACTGCAAACCTGCTGAAGCTGTCCATTCTGAATTTTGGTAAGGATTAGCAGCAAGAGGACGGGTAAAGGATACACCACCGCCTAAACGGGTAATTCGGGGGCGATCCTGGTCATCTTCATTAGTAATATCACTAGGGTCAAAGGTTTCTATAGCGTCATTTTTACCTTCGAAAATCAGAGAAATTGAACGACGACGGAAAATATTAGCTGTGTAGGAAGTACGGTAAGGATCACCAGCAATCCAAGGATCTGTAAACCGCAGGTCAAACAGCAATTCTCTTTCTCCTAACTGTACCTCAGCCCCCAGTTTCTGCGCTCTACCCCCCAGGTTTTGCTGTTGATAGCTAACAGTACCAAATAACCCAGTGGCAGAACTAATACCCGCACCAGCAGCGATTGAACCACTACTGCGTTCCGCCACATTGAGTACCACATCTACCTTACTTGGATCTGTACCAGGATCAAGGGACACACTTACATCTTCAAATAATCCTAAACCAAATATCCTTTGCAGGTCTTTCTGCACGATGTTGCGGTTAAATACCTGACCAGGCTTTAATTCGGATTCTCGCTTAATTACATAATCTTTTGTTCGTCCGCGAATGGGATTACCTTTGTCGTCTACTTCCTCACGCTGTTTGTTGCGGAAACGGACTTTGATATTTTCTACTACCCCTTCTGCTACTTGTAGGGTAACAACTCCATTCTCTGATACTTTAGGTGCTCCAATCACGTTGGCCAGCACATAACCTTGGTCTTGATACTTTTTGGTTAGTTCTTTAATTCCTTCTTGTAAATCTCGCAAATTCAAGATTTGTCCATACTGTTTACTGAAGATTTCATCTACAGTTTTGGCAGGTATGACTGAAGCTACACCAGTTCCCGGATTAGCTTCTACTTGTACTTTACTCAGAACCGGGTTAGGACTAACAACGAAACTTACCCTTACACCCAAGGGCGTATCTTCTGGCATGGCCTGCACGTTAGAGAAAAAGCCCGTGGCAAAGATAGCATTAATATCTTCTTGGAGTTGGGAGCGAGTAGTTGTTTGTCCTGCTTGGGTACGAATGGCTTGATAAACTTTATCTTCTAGTTCTTTTGCAATAGCACCAGTTAGAGATTTGACTGCTACTTCTGAAACTAATACAAGAGGTTCTGCTGTTGGTGTTGTTTCGGGATTAGTCGGGAAAGCTGGTTGTGCTGTGGGTGGTTCGACGTTTTCCTGTATATAATTTGTGTCAGCAGTTGCTTCTGATTCTTGCTCTTGTGCTGTTTTGGATGGGGTGGTGATATTGGGTATAATTGCTTGTGATGTCTCTATCCCTACTGAATTGGTAGATAATAGCGATGCTTTTAGGGTTTGTGCTGTGGGGATAATTACCGCTTTCCTTTCTCTGTTTGCTGAGTTAGGAGCTATTGCTTTTTTTAAAGCTTGTGCTGTTTTTGATGAGGTGCTGATATTTGGAGGAATTACTTCTGGTGTTGCTATTGTTGTTGAGTCAATGGTTAAGGCTGAAATAGGAGTTATGGAGGGAGTTATAGAGGATGGAGACTCGGGTTCTCTAACTTCTGTTTTCGTGACTATGACTGATTCTTGTTGTTGATCAAGATGATTCTGACTGCTTTTCTGTGGCAGATGTTGGTTTGTTCCTACCGTGGCAACTTCTGTTACTTGCTGAGTATAATCAGGAGTTTGTGCAGTTGCACTCAATGAACTATCAAAAGGGGTTGTGATCGCCACAACTGCCAGTAACATCGGAGATAAATGCATTTTATTCATATTCCTCTTCACTACCACACTTACCGCTTTGCGGAATTCAAATTAAAAATTAAAAATTCAAAGCTTTTGGCTTTCCAGCACTTTTAATACTCGTTGTAAAACCTCCTGGTAGGCATTCTCTATATTCCCTAAATCCCTGCGAAAACGGTCTTTATCCATTACTCGACGGTTAGGATCGTTTTCAGCCATTTCCCACAAACGACAGGTATCAGGACTAATTTCATCTGCTAGAAGCAACTGCTGTTGTGAGTCAAAACCAAATTCGAGTTTAAAGTCTACTAGGGTAATCCCACACTGTTGCCAAAAGTCCTTGAGAAACTCGTTGATTTGCAATGCCAGATCGGTAATGCCGTCAAATTGTTCCTCTGTAGCTAGTTTTAGCAATAGTAAGCGATCACGTGTTAGCAATGGATCTCCTAATTTGTCGTCTTTGTAATAAAACTCTACCAAAGGCTGTAGCAGAACTGTACCTAATGATAATCCTGTTTGTTGACACAGGCTCCCAGCCGCAATATTTCTGATAACTACTTCTAATGGCAAAATTTTAACTGCTCTGACCCGCATTTGATTAGGGGCTGGAGAATCAATAAAATGAGTCCTAATATTATGGGATTCTAACTGTTGAAACAATTTGCTGGAAAGGGTACAGTTTATGCTGCCTTTCCCCTGGATACTGCCACGCTTTTGTCCGTTAAATGCCGTTGCATCATCTTTAAAATCAGCCAGCAAAATGTCCGGATCGTCTGTGGTGTAAAGGATTTTTGCTTTGCCTTCGTAGAGTTTAGTTTGAACAAACATAATTGTAGATACAGTTGGAGAACAATTGATATTTATTTGGGGAAAGAAAAAACCTTTAACCCAAACCCAGTAAACTTTTCCCAAGTCCAGTTAGGTGTACAACACCAAGTACCAAGTAGTATTGAGAGGATCATGGTTTCAAGCTTAACTATTTTATAAGAAAATAGTTAAGCTTGAAACTCTTGAGGTTGGAGTCAGGAGTCAGGAGTTCAGACCAAAGAATTAATTCTTCACCCTGCACCCTGCACCCCACTTTCCATGTTTCCTATTCCCCTGTCTTTTCGGTGAAACTGGTAAACTCTGCACAAAATTTTCATGATTTTCGGTAACTTTTTGTAATTTTCGGTAAATAAAATTTTATAATATTGTAAAAAAGTATATATATTAATACTTTAATTACTTGTCTTTTAGTTGAAGTTAATTAAAACCCATTTTTGTAAATTAAGGAATAAAATGAAATAATTGAGAGAATGTGAGCAGTGTTGAAATCTTCCTCTAGGAGATTGTAATATTTATTTACATAATTTATATACCGGGTAAGTGTTCGTAAATAGCCTTGGCCAGTTTCCCATGCGCATAAACTTTCTTTGACAACTTTTTACTTAATAGCTTAAGTCTTGATTCATTAAGTCAAAGCTGATACTGACTAATCTCTGAATCACTTTGTCGTAATCATGCTTTAATCATTAGCATTCTCCTCGCTGAACACAATACAGATCAGAGTGGTTAGTGGTTATGCTACAAACAAGAAAATCAGGAGGAGAGTTAAATATATGGAGAAAAAAATGGTTAGTAAAGATGATTTTCTCTATCCTCGTGGTCGCTACTACGGTCATGTACAGCCTGAGAACTTGGTTTTTAATGCAAATTTACAGGAATTTGCCCAGAGAGTAAGTTACATCTGCAACCTAGAAACCAGTGGCAAACTTCCACCAGGGGAAGCTTACAAACAAATCAAAATGCTGTGGAAGCAGTTAAAACGCTCAAAAAAGCAACTGAGAATAGGTGAAGACCCCTTTCAAGACAAAGGTTCTGACTCAGAGAATGAGTGATTGGAGATTTGGGAGATGGGGAAGATGGGGAAGATGAAGGAGAACATTCTTTACCTACACCCTTACACCCTTACACCCTGCTACTTTGTTACTATTGTCCAGACACCATCCCAGGAAGTTGGTGGTGGTGTTTTTTGGTAATTGTAGGCACGTTCAAGGTGGGTATGTACGGCTTGGTCTGTAGGTCGAATTCGTTTGGCAATTTCAAAGCTGGCAATCGCTTGGGTGAAATTTCGTGATATATAAGCACCACGTCCAGCATCATAATGGTATAGAAATTCTTGGGTGTTGGCATCTAGGGGCATGGTGCGATCACCAATTAATTCATAAATATCTACAGCCTGATGTTTTCCTTTGACACGAATTCTATCTAGTTGACGCACCCAGACCCGAGTACCGCATAACTTATAAGTAAATTCACTTAAAATAATATCACATCCATATTCTTTTGTCACTCCTTCTAAGCGGGAACTTAAATTCACCCCATCGCCAATCACTGTATAATCCATGCGTTTCCGAGAACCAATATTTCCCGAAACCACTTCCCCTGAACTAATACCAATACCAAAATGGATTTGCGGCTGGGATTGAATAATTCGCTTCTCATTAAATTCTTCCAGTCTTTGGCGCATATCCAATGCTGATTGTATTGCTCGCCAAGCGTGATTTTCTGTTAATGGTAGTGGCGCACCAAATACCGCCATTAAAGCATCACCAATAAACTTATCTAAAGTTCCTTCATAGCAAAAAACTGATTCCACCATGGTTTCAAAATACTGATTGAGCAAGGATACCACCTCCGCTGCTCCCAGGTTTTCTGTGAGGTTAGTATAACCACGGATATCAGAAAATAAAATAGTGACTTCTTTACGTTCACCGACCATTAAACTATCATCTCCCAGCGCCATAACTTGCTCGGCTACGTGGGGTGTGAGATAACGATACATAGTGCTTTTGAGGCGTTTTTCTCTGCTGATATCTTCCAAGACCACTAAACCACCCCTCACTCCTCCTTCTGGGTTAGTTAAGGGATTGACAGTTAGATTGATGCTACGTTCTAATATTTTGACCACATGAGCATTAAGTAACTCAGATTGTGGGGTAAGGGGTTGATTCCAAGGTATAAAAATATTATGATTATTGCGATCGCGCACCGCCAAAATTAACTTCTGATTTTTCAATCCTGGATTTTGAGTTATATTGCTATCTAAGTCATACAATCCCACTTGTAAATTTTGCTCTGGGACATAATGCCTAGCTGCATACTTTAAACTATCTTCCAGACGTGGTTGCAAATTTTCAACTGGTACAACCTCCCAAACTGGACGACCCAGTAAATTTTGTTTCCACAACAGCTTATTGGTTTTACCATTAGCTAACTTCAAAGGACAACCAAGTAACTCTAGGGCTGCATCATTAATAGTAACTATTTGACCTTGCATATCTGTAGAAATTACAGCATCAGATAAACTCTGAAGAATATCTTTTTGATACTGTCTTTCTAACAAAACACTTTCAAATAAGCGAGCATTTTCCAAAGCTATTCCTGCTTGGATATTAAAAGCTCGCATAAACTCTTCATCTGAAGTCGTAAAACTGCCTTGTTGTTTATTTATTAACTGAGTGACACCAATCAACTCACCAGCAGAATTAAAAACTGGTAAACATAGAATATTACGAGTTATATATCCAGTTTTGTTATCTGTAGTTGGATCGAAGCGAGGATCTTGATAAGCATCGGGGATATTTAGTGCTTGACCTGTAGAAGCGACATAACCAGCAATACCACGATTAGAAGGAATGCGGACTTCTATCAATTTTGTATCATTAACAGTCGCTACTTTTGTCCAAAGTTCCCCCATTTCTTTGCGATACAAAAATAGTGTACTGCGGTCTGCTTGCATTAAAATCCTGGCTTGTTCCATGACTATCTGCAAAGTTGCTTCTAAATCCAAACTTTGTCCTAAAGTTTGGGTAGCACGCAACAAAGCCGTTGCACCCCGTTGATTTCGAGCCGCTACATAGAAAGATTGGCAACTTTCCAAAATAATACCAATAGAAGCAGCAAAGTCTCGAAAAGACTCTTCATCATCATGATCAAATGGAATATCACCAGCTTTATTTGCCAGTTGTACTACAGCTACAATTTGCTTTTTGCTACTCACAACCGGCATACATAAAAGATTGCGAATTTTATAGCCCATTTGTTTTTCCAACTCTGGACTAAAAAGAGGATGAGCAGCTGTTTCTGAAATATTGAGATATTTACCTGTGCTGGCTACTTGACCAGGAATACCTACATTTAAGGGAGTGCGAATTTCTAGGAATTTTTGGCTATTATCTTGGGGAACTTTTGACCATAGTTGAGCCTTATCATAGTCCACTAAAAAAATAGCTGTATGTTCTGCTTGGAGAATTTGACCAATCTTGAGTGTGATGGCTTCTAGCACTTTCTCGAGCATACTTTCTAGAGCTTCATTATTGATAAGATCAATAGCTCTGAGAAATTGCTGAAATTCAGCCGTGATAAAGTCAAGTAAGCAAACAAATTCATTAACCGAAAGGTCTTTAACGCGACTCAGTAGGGCGTGGGTGCGATTAACTTGTGTCAGTTCAGTTAATGTAGCCAAGACGCTGCCGGCGTTGGGAAGTGTCATAAAGTCAGTTATCAGTTATCAGTAGCAAACGGCAAAAGGCAAAATGCAAAAGGCAAAAGTTAATGAATCTTCTCCTGACTCCTGACTCCTGACTCCTGATTCCTGACTCCTATTACCTTTTGATAGTAATCTTGTAGTTGTCGTGTAGCAGCAGCCCATCCCCATTTTTCTGCTTCTGTATGGGCGTTTTTACGGATAATCGCTATTTCTTGTCTTTGTTTTAACAACTTGATAGTAACATCAATAGCCTCTTGAATATCAGCTTTTGGGTTAAAAAGATAACCATTTATACCATCTGTAACAATGTCAGGAATGCCACCTGAACGGGCTGCAACTACTGGACAACCTGCGGCCATTGCTTCTAGTAGCACTAAGCCTAATGTTTCTGTACGGGAAGGAAAAATAAAAGCATCCGCACTGGCAAAAGCTGAACCCAACTCTTTACCCATCAGATAACCAACAAAATGAGTATTTGTACCTGCAAAATGCCTTTCTAAATTTTGGCGGTTTGGTCCATCTCCTACTAATGCCAATCGTGCATCAGGAATGGCTTCTAAGATGGGTTTAATGCGTTCAACTTCTTTTTCGGCTGAAAGACGACCAACATACAGCAACAAGGGGCTTTTTGGATGATTTTGCGTGAGGTGTAATCGCATTTCCTCGCTGGCTAAATTAGGATGGAATAATTCTGTATCTACTCCCCGTTGCCACAAATCTAATCTTTCAATCCCATGTTCAGAGAGTTCTTCTATCATCGCTGTCGAGGTACACAAATTTAAGGCTGCTTGATTGTGTCCAGCTTTAAGCAATTCCCATAGTAATCCTTCTAGCATCCCCAAACCGTAATGTTGTAGATATTGAGGTAAATGGGTATGGTAAGAAGCGATCAAAGGAATTTTTAAGACTTTACTATGAAAAATACCCGATAATCCCAAAACGGCAGGATTGACAACATGAATAATATCCGGTTGAAACTCTTCTAAAGCATGACCAATGGCAGGACGAGGCAGAGCTAATTTTAACTCTGGATAAAGAGGTAAAGGAAAACCACTAACTCCGAAAACTTTCGCTCCTTTGTGTTCTGTAATTCCACCTTCCGGGGCAAATACTAAGACTTGATTTCCATCCCGTTGGAGATGATCAACAGTGTGACGTAGACGGGTAACAATCCCATCAACCTTGGGTAAAAAAGTTTCGGTGAATAGGGCAATTCTCATAAAAGACTAGAAAGCTCGAGGCAGAGGAGATGAGGGTTATGGGGGTGATACTTACCCTTGTGAGGATGGGGTCATGGGAGTGAATTAATTTATTCCCAATCCCTAGTCCCCAATCCCCAGTCACAAGTTATTTTCTATGCCAAGAGACTGTAGGCAGAATTTGGTTATTATCAACCCGCTTCTGATACTTGACAGCAAAGTTTAACAGTGAATCAAGTAAAGAATCTGAGAGATAGTGAGGTTCTAAACCTAAATCTAAGAGTTTGGTGTTTTTGGCATTGAAATAGTGTTCTTCTTTTTCAATTCTGGGGTTATCAATGTTGTTGATATATATATTTAGCCCCATTGCGTTACCAGCTTTTTTGACCATCATTCCCAAGTCACCAACGCTGAATATTTCGGTAAATTGGTTAAATACGCGGAATTCTCCTGGTTGGGCTGGGTTTGTGATCGCTAGTTCAATACATCGTACCGTATCCCGAATATCCAAAAAGCCGCGAGTTTGTCTACCTTTACCGTAGACAGTGAGGGGATGTCCTACGGCAGCTTGAATGCAGAAACGGTTTAATGCTGTACCAAATACACCATCATAATCAAGGCGGTTAATCAATAGTTCGTCCATCCCCGTTTCTTCGGTGAGAACGCCATAAACTATACCTTGATTTAAATCTGTTGCCCGTAAACCCCAAATCCGGCAAGCAAAGTGAATATTATGACTATCGTGAACTTTGCTTAAGTGATACATTGATCCGGGCTGTTTAGGATAAGGTAATGTATCCTTACGCCCGTTGTGTTCAATAGTGATATAACCTTCTTCAATGTCAATATTCGGTGTACCATACTCACCCATTGTTCCCAATTTCACCAAATGACAATCTGGGAAATCTTCTCTCATGATGTATAGCAAGTTCAAAGTACCAACGACGTTGTTAACCTGAGTGAGTACCGCGTGTTCACGGTCAATCATGGAAAAGGGTGCTGAACGCTGTTCACCAAAATGTACTATGGCATCTGGCTGAAATTGGTGCAAAGCTTTGTGCAGAAAACTGTAATTGGTAATATCGCCGATAAACAGGTCGATAGATTTACCAGTTAAATCTTGCCATCGCTGGAGACGTTGCTGAATTGGTGCAATTGGGGTTAGAGTCTCAACACCGAGTTCATTATCCCAGTGCCGGCGCACCAAACTGTCTAAAATTCCAACTTCATAACCTCGATTAGAAAGGTAGAGTGCAGTTGCCCAACCGCAATACCCATCGCCACCAATAACCAGGACTTTCATTTTTACCAGTTTTTACTCGCTGATAGCTAAATCTATCAGGTTTCTGTCCCCTCTCGCTCATTAATTCTGGTCAGTTCAGGTAGAAGGCAGGAGGCAAAAGGCAGGAGTTTTTTTAATTTTTAATTTTTAATTTTTAATTTTTAATTGATTTTATACTGCTGGGCAATGTAATAAAACAAACGATAGTACTCTTTAAATTCCTTGCTGTTGCTTTCTCCCCGCCAATTATATTTCACCTGACCTTGAGTTATGGTCAGTGTCATAGAAGTAGTTTGTTGACCAACCTCTACAGACAGCACTCCAAAAACTCCCTCAGCAGTTTGAAAATTCTCTGTCTGCTCTCTTGAGTATTGTTCGTGAATACTAACTTCTAAGTGCTTACTAGCCCACGCCCGCATCTCTACATTCCTGTTATTTGGTGTAACAAAGGCAATACCATCGTTGTTATCAGAATTTCCTGAAGAATTCCAATTGCTGGGATAGGGAAACTCAAAACTATACTGCGTGTTGCTGTAAGTTTTCCACGTAACTTCGGATGCATAAATATTGGTGATATTACACTCAGACAGAATAATTGCTGTGCCAATAGTGCCAATACTGGAGACTGCACCCGCTATTACTCGCATCCATCTGCGAGTTTTTAACACAGCAATAGACATAAGTCACACCCTTTACCCTACTTTACTTTCAGTATATTCTGATTGGCTTTGCAACTCAGATTTTCATTGGGCATTGGGCATTGGAAATTATTTTCTTATCCTCCTGACTCCTAACTCCTGACTTATATAAAGATATATAACGAAATAGCTGTCAAAACGTCTTGCGGTCTTGACAAGGAAAAAAGGAGGCGATAAGGTGAGATACATACCCGGGTAAGACCGTTAATAAGTTATATGCAAACTAAGCAAAAGGTAACATTGTATTTATCGCCGGAATTACATAGAAGGCTGAAGATTCGTTCCGCAGTTGACTCTGAACCGATGTCAGACCTAGCAGAACGCGCTCTTAATTTTTACCTCACCAACTCAGAATTAGTAGAAGAGTTTGAAGAGTCTTCTTATGGCAGTTATGGCAGAACGCACAGGGTATATTCCTGTCCAATTTGTGAAGGTTCGCTAATTTTACGAGATGGTGAATTAGTAACTTTGGCCAATCAACCAGGAATAATTGGTCAAGATCATCTACCCATTGATGAAATTGAACAAGATCAAACCCATCCCAAGGGTGAGGAAGAATTAGTCCCCTGCTAGTTAGGAATTATGAATGGATAAGTTCATAGTTTGTCTTTAATTAACGGCGATGATTGTACTGACTGTCTCTATAAGGTCTCAAGTAGGTCGATAGTATGAAAGAAGAGCTCAATATTCTCATTCAAGCTCAATACCCTTTAATATACCTTGTGACCTCCGAGGAAGAACGGGCAGAGCAAGCAATCCATACAATCGCTCAATTGTTAAAGCCTCAGCGACGAGTTTACGTTTGGACGGTAACTCACGGCATTGTGGAGTACGGTCAACCCAGGAATGTCACTCAGCATAATACCGTTTCGCCAGAGGCGGCGATTGAGTGGATAATTCGGCATAAAGAACCCGGTATATTTATACTTAAAGATTTACATCCTTTTATTGATGCTCCGGCAACAACGAGATCGCTTCGGGATGCGATTGCTAGTTTTAAGGGAATGCAAAAGAACATCATTTTGATGTCTCCCATGCAGCAAGTACCAATAGAACTAGAAAAAGAAGTTGTTGTCATCGACTTCCAACTGCCGGATATGTCAGAGTTAAACAAAGTTTTAACTCAGCATCAAGAGCAGCATCGTGGTCGCAGGTTAACAACTGAGGCCAGAGAAAGGCTTCTTAGAGCAGCTTTAGGTTTAACTAAAGATGAAGCTGAGAAAGTATATCGTAAGGCTCAGGTGACAACTGGACGCTTAACGGAAGATGAAGTAGATATAGTTTTATCTGAGAAAAAGCAACTCATCCGCCGTAACGGTATTCTAGAGTACATCGAAGAAGATGAAACTATTGAAGCAGTTGGCGGTTTGGAAGAGTTGAAAAAGTGGCTAAAACAACGCTCTAACGCCTTTACAGAAAGAGCGAGAGAGTATGGTTTGCCCCAGCCTAAAGGGATGTTAATTCTTGGTGTTCCTGGTTGTGGTAAGTCGCTAATTGCCAAAACTACTTCCCGTCTGTGGGGTTTACCAATCTTGCGATTAGATATGGGGCGTGTTTACGACGGCTCAATGGTGGGTCGGAGTGAAGCAAACTTGCGGAACGCGCTGAAAACAGCAGAATCAATTTCCCCAACGATTCTGTTTATCGACGAATTGGATAAATCCTTCGCTGGTAGTGCAGGTTCTGGTGATTCCGATGGGGGGACATCAAGCAGAATTTTTGGTTCTTTTCTCACCTGGATGCAAGAAAAGAAATCTCCAGTATTTGTAATGGCGACTGCTAACCGGGTAGAACGCCTACCTGGGGAGTTTTTGAGAAAAGGTCGCTTTGATGAAACTTTCTTTGTGGATTTGCCCACACCTGAAGAACGTCAGGATATCTTCAACATTCACCTGACCAAACGCCGTGAAGATATTGCTAGATTTGATCTGGAACAACTAGCAAAAATGTCTGATGGTTTTTCTGGGGCAGAAATTGAACAGGCGATAGTGGCGGCGATGTATGAAGCTTTCGCCCAAGATCGGGAGTTCACCCAACTAGATATTATTGCTGCATTGAAGTCTACTTTACCGCTGTCACGAACGATGCAAGAACAGGTCACAGCTTTAAGAGACTGGGCCAGACAGCGTGCCAGACCCGCAGCATCCTCTGTCGCTGAATATCAGCGAATGGAGTTCTAAAAGCTTTCCTCTGTATGCCAGAGGGGAAAGGTTAGCCAGAAGGCTAACAGATCAGGAAAAAAGCCGCTTCCCAATTATTGCGGCTTCGCTGAAAAAGAAACTGTTGTCGTTTTTCTCATCAATCTTCTCATTGGAGGAAACCCAAATGTCTCACTTTAGCACTCTGCGTACTAAAATCACCGATGCCGAAATCCTCAAAGCTTCTTTGCGCGACCTGGGTATCAGCCTAAAGACTGACGCTGATGTTCGTGGTTATAACGGTCAGCGTGTACGTTCCGACATTGTTGCTGTATTGGAAGGCGAGTACGATTTAGGTTGGTCTCGTAATAGCGATGATTCTTTTGACCTAATCGCTGACCTGTGGGGCGTTGCTAAGAAGCACAACCAAACGGAGTTGATTAACTCTATTAACCAAAAATACGCCGTTAACAAGACTTTGGCTGAAGTAAAACAGCGCGGCCTGCAAAATGCCAACGTTAAGTTGGTATTGCAATAACAATTTCTCTGTGCGTTCCCAAAGCTGAACGGGTTAACCAAGCATTAGCGGTTAGCCCGGTTTTTTTTGGGTAAATTTCCCACTAGGATCAACAGAACAAAAAAGTTGTGTAATAGTTACATTATTTATTAGAGGTTCAGAGATAAAGCATAAAGGAGATGCTCATTTTCACTATAGTTAACAAAACAAGGATAAGTAAGAATAACCCAAAAGTTTGATCAAAATCGAAATAAATTTACCTGCTAGTATTTATGTTTCCACCTGGGAAGAGATCAAAGATGTTCTAGCTTTTAATGAACACCGTCAACTAATGAACACCGTCAACAACTTTTGGAACGTATGAAAAGAGTTAGTGAAATATTAAAATAAGCGGGATTTAATCGAATTTATATTGGTGGTAGTTTTCTCAATAGAAAAACCTATCCAAAAGACTTTGATCTTCTATGGTTTGATATTCTATGGGATGAGAAGGGTGTAGATTTCAGAATATTACAATCTTTAGTTAGATATAAATTTACTTGGCGCTGGCAGGAATAAAAGATTAGCACAAACAAAGACTTATGGAGGTGAAATTTTTCAAGTCTATCTTTACGCCAATGATTATGAACTTTTTTTGAATCTTTTCGAAAAGATAAGAATCTTAATATATATATATATATATATATATATATAGGCATAATTGCAATAGATTTGTAGAACATTAACCAAATAATATTACTCTAACTAGGGTAATATTGCTAACCAAGATAAAGAGTAAATCAAAAGGTTAAGTATGATTTAAAATGAACGTCAATACATAATTACTAAAGCTCAGATTAGAAAATTTCAATCAGCAATAGAAAATCCGAGAAAAAAAGTACCTCCCGAAGATAATAAAAATGAAAAGTTAAGATATCAATCATATTTAGGTTCACTTAATGGTGAACTAGAAGAACTATTAGAGCAAGTAGAAGAATATAAAAATTTGAAAGCAAGGAAAATTCTAGGTTAGAATGTAAACCTTTAGAATAATTACCAGAAGCTTTAATTAAAGCTCTTATTGTTCACGGTTTAACTCAAGAACAATTAGGGGAACGTTTAAACCAAACAAACGTGAAGGAACAACAGATTCAACATGATGAGGCTAATCAACATGCTAATTCCTTCTAGTTTCACAAAAATTTTGAAAGTTCAACGTGCGTTGGATATTGAAATTCGGGAAGAGGTAATTTTTAAATAACTTACTGCTTGCTTATCTCTTGTATTTTACAAGAGCAAGACTAGGAAAAATTTCGAACTACTGTTACTTTAATTTAGATAGACGAAATGAAATTAACGAGTTCTTGAACTGTCCTGATAATCTCTGCTTCTGCATCAGAAATGTCAAGATTAAACTCTTCTTCTATAGTCCTTAATAATTATACAGCATCTAATTAGACACGTTCGAAGATTTAGAAACGAGTCTGTGTCTGGCTTTCCATAGTGTTAAGATTAGGAAAGAGCCAAGGAAAAAATCAGGGTTGGGAATAGTAACTGATAGTCCCTATCCATGAAGATGTTGATGACAAATTCATAACTGACCTCATATCCATAACATGTATGAAATGGGCAAAACTAATGAACCAATTCCTAATGTGACTAAACCACAAATAGTTAGTAAGAATTACTTGTGAGTAAATTGGGGAATTCAGGGGAAATCTTTGTTGAGGTACCCGGAATATTTTTACAAGTCTAATGACCTGTTCAACAACAATACCCTTGGTGGAAAACTCTTTGTTTCCTGCCTTTTATTCTGAGTCGCCATGGCATAATCGCTATCATGTTTTTCTAGCTGTTCAAGGAGACTAGGAGGGGAAACATTTCCTAATATCTCTAGCCAGTAATGAAATGTGTCCTTTGCTTCCGTTTTCCATATACCGAAATGCAAACCTAAAACCTCAAATGGTGGCATTTTCCTCCAATAGAACAAGCATAGACATACCTGTTGTTTTATCTATAGTTTGCCTTTCCCCCCTCCTCCTTTGTGATTTATACCTATGTTTTTACTTTCTATGTCACCTTGAAGTTTTTTATGCCACATTTCACCTTGGGCTAACAACTCTTGAAACTGATGGTTAGTTATTCCCAGTATTTGTTTTGTAGGATGTGGATATTCTTGAATATAGTTAATTTAGTGGATTTTCCCTTTTGGTACACCCTCAAAATTCCCTTCTACCATTTTTTTCACACCAAGCTAATTTTCCTGACAGGTCTACTCCGTTCTGAAGCTTTAGCAGAGGTAGTAGAGATTGCAGATTATTTGGTTTTACCCATACCCCCAGTAGCAATGGACTGAACTGTTCTCATTGATATAGTTAGACAAGCTGCTATTCTCGTGGTTACTCCCCATCGGGTACTGTTAACTAAAGTCAATACGCACAGTTAAGGAGCTGGGAAATGAATAAAAATAATTCTCTAAATCTACTCACATTTACTCAACAAGTATGCTATATATAAAATATAAGTAAATTAACTATATCGGAGGCGTCAAATTTAAAATCCATAGGTATTTACACTGTCAGGACGTGGGAATTACAGGCTAAATTAATACCTGAAATAACTCCCAATGGACACAGACGTTATGATTTGGCTCAATTATTAGGAGTAAAATCAGAATTATCTTACACCATTGGTTACTGTAGAGTCTCCAGCTATGACCAAAAAGATTATTTAGAGCGCCAAAAACAAGTACTGGAATTATATTGCGCTCAACGTGGTTGGCAATTTGAAGTCATTGAAGATTTACGTTCAGGATTGAATTACAGTAAAAGAGGATTAAAGAGACTAATTCGCTTAATTACTGAAAAGTAAAGTGGAAAAATTAGTTTTTACCCACAAAGACAGATTATTGAGATTTGGAACTGAATTAATCTTTAGTTTATGTGAACAATTTGGAACAGAAGTAGTTATCATTAATCACACATAAGATAGTAGTCTTAGGGAGAATTTAGTCCAAGATATATTAGAAATAATCACAGTATTCTCTGCTAGACTTTATGGATAGAGAAGTCATGGAAACAAGAAAATGGAGGACTCAAAAGATATTGCTACTAGGCTTTAAAACCGAGTTAAAGTTAAATGAGAATCTAGGAGTAAACATAGTTAAACACTGTGAAGTAGCTCGTCATGCTTGGAATTGGGGATTAGGATTAATTAAACAATTATTAGACCATAACCAAAAAAACCTGACGATAAAATCACATTTCCCACAGCAATAGAGTTACATAAATCGTAAGTAGCATTAGTAAAACCTGAAAATTAATCGTATTATGAATCTTCCAAATCTGCTCCTCAAGAAGTACTAAGAGCATTGAGAAAGTCTTGGGATAGATATTTTCAAAAAATCTTAGGAGTGCCAAGATTTAAAAAGAAAGGCAAGCATGAAAGTTTTACATTAGAAGGAACTGTAAAAATCCTAGGTAATAACAAAATTCAGGTCCCCAAGATAGGTATCTATATTAAAGACCTAGGAAAGATTGCCACAGGTTAAACCGAGATCAGTAACAATAAGTCCTCAAGATGACAGATTGTTTATTAGTTCTCAGATAAAAGTAGAACGGACAATCTCAAATTTAGATGTGTTGTGGGTGTAGATTTAGGTGTTAAAAATCTAGCCACATTGTCTAGAGGTGAAGTAATTACAGGTGCTAAATCTTGTCAAAGATATGAATTTAAATGCAGGAGATTATAATGGTTACATCGTCAGAGAATTATTGGTTTAAATAATTCTTGTACAACTAGGTATTCTAGTTTTTAATACTTTCATTCGTACTTATAAAGCTGATGAAAGAGCGGCCCTTGAGGTTGTCACAATTACTCAATGGCGAGGAAAAAACGCACGGGAAGCTGCATCTGATTACCGTCGTGTGGTTGATGAATTTAAGGAATGTATGATTCGAGGAAATAATGGCTAAGAAAGATCTTTCTGATTTACTACAAGAAGAAGTACAAAGATTTACACCCCAGGTGGGAGAAACAGCAATTGAAGTAACTGCACAAGAAGTTGTAGAACAACATTCTTCTACTACGGAAGATTATATACCCACTGCTAATAGGCGCACAAATCCGACTAAAGCAGATTTGGAAGTCACAATTAAAGACTTGACGACAACTCTGGAAAAATCACAGAAAAAAGAAGTTTCTCTCAGGGAGCAAATTAGTGATTTAAAAGCAGATTTGTCTACACAGAATGCTTTGGTGGAACGGTTGACTACAGAACTACATGAAACTAAGAAAACAGCCTTGCAATTAGCCGAGTATAATTCCCAATTAATAGCAGAAATTGAAGTGTTGAAGAAACCTCAAGAACCAGTTAAGGAAGCAGTTAGAGAACCAGTTAAACAAATCTCCAAATCTTTATCCATTAACCCTAAAAAGTCATACAGATCACCTGAAAGACTCCAGGAACTTCCCAATCAAGCCAATGATGATTTTGCCAATAACACTTGGTTGTACGATTAAAATCTAACCTCAAAAATCTAAAATATGTTGGGCTGTGATTTCTGGTTGTTCCAAGTGGGGGATATGACCAGAATCTTTAATCCAAATCTGTTGACTTTGAGGAATTGCTTTCTTAAACTTTTGAGCATCCCCGGTTCCTAAAATTTTATCTGTATCGCCCCACAAAATCAGCGTTGGTTGTCGAATTTGTGCAAGCTGGTTAAATTTAAAAGCACTGTAACCGCCACTTTTAGTAAAAGCAATCAACGCTTGATTCCAATTAGGCATTTTTACGTGTAAGTCTCCACAATGTAAGGCATCACTGGAGATCAGACTTGGGTTTTTATACGCAGTACGACAAATGCGATTGCGCACTTGGGCATTTCGCAAAAACTCAGCCGCTAAAGAATATAAGGGCGCAAACGTTAATTTACTCAAAGCCGAGGCGCCCTTTAAACCAGCACTGTCTATTAACACCAGTTTCTGTACCACTTGTGGGTAAGTCAGCGCGAAATCAATGGCCGCTGCACCCCCCATAGAAGCACCAACTAAAATTACAGGTTGGTTAATCAGGGTTTTCCAAAAAAAATATAGATGAGTTTTAATGCCCACCGGGCTGTAAGCAATATCCGGCTGTCTATCTGTAAAGCCAAAACCCAATAGATCCATAGCCCACGTTTCGTTCTTCCTGGCCAACAACGGTAACAACCGTCTAAATTCTAAAATAGAACTATCAAAACCGTGAACTAATAAAATCGGTGTACCTCCACTACCTTGATGTACATAAGTAGTAGTAATGGGTTCAGGACTTAAAGGAGTTGCGATCGCCTGACTTTGGATACTTTGAGCCAAAGCGATAGAAGTCGGTTCACTCAGTTGCCCAACTGCGGCAGGTAAAAAACTTGGAAACATAAACATCAGTTTACCTGACAACTGACCACTGACAATCAAAAAAGAAAATTTTCCCAAACGTCATAATCGGGACCAAAGCCTCGTACAATAAATATCACTTATTGCTGATTCAGGAGAGTCAAGCCATGCCAGTGGCGGTTGGCGTAATTGAAACTTTAGGTTTTCCCTGTGTACTAGCAGCAGCAGATGCAATGGTCAAATCTGCCGCTGTCACAATCGTATATTATGGCATTGCAGAAAGCGGACGCTTACTAGTCGCTGTCCGAGGACAAGTTGCAGAAGTCAGAACAGCAGTTGCAGCTGGAATTGCTTCTGGAAAAGAAGTTTATGGTGGTCAGGTGATCACTCACTACATAGTTCCCAATCCTCCAGAAAATGTGGAAACTATTCTTCCCATCCACTTCACTTCAAAATCTGAACCTTTCCGCATTTTTTAAGTGAGTTTACTGGCAACCTTAGGAAGGCAACTTCCCCAAATTAACTTGTAGCACATAATTTTATTCATAAAGGAGATTAATAGTGTCACTACAGGCAGTTGGATCATTAGAGACAAAGGGTTTTCCCTGTGTACTAGCAGCAGCAGATGCAATGGTAAAAGCTGGACGAGTTACCCTCGTTGGTTACATCAGAGTAGGTAGCGCCCGCTTTACAGTCAATATTCGTGGTGACGTTTCTGAAGTCAAGGCAGCTATGGCTGCTGGTGTCGAAGCTGCAGAAAATGTTTATGGTGGCACCTTAGAATCCTGGGTGATTATTCCCCGGCCCCATGAAAATGTTGAAGCAGTTCTTCCTATCGCCTATACAGATGAAGTTCAACAGTATCGAGACTCTGTAGAAAATCCCATCGTTAGATCCTCCAACAGTAGATAGATGAACGGGTGTAGGGGTGTAGGGGTGTAAGGGTGTAGGTGAAGAATAACCTTTTGCCCCTTGAGAGTTATACTCCGGCACGCTGCGCGAACGCTTTAGCGATACGTCAGTCAGTCGCAACCTGGGGGAATCCCGTCCAGCCCAGTGGCGTCCCAAGACCGCGCTGACTCACCTCTTGCTTCCTCAATAGGAACTTACTTACCTTAGTATCGGAAGTGTTAGTTCATGAAAAATTCATACTTTTAGCGATATTCCATGTATTGCGGAAATCGCCCAAAGGAATTACTTAAACTCAGTGATCTCGGTCACATTACACCTACAGCCTATTTATATTAGTATTCTAATACTGAATTCACAAGGAGCTTTTCCCGTTCAGCAAGGTAAATTTCTAACCTTTGTGGATAAACTAACTGTATTTCGACTCAAAAATCTCAACCTGTGATTAACTTGAGTTCTCAATTTCACTATTGAGAACTGCCTTTGGCTGCGAGAGTATCAATACAACAGTTACTCTTTTAGGCAGCTTAAAAAATTTACAAGCAACTTTACTAATAGTATTGTCTAACAAATACCAATAAATGTAAAGAAGTACCTCAAAAATCATTAGAAAAACTTGAAACTTACATAGAAAATATACGTCTTAACTAGTAATTAATAATTTTTACCCCATAAATGGGAAATTAAACGACCTTATTGAGATATTCATGCATGATTTGAGTAGAGTAAGACGTATTAGAAAATCAGTACACAAATTTCCTGAAGAAGTGGATTGAGTATTTATCAGATCAGGGAAAACTAGTAGTTAATAACTATAGGTTTCGATGGCGGTTGTGATGCACACTTTAAAGCAGAGCTTCGAGGAACGCAATCTCACTATGGAAAATGATGCCGCAAAACTGGCGCAATACTGGCAACAGCGACTCGCAGCGGAATGTCCAGAACAAAGTGAGGCGATTAGACAAAGTATTATGCTTTGGTTGTTGGGGGCAGACTTACAGCGATTTGATCTACTCAACTCAAAAGAATTGGAAATTGCCAAACAAGCAATGGAATATCGCTGGCGGATCTTACAGCAGCGATACTTAGGTATGGGGCGAGAACGCGCTTATCGTAACCTACTCAGTCGATTGGGTAGTGTGATGACCCTGAGAAATAAAATTCAGAGGTGGGTTGCTCTCAGTCGCGATCGCCAGCGCAGTGTCATGGACGTATTACAAGAAGTCCTCCAAGAGCTGCTGCAAAGTGACTCATATATGCAGCAGGAAATGTCCACCATCGCGGAGATTACCACAGATAGAAGATTGCAGGACATTTTACTGTTCGCCACCATAGAAGAATATTGTTTGCGTCCAGTGCGTAACCAAGCCCTATTAGTGTATCGCTTTGTGAATTATCTACGCCGCATTCAGCGTGGTGGATTAACCCAAGTTCCTACTAACAACTTAATCAGACTTGTTTCTGACGAAGTGCTTACAGAAGATACAGACAATCCACTCAACCTAGTAGATAATCAAGCGATCACTCAATATCAAGAAGCACAAAAACTAGAAGAACAACAATCACTACGTCAAGCTGTATATGAAGAATTTGAGCAATACTTACTGCAAAACTTAGGTCAACAGGCAGTAGACTGGCTGCAATTATATCTCCAAGGGAAAACTCAAGAAGAAATTGCCAAAAGATTAAATAAGCCCATTAAAAAAGTATACCGACTCAGAGAAAAAATCAGCTATCATGCTGTGCGTGTTTTTGCTATTAAAGGCAAGCCAGAACTTGTTGATAACTGGCTCTCCATTTCCTTACCAGAACACAACTTAGGTCTAACACAACATCAATGGCAACAAATGGAGGAAAAATTAACTTCTCTGGGCAAACAGATCCTCAATCTATTGAAAAAAGGTGACTCCATAGAAGCCATAGCCCAAAATTTACAACTAAAAACCCATCAGGTCTTAGGCGAATGGACAAAAATCTATCTTGCCGCCCAAACCTTAAGAACTCAACAATAACTGAATTTTGGATTGCAAGATTCCAAGCTCAAAGTTATATCTAATGGAAGTTAGGCATTGGGCATTGGGCATTGAAATTTTCCCCTCTGCTCCCCTACACCCTTACACTCTTACACCCATACCCCAGTCTCCTTGCACCAGTAACTTATGCCATATTAAGATATGGTAAGTATTAACTGTGAAGAAACTAAAATTGACACACTTAGTTTTCCGCTATTGACTTAATTCCTTGTGAATATTTCTTTCATGCAAACCGAGGTTTTTAGCGATCTTTTCCCCTTGTTGAGTACAGCCAGTCCCCAAACTTTAGAATGCCTACTCAACATAGCCGTTGAACACGAGTACCCATCTGGACGAGCAGTTTTAATGGAAGATGCTTGGGGTAACGCAGTTTATTTCTTGATTTCTGGTTGGGTGAAAGTCCGGCGTACCAATGGCGATAATTCTGTGACAATAGCCATTTTGGGTCGGGGCGATTTCTTTGGTGAAATGGCGGTTTTAGATGAATCCCCACGTTCAACTGATGTTGTTGCCCTTTCTCCAGTTAAATTGTTGACTGTCTCCAGAGAACGTTTTATCCAAATCTTGTTTAAAGATGCACAGTTACATCACCGAATGCTGCAACTGATGGTGCGACGAGTAAGGCAAATAAATATGCGCTTACAAATGCGGTCTTCACCACCAGCGGTTAAACTCGCTCATACTTTAGTTAGCCTGAATGATAACTATGGTCAGGAGTCAGATCAAGGCAAGGAAATTTATTATATCCCTTTTAAAGATTTGGCAGAAGTAGCCGAAATCAGCTTAGATGAAACTACCAAAATTATGGAGAAACTTCATGAAAGAGGATGGATCAAATGTGTTCCTACTAGCCAGTCTATTTATGTCATTAACTTCAAACAGCTTGAAAATTTGGCTAATAAGTTCTAGTCTGTACTGACTGTAGATGTAGGATGAGTTAATAGCATATTGACTATTAACTATTATCTATAAAGTGTTGACCATTAACTAATAACTCTAGACTTGGCACACAAGATGATTGAACTAATAGCAGTTAGTTTGAAAACTCAAGTTCAGGAAATTGAACCAGCAATTCATTACTGGGTAGCAATGCCCCAACCAGAAAATCATCTGTTTGAGGTGACTTTACATCTTGTAGGCTACCCATTACCAATTCTTGATTTGAAAATGCCAGTATGGACACCAGGGTCTTACTTGGTGCGAGAATACGCTAAGAATTTACAAAACTTTGCTGCCTTTGCTGGGTCTAAACCTTTAAATTGGCGAAAAATTAGTAAAAATCATTGGCAAATTGAAAAGGGAGATGTTTCTGAAGTAGTTCTGGGTTACCGCGTTTTTGCAAATGAGTTGTCAGTACGCACAAATCATTTGGATGCTACCCATGGTTATTTTAACGGTGCGGCGCTGTTTTTACGAATTCCTGGTTGGGAAGAACAACCAATTCATATTACCATTGTCCCACCAAACCCTGAATGGCAAATAACGACAGGTTTATCATCAATTACTGAAGAAACTAATACTTTTTTAGCTGCGGATTTTGATACTCTTGTTGATACTCCTTTTGAGATTGGTAACCATCAATTGTTTAATTTTGAGGTATTGGGAAAACCTCATGAGTTAGCAATCTGGGGACAGGGAAACTGTAAACCCCAAAAGATATTAGAGGACTTTAAGAGAATTATTGAATATGAAGCAGAAATATTTGGCGATTTGCCATATCAAAAGTATGTGTTTCTGCTGCATTTATTCAACCAAGCTTATGGTGGATTAGAACATAAAAATTCCTGTTCATTACTTTATCATCGGTTTGGATTTCGTCTGAAAGATAAATATGAACGTTTTATTCAATTAGTAGCGCATGAATTTTTCCATTTGTGGAATGTGAAGCGAATTCGCCCCAAAGATTTCGAGGTTTTTAATTATGATCAAGAGAACTATACACAGTCTCTTTGGTTTTGTGAGGGAACCACAAGTTACTATGATTTGATAATTCCTTTCCGGGCAGGAATTTATGATATCAAATCTTATTTTCATCATTTAGATCAAGAAATTACCAAATATCAATTAACACCAGGACGAAACGTACAACATCTTTCTGAGTCCAGTTTTGATGCTTGGATTAAACTTTATCGTCCAGATGCTAATAGTGCTAATTCCCAAATTTCTTACTATTTGAAGGGCGAAATGGTATCGCTATTGCTGGATTTATTGATTCGTTCTCGTCATCATAATCAGCTTTCTCTTGATGATGTTATGCTGAAAATGTGGGAACAATTTGGTAAGGCTGAAATTGGTTATACTCCAGAACAACTACAAGAAGTCATTGAATCTGTGGCTGGAATGGATTTATCGGATTTCTTTAAAAGCTACATTCATGGACTAGATGATTTACCTTTTAATGATTATTTAGAACCTTTTGGGTTGCAATTGGTAGAAGAATCTGAACAAGAACCTTATTTGGGTGTGAAAATAAAAACTGAATATGGACGAGAAATAATTAAGTTTGTGGAAATGGGGTCCCCTGCAAACATTGTGGGAATTGATGCTGGTGATGAGTTATTAGCAATTGATGGAATTAAGGTAGGAACAAGCCAGTTGAGTGATCGTTTGCACGATTACCAACCTTACGATACTATCCAAATCACGGTTTTCCATCAAGATGAATTGCGTAACTATTCTGTAAGTTTAGGAAAAGAACATCCGACTAAATATCAGTTGCGGCCAGTAAAAAATCCTAATACTACTCAGCAAGAAAATTTTTCGGGTTGGTTAGGTGTGCAGTTGTCGAGTTTTTGGTAAAAATTCGTAAGCATTCAGCCAGGTAGAAATTGAGGATAATTAGGTATTACAGGGTTAGTATTTGGCTGGTGTCATATCATAATCTACCAAGTAAAGTAGATAAATAAGAAAATACTGATGTTATTAGCAAATTTTTACATCTCTAAAATTAAAATTTACCCCATTCTAAAATTCTATCTAGAATGGGGTAAATAAAACGTAAGCATTCAGCTAATGCCTAACGGCACGCTACGCGAACAGCCTCAGTAATCAGCTTTTTCAGGCTAATGCCAAAAATACCTAAGTAGGTGGGCGGAAAAATTTATAACTATGTCATTATGTCATGGCGAATGCAGCAAAGGGGAATCAAGGAATCCCAAGGGTTTCAAGTAATTTACATTTTGCTACATAGTTATGTTTCTTTGTGTCTACCTACTTATTTGATAATTCACCAATTTCTCAAACATTCTGATTACTGACTCCTGAATTCTTACAATAAAACTAGAAACAATAACTTTTTAGTTATTTATTTTGACTTTTTAAAACACCTGGTTCATGCTGTATAGCTAGAACATCCAAAATATCAGTTTGGGAACAATATTTTAAATCTTCTAAACATTGCAGGCGTAATAATCGCTTACCATGACTAGCTTGGTGGAATAATCCCAATAAGTCATTTTGCCACTGAGAATAAAGTGCAATCGCACTCGCAACTTCATCATTACCAGCTAATTCTTCGAGGGAAGAGTTGGTTTGTTGCCAAATACTATGAGCGATCGCACCAGCACAAACGGTATCTTCTAAAGAAAAACTGCCTTCCCAGCCAGAACCAACAATCCAGACTGTTTTTGGTTGTTTTTCTAGGAGAAACTGCACCACCGAAGCTCGATTAATTAAAGCAGCTGCGAGGACGATCGGGGCATCTTGTATCCGTTGTAAGGCACGAGTACCATTGGTGGTACTAATAAATAAGCGCCTCCCCTCTACCAGTTCTGCGGTGCAATCTAGGGGAGAATTGCCCAATTCAAAGCCATCTACCTTACCACCACCTCGTTCTCCAGCCCGTAATCGTTTTTCAGCAGGCCATTTTTCGCTAACTTCCATTAGTAGGTCTAAATCACTGAAGACTTGCACCGCCTCGCCTCCAGCCGCTAAAACTGTCGCCATTGTGCTAGTGGCTCGCAAGACATCGACGGCGATCGCGCATTCTGGCGCTTCATCAGTTGGGGTTAATTCTGGAGTATGATATACAAATATCTTCACGGGCTAGATATACCTGCTCTATACTACTACTGCGGTTATATTCTACCTACTTCATGTCACCAACTAACAGTACAAAACTCTATCTCTTAATTGATACATAATTACTAAGAAATTATAGAAAGCTTACTAAGCAAGGTTTTAAGCTTTCTGACTTTGTATAATTTCTTCTAATCGAAAACATAGAAAAAACCGGGTCGATTTTCAAGCTCGTGTTTTTGCGATAGCTACGCTTGCTGCAGGCATCGCCCCAAACTCTCTATCTCTTCAATCAAATTCTTAAAATCCAAATCCTCAATATCCCTATTCCGTAACTTGTTAGACGATATCTTCAATCCAGAGTAAATAGTCTTGCTTATATAAAGATACTGCAATCTGTTTCTGTGTCATTTCTGTGTATCCTTTCATTGAGCTAATGTAACCCACATTGTGCACTTCATTTTGAAGTATACACACACTACAATGCAAAAAACTTACAAAAAGCTACGTAGTAAACACATACTTTAAATAGTAGAAAAAATAGACAATACGTAAGGATTCAGGTAGTGGGGTATTGAGAATAAATCCAGGATAAAAGATGAGAAAATGAATGTAAAGGAGCCTGAATTAAGTAAAAATACTCAAAGATATGAATTACTAAAAAGAAGAGTTTAAGAGTAAGAACTTAGATCAATTGGGAATAATAACAGGAATAATAGATGACATAGGAATTGTAGAAAGAATCAATGAGATATTCTTAATAGAGAGTAGAGAGAAAGTGAATGCAGGAGAAATAGTCAAAGCAATCATTATGGACTAGATCTCCTATGGAGACTATGATGTTTATTTCCTCAATTCTTTGAGGGAAAAGCCATAGAACATTTATTAGGAGCGAGAATTGAAGGGGAAGATTTAAATGATGATAAAATAGGCAGAGTAATGGATAAGCTATACAAATATGGATTAACTGAATTCTTCCTAATAATTGCCTTAGAAGTAGTAAAAGAATATGGAGTAGCAACCAAATATTCCCATTTAGGTTCAACCTCATTGCATTTGCATGGAGAGTATAATAATTGCCTAAATAATTTAAGACAAGAATTATTGGACATTTCAGAGCCAGTGCGTTGGGCTAGTGCCCCGACTTGTTAGGGAAGGTCCTCTGAAAGAGGCAGCAACTGGCGTATGTTTTCAAGGGATTTATTTTCTGATGACACAAATAATCCATAGGATTCTGAACTTGACAGAGGAACGTTGTCGAATTTTCCAATTTCTAGCTACAGCTTGTCAAAGGTATTATTTATTTTCTGAGCTTTCAAATCTCTAATTCACTATTGCATAGTCTTGTATTTTCATAAGTGATTGAAAAATTCAAATTAAACATTGTTGTCTAACTAGCTTTTTTTGACACAATGAGAAAGCTGGAACTTTGACGTGCATAATTTATATTTTCATGGCTACTGAATTTTCGAAAAAACTATAGTTCTGAATTCCCTGTAAATGTAGTTTATTTATGCCACTTATCGAACTGCGGAATATGGGTTGTAAGTTTACAGAAGTTTTAATATATTTATGCCGGAATTTTGTATCCCCTGAATACTTCGCGGAAGAAGTTATTCAGGCATCCATGAGCAACCAAAAGGATTGAGAGCAGATTTTTCGTAAAAAGTAGTCGCCAAACAGGGAATATTCCCAACCTTAGAAATGCGGTCACGAATATATTCAAAAAAGCTAATTCCCAACTTACGAGTAGTAGCAACAAGATACATAAAAGTATCCCAGGCCTGAGTCCCTTCGAGAGTCTGAGTGGCATCACTAATATTACCTCGCTGCACCATACATAGCATAGTTCTAGCAGCTAACTCAGCCGGGTTATTGTGCAAAGGCAATTCAGGATGCTCTAAAACATAAAGCAACTCAGAAATTTTGACCAGAGTTAATGGTTTTCGCTCATCCAATTGTTGATAACCACTGTCAGTGTGGAACAACTTCCAAAACTTATACCGGAGTTTATCTGCCGTTTGCTGACTGGGAGAATCTTGACAAGGGAGTAAGTCTCGGTAGTAATTGCAGAAATCATCCAGGAATTTATCTAAAACCTTTTGGTGACAAGCAATAAACGCACTTAACTTCTTATAATTTCTTCCTTCATCTACCCAACACCAAACGATATTATCAGTCAGTAACTTCAATTGAGGAGCATCATCACAGACCAGAGTTTGCACCACTGGCCAATCAGTTTGTTGATGATAGAAAGCAATAGCTGCTGCTTCCATAATCCGAGTCCGTTGTTGTGAACCCAGTTTAAGCAGATGTATATCCAGTAGGGTATGAAACTCTGCCTCACTCAACACAGTTTCTTGAGGTAATACTTGGAGAGGGTTTTGCCATTTAGTTGGTAGTTGAAAATGCTCGAGCAAGTCAATATTCTCTAGGAACTCTAACAACTTGCCTTGGGTCATGTTGCCCCCATAGTACAAGCTGATAATCAAGGTTTTTATTCCTAGACCGAATTCTCCCTCATAACCCCAAGGAGGTTCTGCCAAATAGGTTTTTCCTTCTCATAGTGAGTAGTATTTCTCTTTCCGGAATAGTACGTTATCGGTTGCCAGGATGATGTCTTGGATGATTACTTCTTCATACCCTTTGAACTGCGCCTCTGCTGGCAGTAATTCTTGGGGATATTCTAGTATTTCTTCTCTGTCTATTTTAATCCCAGCCTTCTTACTGCCTTTGTTGTCCTTTTTTGGTGTTTGTCGCTCTTTCTCCAATGAGTGATTACTTGTGAAGCCTTTTTGATTCTTGGCTTTTATCTCTGCCTGACCGTTTTCTCCCTTCAATCGGTTGTTTTCATCTCTTAACCCTTGATTTTCTGCCCGTAATTCTTTAACTTCTGATTGTAACTGCTCTATTAGACTCAGTAATATCTCTACTTTCTGACCCATGGATTCCTCTGAAATTCCTTTTCCCTCAATGCTTTGCACCAACTCTGTTTGTGATAAGTCTTTTGCTAAAATTTTTTGCCTCATGTCTCATATTTTATAACGCCCTGTGTCCCACCCTCAACTTTTTCTTTTTTTCTCTTACCCCTACTTATTCCGCCGATAGATACAATGTTTTAATCTATATTCTTCCTTTTGGCCTTTGCTTCTACCCTGTGGGATCTCGTAACGGAGATTCCGTCTTTACGCGAAACCTTCATCTTTAAATTAGAGCAAAATGACAGTCAACTTGTAATCTAAAAATATAAAGAACATCCTCGCTAAAATTATCGACATGGCTCCTTTACCCGATTATCGGCCTAAACAATTATCCATCGGTCCCTTAGAAGCAGAAATTCTCAGCATCGTCTGGGAACTGAGTTCAGCTACAGTAAAAGATGTACACGACCGCATTCTGGCTGATCCTAACCGCGAATTAGCTTATACATCCGTTACGACTGTCCTCCGTCGTCTGACTGAAAAAGGCTGGTTAGCTTGCGACAAACAGGGAAAAGCATTCTATTGGCGGCCATTGCTAACTAAGCAACAAGCAGAGATGATTAAGGCACATGAACAGTTACAGAGATTTTTAGCAGTGGGTAATCCTGATGTTGTTGCCGCCTTTGCTGATAGTTTAGATCAAGCTGCTAGTGACCAAATAGAAGTGATCGCTAAACGCATTCAAGCCGCACGGGAAGCCAGGGGAGAAAAATAAAATTATGCATCTACTAATGATTCTCACTGCTGTAACCGTAGCCTACAGCTTAAGATACTTCGCTAATATACCCCAAGGTAATTGGCATTTACGATGGGAGCGAACGCTATTTTTATTCCTCTTTCCCCCCCTACTCATTTTCATGACAGCAACAGCAGTAGTTTGCATGGGTACACAAGGGAAAATGGGAGGAATGTATACCAACTCCTCCAGCTATCTACTAGCCTTAATCTTCCTGGTACTTTTCAACATCTTAGGCATCAAACTCACCTTTCAGGGCTGGAAATCCATTAAATCCGCCCGTCAATGTCCACAAATAAATCTAGCTGGTAAACAAGTCAGACTCCTACAAACAGCGGCTTTATTTGCCGGTCAAATGGGTTTTTGGCAACCAGAACTAGTACTTAGTCAAGGATTACTAGACACACTCTCTCCAGCCCACCTAGAAAGTGTCTTAGCACACGAACAAGGGCATTATCAGTATAGGGATACGTTCTGGTTCTTTTGGCTAGGTTGGATGCGTTCCTGCACTGCTTGTTTGCCCAATACAGAATCCTTATGGCAAGAACTGTTAATGTTGCGGGAATTACGAGCTGACAGTTATGCAGCATCCCAAGTAGATCCGTTGGTATTAGCAGAATCTTTGTTATTAGTCGTAAATAGTCAACCCCTAGCATCAGAAGTGTGCTGTGCAGCTTTGGGTTCTTCTGGAGTTGATCGGTTAGAACAAAGAATAGATGCTTTATTAACACCACCAGAAACAACACCAGAAGCTCAATTACAATCCTGGCATATCTTTCTATTTGCTTTCCTACCCTTATTAACAGTAGTTTTTCACACTTGAAATATTTCTCCTCCACGGAACAGCTAGGAGATTAAGTAGTTCATTAAACCTACTCATCCTCATTCCGTCGAGGTTTTTCGCTTAACCTTTGCTGCGCCTGCCACTCCACAACAATACGCCCCAATATCTCTGCCTGTGTGTAGTTATTAACCACCGCATACACCTTAATCAACTGTATCACTTCAGGACTAACGTACTCTATCACAAGTTGATCGTCTTTTTTCATGTTTATCTGAGTCTCATCACATCATTATTGTAAATAATTCGTTATACTTGTTATACTTATTTATATAAGTTCGTAAACCCTAAAATTCATGGACGATACCCCTCAATAAGGTAATACCCTCAAACTCAATGGGTGTATGAGTACTTAAAACTTAAATACCTAGTATAGATGCTTTAGGTTTGGTCTAATTGGGTATAGGCGCCAGCGATGAATCAGCCTATGAAATTATCTTTAGAACAAGAATTTAGCCTCAGAATTGTTGCCGACCAAGTACACCAGATATCTCGTGAACAAGCTCAGATATTTCTACTTAAACTGTACGAGCAAATGATGATTCAGGAAACAAGTTACCAGGAATTAGTCAAATATGAATGGAAACTAGATTCAGGCAGCATCTCGGGTTAAAACAGGAAAGCAGAAAGGCTTATAATTTACATAACTCAATAAGATATAATTCTGGTGGTGGGTTTATATTGCCTAAATAATACAAATTAGATGTGAAAAAACCTATTTGAATTTTCACATCTGAATAAATTTGGGAAAGGGTGGGAGTAACCCTCCCCAAAGTAAATCATTAATTACTTTTTAGTACTATTTCTTTACTGGTGCTTCAGTAGCTGACTTACCAACCAGCTTTTCTGTGTTTTCATCACTTTCAAGAATACCAAACTCAATCAACAATTCTTCTAATTCTTCCATTTCAATAGGTGTAGGAATGGTAAGATTTTTGTTGTTGATAATCTTTTTAGCCAATGTCCGATATTCATTACCCTGATCACTATCAGGTGCGTACTCATTAACGGTCATACGACGCAATTCTGCGTGTTGAACAATATTGTCACGAGGTACATAGTGAATCATGTGGGTATTCAAGCGTTTTGCCAGGGTTTCGATTAATTCGATTTCCCGGTCAACGTTACGGCTGTTACAAATCAAACCAGCCAAACGCACACCACCAGTGTGAGCATACTTCAAAATACCACGAGCAATGTTGTTAGCAGCATACATCGCCATCATTTCCCCAGAGGTAACGATGTATATTTCTTGAGCTTTACCTTCACGGATAGGCATAGCAAAACCACCGCATACAACGTCACCTAGTACGTCATAAGATACAAAGTCAACATCTTGGTAAGCACCGTTTTCTTCCAAGAAGTTAATAGCGGTGATAATACCACGACCTGCACAACCTACACCTGGTTCTGGACCACCAGATTCTACGCACTTAACACCACGGAAACCGGTTAACATGACTTCGTGGAGTTCTAAATCTTCAACAGCACCTCTTTCAGCAGCCAAGTGTAATACTGTGGTTTGAGCCTTGGAGTGAAGCATCAAACGGGTAGAGTCAGCTTTGGGATCACAACCAACAATTAATATGCGTTGACCCATTTCTGCCATAGCAGCCAGGGTATTTTGTGAAGTGGTAGATTTACCAATACCACCTTTACCGTAAAAAGCAATCTGTCTGATTTTTTTATCAATAGCCATGATGAGAGTTTTCCTACAATATATTTTGTTGATAGGTCTGAAACTTGGTTTGAGATGTTGTTCGATTAGAAGGCAGAATTGGTATAGCGACTTAAGATATACTCAAAGCATTACCAAAACCACATTTATATTTTTCAGGAACACAAGATATGGATACGGGAAATTTGTTTAGGAGAAATCCACATACCCTAATCAAGAACTATTTAACAGCTGAAATTCAGCATTATCGCTTATTGTCACGGCATCCTCAGAGGATGTTTATTCTTGGAGAGTGGTTACAATAGGGATTAAGCTTTTTGCAGACTTTCCCCCTGAACCACCCAATCAACCAACATTGCATTTTACTCTCAATGATTGCTACAATTCATGCGATTTTGCTTGGTCATGGCTGTCGAAAACTTCTCATTTCCAGTCCAATAAATGATTTTCCTAATTTCTGGGAAATTGCTATATGGCTGTTGCTTGTAGAGATTTTTTCAGAATCAATAGATCTCACCGTGATTGATACAGGAGGATAAATCCCATTGTGATCATTGTTCACGGTTAAAAATACTTTTTCTTACTTGTGGTAATACGAATTCTCTATGAGGCTGCACAGAATAAAGCTTGGTGAAACAGAGCTTCAAGGATGAAATCATAACTGGTCAAAGAGGAGATGACCTCAGAAGATAATTGAGCTAATTCATGTTGAACTCCTTGACGCATTGGTCGAGATGTGAGAAACTTTCACCTTTGAACTGACGTTTAATAAACTGCCATAATCGCTCCATGGGGTTAAGTTGAGGAGAGTGAGATGGTTGAAAAATGGGAATAATATTTTCAGGGCAAGACAGTGCCAAAGCTTGGTGTGCAGAAGCTTGATCCATCTGCATTAATCCCATATCAGAACCTAATTCTTGAGATAGGACATCCAAGAATTTCTGAAAATTTTCACTGTTTAGATGAGGATATTCCTGACAAAAATGCCATCCAGAGGTGGGTTCAATAACTCCATAAAGCCAAAATGCTTTTCGTGGCCACTGCACCCTCACTACAGGTTTAACACCACGAGCCGTAATCACTCACTCGTCCAGTTTCGGTCTTCAAACCTAATCTGGTTTCGTCCTGGCACAGGTAACTCAGTCGTTTTCCCCCACCCAATAGTTTCTCTAAAGCTACCAAGGCAAGGGGGATGTTTTTTTTTAAAGGTTTATAGCTTGCTCATCTTGTGATGAGCTGATGGGTCGAGGTACTTTCAACTTTGCCCCTAGTTTGTAGGGCACTAAACTGTAAACTGTCTTGTATTTGACTTGGACGTGCCATTCTTGCTCTAGCCATTCCACAATTTGCCTATAACTGCTAAACCTTTGGGGGGATTCTAACTTTGATATTAGTTGTGATAGCATTTCACCTTGTATTAAAGGAGTTGCCCCAGGCGCAGTTTTTACCTCTCAAAGAGAAGATAGTCCTCCTTTTCCATACCTTTGTAACCATCCTGTTATTGTTGACCCATCTCTGCCCAATCTTCGGCTCACTTCTTGATGCTGGGTTACTTGTTCTGTTTTTATCCACCACAGCATTTGTAAACGTTCTTTGTCTAATGCTGTCCGCGCATTTTTCAGGCTTTTTGACAAATACTCAGCACTTTCTTGAACTTCTAGATTGAAAGGGCGTGCCATTGCTTCCTCATGAGTCTTTATCTTCCATGTTCTTTATTCTACAGTTCTATCTACACTCATTTAGACTTGGTATAAGTCGCTAACAGTTCTGATGACTCTATATGTACCAGACAGCCTCAAAGAGTCTTTCTTCCCAAACTCCAAGGGTAATCTAATCTGATAGATAATGTTATCTAGTTAGCCAATTTTTATTGGCACATACTCAAAGCAATTCTGATTGACTTCAAGTTGTTACGAGGGTAACTCTTTTCATTCATCTGGTTTTATCTTGACCTAAAGAAAAGATAAATGTTTTGACGTGGATTTACCAGAATAAAAGAAATTGGTTGAGATTACATCAATTTCTACTTGAAGTTTTGTGAACTTTCATTTTTTTTGATTCCTATCCCTACAATAACATAGATATCAATATCTTATAAGCCTGAAAATAAATTATTTTTCTCCATTATGAATATTATTCTTATTATCTTTAATGGTTATGACTTAGGGGTCATTATCTGCAATTTAGGCAAACATTTTATCAAATTTCATTTGTGAAATCAGCTACTTTTACAATCAAGTTGATGACTGAAAATAGGGTGTGGGATGTAGGGGAAGACGTTTGTTCCACAACCTAAAAGGTACAATCCCCTCATTTTTTTGTGATGGAGAAGAAAAAAATGTAGTTCAAGACGTACAGCACCAGAAATATAATGTCCTGACTTGAAAACCCTGAATATAATTATGGTATTCCCCAGACCCTACACCCTAAGTTTAAACTCTGTACTTTAACTAATTGAAATTACAGTAAAGTAATTTGACTCAGTCAAGGCTTAATCACGATTTTCGCATCACTGAGTATGCTTAAAAGTCAAAAGCATCAAGCAATTATGAAATTCTTGGTTTCTCCCTTCATAACTTTATGCATGATTTTTTTAAACTCCCCAGGCCGGATTCGAACCAGCGACCAATCGATTAACAGTCGATCGCTCTACCACTGAGCTACTGAGGAAGGCTTACAACAATTACATTAAACCGAAAAATAGAAGATGTCAACTACTTTGGGAAATTTGTTTGTATTTAGTTTTTGATTTTTTTTGCAGGCTGCTAAAATATAATAATTTCTTATACTTTTTCGCAGTGCAAAGCCACTCCAAAAGAGTAATCCAGCCATTTCTTGATGTTGTCATCTACAATCCCATCCTCAGTTGTGCTAACTTCTGCCTGGAGTTAGCGTCTATGGCATTAGCTAAAAATCTCCTTTTGGATTGTTTGTGTGGTTGATATCTGTGACGCATCTGACAAACCGTAGAATCTACTTCACCGCATAGTTGTTGTGCTGATAACCATTCAGCACCATACCCCTGAACCATCAACTGCTGCGCTCGGTCTGATGTCGCAACAATTACACGGTAAATTAAACATTGTGCTATTTGGTGACGCAAACCCGCACAAGCCTTTTCGATGTAGGTATCTGCGGTTTGTCCAAAATCTGTGTAATGAACTGTGAGAAAGTCTGTGATAGTTTCTCTCTTGCTGGCGGTGTTTTGATATTGGGCATCAAAAACTATTTGAGTTTCATACCCTTGGAAGGCACTATAATTGGTTATAGCTTCCACTAATTCGCCGCGTGCTGCCTCTAGTCCGGCATCATCACGAGTTGTTTTCAAGCAAGGCCAAGCACCTATAATGTTGTAGCCATCCACTAACAAAATGGATGGGATGATGGAAGGGGGCATGGTTTTTAATGACAATTATCTAGAGTTAACAAAAATCATTCATAAGACTTATAGTAATTGAAGCATCGCCTGTAACACTATGTTACAGAAAATAAAAAAATCTTCTTTTGGCAAAAATAAACCTTAAGACAGAAGTAAGAGATGGTCAACAGTACCAAAAATCAGGTTTGTAGGAATTTCAGAGAATTGAATAATTAATTTTTCCAAGTTGTCAAAATTCCATATTGAAAACCCAGATACCTATACAAAAAGCTGTTCTTTGGCATCTGGGTATTGATTTTTAGTGCTGAAGTTTAGTAGATGAACATAGCAAAAGATGTTTGTACTAATGAATGATTAATTTGTGGAATTTTCTTCAGGATGGTTCGCTATGTAATTCTATCAATCGCTGTTTAAGACGCTCCGCTTCACCATAATCGACTAAAGAACCTCTTTCTAAGAAAAAAGCACCATCACAGTAGTTTAGCTCATCTAAGCGATGTGTCACCCACAAAGCTGTGATACCGCGACTTTTAACCAGACTACGAACACCAGCTACCAAGTCTAGTTGACTATCTGGATCTAATAAAGCAGTGGGTTCATCCAACAATAGGACTTCACAGTGACGTGCGATCGCACCAGCAATTGCCACGCGCTGTTTTTGTCCACCAGAAAGCGCATAAATCGGTCGTTTTTGCAAGGACAATAAATTAACTGCCCCTAAAGCTTCCTCAACCCTAGCTTTCACCATAGCGGGCTGCAATTTTTCTGCCACCAATCCAAAAGCCACATCAGATCCAACAGTAGGCATAACTAATTGATGATCAGGATTTTGGAAGACAAAACCCACAGGAGGTGAAATGCCAATTTCGCCAGATTGGGGAGCCAATAGCCCTGCTATCAGTCTCAGAAGAGTTGATTTGCCACTGCCGTTTGTACCCAAAAGCATCCAAAATTCGCCTTTAGGGACTTTGAGAGAGCAAGATTTGATTGCTTGCTCCCCATTTGTCCATAAGAAGTTTAAATTATTAACTTCGATGCCTACTGCCGACATTTGTACACCTTGTTTACTCAGCGGCTAAGGCGAAAAATCCAGGTGGTCTAGCGCCACCAACGGCGGTACCATCTTTCTGCACAATTTGTACTCCCGAAATTTCACTAGCACGGACAGCAATTTTTTTCTCTGTTTTGCCTTCGCATTTGAGTTCCACAATATCAGGATTGCCAGAACGCATTGCTGCCAGAATCAGCTGATAAACAGCTTCAGCATCTTCAGTGGACTTACGTTGTACAGATATCGGGAAAGCAGTATTTTTGATGCTTAAGTCGATGGTAAACATTTAGAATTAATCACATTTCACTGACTGTAGGACTAATTCTAGCGTTACCTGGTTGATTCGGTGTTGATTGTGAAAGGGCGACAAGAATTATGAGATTTCGTTTTATATCGTTGTTTCATTGCTCTGGAAGGATCACAGGTGTCTCACAGATGAAATTTTTTCCATCGTCCCTAGAAAAATTAGAGATTTTCACCTATTATGATTAAAGAACGTGAAAAATTGTAAACTGGATTAACAACCCGGTTAACTTTCTGCTTATAGGTGGTATAGCCACCTATAAGCATATAAAACCTGTACTTATAAACATTTGGAGATTCTTTCTAATGACCATAGCAGTTGGACGCGCCCAGTCAAGAGGGTGGTTTGACGTACTAGACGACTGGTTGAAGCGCGATCGCTTCGTATTCGTAGGTTGGTCAGGAATATTACTATTCCCCTGCGCCTTCCTAGCACTAGGTGGCTGGCTAACCGGTACAACCTTCGTCACCTCCTGGTACACCCACGGATTAGCATCCTCCTATCTAGAAGGAGCAAACTTCCTCACAGTAGCAGTATCCACACCCGCAGACAGCATGGGACACTCCCTACTGTTACTCTGGGGACCTGAAGCTCAAGGTAACTTAACTCGTTGGTTTCAACTAGGTGGCCTATGGCCATTCGTTGCTCTACACGGAGCATTCGGACTAATCGGCTTCATGTTGCGCCAATTTGAAATTGCCAGACTAGTAGGGATTCGTCCTTACAACGCTCTCGCCTTCTCAGGCCCCATCGCCGTATTCGTCAGCGTCTTCTTGATGTATCCCTTGGGACAATCTAGCTGGTTCTTTGCACCCAGCTTTGGTGTAGCAGCAATCTTCCGATTCTTGTTATTCCTACAAGGTTTCCACAACTGGACACTCAACCCCTTCCACATGATGGGTGTAGCCGGAATATTAGGTGGTGCATTGCTATCTGCCATTCATGGTGCAACAGTAGAAAACACCCTGTTTGAAGATGGCGAAGGCTCCAATACCTTCCCCGGATTTAATCCCACCCAGGCGGAAGAAACCTACTCCATGGTGACAGCAAACCGATTCTGGTCACAGATTTTCGGAATTGCTTTCTCTAACAAACGTTGGTTACACTTCTTCATGTTGTTTGTCCCAGTCACAGGCTTGTGGATGAGTGCAGTAGGAATTGTGGGTTTAGCATTAAACCTACGGGCTTATGACTTCGTTTCCCAAGAATTACGGGCAGCAGAAGACCCAGAGTTTGAAACTTTCTATACCAAAAATATTTTGCTGAATGAGGGTATCCGCGCTTGGATGGCTCCTCAAGATCAACCCCACGAACAATTTGTATTCCCTGAGGAGGTATTACCTCGTGGTAACGCTCTCTAATTAGATGATGGATTAATTAACTCCTTTAGCATTCATCATTTTTTAAGTTACCCCCGGCTACTTGGCTGGGGTTTTTTAATTGTTAATATTGCCAAGCAAATTTGATGTGTTATAGTAATTGAAGGTTACAAACCCAGAGTTTTTCACTCTGCCTTTTTGAAACTAAGACCGTTTAGGCAATAAGGAGGTGATGCCCATGATAGAAAGTAGTATACGCGTGGGTCATCAGCTTGCAGTTAGTCGGCTGTGCGCCGGGGCTGTTCTCTAAGAAGTTAGCCTTAGTTATGCTGAGATACTCAGTTAGATCATCTAGCTAGGCTAAAACTCGGACTTCCTTCCGGCAGTCTCCTTGCAAGCTGAAGACCCGCTAGGCCGCCCTAAATTAGATCATCTGATCTAAATTTAGGGCGGATAGTTTTTTTATGGGTAAGTTCTCTTTTTTTTGAGGGCGCATCCTAAATGTGTAGGTTTTTAGTTACAACTCTTACTAGCGCAGAAATACACGCATTTTCGGTGTCTAGTTAAGTTCCCACCTCCCCTGCCTCTCCATCCTCCGCTTCATTTATCCGTGGCATCAATCCACAATCGTTATACGGATAGATTCAGCTTTCGCCGAACCCCAAACGTCTGAATCCCTTACGGGTAAGTCCAATATCCCAAATTGGATCACTTTCTTTATTTATATTTTTAGCTAAATTGTAATCTTGATCATTTGTTCAATCTTATGATATAATATCGAACTATAGAATGGAATGTAGAGGCTGTTACATAAGTTAATTTAATCGCATAAAATTTTAACGATTTGTTAATCAGTTATTAGCTTTGTAAAAACTAGAATTGTAGTAGTGCCAGCTATACCTCATTTACAGGTTAAACCAAGATGTGGCGTTTCTGATAAATAGGTACTACAAAAACAGTAAAAACAGTCATCTATAAGGTGTGAGGAGTAAAAGTAAAGATGTCTAATCTCTTGTGGAAATCCTTGGTAGTTAGCCCCGCAGTTTTGGGAGCAACGTTGTTACTTTCGGGAGCAGCGATCGCCGCTCCAAATACCACCACTGAAGTTTCAACAGTAGAAACACAAGTTGTAACAGAGGTTGTCCAACAACCTGAAGTATTAGCTGAAGTACCCGCGAGTTCTGGGGTTTTAGCCCAAGTTCAACCCTACAGCAACGAAGGTCAAAATTTACAGTCTCAAGTAACATCTGTTTCTCAGTTTTCCGATGTCCAACCCACTGACTGGGCTTTTCAAGCGTTACAGTCCTTAGTTGAGCGTTATGGTTGTATTGCTGGTTATCCCAACGGTACATATCGCGGTAACCGGGCATTAACCCGTTATGAATTTGCGGCTGGTTTGAATGCCTGTTTAGATCGGGTTAATGAATTGATAGCCACAACAACTGCTGATTTGGTCACAAAACAGGATTTAGCTACTTTACAGCGTTTACAAGAAGAATTTTCTGCTGAATTGGCAACTCTGCGCGGTCGTGTAGATGCTTTGGAAGCGCGTACAGCAGAGTTAGAAGCTAACCAGTTCTCTACTACCACCAAGTTGCAAGGTGAAGCTATTTTTGCCGTTACTGATGCTCTTAATGGTGATATTGCGGGTAAAACCGTTTTTCAAGATCGCGTGCGTCTGAACCTGCAAAGCAGCTTCACTGGTAGAGATATCTTGAATACCCGTTTAAGTGCGGGTAATGCCAAAGGCTTTATCAACGGTGGAGAAAGCAAACAAACCTTTGAAGTTAGTGGCAATACTGCTAACAGTGTTAATATAGACAAACTGACCTATGAAGCTCCTGTAGGTCCAGCACAAGTCTACATAGCAGCTACAGGTGGTCAACACAGCCATTATGCCGCTGTTAACAACCCCTACTTCTTCGATAAAACTGATGGTGGTAACGGTGCTTTAAGTACCTTTGCTTCTGAAAATCCCATCTATCGGATTGGTGGTGGATCTGGTATTGCTTTAAATGTACCCTTTGGTAAACCAGGTAGTATCCTCAAACCAAGTTCATTAACTCTGGGTTACTTGGCTTCTGAAGCTAATGATCCTACAGATGGTAATGGCTTGTTCGATGGTAACTATGCTGCTTTAGGTCAGTTAAACTTTAATGTTGGTAATCGCATTGCTTTAGCTGCTACCTATGTACATGGTTACTTTGGTGCTCGTAGTACCTTGTTTGACTCAGGACTTGATGATGGTGCTATTGTTGGTACTGATCTAGCTAACAACTTACGCAGTACGAACGGCTCTTCTACCAACTCCTACGGTATTTCCGCAGCCTTCACACCTAGTGAAAAACTTTCGATCAGTGGTTTTGTTTCTTACCACGATGTCATAGGCTTCGGTGCTAATGATAATTATGAAGCTTGGAGTTATGGAGTTGGGGTAGCATTACCTGACTTTGGTAAGAGAGGTAACGTATTAGGGATTTTTGGTGGCGCGCAACCTTATTCCTTTAACAATGGTGGTGGTGCTAACTCTGGTGATATTCCCTACCAAGTTGAAGGTTTCTATAAGTATCGCGTTTCGGATAATATTTCCGTTACCCCTGGTGTCATTTGGTTGCCTTCTACTGGACAAAATAACAACAGCGAGGATACCTTTATCGGTACTCTGAGAACAACCTTCACTTTCTAGACTGAGAACGTTGACACACTGTTAACATTTTTTTTACCCGCCATAAGGCGGGTTTTTTATTTTGGGTAGAAAAAAATTATAAACCCCAGTGGAAAACCGGAGTATACTGGAGAGGGTATGAATTATAAGAGAATATGAATTATAAGAGAAAAGGCTAACAACCCTTGAGATTAAGTTTTGGAGCGTGGGGGAAAAACTTAACAGTCCTTTAAGGCAAGGAATGAAAGCCACTTGAGGCGTTTACGCCTCAGCCACTGAATGGTAGATTATTAGAATTTTTTAGTTGAGGAGGTGATGTTTTTGTACAGTCAAAATCTGATTAACACAAACCAACAGCTAAAGGCAGTTTTAGAATTTATTTGTTCTGAATCGCATACATTAACCAACTTTGGTATTTACTATGCCAGACAAATATATTTTAGAATTGGCAAGATTGTTAAAAAATTTGACTTGATTAACGAATACAAAAGCAACAAACATTACCAAGTTTTGTATTCCCAGGTTGCACAACAAAACCTGATTTCTGTAGCTGAATCTTTTAAATCATTTAAGGCATTAGATAAAAAGTATAAAAAAGGAGAGTCGACCAACAAAGCCAAGCTGCCTAAGTACAGAAAAAGCGGCTTCTTCGCTTTAGTAACATATCCAATGCAAGCACTAAAACCAGTAGGTGATAAAATCAGAATTCCCTTGGGTACAACTGTCAAAATATGGTTTGGTCTGGAAGGGTTTTGGCTAAAAATGCTTTCTCACCTAAACTTTGGAGACATCAAAGAAGTTAGGATACTCCCCCGTAATCGCTGTTTTTATGCCGAGTTTGTTTGTCAATCACAACCAGAGGGCAAACCACAGCTAACCCTGGATAAATGTTTGGGAATTTATCCAGGAATAAATAATTGGTTAACCTGCATCTCTAATGTTGGCACATCATTCATTGTTGATGGGAAACATGTAAAATCTGTCAATCAGTGGTGCAATAAGATAGTTTCAAATATCAAGGAGAACAAACCTCAAGGATTTTGGAGCAATAGACTAGCAGCTATGACTGAGAAGCGTAATCGCCAAATGTGTGATGCCGTAAACAAAGCAGCGAGATTACTAATTAATCACTGCTTACAACAAGGGATTGGGACAATTGTTCTTGGGTGGAACAAAGGAGAAAGACAAGAGGTTGATTTGGGTAAGAAAACTAATCAAAGCTTTGTTAAAATCCCTACGGCTAAACTTAAAGACCGGATCACTCAAATGTGTGACCAATAGGGTATTAGGTTTGTAGAAACTGAAGAAAGTTATACGTCAAAAGCTTCCTTTGTGGATAATGATTTACTCCCTGAATAGGGTGAAAAACCCGACAAGTGGAAAGAATCAGGAAAGCTTGTTCAACGCGGCTTGTATGGTACAGCTAATAATTTCTAGATCAATGCCGACTGCAATGGGGCAGCGAATATCTTGAGAAAAGTAAAGGCGACATTGGGATTAAATCTCATTGGATTTACTAGAGGCGCATTGACTACGCCTTTAAGAGTCCGTTTTTGGACTGCTTAAGAATCTCCGTGGCTGTCTTCCCGGAGAGTGTCAAGAATTCATCCTTTATTCTTAAATTGCAGCTTGTGGAACTATCCTGTAAATCTCAATACGCAATTCTGGCATTATTAGAGATGGCAACTCATTACGAAAGCGGTGAACCGATGCAAATTCGACAAATAGCTGCCCAACAAGATATACCTGATCGCTATTTAGAGCAGCTATTAGCTACTTTGAGGCGTGGGGGTATAGTTAAGAGTCAGCGTGGTTCTAAAGGTGGTTATTTGTTAGCGCGAGAACCTTGGAAAATTAGCGTTTTTGAGATTTTGGAATGTTTAGAAGGGTTGGATATCAAACCAGGTGAAGATGATACCAATTCCAAAAGTGTAGACAGTTCGATTGTAGACGAAATTTGGCAAGAAGCTCGTCAAGCAGCAAATGCGGTCTTGCAAAAACATTCACTTCAGGCTCTTTGTCAAGAGCGAGATTCTCGAAGGCAGTTAAATATCATGTATTACATTTAAAGGAATCAAAGGTATTATGCGGATTGCTCGGAATATTACAGAACTGGTTGGTCGCACTCCTCTAGTACAGTTGAACCGTATTCCCCAGGAGGAAGGCTGTGGAGCAGAAATTGTGGTGAAACTAGAAAGTATGAACCCATCTGCATCGGTAAAAGACCGAATTGGTGTGAGTATGATTAATGATGCCGAAGAGGAAGGCTTAATTACTCCTGGGAAAACTGTGCTGGTGGAGCCGACATCGGGTAATACGGGGATTGCTTTGGCAATGACAGCCGCAGCTAAAGGTTATCAATTAATTCTGACGATGCCGGAAACCATGAGTGCAGAACGTAGAGCTATGTTGCGGGCTTATGGCGCTGAATTGGAACTAACACCGGGAATTGAGGGCATGAGTGGGGCAATTCGTAGAGCGCAGGAAATAGTGGAAAGAACACCCTATGCGTATATGTTACAACAGTTCCGTAATCCAGCAAATGCCAAAATTCATCGGGAAACTACAGCAGAGGAAATTTGGGAAGATACTGATGGACAGGTGGATATGATCGTGGCGGGTGTGGGTACGGGTGGTACAATTACTGGCGTGGCAGAGGTAATTAAAGCGAAAAAGCCTAGTTTTAGAGCGATCGCAGTAGAACCTGCTAATAGTCCTGTATTATCTGGAGGAGAACCAGGACCCCATAGAATTCAGGGAATTGGGGCGGGTTTTATTCCCCAGGTGTTGAAGGTAGAAATGATTGATGAGGTAATTACTGTTAGTGATGAAGAAGCGATCGCTTACAGTCGCAGATTAGCCAGAGAAGAAGGGCTATTATCTGGTATTTCCACTGGTGCGGCTTTGTGTGCTGCTATTCGTGTTGGTCAACGTCCAGAAAATCAGGGACGCTTAATTGTCATGATTCAACCCAGTTTTGGTGAAAGATATTTAAGCACACCATTGTTTCAAGACTTGGACGCAAAGTTAGTAACTGGAATCAGCTAGGTTCAGTAAAATTCAGAAATCAGTAAGGGTTTAGCATTGCTAAACCCTTACTGATTTCACAAGTGAATATTGAAGAGTGAAATATAGTTGGAAATTTGGTTTCTGTCTTCTACTTATTAACTGATAACTGATAACTGATAACTGGTCATGGCTGATTCTAACCATTACGAAACTCTAAAAATTAGTAATCATGCCAGCCAAGCGGCGATAGGCTTGTTGAATCGCCGCTTGGTAAGAGTATTACATTCTGACAGCAATCAAGAAACCACAGATCATCAGGAAATTATTCCCATTAATGCTGCTTATGAACTTTTGAGTGACACTCAAAGTAGGCTCAATTATGATGAAGAACTACGTAATCATCAGCATTATCAGGAAAATGTTCATCATTCTCACCATCAGAAAACAGCATCAGACCAAAAACATTACCAAGTAAAACGGCAAACTGGAAAAGATGCTGATGAAAAAGTTGAAGAATGGTTGTGCTTGGTGTATAAACCAGTTAATCGGATTCTCTGTGTTATTCTTAATTCCCTAGAAGAACAGATTGACCAACTAGCCCCCGATCCTTTTGATGATCAATTAATAGACAAATTTCAAGAATATTTAAAAGTCTGTCGTGAAGATTTAAAACAGGCACACAATACTTTTCGTTCTTTACCAAATCCCCCTAGTTTAGCAAAGGCTGCTGCTCATCTTTACTATAGCCTCAGTCAAGTTGGAGATCGATTAGAAGAATTGGCCTATTTCCCTTTAAATTATGATGACCGTTATTTACATACAGGTCAAGAAATGTTCCGCATTGCTACGCGGTTACACTGTGAGGGACAGGAATCGGTTAATCAGTAATTAGGGGTGTGGGGAGATGGGGAAGATTGGGAAGACGGGGAAGTAAAATCATATTCCCCTCATTCCCCTCACCTTCCTCACCTTTCTTTTCTCTAAGTACCTAGTTGGAATTTACTTTGATTTAGCCTCCAAATTTTCCAAGCGGCTTTTTAGTTCTTGATTTTGTTGTTTGAGTTGGTTAAGTTCTTCACGTAACTGACGCAAAGTTTTTTCTGGTCCAATATTTTTCTGAACTTTGATAATTTCTTCTTCAGCATAACGACGCACCCGTCCATCTGTTGTTTGACTGGCTAAAGATTGCAAAATTCCAATTGCTTTAGGGGTTTCCATTTGTCCTAATGCTGTTACTACTGCAACTTGGGTTAAAAAGAATGCTTCTTTGGCTATTTCTGCTAATCGGTCTAAAATTCGTTCTACATTAGTAGGAGTTTGACCAACAGAAATTTTTCCTAAAGCACGAGTAGTAGATAGCCGTAGCGGTTGGGACACGCCGATTTTAGTATATTCCAATAGCAAATTTAAAGCGGTTTCTGAAGTTTTAAATTCAGCTAAACCAGAAATCGCCCCACTACGTATTACTTCATTCCAACCTGCTCTTTCTTCTAACACTGATTTGAGCAGCTTGATGACTTTTTCTTCATGGGGTTTTTCTTCTAAATGAGCCGCTGCGATTGCACCAATAGTTCGACAAGCTGCTGCTTCTACATTGTAGCTTGGATCTCCATTCTGCACTACAGCTTTGACAGCCTTGTAACTAGGGTGAGTTTTGATTTGCGATAAGGAACTAACTACTGCTTTGCGGACAAAGGGGCTAGGGTCTTGTAACCCAATTACTAAACCATCAAAGGCCTGATATAACTGAATTTCTGATAATTTTTGGGCTACTTCTACACGCACACCCCAAAAGGGATCATTTTTTAATGCTGTTGATAGAACTTTGGTAACTTCTAATCCACCTTTTTTCGCTAAAGCTTCGGCTGCATAAATACGAGAAATAGGATCAGGGTCAAATTCTAATTGGGCTTTCAACTCTGGTATGGGGTATTCTAAGGTTACAGTTTTCAGATAATTATTACCTACATCAAAGCTGATAAAATCTGGCTTCTCTGCTAATGGGAAATAGAAACTTTGTTCTTTTTCATTGACCCGCACTGTGAAACTTGTCAGGTTTAATGTTTGTTGGCTGTAAGCAAAGCCGATAGGGATTTTTAAATCAAATAAATCCTTATTATTACTGTTGACTTGGGTTTGGGTAACAGTTACCTTGGCCAATTTAGAATCCCCATCCCAAGAATAAGCAACTTTAAAATCAGGATGACCACCACGATAGACATACTGGTCAAATAGGAAGGTGAGATTAAGTCCTGTCGCTTTTTCAATTGCCCGCAATAAATCTACTGTTTCTACAGTTTGGTGAGCATGATCTTGAACAAATGTTTGAATAGCTGTCCAAAATAATTCATCGCCTAATTCTGTGCGAATCATGTTATAAACACAAGATCCTTTTTCATAAATGTGGCGGTCATAAAGCTCTATTGCTTCCCGGTAAACGTGAGTTACCATTGGCCGACGATAACGACTACTATCTTCATTCAAATAACTGCGAGCTTGTAATAACTGATAATAAGCTGCATCATCTTTGCCATATTCGTGTTCAGTCCACATTACTTCCGAATAGGAAGCCATTCCTTCCTTAATCCAAGCATGAGACCAATGTTTAATGACGATTAAATCACCAAACCATTGATGTGCTAGTTCATGGACAACTAAGCTTTCGGTGTTGAAGTTATCTAATGATGCTCTTTCATCTAACAAACATCGATCTGTTAATAAGGTGGTGGAAGTGTTTTCCATGCCCCCAAAGATGAAGTCATCTACACAAACTTGGGCATATTTCGGGAATGGATAGGGATAACCATACTTTTCGCTCAGAAATTCAATCATGCGGGGAGTTTTGCCCATGCTGCGTTTAGCATCTGCTTCTCGTCCCTTGTCTACATAGTACGTAACGGGCTTACCTTGCCACGCATCCCGAATTTCTGCAAAATCACCTACTGCTAGGGTCATTAAGTAGGTGGGATGAACCTGCTGCTGTGACCAATGGTAAATTTGCTGATTCCCATCTTCAAAGGTATCAATTAGTTCACCATTAGAAATAGCAATCAGGGGTTTGGCAACACGGACACAGATTTCTGATGTGGATAGCTGTCCTGGGTAGTCAAAGCAGGGGAACCAGAAGCGCGAATCTTCGTCTTCTCCTTGTGTCCAGACTTGGGTAGGCTTGTGGGGGTAGTGTTTGTCTGGTTGAATGAAGTAAATGCCTCGTTGGGGTTTTTCTACAGAGTAAGCGATCGCAATTAACAAACGCTGACCAATTTGTGTAGGCTCAGAAAGAAGAATTGCAAGTTTTTCTCCGTCATATTCAAACTTCTGTTCTGCTTCGTCTACCTGTACAGATTGGATATTCAAATTTACAGCATCCAAGGTCAAGCAATCAATATTATTACGGATTGGCAATAACCGAATACTACAATTACCATAGTAACTTTGGTTGGGGATATTCAAGGTGAGGTCAAGAAAAATATGCTCTACCTGTCCTGGTCTATCAGGATTGTAGTGAGGTTTAGCCCCTGGTAACTCAAAAGATTTATGTCCGTTATTCTCTGTATCGAAGTAAAGATGCGACATTGATTATTACTGACCTTGTAATCCTGAAATTTTCACAAAAATAGCGATAGCTTCGCTCTCTTCGAGATGCTAGGCAAACGGCACCGGCTCCGCAGATGCATATCCCCAATCAGAATAAGTAGGTAGACACAAATAAACATAACTATGTAACAAAATGTAAATTACTTGAAACCCTTGGGATTGCTTGATTCCCCTTTGCTGCATTCGCCATGACATAGTTATAAATTTTTCCGCCCACCTACTTAGTTATTTGATCAGGATTTTTCAAGGATGGAATGATTTAACTCAATCTTCTCATTTTGCTCCCAAGTTTCCATGTCTTGATGTAATCTGATATTTTGCGCTTTTGCGTGATTAACACAAGAACTTCTTACACCACACTGTGTTCGCATAGCGAGCCTAACGGCACAAATACTAGCAATTATTACTCTAGCTTAGAATAACTTGTGGCTGAGAATCCCACTCTTTTTTAGATATCGACTTAAGATACCATTTGCGGATTTACTCTTTGTTCCAGTGAAGTCTTTTTTCGAGTCACTAAAAAGTAGTAGTGTGTAGAAATACTAATTTCATCAGTAAAAACCGCTGAATGAGGAAAAATGGGTGATAAAAATCCAAAAATTTAGCTATCGCAGTTCTAGCTCCCTGATAATAATTTGATCAAAACAAAAGAGGATAATAACAATGCCCGAAAGTAAGTCTAAATTTTTAGTCCCTGTTATTAGCACTGCTATAGTCGTCGCAGGTGGGATAGCTGCTTATGTATATTTTAAAGTGCCCTCTGAAGATGTTTCCAGTCCTCTGGGAATTGCTAAAGTAGTACCGGCTAATGCCTTGATGGCGACTTATATTAACACAGATTCCCAATCTTGGAGTAAGTTACAGCAGTTTGGAACTCCACAAGCACAACAACTAGTATCCAAAGGTCTACAGGATATCAACAAACAACTATTAAGTGATAGCAATATTGTTTATGAAACAGACATAAAACCTTGGATTGGTGGAGTCATGATTGCTGTGCTACCACCAAATTCTACTATACGTAATCCACCAAATCCACCAATTCCAGTACAGCCAGAGCCAAATATTTTGTTGGTAGTAGGTATAAAAGATAAACTCAATGCCTTGAAATTTGCTACTAAATTGAAGGAGCAAAAAAACTTACAAATTCAAGAATCAGAATACAAAGGTGAGAAAATTATTGCTAGTACAAGCAAGACTAAATCGACTTACATGGTTGTTTTGAATAACACTCGTATACTGTTGACACCAGAAAAACAAGCTGTAGAAAAAGCTATTGATACCTATAAAGGTAAGCCATCCTTTGCCAACAAAGAAGGCGCAAGTAGTATTTTAGCTAAAGGTGTAGATGTTCAAAACAGCCTTGCTCAAATTTATGTGCCTGATTACGCCAATATGGCACAACAGTTAACAGCTTTCAATCCACAGTCCAGGCCATTACCCCCAGAAACATTCGCACAACTCAAGCAAGTAAAATCAATGGTAGCGGCTGTGGGTGTCGATGATGCTGGAGTGAGAATGAAAGTAGTAGTGAACTTAGATCCGCAACTGAACAAATTTCAATATCAAAATACTCCGGCTAAGATAGTGGCACAATTTCCCAGTGATACTTTTGCTTTAGTCACCGGACAGAACATAAATCGTAGCTGGCAAACCTTCCTGGAACAGTCAAAAGATTATCCTGAAATTAAGCAAGGTGTGGAACAAGCACGAGGACAACTAAAACAAGCGGTCAATCTGGATTTAGATAAAGAAATTTTTGGTTGGATGGATCAAGAATTTGCCTTGGGTGCGGTGAAATCTAGTCAAGGTTGGTTAGCCAATGTTGGTTTTGGGGGAGCGATGGTATTTGACACCAGTGATCGCAAAACAGCGGAAGCCACCTTCACTAAACTAGATGACCTAGCCAAAAAGCAATCACTCAACATCACCAAAAGAAGCATTGGTGGTAAAAATATCACCGAATGGCAAATTACCCAACAAGGCACTTTCATAGCACATGGTTGGCTAGATCAGGATACCGTATTTCTCGCTATTGGTGGACCAGTTGGTGAAGCGCTAGCAGACAAAAAAGGTCAACCCCTGGATAATACGAACACATTTAAAGCTGTAACGAGTTCCTTGCAAAAACCCAACGGTGGTTATTTATACTTGGATTTAGAAAACACCTCTTCTTTAATTACCCGTTTAGCCACACAAGGTAAACCTCTTCCCCTGGAAACCAATGCTGTCCTATCATCCATTCGTGGTTTGGGTGTGACAGTGAATAGCCCCGATAAATCCACCAGTCAAATGGAAATGTTGTTAGCTCTTAAACCAAGTAGTAGTAAATAAGGGTGTAGGGGTGTAAGGATCTAGGGGAAATTAATTCAAACTCCTACCAATGCCCTATCCCCTATCCTCTATCACCATTCCTCTAGTAGACTCCACTGCAGCAAATATGTCATAAGTTAAAAAGGCTCTTAAACACAACTACAATTTATGACTACTGCTCTCAAAACTACTCCTGACTTTGCTTCCCAGATGGTAAATGGTATTTTGGCCATCAAGCCTTTAGCGAACCTAGCCAAACACCAAGCCAGACAAATGATGATTAAACGCGCTGAGAAAATTGGCGTGTTTTGGACAAAAGAAGCAGAAAAACTGCAAGCACGAGATTGGACAAATGATTTAGCTCAAGTACAAAATCCTCAGCTAACCTACCCAGATTATTACGTTATCTCATTCCACGCTTATGAAACCGGTAATCTGAGTTGGCAGGCAGCTTTTGAAGTAGAGTCTGCTGCTCATGCTGTCCACGCTAAAATTTGGCAAGATGCTGAAGTTCAAGGTGATGCCAAACTGCGCCAAAGTTACCATAATATTCTCACCAGTTCTATTTCCGAACCACCAAAAGATATTTTAGATTTGGGGTGTAGTGTGGGCATGAGTACCTTTGCCCTACAAGAAATTTATCCCGATGCAAATATTACAGGTTTAGACTTATCTCCATATTTCTTAGCTGTTGCTAATTATCGTTGCCAACAACATCAAGCTAAAATTAATTGGGTTCATGCTGCCGCTGAATCTACAGGTATGCCAGATGCTTCCTTTGATTTAGTTTCTATTTTCTTGATGTGTCATGAATTACCCCAGTTAGCAACGCGAAAGATTTTTGCTGAAGCGAGACGAGTTTTACGTCCAGGTGGTCATTTAGCAATTATGGACATGAATCCAAAATCGGAAGTTTACAAAAAAATGCCTAAATATATTTTTACTTTGCTCAAAAGTACAGAACCTTATCTAGATGAATATTTCACTTTAGATATTGAGCAAACCTTAGTTGGGGCAGGTTTTCAAACTCCTACCATTACTAGCAATAGTCCCCGTCATCGCACTATTATTACTCAGGTGAGTGGCTAATATATTTCTGCTGCTTTGTTTGGGCGGTTATTCCACCTCTGTTGTTGCTGCTGTTTTATTACCGCCGCACTCCTGCTGCCCCTTCTTTATTAGATCTCTTGCAAAATTAATTTTATGTTATAATGGGGATTTGTGTTTTTTTTAGCTAAAAGTTAGAGTTACAGGGTTATGATTTGAATTAGCGAGCCCAAAGAACACCAAAAATACATAAAATCTAAAACTCTCCATCATACCACAGAAACAATTTTGGAAGGGGTCTATTCAATATATTTGTTTTCTTCATTCATTATTGGCGCTATATCGGGTTTTGCTGCTCTCTAGAGTGGGATTTACTCTGGCAAGAAATACAGCGTTTTTTCTTCGTGCGGTTTTACGGCAAATATTAGTAATAGCTCCTATTGAAGAAGGTTGTAAGTTTATACGGGTAATTATTCCTCTATTTCTTTTTATAGAACGTAGGTATAAATTTCGCCCCACTAAAGTTTTCCCGTTTACCATAGCAGTGACTTTGGGGTTTAGAGCGGAAGAAAATTGGATTTATTTCACGATCAAGCATTACCTTTAGAACGGATTACTGGTACACCAGTTCATGGTATGTTGTTTGCAGCTTGGCGGTATGCCCTGGGAAGATATTTTGGTTCTAAAAGACGGTTGAATAGACACATAATTTTGATTCTTACGACTTGGCTAAATCCTATCTTTTTTCATACTCTGGTGAATACTTTACCTGCTGCTTGGGGTTTTCCAAAAATAATACATTTTCTCGGTTATGGTTTATTTCCGTTGTTATTCTGGATGTTTTGGCGGTGGGAAAAATTACTAAGAAAAGTAGAGGGTAAACTTCCTATGATGTTAATTTATAGTAACAAACCTCTAGTTCGTTATTGGGACAGGGGTTTAGTATTGCTGAGTCTATTTATTGGTGGGAATGCTATTTTAGAGTTATTGATCTTAGTGAGGTTGGAGTATTGGTTTAAACCGGATATTTTTAGGTTTATACTAGAAAAAATATTACTAATTATCTGTTTGGGAGTTTTGGCTTGGTTAATGTATTTCCATTTACGCAATTTAGCCCGTCGTCGGTCTTTTTTAAAGTTAGCAAAATACTAAGGCCACTTAAAGAAAAGTTAAGAGTAAAAAGGAGTATGGTGCGGTTTCGGTGTAGCTTTCACGTTAAAAGAGGCTGATGAAAAAAACCACTGCCCCAGCAATGGCACCATGGTTTGAAAGATGGTGTTAAAGGTTTGATGATGTCTTTACTCATCAAGGGGAAAGAAGAGAGTTTAGACATGATTTAGGGGGATGATTGGGTGAAAGTGAGAGGAAAAACCTATTTCAAATGGCAGAGAATGCCCTAGGGGTGACCTACCACCGATTACACCACGTTTTAACTGAAGCACCTTGGTCCAGTTCCCAAGTCAATGACCGTCGGTTAGAGATTATGAACAAGTGTAGTTAGAGGAGAATCACCAGAGGATTTAGCTTAATAATTGAGGATTATGACCATAGAAAAAGGGGGAATTTTAGGGATGGCGTAGGAAGAAAATATATATATTGGAGAAATTGGGAAAAAGGATACTGGAATAGTAGTAGTAACAACACATACATCTATTATGATGGCAGTAAAAGCTTACCATTAGATATAGAGTTATATCACCACGGTGATTCTTTACCCAAAGGGAAATAAGACCCTCGATTTGAGAATAAACCTGAGTTAGGAATTAAACCAATAGATCTGACCTTGAGCCGTGGTTATCAACCAGGAATAGTAATTATAGATCCTGGATATGGCCACAATAGGTCTTCCTTATTAAGGATAGAAAATCGCCATTGAAAGTATTGAGGAGGATTAGCTAAAAATCCCAAAGTCCTTGCCAGTGACCAAGAGGATAGTCCACAAATAATTAGGTTAGATGAATTAGCACAAGGTTTACCCCAAGAGGCTTTTACAGACATTCAACTGTAGTTAGATAAACCCAAAACATTATGGGTAGTAACTAAAGAAGTAGAAATATCACCCTTAAGTGCAAAGAGGAATATTGCTATCGTCATCAACGGTTCTAGTTTCTCTCAAGCCACTGATATTGAGTACTTTATGACCAATGTTTCTTCATCAATTGTCACACCCCAATGGATAGTTGATACATATTTTCAAAGAAACTGGGTAGAAGTTGTTTACAGGGAAGCCAAGGGATGGTTAGGACTCAAAGAATATCAAGTTGGAGATAACAGCAGTTGACTGCGCCATTTTATTTTGGTTTTCTGTGCCTACACTTTTATTCTTTGCCATCAGTGGACTGGAGGATTAAGACCAAGGTGGGCTAAGAAACCTTTGAATACTTTTACTGCAGCTTTAGAAGCGTTGAGAACAGCCATATCTTTTCTATTTATTGATTGGTTCAACTGGAATCCGGACGTGTTTCCTTCTTATCAAGCCAGTTTGGGCTACATTGGGGCTTGATTTTTGTTGAAGTCCCGCTAGGAGATTTTTTTAGTTCACAACTATAGACCCCCGACTCCTTTGAGAAGTCGAGGATATAGGTACTTTAAACTGTCGCTAAAACAGGCTGATTCTGTACTGTGATCACAGATGTTGATTCTATGTCAGATGGGTAGATTTCGCAGGAGTTGTTAGGACTTTCAACTAGTTTAACTTTGTAAAGTTCTGCTCCTAGTTCTTGAATAGGCAAGCGCAACATATTACTAATATAAAGAGCAATATTTTCTGCTGTTGGTACAACTTCCCCAAAATAGGGAACATCTCTATTTAAGAAACTGTGATCAAGGGGTTCAGTTAAATTAGCAATTACCTGATTTAAAGCACCTAAATCAACCACCATACCTGTGCTGGAGTCGATTTCACCCTTCACTGTCACTTCTAATTGATAGTTATGTCCATGTCCATTCACACGGGCGCATTTACCGTAAATCTCTGTATTTTTTTCTAAACTCAAACCAGGATGAGCTAATCTGTGTGCAGAACTAAATTCACTCTTCACGGTGAGGAACGTTTCTGTTCCATTACCCTGATAATCTACCCAGAGTTGAGGACTTTCAAACAGCTTAACTTGAGACAGTTTTGCCCCTAATTTCTGAATAGGTGATTTGAGTAGGTTGCTAATGTAAAGTACAAGATTTTCGGTAGTCGGGACAATTTCGGAAAAATGAGGAATATCTTTATTTACACAGAAGTGATCAAAGATTTTGACTACATCATTTTCAACAACTCTATTTAGGGCATCTAAATCAATGATCATCCCTGTTCGTGAGTCCATTTCCCCTTCTACAGTCACTTCTAAATGGTAGTTGTGTCCATGTGTACGGCTACATTTACTATACTTTTCAGAACTGAGGTTAGAAGCCAAACGATGGGCGGCGCTAAAGTGGGTGCTGATGCTGAGAGAAGCTTGCATTCCTTCTCCCATATAATCTGCCCAAAGCCCAGTATGTTCAACCAACTGGACGCGAATTAGAGGCAAATGAGGGGCTAAACGCTGCCAGATCACTCGTGCAATATTTTCATTACTGGACAAAGTTTGTTGAAATTCTGGCCACACATTATTAAGGTAAGAAAAATCTAATTGATCGGTTATTTCCCGCTTAATTACTTGTTTGACATCAGATAAATTTAGCACCATACCATATTTATCTAATTCCCCAGCTATAGAGATGAATAGGGTATAATTGTGGCCTTGCCCGGGAAATTTTGAGGAACGACCAAATTTTTCCAAGTTCTCGGTTTCGCCTAGTTCTGGTAGCGAATAATGATGACTAGCTAAAAACTGAGCGCGACGATTGACTACACACTGCATGATTACACTAGAAATAGATTTTAATATCTCTTAATCTTTCACTATTGACAGCATAAACTAATTTGTTGTCATTTGTTAGTGGTCAGTCGTCAGTGGTTAACAATACCAATTCCCTAAGATCAGCATTTCACTAATCCAATGCCAGTAGTCAGTTATTTAAAATACCAATCCCCAATCCTCTATGCTTGATTTGAGAAAATTAGCACGGCAAATCCAGGGTTTAAGTCAACATTTGACTTTAGAAGCTGCTGCGAGTCGTCAGCGTTTGGAGTTGGCACAGGAAAATTTAAAACAAGCGTTTAAGTGTCAACAAGAGTTAATTGAACGTCAGGAAAAATGGCGTGATCGCATTCTCTTTGCTAATGCTACACCGATTGAACCTCTACAAACTTATATTGATATTCCCGTCCCTCCCAAAGTTCATACTGTCATTTCTACCGATGGTTCGCAAATTGCTCCTAATCATCATGAAATTGCGTATTGTTACTTGTTAAATATTGGTAGGGTTGTTTTACATTATGGTCAAAATCGCCACCCTCTCCTAGATAGTTTACCGGAAGTTTTTTATCGTCCTGAAGATTTGTATGTGTCGCATCCATGGGGCATTAGAACTGAAGAATGGATGGGTTATCGCCGTACTGCTTGGGAAATCACAGTGTTAGCAGAATTAGCTTGCAGTGCTAAAACTGAAGCACCAGCTTTAGCGATGGTAGATGGTTCGTTAATATACTGGTTTTTAGATAAACTACCGATGGATGCACGCGATCACATTTTACCCCCTATTCTCGAAGCTTGGCAACAAATGCGAAAAGCTCAAATTCCCATCATGGGTTATCTTAGCGCCTCCCGCAACATCGAAGCTATGAACTTTTTACGGTTTTTAGCCTGTCCCCATCCAGTCCCAGACTGTATCAGTTATTGCCCTAATCAACTAGAATATATGCCCTGTAAAATATTTGAATCTTTGCGAGATACATCCTTATGGGCAACCCAACTCCAACCCGGACAACGCAGTCCCTTATGGCGCAGTAATGCCCAAATTTTAGAATTATACAGCGACCAAATCATTTATTTTTGTTACGTTCATGTTGGTACGGAAATTGCCCGGATTGAAGTTCCGGCTTGGGTAGCTGAAAATTCAGCCATGTTTAACGAAGCACTAGGCTTAATGCTGGCACAAGTACAAAAAGGATACGGCTATCCTGTGGCAATTGCGGAGGCACATAACCAGGCAGTCGTTAGAGGTGGCGATAGAAGCCATTTCTTTGCCCTTTTAGAAAGAGAAATGATCAAAGCTGGTATAAAAAACGTAGGAACTTCCTATAAAGAAGCCAGGAAAAGGGGAAGTATTCCTTAATCATACAATTTTAGATTTTAGATTTTAGATTTTAGATTTGGGATTGTAAAAGACTTACTGCTAATTGCTTTTAGCTTTCCACTAGGTATTAGGATAATTAAAGCTGAGTACCAAAGGTAGCTTCCCTAAGTTTAGTATGATCATAAATCTACTTAGATAAATCAATATGCCGAAATTTCTCAGATTAATGATCACAATAGTAGTTGTAGGTGGATTATTATTAATATCTCAACAGGTTTTTGCACAAACTTGGATACCTGTCCGTGCTGGAATTCCCTTTGGTATTAGTGGGATAGCTTTGATAAACCAGCAAAGCGATAAACTAGATTTTTTAATTGTCCATGATAACAAACAACCAAATCAAGGCAGTTTAGCAATTATTAGTCTTCAAGGTAAAAATCAACCTGAATATTTACCCTTAAATTAGCCAAATGAAAAACTACCTACAGATTTAGAGGCATTAACATCCATTCCAGATACCAAAAATTCTGACTTCATTGCTGTCAAGACTCATGGTAAAGGTTCTAATTTCCAATTAGACTGTAACAAAGAAAGTCTTTCCATTCTCAAAGAATTTGATTTACCGGCAATTACCAAAGATAGCAATTTTGAATCTTCCTGTTTACAAGAAATTGATAATCAATTAATTGCAATTTAGGGACATGGTAGAGAAAGAGAAGAACCAGCAAGAATTTATTGCGGAAAGTTAAATTTAACTAAATATCAAATCACTAACATAGATTCAGCTACTTTTAAAGTAGCATATCCTGGTGGTAACGTTCTCCATATTTGTGATCTGAGAATAGATAATGCTGGAATTGTTTATATTACCTCAGCAAATCATCCAGGAAATAACGGACTATTTCAGTCTGCTGTTTATGTTCCAGGTTATTTAGGATTTTATAGTAATAAAATGGAATGGTGACCAAATCAGCAACTTTTCTCTATTTATCGGGTAAATATCATAAAATTGAAGGTTTAGAAAATAAACCTGGTGCAGCACGAGGAATAACAGTAGAGACAGATGATGAAAATATGGGTGTTTCTGTTTATATGATAGGTGAACAAATGTAGGGTGTGTTAGGACGAAAGTCCGTAACGCACGGTAACCTAAGAATAATGGTGGGTTAGCAATAGCGTAACCCACCCTACTGACTGCTTACTACACATTAAATCTGAATAACATCACATCTCCTTCCTGCACAACATACTCCTTACCTTCACTTCTTACCAAACCTTTTTCCTTAGCACCATTCATCGAACCATGAGTTACCAAATCATTATAAGCAACGGTTTCTGCACGGATAAAACCCCGTTCAAAATCAGAGTGAATGACACCTGCTGCTTGAGGTGCAGACATTCCTGCATTAATTGTCCAAGCGCGGGTTTCTTGAGGACCACAAGTGAAATATGTCCGCAAACCTAAAAGCGCATAAGTTGCACGAATTAAGGATTTTAAACCACCTTCTTTTACACCCAAAGATTCGAGAAAATCAGCTTTATCTTCTTCTGGTAATTCAACTAATTCCGCTTCTACTTGTGCAGAAACAATCACAACTTGGGTACTTTCACGAGATGCAACTTGTCGCACTTGTTCAACAAAATCATTACCTGTTTCTAAATCATCTTCAGAAACATTAGCAGCATAGATAATTGGTTTATTTGTGAGTAGTCCTAAGCCTTTAATAATTGCCGCTTCTTCTTCATTTAAAGTCACTTGACGGACAGATTTACCTTCATTTAAAGCAGCAGCTAATTTTTCCAGCACAGTGATTTCAAATTGTGCATCTTTGCTGGTGCGTGCTTGTTTACGAGTTCTGTCAATGCGTTTTTCAATTTGCGCTAAATCGGATAAACCAAGTTCTAAATTAATGATTTCAATATCTTGCGCTGGGTCTACAGAACCGGCAACGTGAATAATATCATCATTTTCAAAACAACGCACAACATGAACTATTGCATCAACTTCCCGAATGTGGGATAAAAATTGATTACCTAGTCCTTCTCCTTGACTTGCACCTTTCACCAAACCGGCGATATCTACAAACTCAACACGAGCAGGTATAATTTGTTTAGAAGTAGCAATTCTTGCAAGAACGTTTAATCGGTCATCTGGTACTGAGACAATGCCAACATTGGGTTCAATGGTGCAGAATGGGAAATTAGCTGCTTCGGCTTTAGCATTAGCAACGACAGCGTTAAATAAGGTTGATTTTCCGACGTTGGGAAGTCCGACTATTCCGGCTCTTAGCATTATAGATTTTTAGATGTTGATTGCAATTATAAGGATAATTCAAACAGGTTTAGGAATGGTTTGGGGAATTGGACCTGGTACTGTTTGCGGAATTGGACTGGGAACTATTTCTGGTACTGGTTCTGGCAATGGTGGAGGAATGGTTGGTTCTGGTGGAGGTTCGGGATTGGGTACGGGGTTAGGTTGAGGAGTTGGTATTTGCGGTTCAGGTATGGAGATAGCGGTGGGATAAAGCATGGTAAGTTTTGCACGATCCGACTTTCCCAAGCTAGATGATAACTTAAACGACTGACATCTTCCCAAATGGTTATACCGAAATCCTAGCGATCGTGATTTTCCCACAATTCTAATAAACCAACTGTACCGACAAAGAATGTATATGTTCCATATTTGAGGGGGTGCTGATTTTGAGAAGGTGCATAAAAAGCGGCAGTTATTCCTTCGACAAAATGCGCTGAGAGTGCAATATGAGCAATTATCAAAGCGGGAGTTAATATACTTGGGAGTTGGCTGTTAGTTGTTACTGTTTGGATATTCCATATTTCTAAGCCAATTGCACTGGTGATCAGGGGTATGGATATAAATTTCATGATGGTGAATAGTTTCTTTTCTATATCTTTTAAGTTCATGTTGTTGCTCATTATGTTGAGAGGCTATTGATAAAGTAAATGTAAAGGGGAGTAGAAAAGGAATATTGGAAGGATAGGATACATAAAATGTAGTGTATTTACATAGCTCCTAATGGAACGAAAGTCTTACCCCACAGACTTAACTGATATGGAGTGGGAAATCCTGGCCACATTGATTCCACCAGCCAAAGAAGGAGGGCATCCACCCACAACAGATATGGGTGAAATATGTAATGCCATCTATTTTCATTTGAAAACTGGATGTCAATGGAATATGCTTCCAGGTGACTTCCCGCCAAGGTCAACGGTATATAGCTATTACAGGAAATGGCAGGGCCAGGGGGTTTGGGAAAAATTCAACCATACATTGGGTGGTCAAGTTCGCTCGAAATTAGGTAAATGAACACAACCTACCGCGCTCGCCGCAGACAGTCAGTCGGTCAACACTGACCAAAAAAAGGGGATGTGTATGGTTTTGACGGATGTAAAAAGGTAAAAGGAAGAAAGGGGCATACTTTAGTTGATAGCCTGGGACTTGTGTTTAAAGTTGTTGTTAGTGAAGCAAATGCCCCAGAACGAATACTTGCTGCCTATGCACTAATGGAACTGCTAGAGGAACCCACAGAATTATTGGAAAAGGTCCAAGTTTTATGGGTTGATTCCGGTTATGACGGTGATAAATTTGCACTTGCAGTTTAGTTCCTGATTCAAGCTCATGTTGAAGTCATAGGACCTACTGAGCAAGAATTTAAAGTTTTACCACAACCCTGGGTAGTAGAAAGAACATTTGGGTGGTTTAACCAATATCATCGTCTAAGCAAGGATTATGAGCGTTTAACACAAATGAGGGAAGGGTCCATATATGCTGTTATGACTAGAATTATGCTACTTCCTCTTGTCTCCTAAACATTTACTTTATAAATCATCTCTGAATAACGAATGATTTTAGGACTTTGTTCTTCATCAGGAAAATGACAGTGAACAGCATCACGAATCATGACTCGCACTGTTTCTATATCATCAGCTTGAGTAGAAATTGATTGGCCTAATGCTGAGGCTGTATAGCCACCATCTGGATCATCTTCAACGAGAAATACAATTTCAATCATCGGGATATTTTTGAGGTTGAAATTATTGTATAGCAGTAATAGCCATTACACTAGGAGCTAACTTAATTAAATCTGGCTGTAAATACAGTTGAATAGCTTCTTTAATATTTTCCAAAGCTTCTTCTTGAGTGTCACCAGTTGAAGTACAACCTGCTATTTCTCGACACCATAGAGCCCAATCACCTGTTTCTGGATCTGAAATTTTTGTTTAGTGAATAAGCTATATAGTCATAAAAGCAACTCTTTCAGAGTATCATCTGAATTAGCAAAAATAGCTTGAATAGGTTAAAAAATTGACAGTATACTAAGTTGATAGTAGTAATTAAAGTGACACTATACTATTATTCTAAATAATAAAGCTTATCAATCAAATATAAATGTTTTCTTTCCGCAGAAATGCTCAATCAAAACCAAACCCCCCTCATAGATGCCTTAAAAGTCTCTATCTCTCGTCCCCACGCACCATTCTACACCCCAGGACATAAACGGGGTGCGGGAATTTCGCCTATTTTAACCGATTTACTAGGTAAAGAAGTTTTCCGTGCTGATTTAACAGAACTTGCAGAATTAGATCACCTCTTCACACCTGAAAGCGCAATTTTAGCAGCACAAGAATTAGCGGCAGTGGCTTTTGGTGCGGAAAAAACGTGGTTTTTAGTTAATGGTTCTACTTGTGGAATTGAAGCTGCAATTCTCGCTACTTGCGGTATGAATGATAAAATTATTCTGCCGCGAAATGTGCATTCTTCGGTAATTTCTGGATTAATTCTTTCTGGTGCAATTCCTACTTTTATAAATCCCGAATATGATCAAGACTTAGATTTTGCTCACAGTATTACACCGGAAGCTGTAAAAACAGCATTAGCAAAATATCCTGATGCAAAAGCAGTGCTGACTGTTTATCCTACTTATTACGGTGTTTGTGGAGATTTGAGTGCGATCGCACAAATTACCCATCAACATCACATTCCCCTCATTGTTGATGAAGCACATGGGGCACATTTCTCTTTTCATCCTCATTTACCCACATCAGCTTTAACCGCAGGTGCAGATTTAACCATACAATCTATTCACAAAACCTTGGGTGCAATGACACAGGCATCAATGTTGCACATCCAAGGCAATAGAATTGATATTGATAGATTAAATAAATCCTTACAGTTAGTTCAATCTACAAGTCCCAGCTTTATTCTTTTAGCTTCCCTTGATGCCGCACGTCAACAAATGGCTATCAATGGGGAATGGTTGATGTCTCAAACTTTGCAATTAGCTGAAGCAGCAAGAAGTCAAATTAGCCAAATTCCTGGTTTATCAGTTTTAGAGATCCCCCCAACCCCCCTTTTTAAGGAGGGCTTTGTGGATTTAGATCAAACACGGTTAACTATTAATATTTCTGAATTAGGTTTAACAGGGTTTGAAGCTGAAGAAATTCTCAATGAAATGGGTGTTACCTCAGAATTTTCATCCCTACAAAATATTACTTTTATTATTAGTTTGGGTAATATTTGGACAGATATAGATGCATTAGTACAAGGATTAAAAAATTTGACTCGGATACCACAATTGACAAGTCAGTACAAATTATGTAAATATACAAACGATGCTATGATTAGCCTTAATATGTGCATTTCTCCCCGTGAGGCTTTTTTTGCTAACAGTGAAATATTGCCTTTGGAGAAAACGGAAGAAAGAATTTGTGCAGAAATTATTTGCCCATATCCTCCAGGAATTCCTGTATTAATGCCGGGAGAAATCATTACAAAATCGGCTTTAGAATATCTGCTACAAATTCAGTCTTTGGGAGGATTTATTACTGGTTGTATGGATACAAGCCTCCGCAGCGTAAAGGTCATCAAAACCTAAGTTCTAATTAATCTAGATAATGTAAGTTGCGAATTAGCAGTATAGCTTACTCGACGTTCCCCTATCAAGAGGTAATGGTTCCCTTATCAGATAAAAGGCAGGATATAAGTATTAACTTTGTCCCTTACATACTGAGATTTTTGTAACTAGTAACTTGGGTTTGATATGGAAATCACACATTCTTGGAAAGCAAAATTTATGAAGATAACATTTTTAACCTCATTGGTGCTAATTTCACTTATAACAGATGTAAGTTTACCAACTTTGGCTTAAATTCCAGTTTAAGCTCCCACTCATCGAAATGAACTTGCTGCTAATCCTAAAGACACCGAAAAAATTAATAATATCAAGAAATTATTAGAAATAACAGGCGCAAGCAATCTGACTCAACAGATATTAAATTATATTAACTTATTAACTCAAATGTTAAATTCAAGCAAATCTGAATACCCTCAAGTACCAACAAAATTATGGGATACTTTTGCTGCTGAACTCAACCCAGATGAGATGATAAATGAATATATTCCTCTATATGATAAATATTTCGCCAATGAGGAAATCAAAGAAATCATTGCCTTTGATGAAACACCAATAAGACAAAAAACTTTGGGTGTAACTCCTCAAATCACTCAAGATTCTACACCAATTGGGATCAGATATGGCGGAGGAGCTGCCCAAAGAGCTTTAGAAAAATCAAAATCTGAAGGATATATTCACAATCTTTAAATCATAAACAAAAATAATCAAATAAAAGGGTGGAAATTCCAGTGGTATATAAATTTGTACCTCATTTACCTGCAATATGCTATAAGTTATCAGATATAAGCCATCAGCTAATATAGGAGTCATATTTTAGTTTTGATACCTTGCGTGGCGTAGCCATACAAAATTTAGTACAAGTGAATCCTCTGAAACCCTTTTGCCTATTGTCTTTTGCCTGCCTACACAAGTAAATATGGCTTACGCCACCCTGAGCTATCAGTAATCAAGTCGGATTCCGATATTACAGTGTACTGATAACTGATAACTGTTTAAACTGCTTTTTTCACCAGGTCTTTGTAAACAGGGACATTGGGTTTAATCAGACTACGCACAGCTTCCTCTAAGTTTTCTTGTTGCAGTAAAGAATCTCCCATTAAAACTGCATTCACACCAGCATCAGCCATGAGAGATAAATGATCAGATGTCTCAATTCCTGACTCACTAACAACCAAAATCCCTAAATTTTGCAGATGCGATCGCCTAGCTGCCATTAATTGCTGAGTTGTGCTAAGATTCACACTAAAATCTTCTAAACTGCGGTTATTAATTGAGATAATGCGAACATCTTCTAACTTGAGTAAACGATCTAATTCAGTCAAGTTATGGACTTCCAAAATAGCATTCATTCCCAAGTAATGAATCACCCGCAAAAAATTATTGATTTCCTGATCTGTAAGAATAGCAGCGATTAATAATACCGCATCTGCACCTGCTGATCTTGCTAAATAAATTTGGCAAGGATCAAGAATAAAATCCTTGCATAACAGAGGTAAAGCTATCCGATGCCGGATAGTACGCAAATGGTCAAAACCCCCCTGAAAAAACTTTTGGTCAGTAACAACAGATATACAAGTTGCTCCACCACGTTCATAAGACTTAGCCATCGCTAATGGATCAAAATCTAGACTAATTATATCTTGATCAGGTACCGATCTTTTCACCTCTGTAATCAAGCCAGGTTTGTGAAGACTCTGCTGCAAAGCACTAAAGAAATCTCGTACAGTGGGAGCAGCAGTTAATTGACGTTGTAAAGACGCAAAAGACATTTCCTGCTGCATTTGTGCCACTTCCAGCTTTTTTTGCCATACAATCTCTCTGAGTATGGGTTGCAGCCGACTATTATAAATAGTACCAGGGTAAATCATGATGAGAAGGGATTAACGACTAAAAATTAATACTGATTGAAAAGGAAAGAAATGCACAGATAGATACAGCAGATTGCAGATTAATGAGGTACAGAATCTAAATTGAAACCTACACAGCAAGAGAGTTTTACTCCTGACTCCTGACTGCTGCTGTAGCACCCCTCCCAATAAAAGGATGACAAATAGGGAGAGTGGGGTACACCAACCTTTTTTGAACTGATATAGAAGGGAATAGAGAACTCTTCAGGAGTATCCCAACTTTGCAAAAACATCGCAAATTGTCATTCTGTATTCCTTCAGGTATGGCCAACACTACGCGTGAACGTGCAGCGTGCCGAAGGCATTGCATAACGGGATGAAGCGTATCCCTGTAAACTTACACATTTGGGATGCACCCGAAATCTTCACAAGCCTGAAAGTCTTTTGGTGTTTGATAACGCAGCATAACGTTAGCCATGTTTTATAATTACTGTATGTTCTCACATACCTAGCAACTGCTATATCAGAAATGAATCCAATGTGACTTAATATCCAACATTTCTACCTCTTTTTTAGAAGTTTGATTTTGCTGAGAACCACCCAAAAGGCAATTATTTTTGAGTAATCTGATATAAGTACGGTAGGGTATATAGTCAATTGGGTTATGTCCAGAAAAACGCAAAAGTAAAACACAAGCCCAGGAATACTTACCAGCTATAATTGCTTTGACTATTTGTTCTATTTGTTCGGTGTTAATCTTTTTAGTGACTTGTCTATTATCATCAGCAATATTTTGGCTCATAGTATGCACTCCTATGTGTAACTAAAGAACTAGTACCGCCGTGAATTAAAAATGCTTCTTTCAGAAGAGCAAAGCTAACAAAATAGTGCTTCCAGCAGGCTGCGCCAACAAAATTCAAAATGTATACAGCGTGAACTTGTCAGAGATTTGGAATGGTTGGTTTATTTACGCCGTACTGTACTAGTCAAACAATTTTGGATTTTAGATTAACTGTAAGCATTCAGCTAATGCCTAACGGCACGCTACGTGAACAGCCATCAGTAGTCAGCTTTTTCAGACTAACGCCAAAAATACCTATTTGATAATTAACCTATTTCTCAAACATTCTGACTCCTGACTCCTGACTTCTGAATTCTTACGATTAACTGTACCAACTCTTAGGATGTAGCTTACTTTTGGAAAAGCAATACCGAAACACCTCAATCCAAAACCTAAAACCTAAAATTGTTACGGTAAATAGCTAATAAGCATTTTCAGCAGCTTGCAAAATTCTCAATACAGACTAAGTAATGGTAAACAAAACCGATAAAATTACCAGATGAGACAAAGACAGATTTAAGAATCATCCAATATAGATGTTTTTTTATTAAAAGTAGGGGCTGATTTAACCAGGCCATACAACATTTTTATTCACCTGATAGACATTTAACTAAATCCGCCCCCACAGATTAACCGTGTTGCAGAAGCAGCTTCTTTTTTAAGCCTACTCAAAGTTCAACTCTGGATACATGAACTATTTTTCGATCGACTTGTCTATTTTTTCGGTGTTGATTTTTTTTGATTATCCTTATCTCTGAGAGGCTGGATTTTTCACTATCTTCTCTTGAATGTCTTTTGCCCCCTAGCTCCCTGAAATCCCACTTAATTGGGGGGATATACTCTGAGATTTCACTCTGGTGGCAAGAGAATTTTTTCATGTAGACAATACAGAAATTCAGAATTAATCTATGCTTCCTGGAAGTTACAATACTTCATGAATAACTGAGGAATACCATAGATAACAAACCCAAAGACTTTCAAGTAATTTATTTGTGTTTCTCAACACATACCTTCTTAAGAATTTATCTATCTATAGTCAGATATGTAGTTATATTCTGGATATTGGTTAATAAAAACATATTTCCTAAGAAGGATGACTGACCATCTTTATATATAGTTGAATGCCTTGAATACTAAACTCAAACAATTCAATAAAATCAGGAAAATTTATCCTTCTTATATAGGACAGTTTCAGTGTAAAAACTGATCTAAAGTTAACAAAGAGTTGATTATGTTTGGGAATATTTTCCTGAACCTATATCTGCAGCATCAGGTTAATAATCGGCAGATATTGACCTAAGTATTATCTGTGATTTTACAGAGTCGAAATTTTCATATCGATTTTTTAACCGAAAAATCACTTGAAACAAAAAAAGTTGCATTCTTATATGCAAAAAATTGAAGTTATGATTTTTTTATTGCTAAAATCATAATTATTCAATTTTCCTTTTAAATTAATTGTATAATCTTGATTCAAGAGGTAATTATCAACTAAATACTGGCTACAAGAAAAACTAATTATAAGGAGTACATAGGGATATGAATTCTGGCGATTCCGCGTTGGAACCATCAAATTTTAAATTGACTTACCAGCCAGGAGTAGAGTTAAAATTTGCTGATTTTCTCATCAATCTAGTTAGAGATGCTGCATTTTGTTTAGGAGAAAATGCCCAACTTCTTTATGTCAATAAAGCCACCTGCTGCCTAACAGAATATTCCCGTGAAGAATTACTTTCCATGAAAGTACATGAATTAGATGTAGATCTTTCATTACATAACTGGTTACAGCTATGGCAAAATCTGAAACACCTCGAACACGATTCTTTTAAGTCCCGCTATCGCACAAAGGGAGGAAGAGTATTTTTAGCAGAAGTCAATCTGAGGTATATAAAATACCAAGATATCGAGTTTGGTTGTGCGTTTATTCAGGACAAAGGTGATGGATTAATAGACTTGAGCATTCAAGAATGGACTGATGACGGCAGAGAAATCAAAAAGAATTTACAACAAGAATTGACTGTTATTCAACCTCAACATATTGATACATTACTCCATCTGAGAGAATCTAGATTTCGCTTTTTGCTAGAATCTATTAATGCTAGTATTTTTTTGATTCAAGGTACACAGATTTCCTATGTAAATCCTGCTGCGGAGTTACTGACTGGGTACACGAAAACAGAATTATTAACAGGTTTTGATTTGAACCAAGTAATCAAGAGTAAAAAATCACACAATTCTCCAGCAAATAACTCTGAATATCAGGAGATAAAAATTCTGACTAAAGATGGTAAAGAACGATGGTTAGTTGGTGTGATGGCTCGCTTAAATGGGGTGATAGATTTTCATGGTCAAGAAGTTGAAATATTGACGGCTATTGATATTACCAATTACAAATATGTAGAATCTGAATTGTGTCAGACGTTAGAAAAAACAAAACTACTCAGCGAACTGAGAGCGCATCTTGTAGCTATAGTTTGTCACCAATTTCGTACACCACTAAATGTTATTTCTTTTTCTAATAGCTTGCTCAAACGACATATAGATAAATGGGACGAGGAAAAGATTCTCCCGTTTATTAAACATATTCAAATAGGGGTCGAACAAATCAACCAGATCTTAGATGATATTTTATTCTTAGCTAAGGCTGAATCAGTACAATTTAGTTTTCAACCAGAAGTAATTGATTTAGTTGAATTCTGCCAAGATTTAATCTCCAAAATGTTGATAATTAATAGTGAATATCATATTAATTTTGACAGTCGAGGGAACTGTGAAAAAGTATGGATCGATAAAAGATTGGTAGAACCGATTGTGAATAATTTACTAGAAAATGCTATTAAATATTCTCCCATTGGGAGTGTAGTAGAATTAAGAGTTGATTGTCATGAAGGGGAAGTAATCTTTCACGTTAAAGATCAGGGTATTGCTATTCCAGAAGAAGATCAGAATAGACTTTTTGAGCCTTTTTATCGTGGTAGCAATATTGATAAAGTTCCTGGTCATGGACTGGGTTTATCTATTGTTAAAACCCTGGTTAATTTACATGGAGGTCAAATGAGAGTAGTAAGTAAAGTTGGTGTAGGTACTACATTTACTGTGGTACTTCCATCCGTTCCCTATTTGTATCCTGAAAGTTCTTAATCTTGAACACAAATTTTGTTAATCATTCCCTGATAAAACTTTTATTGGTTACAAAATGATGCGCGAATCGTCAGAAAAAATTCTTGTAATTGAAGATGATGCTACCACTCGCCATCTCTTCATAGACGGTCTTGAGGCTGAAGGTTTTGTTACTATAGGATCAGAAAAAGGTTTAGTTGGTATCCAGAAAGCACAAGAGCATTTACCTGATTTGGTAATTTGTGATTTAATGATGCCAGATATAGATGGTTACAGTGTTTTAACTAAGTTGCGTCAAGATCCTCTCACTGCAATTATTCCTTTTATTTTTCTCACAGCTAGTAACACTAAGACATCTATGAGAAAAGCTATGGAGTTGGGAGCAGATGATTATTTGAGTAAACCTTGTACTGTAGATGAGTTGCTAAAGGCGATTACTATCCGACTAGAAAAACAAGCTATCTTTCAAAGATGGTATGCGAATAATTCTCAATCATTATCAGAACTAGCTGCTAAATCAGAAAATTCAGAATCAATTTTTCCTAATCTTCCCCACCTTCAACAAGTTTTCGACTATATTGAGCGTCATTACCATCAAGGAATTACTTTGTCTGATGTGGCGGAAGCTGTTGGTTATTCTTCTCCTTATTTAACGACTCAAGTAGCGAAACAAACGGGAGAAAGTGTGAATGTTTGGATTGTTAAGCGCCGCATGGCAGCAGCGCGGACATTACTGAAAAGCACCAATCAGACAGTTGAAGAAATTGCTATGAAACTAGGCTATCAAAATGCTTGTCATTTCTCTCGTCAGTTTCGTCAACATCATGGTTTATCTCCCACTATTTGGAGAAAAGAACATCAATCATGTCATGTTGCTCAAACTACTAAGCTGCAATTAATTAAAAATCGCGCTCAATTAGTAAATCCTATTCCTTTAACTAGTTAAGAGGATGTTTTAAAACTAGAGGGTACGTATAACTTGTCATTTTGACCGGAACGTAGTGGAGGTAAGGATCTCGATCTTTCGTCAATTTATGAGATACTAAAGCCTACGGCACGCTCCGCGAACATTTCGCTCTCGCTACATACCCTGTGTAAAGCAAGCTACAGTATGACATTTTAGACTTTTGAAATATCCTCTAAGTTAACTATTTTTAGTTTTTGTTAACTGCTGGAACCATAATTGTATTCCCAAGGCTAACAAACCCAGAGCTACTAGAGCAAATATTCCTGTTCCTAATCCTACTACACCTACAATTAGGGTCCGAACTGCTGAACTAATTTTCCATACTATTGGGTTTTGGGAATGGATGGGTTTGTTAGCAAAATTGGTGGCGATCGTTATCATGAGAGAATAGATTGCAAATGATAGTCCTCCCGAAATTATCGACCCTGTTATACAGCGTAATGGATTTGCTGCTACTTGCTTATAAGTATCCGTTGATGGTGTGATATGTGGTTCATTCATAATAGGGAGATGGGGGAGATGACGACGATGAGCGAAATGAGGACAATGAGGGAAATGAGGACGATGAGGGAGATGAGATTTGAGATTTTAAATTAGACATAAACAAATACAATCCAAAAACCAAAAACTTCTGCCTATTCCCTGTCACCTGTCACCAGTTACCTATTCCCTGTCCCCTGTAATATTTGAATGCCATTGGCAATTGTCTGAGTTACAAACAATTCTAAATCTTCGTCAGGGATTGCTGTCCGTATTTGCTGTTTGACTATTTCCGCTTGTGCTTTTGATTCAACAATGGCAAATACTGAAGGACCAGAACCAGACATCATTGTGCCTAAAACCCCTTCTTGAGTAGCAAATAATTCTCGCAGTTGCAAGACTTGAGGATAAGCTGGTAAGACCACTTTTTCTAAATCATTATGCAGTTTTTGAGAGATTTTTGCTGCATCTTTATCTAAAATAGCTTTGACCATTTCTCCCGAATGTACAGCATTCGCACGAGCAACTAAATCTTCAGTATTCTTAACATAAGAATTACCAAATTCTTGCCGATAGGTTTTATATGCCCAAGGTGTGGATACTTCTAGACTGAGATATTTGGCTAATACTAAATGGATTTGATTTAAACTTGGTAAAGGAGAAAGTAGTTCACCTCTACCTGTAGCAATTGCTGTTCCTCCAGAAATACAAAATGACACATCTGAGCCAAGAGTTGCGCCTAATTCTTCTAATTCTGATTTAGTTAATCCCAAGTCCCAAAGTAAATCTATCCCCACTAATACTGCGGCTGCATTGGTCGAACCTCCAGCCAAACCCGCAGCTACAGGAATGCGTTTTGTGACTGTAATATCAATACCGCCAAAATTACTAAAAACATCAGGAAATTGTCTTGCCATCAATTCGGCAGCCCGGTATGCTAGATTACTTTGGTCTGCCGGTACTTGGGGATGGTTACAGTAGACGTGAATCTCTTCAGTACTCGCAGCCTGTAAATTAATTTGGTCTGCAATGTCGATGCTCTGGAGTATCATTGCTAACTCATGATATCCATCAGGGCGATTGCCAATGATCTCTAAATATAAGTTGATTTTGGCAGGTGCAATTAAGCTATAAGAACGCATAACAGTGGTAATTGGTAATTGGTAATTGGTAATTGGTAAGAATTTATTACCCAGTCCCCAGTCGCCAGTCCCCAGTCCCCAAATTTACCAGTGTTACCCATTGTGAAACGCTGAGGTCTTCGGCGCGTACTTGGGGATTAATTTCTAATTGTTCCAGTAATTGAGTCAAGCGATCACGATCAACCACCGATTGCAAATTATTTCTTAACATTTTCCGCTTCGATCCAAACCCCAATTTAACCAAATTTTCTAACTTTTTGGGGTCATTCACTGGAATTTCTATCTGTCGGGGTAGCAACCGCACCACTGCTGAATCAACTTTTGGTGGTGGGTAAAATGCACCAGCCGGAACAGAACAAATTAACTCACAATCTGCTAAATACTGCACCCGCAGCGACAAGGCCCCGAAACTTCTTGACCCTGGTTTAGCATATAATCTTTCTGCTACTTCTTTCTGTACCAGGAGCACGATGGAATCATAAGGTTCTGGGTTAGGACTTGCAATTGTACCCAGTAGCTTCTCAATAATTGGACCCGTAATATTGTAGGGAATATTCGCAACAACCTTATTTTGCTTTTGGAACTTAGAAAAAGCTGTCAGTTGGGAAGGGACATTAAGAGTGAGAAAATCCCCTTGCAAAAGCAAAAAATTTTCCCTCTCGCCCAGTTGTTTTACCAGCAATTTACACAAATCAGGGTCAATTTCTACAGCAAGTAGAGAATGAACTAAAGGTAATAAACGCCGAGTTAAAATTCCCGTACCAGGGCCAATTTCCAAAACCCTATCAGTCTCTTGACACTCTGCTGCTTTAACAATTGTGTTAAGCGCCTTTTCACTTTTTAACCAATGTTGAGCAAATTGCTTACGAGGTTGTACCATTTATATTCATTGCTCCATATTTATAAAATTTTACATTTTCCTTGATATTAACTGCATTTTATGTTTTATAGAAAACCAACTGCTTCCTGACAAAACAGGATTGGGGCAATTTTATCTTCATCTCTAAAACATTACTATGCAACCAAAAAAATATATTTTATCTCTAACTTTATTAGTGGTTTGCACCAGCATTAGCAGTTGTAATTCCAGTAATTATACCAGTAGGGAACTTTCAGTACCAACACCAAACAGCACAGCTTCACCAAGACCCCAGACTTCTCAAGTTGAAACTCAACCATTTTTAACCCAACCATCTCCCAGTGACGAAGCACCTACTTCAGCTAACAAAGCCGTCTCTGGTAAAACTACGACTGTCACCCTATACATAAGTGACACCCAATGTCAAGATTATGTTGCGAAGGCATTTTTAGTATCAGCCGATGAACCCATAAATGAAGCCGTTAGTAAAGTCTTACAGGAGCGAGAAACAGCAGATTTTAGCTTGGCTGGGTATCGTGTCAATGTTAATAATGATATTGCTACAATTGATTTGCGAATTGCTCCTGATTCAAAGCGACAAATACCTTCTCTTTCTAGTTGTGAGCAGTTTGCTTTATTTGGTAGTCTCCGCAAAACCTTGACCAGCAATGGCCAATGGAAAATTAAAGAAGTGCGCCTCACGGAGAAAGGTGAAGAAATTTCTCCTTAATTAGGGTGCTGGGGGATAATAACCAATGGCCAATGCCTAATGCCCAATACCCAATGCCCAATGCCCATAGTAAAGATTTTCTAGCGATTCGGTTCAGATACAGAATCACACTATTAATATAAAAAAGTCCTTAGTTAAGGAATGTAAGCCAATGGATGTCAAGCTGATATTAGTAGGATTAACAGTTATCTTTACCTTTACTTGTTTATTTTTTGGTACGAAAAACGGATTTTATGATTCAGACAACTATCATGGTAACGGTTCTGCACATTAAGCACAGTTAGAGAGGAGAGCATGAGGGATGATCTTTCCGTATCCTCTCACTCTGATGGTGGGGAAACGAATGGTGAATTAGAATGTCTGCCCTATAGTGTTCAGCATGAAGATGAAGGTGTATGTCTACTAGTGCGGATGGGGCCACACCGCATTCTATTAGATTGTGGTTTAGCAGATATTTCATCTCTGTATGGGGGAATAACTACTTCGGTACACAGAGGTAATTTACCACCACCAGTAGATTTAGTATTGATTAGTCATGCTCATGCAGATCATGCTAGGGGTTTGCTGTCGCTAAATCAAGCTTTTCCCATGTTACCTATCTATGCTAGTGAGGTGACTAGTAAGTTATTGCCGTTAAATTGGCCAGAACAAGATCCTGAAGACATTCCTGCATTTTGTCATGCTTTGCCGTTGCGATCGCCTGTAGAAATTCAAGAAAATCTAATTGTAGAATTATTTCCCGCCGGACACCTACCAGGGGCTGTGGCCATTCTCCTCACCTACCATACCCAAAACCGCGATTACAAATTACTTTACACAGGGGATTTTTTCCTATCTAATTCTCGGCTGGTAGAAGGCTTACGTTTGGAAGAATTACGGGGATTAAATTTAAATGTGCTGTTAATAGAGGGCAGTTATGGCACATCCCGTCATCCCCATCGCCGCAACCAAGAAAATCAACTAGCAGAAAGAATTAATCGAGCCATCACGACTGGTGCGCCAGAGATGAACGCCGATCATTGTTCTGTCATTTTACCCACACCAGCCTTGGGCTTAGGTCAAGAATTGCTGATGTTATTGCGTTCTCATCATCATTTTACAGGCCGGGATTTAGACATTTGGGTTGATGGTGCCGTTGCTACCGGTTGCGATGCCTATTTAGAACTTTTACCCCATCTTCCCGCATCAGTCCAAAATTTTGCTCGTCATCAACCCCTCTTTTGGGATGAGCGCGTCCGCCCCCGTGTGCGGCGGTTAAAAGCAGAAGACTTAGCTACTTTAGGCAGCACACCCTGTATTGTCCTCACCGACTCTACAGCGGATTTAAGTAAATATTGCCGACCTAACACAGGCCCTTGGCTAATTCTTCTGCCAGAAAAAATTGATATAAAAGTTAATCAAGAATATTTAGCACCCACGACTTTTGAAAGCTATCTTTTAGCTCAACATAGTGATGGGCCAGGTACAACCCAATTAATTCATAATTTACGACCCCAGCACGTTGTTTTTGTTCATGGTTCACCTGCTTATTTAGCTGACCTCACTAGCTTAGAAGAATTACAAAATCGTTACCATATTCATTCTCCAGCGGCGGGAATTTTAGTCGAATTGCCCATTGGCGAAACATTTTTACAACCTTCAGCCCCGGAAACTAACTATGAAGGCGAGTTAACGGAGCTAGAAAAAGTTATTACCATTTCTCTGCCAGATGCAATTACATCTGACCCACGTTGGCAGCAATTTGCCGATACTGGTTTAATAGAAGCCCGTTGGCAGGGTGAAGAACTCATATTACGGGGTTTATCTCAGCGAGAACTCCTCAATCAAAATAGTGTAGACCTAACCCGCAGTCGGTATCCTTATACATGGTCTGATTTGGAATGTTGTGGTACGTGCAGATACCAAAGAGGGCAACGGTGTTGGAATCCCGCTGCCCCGTTGTATAACTTTAAAGTTACTCTAGAAGGTTACTGCCCTGCCTATGAGAACCTGTCAAATCAGGAATCCTGAATCATAATTTATGCCTCAGAATTTAGCATTAATTAGGGTTTGCTGAAAAAATCTTTTCGTAAGGGCTAGGAGTCAGGAGTCAGGAGGGAGAATTAGAAGGAGGTAAGAATAGTCTCGAATTTGGGAAAGTGATTGGCGCTATGGCTTACGCCAAGCTAGGCTATCAGAAAGCCCTAATTACTCTGGATTCAAGTCAGTAAAACGGTTGCGGATACGCTCCGCTTCAGGACAATCTTCAGTTGTGAGAGGTTCTATGTTACCCCGTGGTACGGAAGCTAATTTTTGCGTTACAGCGCCAATGCTTTCTAGGCGAACCATCTCTTCCCAGGAACAAACTTCATCTTCTTCATCTGTTTCATACCGTAGAGTCACTAAATCACCCTCTATATCAATGATGCGGGCGCGCTCTATCCAGCGTTGCTGATCCCGCAAAAAAACACATACCTCCCGCCCGTCGCAACACAGTTGATAAATCTTGCGGTGTAGCATGTACTGCTTCTGCCTTTTTAAACAACGTAGTTTAACCTGTCAAAATCTGGGTCTTAACCCATTAAGATACACCCTCCAGAGGTTAATTTCATGTTTTGTAAACTAGTGTGTCTAATAACCCAATCTTACAACGACTCGATTTTAGTAGTCAGAAATAGAGAAATCTTGGGTCATAAACCAATGGTTACTGCATTAGTTGAACTCAATCTCTTTTGGGTCGATGCTAGAGAATGTCTACTTCATAGAAGTCGAACATTTCTGGAGTTGTCCTAACCAGGTTAAGATGTGGTGGTGATTCCTTATTACCATCATGTAATAAATAGTACTGCAAAACAAGCGAGAATTGCGGTTGTTCGAGTTGCCTACTTGTAGTCATTGGCATTTTTAGGAAGTCTGGGGACTCGGCTATACTTTTAACCCTTAATGTATTTTATCTTAACTCATTCTCGCCCTGACCTTCATAGTTTTACACAACAATACGTGAATAGTTTTAAACTTTTATTTGTACTCTCTCGTAATACAGTAATATTTTACTCAAAAACGACCACGAATATCAAGTAAGGGTGTAGGGGTGTATGAGAAAGAATATTTATATTTTTTCTGAACAACTGAGCAATCATTCCTTGATGCTACAAGAACCTGGATGTATCCTTGGGGTCAATCCAAAGTCCTGTTAGATGATGATTGCTTAAAATTACAATTAAATACTGGTTTTATAATAGCTAAAATTTCTGGGGGAGGCTTTTCGTCCTACCCCATGAAAAGTTTATTTGATGCAAGTGATAAAAACCAAGGTTCGAGTAATAGAGGTTTCATCTTAAGTTTGATGTTACATTTCCTAGTGAAAACTGTTTAGTACAGGCAATTCCATCAGACTTTTGGAGGAAGCTTCTCGTTTAATTGTACCTATGCGGATTGCTTCATATAGAACTGCAAGAGCTTTCAAATCATCTGATTGATAGCATCTAGTAGTCAGGACTTGATGGAGTAAACCCTCTGATTCAACACTAAGATATCCAGTTTGGAAGGCAGATGCGATAAGTGTACGAATCATCATAAACAGGGCATAATAAAAGATCTATCATTCTCAGAATGAGGCATTTTCTCCCTAAATACATTGATGTAGAACAGTGAATATTAGTGATTGTCATGACGTTAATTTCGTGATCCCAATCACAGATAAAAAAAGACAAATCCTGTATAAGATAATATCAGGCATAATCACGTAGAATTAGTTAGTACCAAGAATACTACGAAACTCAGTAGTGGTAAAAATGAAACTGTATTTAATCATACCAAACAAATCTTACTAAAAGGAATAATTGGTATTTAAGAGCACAAATTTTTAAGTATCTTTAATGAGATAAAAACTGGCGGAAGTCTTCATCTTTTTGACTCAGTTGCACCCAATCTAAATCAAGTGATTGAAATTTTTGCGCCAAGCAATCGCAGGATGGGCGTTCACTGGCGTAATGTCCCACATCAATTAGAATCAATCCTTGATCTCTACTTTCTTGAAACTGATGAAATTTACAGTCGGCGGTGAGATAGGCTTGGGCGTTGGTTTTCACAACTGCGGAAATAAAACCTGCACCAGAACCTCCCAAAACAGCAACTCGTGAAATTTCTTGTTGTAAATCAGCAGTGGGTGAAAAAATCAACTTTGGTGGACGAAGTTGAGTTTGAATAGTGGTTAGTAATTCCTGCAATTTTAAAGATGGTTTGAGCATTCCTACTCGCCCATATCCTAAACCTAATTGGGTGGGAACTATGGGAGATACTGCTTGCAGGTGTAACATTTGGGCCAAAACATCCGCTGTGCCATCATTTACCTGATCAAAATTTGTATGAGCGGTGTAGATACCAATATTGTGAGTAAAAGCTAACCGCGCCATTTCTGCCAGTGCTTCCCCAGTGCGAAGAGATTTGAGGGGATGAAAAATTAGGGGATGATGAGCAAAAATTAGATTAGCATTGAGTGCGATAGCTTCTGCCATTACGGACAAAGTCGGAGTTAAACATACTAAAACTCGTGCCTCTTGCTCCAATACACCTGGCTCAATCTGCCAACCGGAATTATCCCAGCTTTCGCACCAAGCCGGATTAGCCCATTCTTCAAACCAGGTGATTAAATCAGCAATTGTCATTAGATGTTATAGGTATGGTTTTAAGTAACTACACAGTTGTGCGACTATTCAATCATTGTATCCTGACTCCTAATAACTGATAACTGACTTCTGCTGTATGTGAAATTACTGCGCTTAAATACTAGCAAAAAATTCATGACATGCTTTTTAGCAACTCCTGCTTGAATTCCTCCACTGTTTGAAAAGTAATTTGCTGTTTTTCCACCAAAGCTAAATCTATCACTTGGGCTAATTTTTGAGGTATAGCATTATTCCGCTGGCGAATAGGTACAGGGCTATTTTGCATTGCAAGACAGCTAACCAAGGATCACCCGTAAAATTACGTGGAAAATATCCCATTAACATATTATATAAACTATAAACAAGCAGTAGTTACTCACATATCTACACATGGTAGCGTATTGGTAAATACACGTACCTACTGACGGGGAACAAATGCAGGTGTACCCATCTGAGTTCCCGTCAAAGAGTGCTCCCTTAAACCTACTAAATCAAAAGCTTTTGCTAAACCATAATCTGCTATTTTTAGAACTGTTTTTCGATTGATATAGGTAATTAAAATATTGTTGGGGTTTAAATCTTGATGAACAAAAGCTTTGATTTTTTCTTCTTTCCCACTGGCTGATTCAACATCAGAAACTTGCATTTGATGAGGATATATTAAACCATCCAGAATTTGGAGAACTATGTCTACAGCTACATTAGAGACGTTCGAAAATTTACAAACTAGTCTGTGTCTGGCTTTCCATAGTGTTAAGATGAGGAAAGAGCCAAGGAAAGAATCAGGGTTGGCAATAGGTACGGATAGTTCCTATCCATGAAGATGTTCATAACTAATTCATAACTGACCTCATATCCATAACATTTATGAAATGGGCAAAACTAATGAACCAATTCCTAATGTGACTAAACCACAAATAGTTACTAAGAATTACTTGTGAGTAAATTGGGGAATTCAGGGGAAATCTTTGTTGAGGTACCCGGAATATTTTTACAAGTCTAATGACGTGTTCAACAACAATACCCTTGGTGGAAAACTCTTTGTTTCCTGCCTTTTGTTCTGAGTCGCCATGGCATAATCACTATCATGTTTTTCTAGCTGTTCAAGGAGACTAGCAGGGAAAACATCTCGTAATATCTCTAGCCAGTAATGAAATGTGTCCTTTGCTTCCGTTTCCCATATACCGAAATGCAAACCTAAAACCTCAAATGTTGGCATTGTCCTCCAATAGAACAAGGATAGACATACCTGTTCTTTTATCTCTAGTTTCCCTTTCCCCCCTCCTCCTTTCTGATTTATACCTATGTTTTTACTTTCTATGTCACATTGAAGTTTTTTATGCTGCATTTCACCTTGGGCTAAACTGATGGTTAGTTATTCCCTGTATTTGTTTTGTACGATGTGGATGTTCTTGAATATAGTTAATTTAGTGGATTTTTCCTTTTGGTACACCCTCAAAATTCCCTTCTACCATTTTTTTCACACCAAGTTAATTTTCCTGACAGGTCTATTAATAGGTACACGCTATCCTAACTTTTGGACGAAATCCCAAATATTATCACCTTCACAATACTCCATGGCAAAAAAGAAGGTCTCCTCAGCGAACCCATAATTTAACAACTGTCCTATATGAGGATGTGTAAAAATTTTGGTACTTTCTGTTTCCTTCAGACACACTTCTATACCTTCTTCTTTGCCTACAACCGCAGGTATCATTTCCTTGATATCTACATATTTTCTTAACTGACTATGTTCAGCTAAAAATACTTCACCGAATCCACCTTTTTCGAAAGATTTAATTAATTTATAACCTGCAATAGGTGGGAGATTTTTATTGGCTTTTAATGACAAGTCTAGTAAGGGTTGGATAATACTTAAAAAAGTGGGGGTTATTTTTGGTTTTTTATCTTCTTGTTTTATAATATTGGCTGTTCCAATTTGCTCAGGTTCTGCTAATTTCATACCAATGATAAAAACGGTATCACCTAATTTAGGTTAATCTCCATTTTGTAAGAAATACTCTGGATGTTCTAACTTAACTGCTTCTTATGCCGTTTGATTACGTTGCCTTTGCCCAATTTTCTTACCATTAACAATGGTACCATTTAAACTTCCTAAATCCCTTACCCGAATATCTGGGGAATTAATGTCTAGTAAACAATGATAGCGGGAAATCCTCATATCAATTTCCTTAGCTAATTGCAAATTACAATCAGAATTCCTGCCGATTAAACAAGTGCTACGGAATTCAAATATATATTTCTTCCCTGATCATTTTACTTGTGTAATGGTGAGTATAATTTCAGATGGCATGAGAAAATTTAAACATTAAGACTAAGACTAAATAGATATGGAATAAATACTTATTGCTTAGGCAAAAAAAGGGAGTAGAAAAGAAAAAAATTTCAACCTCAAGTGAGTGGCCTTAAGTATTGAATATGATACAGAAATTAAAGTTTGTTGCGCTACCTGCGAATAGAAAACCTGATCATGTCTATTGTTTTTGTATTCTTTATTACTCTCCCTCAATCCTATTGACCGAAAAAACCAGCAAACAGTAGTGGTAAGAGTATCAAAGCAGAAGCAATCAAAGCTAGAGTTGCTGGATCAATTTTAATATGATTTTTTTGTGGATCGCTCATTTGGTACTGTCCCGAAAAATAGGTACTTTAACTCCGGCGAAATCAGGTATAAACTTTTTTGCCATTTAGTTGAGTTGGAAATGTAAAGCAAATCTAACTCATTTCTTCCAAGGGAGTTTAGTCCCCATTTGAGTCCATGCAGAAAAGATGAGATAAACAATGAGTAAACTCACACCTGCAAAAAACGCTAGTAAATCGTTATCCATAGTTCTGCTCAACATTACCATACACTAAATTCAGTATATTACCTGAATAGCTCGTTTATCAGAAGTGTCGAATGTTAGGAAAAGGATCAGAGGTAGATTTTTTTCTGCACCCTTCCCTCTTAAGCCACAAGTATTGTCTTATTACGATTTGATAAAATTTTATACATTTTCCAAATCAATTTGCCGTAATCCTCACAAGCTCCTCACGTTTTGCATCTATAACAGACTTGAAGGTGATAGCAAGAATCAATAAATCTGAGCAATACCTGGAAAATTGATATTTAATGGAGATTGATAATGATTAAGTTACTTCTGGACATCCTCGTTTTTGTTATTAATACGATTTATCGAGGTCGCCCCTATCCTCGCTTTTATGTTTTGGAAACTGTCGAACGAGTCCCTTACTTTTCCTACCTTTCAATTTCCCATCTTTACGGAACTTTAGGATTTTGCAGAAGAGCTGATGGGTTAAAGGTAGATTTTGCTGAATCTTGGAATGAATTACATCATTTATTGATGATGGAATCTTTAGAAGGTTCACAACTTTCGGGAGATCGCATCTTAGCCAGAACAACGGTATTACTTTACTATTGGATTATTGTTGCCCTATATATCGTCTCTCCTGGTTCTGCCTATCATTTCATGGAATTGGTAGAAAGTCATGCCTATAATAGTTATCAAAAATTCTTGACAGAATACGAAACAGAACTGAAGTTAGAACCTACACCAGCAAATTTACCACGAAAGCAAACTTTAGTTACACTCGATTTGCGAACTGGTACTACATGGTAAACAAAACTAGCGAATCAAAACTTTATTAGCACATAACTGTAGTTTAAATCGAGGTAAAGAGAAAGCCAACCTGAATGATATTGCTTTCATCAAAAGCATATACTGCACATAAATACCATATAGCATTAAGGTATCAGTCATTACCAGGTATTAGTCAAAATAACTTAAGCCTTTCACTGAAATAGTGTACTTCATTTATCTACAATCCGCTGTAATTTTCCCGGATAGTGTTCACATTTGGAGAGAATAGGGAATTATAAGTATAGATGTTGAAGTCATATAATATTGACTCCTCTTATCTTGTTGATACCCAGTCACAGTGAGAATATTTCACCTATGACTTATGACCAGTGCAAATTTTCTATCTCCCATTCCCAGGAATCAGTAAGAATACTGGTGCACAGCAAGAACAGAAACTTGATCCAGCAAAGTATGTGATGATTTGGGAATCATCTCCATTCTCAACAGCACCAATTGTTATTTCTAATAAGCTCGATCCTGGATTAATCAATGCTCTCAAAAAAGTACTAATTGATCCTCCCTCCAGAAGGGATTGTCGCAATTTCTGGTGTGGAAACAGCAGTATATACACTTGTAGATGATGTGAGTTATGAACCAATTAGGCAATTACAAACCAAGTTAGATGAAAAAATTAATAAATAATTCCCCCAAATCCAATATAAATTCAATAAATAGTATGAAGATTTGGCAAAAAATCCTTGGTTCTTCGACAGTATTAGCTGGGTTTATCTGTCTGATGGGCATCAGTATTTTTAATCTATATCAAGCCGAAATATTAGCGGAAAAAAACCAGAAAGAAACTGCACAGGTACTCAACATTACTAATAATTTAGAAAAGTTTTTAAAAAATCAAGTTCTAGTTCTTAAGGATTTTGTGATTTTGGATCACAACATTCAAAATATGATAGAATTTCAGAAAATAATGTCTAATTTTCGGATTGAACTTGATAAGTTAGAAACATTGATGGGCAAAGATCCAGAAGTATTACTTGTCCGTCGTCATCACACTTTTTTGACAAAGTTAGCTAATGGTCTAGATAATAATATAGTCACTTTAGTGAAATCCCAAGAAGATATCAAAGCAATTAACGCTTATGTAAAAGATATTAGCTTTCATTTATCTGCCATTTCTCAAGATACTCTAAAAGAGTATAATATAGCCAATGCAAATGTTAGAGAAATCAGAAGAATCAACACAAATTTTATGCTTTTAGCTATTATAGGAATATTTTTAATATTGCTATACCAATTAATTTTTATTCTTCCTGTTATTCGCTCGCTGCATAAACTCCAAGTTGGAGTAGCTGAAATTGGTGCAGGAGATTTGAATTACCATTTAGATATTCAAACTAATGATGAAATTGAACAGTTAGCAAATAATTTTAATCAGATGACTAGCAAGTTGTCTGATTTTTATCAATGTCTAGAATCTAGGGTTACTGAAAGAACTACTGAACTATTTCAACTCAATCAGGACTTAGAAACTGAAATCGCTGATAGACGGAAAACAGAAATTAAGCTCAAAAAGTCCCAAGCACAACTAACACTAAAAGCTCAAGAACTTGAAAAAACCCTACAAGAACTTCAGGAAGCTCAAACTCAATTAATTCAAACAGAGAAGATGTCAAGTTTAGGGCAATTAGTAGCCGGAGTTGCTCATGAAATTAATAATCCAGTTAACTTTATTCACGGTAATATTGAACCTCTAAAGGAGTATTTACAAAATTTTAGCACTGTGATAAATTTATATAGAACTCATTATCCTCAACCTGTTCATCAGATTGAGAATTATATTAAATATATAGATTTGGAATTTATTCTAAAAGATACAAATCAAGTTATTGCTTCTCTAGAAGTAGGAACTAAAAGAATTCGGGAAATTGTTTTATCTCTAAGAAACTTCTCTCGACTTGATGAAGCTGATATGAAAGAAGTCAATCTTCATGAAGGAATTGATAATACCTTATTAATTCTCCAGCATAGAATTAAAGAAAAACCCCAGCACTCGGAAATTGAAATTATTAAAGAATATGGCGACTTACCGTTAATTGAATGTTACCCTGGTCAATTAAATCAGGTATTCATGAACATTCTTAATAATGCAATTGATGCTATGGATTCTTATACAGCAGATAACAATTTAATAGAAACAACTTCTATTAATAAAAAAATTATCATTAAAACGAAAATGATAAATAACAAGTTTATTACAATTCATATTGCAGACAATGGGGCAGGAATACCAGCAGAAATTCGCAATCGCATATTTGATCCCTTCTTTACAACAAAACCCGTTGGTAAAGGAACGGGATTAGGTTTATCAATCAGTTATCAAATTGTGACTGCAACGCATCGAGGTAGTTTACAATATATAACTGTACCCGGAAAAGGAACAGAATTTATTATTAAACTTCCGATTAAGCAGAAAAATTAAATTAGCATGATGCTAAATTAAGCTTTCAGATTTCCTCAACCCTAATTCTGGAATTGCCTCCACAGCTCCCAGCTATTACTATAAAGGAAGATGTCCGCCAACAGGAGAACTGTTGAGACTACCCCGAAGCCAGGGGAAACGCACCTTATTTCCTAATAAAAACTAATGAGGATTTTAAAATCATCTATATATATAAGTGCAAAGCTTAATGGATATATAAACGAAATCAATCAGTTTTTTATTAAGCGATGAATTAGCCTATCTCCAATTGAATAACTCTTAGCTAAGGATAAATGAGCTAACTATTCATCCATAAATAAGTAAACTTATCTGTAAAAATAAGTAGAAGAAAATATTAAGTAAATTGTTGACAAGTTAGTTGAGGCTAAAGCTAAAACTCTTTCTCAAGAGTTATTATCCATTGCTGCCAAAAACTGTTTATTTTTTATCCCCCGCTTCACGGGGTTCTCTTTACCCAAAAGATCGACTGCTATCTGCCGCATTACTGCAAAGTTTTGTGGAGCATTATCTTTCCTAATCCGGTAGTCATCTTGTTTTAAAGCTACATCTAATACCCAATGCAATGAATTTTCTATTGCCCAATGGCTGCGGACAGAATTAGCCAATTGTTCTACATTTGACTCAAGACTACTAATAAAATAACGAGTCTCTACTGTTGTTTTATCATCCACTTGTCCGATAGGTTCTACCATCCCAACACTTTTTAGATTTGACCAAACTGAATCAGGGTCAAGCTGAAATCCCATTCCAGGTAACATCACATAGTTGCGGATTCCATGACGACCATGCCCTATTGCTTCGGGTTTATATGTGCTATGTTGAAGCTCTGGAAAACCTGTACTTATCCCTGACTTAAATAGCTGTTCTACTGACTCATACAGATTACCTTGGTTCTTTTTTAAAGTGATTACATAATCTGCATTTTCTTGCGTAATTAACTTTACTATGTCTTTGTGACACCCGATGGCATCAATCCTGACAATACATCCCAGCTAATTCTAAAACCTTTAATAATTCGGGAATTGCTGTAATTTCATGTGACTTCTCATGCACCTTCACCTGTCCCAACACTAATTTATTTGTAGTTGCCCATACACTTACCATTTGGATTGCACTCTAGTCACTATTTTTACCATGAGAACTACATAAAGTTTTCCCGTCAATTGCCACAACTTCACCATCCCTTATCTTATGTACTGATTTGATCCAGTTCAAGAAACAATTTTGAAATTTTTGCGGATTCAATTGTGCAAATACCCTTCCAAATGTGTCCTGGGACCGGAGCCCATTTCCTAGTTCTAAAAAGGTTTTTAACCACTTATATTTTGTGCAGCCATACAGTTCAATTGCCACCCAACTATCTGCTTCACAAATTACTGCACAAATTCCAATGGTAAGAATGTCAATTAACTTGTGTCGTTTCCTCCCCTCTACTCTTGGATCTTCCATCTGTGCAACGTGGTCAGTAATCGTGATTTTGGACTTGAGCTTCACACTTTTTGGGACTTTCTTCTTCTACTTTTACAATGACTTTACCATCAGAGCCTCATTGGTCAACCTCCATATCATCAGCCCTCCCTACCTTTCTCGTTTCTTAATATATGTACCATATTTACATGCGTTCGCCCTGACCCCAAGAGGCTTTTACACAAATTCAACTGGAGTTAGATAAACCCAAAACATTATGGGTAGTAACTAAAGAAGTAGAAATATCACCCTTAACTGGAAAGGGCAATATTGCTATCATCATCAATGGTTCTACTTTCTCTCAAGCCACTGATATTGACTACTTTATGCCCAATATTTCTTCATCAATTGTCACACCCCAATGGATAGTTGATACATATTCTCCAAGAAACTGGGTAGAAGTTGTTTACAGCGAAGCCAAGGGATGGTTAGGACTCAAAGAATATCAAGTTGGAGATAAAAGCAGTTGACTGCGCCATTTTATTTTGGTTTTCTGTGCCTACACTTTTATTCTTTGCCATCAGTGGACTGGAGGATTAAGACCAAGGTGGGCTAAGAAACCTTTGAATACTTTTACTGCAGCTTTAGAAGCGTTGAGAACAGTCATATCTTTTCTATTTATTGATTAGTTCAACTTGAATCCGGACGTGTTTCCTTCTTATCAAGCCAGTTTGGGCTACATTTGGGCTTGATTTTTGTTTACGTCCCCTTAATCCATTCTATTGGCATGATAGCTGAAGCGGCAGGTTCAAGAATAAAGTCAGATGCTTGAGGAAAAGAATTAGCTACCTTACTAACTGGATTTGATTCGTATATATATTCAACTTGTAAATACTGGGATAAGATTCTGAGAATTCCTTCCCAGAGGAATGGTTTGCTGAGAAAGTCATCACAGCCAGCTTCTAAAGTTTTTTGATGCTTTTATATGAAAGCACTTGCGGTCAAAGCAATGATTTTTGTATAAGTTTATTTTGCCCAATGCTTAATTCTTGTTCCTGATGGCGAATTTATCGAGTAGCTTCATAGCCTTCGAGAACAGGCATCTGCATATCCATAAAGATTAAGTGTGGTGGCCATTGTTGCCACAGTGCGATCGCTTCTTCTCCATTTTCAGCTTCCTGCACTTCAAAACCTAATTGCATCAAGATTTGGCTAAGTAGTAGGCGATTGGCTGAATTATCTTCCACAATCAGAATTAGATACTTCCGTCCAGGAGCAATACTAACTGCACCATCAATGGGAATTATGGAATTAGAACTGATAACTTCCTCAGCTAATGCAAGCTGAATATAAAAAGTAAAACAACTGCCTTGACCTAGTGTGGTTTGAACCGTAGTTTCACCACCCATTAATTGCACAAACTTCTGACTGATCCGTAAGCCTAAACCTGTTCCTTCCTTTAATTTTTCTCCGGTTCGTGTTTGCTGAAATGCCAGAAATAAATCACCAAATTCTTCTGGAGCAATGCCATATCCAGTATCTTCAACCTCAAAGCAGAGGCCATGGGAGGGTGTAGGAGGAGAGATGATTGTTTCTTCTGTGAGTCTCTGTTCCGCCTGTCACTGCTCTTACTTGCATCTTTACACTGCCTTTGTCGGTAAATTTGATGGCATTTCCCAGCAAGTTAATGAGTACCTGACACAGTTTGTTTTCATCGGTTTTGATGGAATAAGGTACAGTCAGATCACAGTCAAAACTTAGTTTTAAGCCTTTTAATTGTGCTTTAAGTTGGAACATGGCTTCTAGACTATGGACCAATTTGTGTAAATCAAACTCTATTTCCGAGAGTGTAACCCTTCCAGCTTCGATTTTTGACATCTCCAGAACATCGTTAATCAGTGCTAGTAGGTATTCGCCACTTTGGTTAATGATTTCAATATAACGTTGATGATTAATGCTGAGGGATTTATCCTGCTGCATCAACTGAGTAAAGCCGAGAATAGCGTTGAGTGGGGTACGCAACTCATAGCTCATGTTGGCGAAAAATTTGCTTTTAGCTCCGTTAGCACCATCGGCAGTTTCTTTAGCCTGTTTGAATTCCTCAGCTTGTTGTTGAGTTTGGCCAAATAGTTCTGCTTGTTGTACTGCGACTCCCAACTGATTGCCAGTTTGGGAGACAATACCGATTTCTGCTTCTTGCCACTCTTGAGGAGCGTCATTGTGATAAACTGCTAACAAGCCCCAGAGTTTTTTACCACAGAAGATGGGGGTAATGATATAAGCTCCTGCTTGTAATTGTTGGAGAATATTACACCTCTTGCAGAATTAATTTTATGGTATAATGGGGCCATGTGTTTGTTTTAGCCAAAAGTTAGAGTTACACGGTTATGTTTGAATTAGGGAGCGCAAAGAACACCAAAAGTACATAAAATAAATCTAAAAGTCTCTATCATACCACAGAAACAATTTTGCAATAGGTCTATTAAGATAGCATGGTTCAAAATTGTTTGTGTAAATATCGTTGACGCAACAATAGCGGTTTTTCTGGCGATAAATGCCGCCTTGGGTGTCTTGTAAATAGATATCACTGCTTAGTAGTTCTAAACTGCTGATTTGAGTGGTTATACAATTAGGTTTATCAACAGCTATCTGCGTAAGTCTGGGATCATTTGCCCGTCTGGGTAACAAAATATTCCAATTTTCACTGATAAACTCGGAAACTAATTCCCCACTCCAATCTGGTTTGAAGCGGTATATTAAGACGCTATCACATTTAACTGCCTGCCTTAATTCTGTGGTGGTGATATTAAAAATAGAGTCTAGATTTAGGGTTTGACGCATTCGCAGAATCACGCCGTTAATTGCTTTTTCCCGTTCTGCCATCACCCTCATTGTTGCTTCCACTGTGATCCGTTCCCTAATTTCACTTTCTAGGGCGTTATTAGCTGTCACAAGTCCTGCGGTTCGTTCTTCAACTCGGAATTCTAGATCCTGGTAAGCATGGCGTTTTTCCTCCTCTACCCATTTCCGTTGTAGTTCAGTAGAAGCTCCTGCTGCAAAGACACTCAAGAGTGCTTTGGTGCGTTCATCGGTATGAAAGGATTTGACATCAATAATGCAGAGATTGCCAATCACCTGTTGATTAAGATCCAGTAAGGGGACACCTACATAACTCTGGGCATTGATGTGTTGTAGTAATGCGACAGTTGGAAACAGTTCCTGTAAATTATCTGGATAAGAACACAGCAATTTCTCTTCAACCACGACTTTGCAAGGAGTACCTGCCAAATTATATTCAATTTTGTCTGCTAAATTAGTAACAAACCAGAGAGCAAGGGTTCGGAAAAATATTGATGTTCGGGAATAATGCCAAAATTGTTTGCATACTTTAACAGTACCATCCTAAACATAGCAACTATAGGCAACAGGATAGTCTACAGAGTCCATGTTATGTGAATATTCTCAGTAGTGATAAAGTATAGTTTTACTGAATTAAATCAATTTTTCCATCATCAACACAAAAACACCATCCATCATGGAAAATGATGGTAATGCTTATACTTTAGAACAGTTGAGGGATCGAACTGGGACTGGTAGCCTATAACCAATATCAGCAAACGGCAATTAGTGAGGTGAGAGTGCTCGTCCTCTCCTCAGAAGCATTATATGCCTCTAACAAAGCCTTTGATACCCTCCTCCAAATAATTAAAGGCAAACAACTTCTCTAATATCTCAAAAGCACAGATGCAAATCTCCAGATGCAAGTAGATTATGCCCTGCAAAGAGTAATTTTGACTATTCAAGAACATAACCGTTTAACAGGATACAAAGCCGCAGTTTTAGGGGTTCACATCAGTCCCAACGGCGAGCAAATCGCCACAGCCAGCGTAGATAAAACCGTCATTCCTGCTACTATCGCTAAATAGTCAATTTCGTCCAATTTAAGGTCTTTGGTACTAAACATGGCAATAGAAACTGCACAAAAGTATCTGTTTAGATTTTCTCATTTGTCTGTTTATTCAAAATGTTTTTTCATTTTTTTTATAGTAATTGAGGATAAAGCTTTCAATGATTTTGAACCAGGTTTTCAATCAAAATAACCTAAGAACCGAAATTTCGTACTTAGTCGTGTTTATTAACTGTATATCTAACTTAATAGTAGTAATTCCTATTTAGCTCCAATAAATTCTAGTCAATTGAGCAGTTCTACTAGTCTTATCTACTAAGTACATCCATTTTGTTGGGCTGTGACAGTTGTGGTTATGGAATCTGGGATTAATAGACTTCATGCTTTGGAACCTTAGCATCTCAAAGAATCATTGCGAACTTACGAACCATCCTATTTAGAGGGGTTTGAGGCACAGTGATCACAAGTTTCTTTAGAAGAAGGATTTTTGAAGGCGAAAAAGACGATTGATAATAATATTTATTTAGCGGTAAGGTGAGATAACGGTGGTGATGAATAGAGGGTTGGTGATATTTCTACTAATTATCAACAAATTACTTTTAAACATATTTTGTTACCTGTTTGGCTGAGTTCCTATCGTTACGAAAATCGCCGGTTTCAGCTGATGATTAATGCTCGGACTAGAGAAGTACAAGGAGAAAGACCCTACAGTAAACTGAAGTTTTTCTTTGCTGTTTTAGGCGGCGTGTTAATAACTGCAAGTATTATTTTACTCTTCCTTTGGTTAAATAAGGGATGAGCGATCACTTTGACACCAATTAGTGTAACTACCTATATCTCATATCCAGTAAATCCTGATTGAGAGGTTTTTGGATATAAAAACCCCTTGGATTATTTTCAACCCTACATTACCATAACCAGTCAAGAAGTCAAGACCAGAGTAAATTCGTGACTATGCTGCAACTAATTCTTAATATTATTGAGAATCAAGCTGGGATTTTTGATAAAATTCAGTAAATTTACATTTTTCGTCAAAGTCTCATTGAAATAACTTATCTTTAGCAGTAATAACTTTGCTGTTTCTAAACACACCCTACATAACTGGCATAATTGCACCTGTTAAATTTGTACCTCTAAGATTTGCACCTGTTAAATTTGCACCTCTAAGATTCGCACCTCTAAGATTCGCACCTCTAAGATTCGCACCTGTTAAATTTGCACAAGTTAAATCAGCATTCGTCAAATTAGCTTCACTCAAATTAGCTCTGAATAAGTATGAACTTCCTAAATGTGAGTTCGTTAAATTAGCTTTATACAAATTAGCTTGGTAAAGGTAAGTTTGCATTAATTCGGCTTCATACAAATTAGCTCCACTCAAGTCAGTGGTAATTAAATTAGCTCCTACGAGGTTAGCAAAAGAAAGGTTACTACGGATGAGTTTCGCTGCTGCTAAATCGGCATCTTTTAAGTTGGCGTTTCTGAAATCAGTACCAATTAAGTTAGCACCTGTAATTGCTGCACCTATAAGATTTGCTTCACTCAAATCAGCACCGATTAAATTTACCTGACTCAAATTAGCCTGTGTCAGTGTTGCATTACGCAAGTTAGCAATACTCAAATTAGCCTCACTCAAATTAGCTTCTATCAACTTGGCTTGATGGAGATTAGCAATACTCAAATTTGCACCACTCAAATTGGTTCGCACCAATAAAGCGTGACTGAAATCTACCTTGGTTAAATTGACTCCTTGTAGGTTTGCACCCCGGAAGTTTTCCCCTTGCAGGTTAGCGGTGCTGAGGTCAATTTCTAGTTGGGGATTTTGCTTTCTCCATTCTATCCAGGTAACTGCACCTGATTGGAGTAGGGCTAAATGCTCTGGATTTGCCATTTTTGCTCCTTTATTCCTGACGCTGACTTTGAGGTGTGCGGCCTAGTACATTTGCGAGCGCGGCTAACCCTCCTGCTACACCGGCTAAAATATCCCGCTCATTTCCCCCTAAATACAGTCGGCCAAAGCTTCCTATGGCTTGCACCTCTAAAATGTTAATCTGGGCTGCTTTTTCGGCTTCGTTCGCTGCTAGGGCGGCGTAAGCGGCTGGTTCAACTTCTAACACGTACAGGGTTTGTCCTGCCAGTAGTAGCTGGCCTCTGCGTGTACGGTTGATGAGTTGGGTTTGGTAAGCGTCAATGTTGCGAATAATCTGGCTAGAAACTACACGGGGTTTGAGACAGTCTTCTTTTTTCACTCCCAGCATGGCTAAAATGGCTTGGCCTGCGGCTCGTGTTTCCCCTTGGGAGCCAGAATGCACTTCTAATAGTCCATACAGCCTTTCTACTACCTGTACTCCTGGACGAACGGAGGCAGATTTGACGGCTACGTCTGTAATTTTATTGATTTCAATACCGGGTGAAATTTCAATCCACAGGGATGTATCCCCTGGTAATGGTAAAAAACCTTGGGCTACTGTTCCCATATATGCGGCATGTTGCGGTTGCAGATTGTCTAGAAATACGAAACTGCGTAGTTCTATACCCAAAGTTTTACTCTCCAGTCACAAGTATGCAATATTTGAGTTTACCGATAAAGGTTACATCTGTACAAATAATATATTTCTGAATCAGGATTTCCAGGATGAACAGGATGAAGATGAGGATTTTATCATCACCTTAGACCCCTAAACCCTTGCTTCTTGTTAAAATGGTGTGACTGTCTGTAGATGTATATTTTCCCCTGACTGGGGATGTTGAAAACTGATTTCTCTGGCCTGTAGATGTAATCGACTGGCATCAGCATTGCAACCATATAAGCGCTCGCCTAAAATCTTTACTCCCAATCCTCGAACATCAGCAGCATGAAGCCGTAACTGGTGGGTGCGTCCTGTGAGGGGAATCAATTCTACATGGGTATACTTTCCTTGTTTCCCCATGACCCGAAACTGTGTCACGCTGGGTTTACCTCGTTCTAAATCAACTTGTTGATAAGGTCGATTTTCTGGATTTCCCCACAGTGGTAAATCGTAAGATACCTTGGTCAGTAGTGAGGGAATCGGCAAGCATGGCTTCATAAATTTTGTGAATTTGTCGTTTCTCGAATTGCTGACTGAGTTGTGAATAGGTGGTGCAATCGCGTGCCAATAATAAAATACCTGAAGTTTCTTGATCTAAACGATGCACTGTGATCAGTTCCAAATCATACACATTGCGTAAACAACTCAGAACGCTATCTTGGGTGTCTGCATAACCTCCAGGAACAGAAAGCAATCCAGCTGGTTTATTCACAGCAATTAACCATTGGTCTTCATAAATGATGTTGTTCTCTTTCTCATTAGCAAAGTTCGATTTTAATCCTGAGAGATGATTTATAAAGTAAATGTTTAGGAGACAAGAGGAAGTAGCATAATTCTAGTCATAAGAGCATATATAGCCCCTTACCTCATTTGTGTTAAGCGCTCATAATCCTTGCTTAGACGATGATATTGGTTAAACCACCCAAATGTTCTTTCTACTACCCAGGGTTGTGGTAAAACTTTAAATTCTTGCTCAGTAGATCCTATGACTTCAACATGAGCTTGAATCATGAACCAAACTGCAAGTGCAAATTTATCACCGTCATAACCGGAATCAACCCATAAAACTTGGACTTTCTCCAATAATTCTGTGGGTTCCTCTAGCAGTTCCATTAGTGCATAGGCAGCAAGTATTCGTTCTGGGGCATTCGCTTCACTAACAACAAGTTTCAACATAAGTCCCAGGCTATCAACTAAAGTATGCCCCTTTCTTCCTTTTACCTTTTTACATCCGTCAAAACCATACACATCCCCTTTTTTTGGTCAGTGTTGACCGACTGACTGTCTGCGGCGAGCGCAATAGGTTGTGTTGATTTACCTAATTTCGAGCGAACTTGACCACCCAATGTATGGTTGAATTTTTCCCAAACCCCCTGGCCCTGCCATTTCCTGTAATAGCTATATACCGTTGACCTTGGCGGGAAGTCACCTGGAAGCATATTCCATTGACATCCAGTTTTCAAATGAAAATAGATGGCATTACATATTTCACCCATATCTGTTGTGGGTGGATGCCCTCCTTCTTTGGCTGGTGGAATCAATGGGGCCAGGATTTCCCAGTCCATATCAGTTAAGTCTGTGGGGTAAGACTTTCGTTCCATCAGTAGCTATGTAAATACACTACATTTTATGTATCCTATCCTTCTAACATTCCTTTTCTACTCCCCTTTCCATTTACTTTATTAATAGCCTCTGAGAGCAAGAACCCCATTAATGGTTGACATCTTTCTGCACAAGCACCATAAAATTCTCCCTGTACTTTATCCTGTACCGAAGATTCACCCCACCAAAATTCCGCCATTGCTAGGGGTTTTAATTTATGAGTCGCTGCATAATTTAAAAACTTAGGAGCGCAATATTCCCCCGTTCCGGTGGGTGTTCCCCCTAGTAGTAATTGTTATAAAGATAGAGATTGTCCATAAGAATTAGTGAGGCTATATGCAGCGTCCATACCTTTTGTGTCTGTAATACGCTTGATATTTCTTTCCGCTTTTGTTTCAGTTCCCTAATTCTCGTATCTGAGGTTGTTATTATCTGCTGTAAAGGTTGCAAAACTTCATTTTGACAACGTTTGAAGTACTTTCGCTCAATTCCCTGTTGACGGCTTTCAGTTTCCAGTTGTGTTAAAGCAATTTCTAGGTTTTCTCCTAGGAGGGTTTCGTGGTATTGTTGGCTTTTTTCCTGTCGTTGTTGTTTACTGAGGCTATGTCGCGAGTTGATGAATTCTAACTGCTGTTTAAATTCAGTAGATAATCTTTGATATTGTTCTCGTTCTGGAAGTTGTTTGAGAGTAATTATTTCTTGTTTAATTATTTCTAACTCAGCTAAATTACAAGCTTCAGCTAATGCAACTTGTTGACGTCCGGGAATAGGGTAAACCTAACGTTAAACTACACTAAAACCATTCAAAAGACCGGAAAAAGCTTTAATAACTCTTTGTTCACCCTTAGGTAATTCAACTAGCAAAATTCCATAGATTTTACCTTCACGAGCATAAAGTTCATTTTGGGTCAGTTGCCGCATTAAACCGTAAGCTATAGCTTCTGCTATCGGGGTGCGGGGTCATGGCGAACGCATGTAAATATGGTACATATATATTAAGAAACGAGAAAGGTAGGGGGGGCTGATGATATGGAGGTTGACCAATGAGGCTCTGATGGTAAAGTCATTGTAAAAGTAGAAGAAGAAAGTCCCAAAAAGTGTGAAGCTCAAGTCCAAAATCACGATTACTGACCACGTTGCACAGATGGAAGATCCAAGAGTAGAGGGGAGGAAACGACACAAGTTAATTGACATTCTTACCATTGGAATTTGTGCAGTAATTTGTGGAGCAGATAGTTAGGTGGCAATTGAACTGTATGGCTGCACAAAATATAAGTGGTTAAAAACCTTTTTAGAACTAGGAAATGGGCTCCGGTCCCAGGACACATTTGGAAGGGTATTTGCACAATTGAATCCGCAAAAATTTCAAAATTGTTTCTTGAACTGGATCAAATCAGTACATAAGATAAGGGATGGTGAAGTTGTGGCAATTGACGGGAAAACTTTATGTAGTTCTCATGGTAAAAATAGTGACTAGAGTGCAATCCAAATGGTAAGTGTATGGGCAACTACAAATAGATTAGTGTTGGGACAGGTGAAGGTGCATGAGAAGTCACATGAAATTACAGCAATTCCCGAATTATTAAAGGTTTTAGAATTAGCTGGATGTATTGTCAGGATTGATGCCATCGGGTGTCACAAAGACATAGTAAAGTTAATTACGCAAGAAAATGCAGATTATGTAATCACTTTAAAAAAGAACCAAGGTAATCTGTATGAGTCAGTAGAACAGCTATTTAAGTCAGGGATAAGTACAGGTTTTCCAGAGCTTCAACATAGCACATATAAACCCGAAGCAATAGGGCATGGTCGTCATGGAATCCGCAACTATGTGATGTTACCTGGAATGGGATTTCAGCTTGACCCTGATTCAGTTTGGTCAAATCTAAAAAGTGTTGGGATGGTAGAACCTATCGGACAAGTGGATGATAAAACAACAGTAGAGACTCGTTATTTTATTAGTAGTCTTGAGTCAAATGTAGAACAATTGGCTAATTCTGTCCGCAGCCATTGGGCAATAGAAAATTCATTGCATTGGGTATTAGATGTAGCTTTAAAACAAGATGACTACCGGATTAGGAAAGATAATGCTCCACAAAACTTTGCAGTAATGCGGCAGATAGCAGTCGATCTTTTGGGTAAAGAGAACCCCGTGAAGCGGGGGATAAAAAATAAACAGTTTTTGGCAGCAATGGATAATAACTCTTGAGAAAGAGTTTTAGCTTTAGCCTCAACTAACTTGTCAACAATTTACTTAATATTTTCTTCTACTTATTTTTACAGATAAGTTTACTTATTTATGGATGAATAGTTAGCTCATTTATCCTTAGCTAAGAGTTATTCAATTGGAGATAGGCTAATTCATCGCTTAATAAAAAACTGATTGATTTCGTTTATATATCCATTAAGCTTTGCACTTATATATATAGATGATTTTAAAATCCTCATTAGTTTTTATTAGGAAATAAGGTGCGTTTCCCCTGGGGTGCAATCAAACCGACAAAACCGATCATTCCCATGGTCAGGATTTCCCGTATTTACACCCCATAAAGTTTTCATAATATCCACTGCTGAGATGGGATATTCACCCCTAAGCACGTTCATTACCATTGCTACCCCAATCACTGCTAGTAAAAAAAACAGCATGACTGGTACACGCCGATCTATACGAAAAGACATCGCTGAGGAACGGATAACCAACCAATCAGCCTTCATTTTTTCACCTTTGATTTAGCCAAGTAGACAAAAAAGGGAGCACCAACCACTGGTGTCATGACACCTACAGGTAATTCCTGGGGTTTTAGGAGGACACGGGCAGAAATATCTGGATTCTTTCGAAGTGTATCAATTGTACTTACCACATTATTCTGACGATAGAGATTCAACACATTTCTGAGTACCAGTTGCTGACGGGTACTGATTGTTACCCAAAACTTAATAAGTTCAACAATTAACCCTACCGCCAATACAGAAGACAGTAGCAGCGGCCACATCACCACACCACCTGCTGTAAACAGATTTTTGATATCCATGTCCGATTTTCAAGCCCTTGGTAGTAGATTTCCTAACTAGTTCAGCAACTATAGTTGCTATAACTTCTCAATTCAAAATTAGACCAAATGAAAATCTCTATGAATCTTTTGTTACATTTCTGGAAATGGATACAGTCTATCCTGTGGTTAAAATTGCTGTAATTATTTCCCGGCAAGAGATTATAGCTAACATTCACAAATATAAAAGCTAAAAGTGATTAATTAATATTTGTAGATAATTTCTGTTAATCTGCTAAAGTTACTGAAAATAGGTAGCAATAAATTATGAATTTTTCCAGTACAGACCTAGAGTAGCGAGAAGACGAATTAAAGACACGGACCACCTTTTTAACCTATAGTTTCATTGGCTCGTTGACTCTACATATTGGGTTGCTGGCTTCTGCTATTAGGAATCTACTCACGACAGTGCCCCAAGAAGAGCCAGTAGAAATTACTTTTGTAAAGATTCCACCGGAAGAAATAAAACCTATACAACAACCAGAAGAAGACATAAAACCTAAAGTTGTTGATAATTCACAGATTTTCACCAGTACAAATAATAATTCTGATTTCTCTCCGAGCGTAGTTTTGCCGCAACGACAAAAAAACACAGTAGTTTCGTCTCAACCTGCTGTGACTCTGGCTCCGAAAACAGAACCTCTCAAACCTTTACCTTCGATTACAAAGGAAAGTATCTCACCAAAAAAAGTAGATACTCAGCCTCAAGAAGTTTCTTGGTCAAAAGATACTGCTATTAAACCCTTATCTACTGAAATAACTGCCGTTCAACCATCTTCACAATCCAGTTATAATCTCAGTCAGTTGTTGGTAGGAATTAGAGATGAGAGAGCAAATCAAGAAGTTTCTCAACCGTCTCAAGCTTCTTCCGGTGGTGGTGGAAATTCCGTAGGAATATCTAACTCATCAGGACTTCCTGATAATCGTGGTAGTGCTACTGGTAGTGGTTCAGAAGTTGGAACTGCACCTACATCTCCCAAAGTAGGTACTAACTCTGGTAGTGGCAATGGACGTGCTGCTTGTCGGGAGTGCAATACAAATTATCCAGATTGGGCGAAGAGAAGAGGTGTAGAGGGCAGCGTTAAAGTGGCTGTTGATACGGATTAATGGTAATGTTACTAACATGCGGTTGTTGAGCTCCAGTGGTAACGAGAAGTTGGATGCAGAACATTTGGAACGATCGCAAAAATGGAAACTCAAACCCAGTTCAGGGGGTAGACAAGGTGTCAGTATTGGTACTGAATATACGATCTCGCCGGTTCTCAACGAGATTGCCAAATATAAGAACGCAAGAAACAAAGAGAATCAGAACAAAGAAACGCTGAATCTACTAAGGCTGAAACCCCAAGATGCAGCAGAAGATTGGTAACATCCGTTAGTGAAAATATTCCCAAAGAATCAACTACAGCAACTAGAAGAATTGGTCGTCGTAGAAATATAGCAGTATCAACGGAATTTGCTTCCACTCCATCAACAAATAGAGGACAGCGTTTACGAGAAGCTCTCAGAAGAAGAAGAACAGATCAAACAGCAACTAATACTGCTTCATCTTCAGGAGAGATAAGGAAAAGAAGACGAAGACGGGAAATCACTCCAGCTTCCTCCGTCAGTACCAATAATGAAAGTATTCCTAAATCTACCAGACGGCGGCGACGTTTGGAACAACCTGCTTCTTCCGAGCAAAATCAATAACCATCTCCATCAAGTAATTAATTCCTAATTTGATACAGGTTTTATTTTAGTTTGGTGGGACATGGGGAAGGGGAAAGGGACTCAGGTTTACCGTTGAACACTTCCCCAAACCAATTGACAACTTCCAGACTCACAAAGCGAGTAATGTTCAAAGTTTCAAATTTAAACCAACGTCAAATCAGGATACTCAGCAAATAGATCATCAGAAGTCAAAGTATCTCCTTCTGCTTGGGGAGTCCACAAAACTTCAATTGCTAAAACTTGCTCACCGGGAAGACCACCAATTTTTCGTAAAGCTTGACGCAATTCGTCACTGCTGTTAATCTTTCCAATTGCAAATTTACCCAAAGTTGCAGCTAGTAAGGTCACAATAATATATTCTCCAGGCCCTTCACTAATCAGACGGGTAGGGTTATCTACATCTCCTGCTAATTCTTTAGCCAGAACAGATTTTAGCTGGTTGTTAACGTTGGATAGGGTTTCTTCGCTAAATTTGCTGCGTTCAGCTAATGACAAGTGGTTAAATTGAGATTCCGCTGAGTTTAATTTTACCTGTTGTGTACTACCACCTGCATATACCCAATATTCAGGATGACGTAATAAAGCTAAACTCACTTGTTGTAAAATTTCTGCTTTCCCTTCTGGAGAGTTGGTATCAGCTTTTTCGGCTATTTGGTTGAGTTCCGTTTGTAACTCTCTCGCTTGTGCTAACAAACCAACTTGTAAGCTAGTAACAGAAACTTCGGGGTTACTACCATAACCTACATCTTCAGTTTGTTCACTGGTGACACGACGAAAAGATTGGACTAAGAAGTTAGCGACCGCTAAGAATATTAAAATTGTAAACACACCACCAAAGCCACCCCCAATACCCCAAAAAGGAATCAAGAACGGAAAACCAAAACCGCCACCACCAGGATAATAACCCCCACCATTAGGAGGTGCGTAGGTGCGTGGTGTGTAAGTGCGGCTAGATGGCATTCTAAAAGAACCGCCACCAATTCGTCCACCTGTACGTGCTGCTAAAGCACTATCAGCATTACCCAAAGCCAGGCCTAACACGAGACTGAGGACAACAGAGATTTTTAACAGCGGTTTGAGTATTTGTTGTATTTTCTTACGCATAATTATCACAGAAAAACACTATTTTTAAGATTTCTCCCCCACTGCTAGGAGTTTAACAACGTAGGAGACACCACCAACTACAAGCAAATACATTTGAGATTCTTATACCCATTGGAACAAAGAAAGCGACAGATGAAAATATGAAAACGTTACATAGCAACAATTTCACCATTCAAAGTCCAAAATTATAAATCCAAAATGGTATGAGCTATATATTCAATCTACCGTGTCTTATCTTGGGTTGGCAGTCAACAGAGGGGGGATTTCTTGCGTTGATAACCCTACCGCAAAACATCTTTGCAAGTGCAGAACTTTGGAATCAATTAATTATTTAATAATAACTCAGTATTAGCACTTAAATAAAGATGTAGTACAATTTTGACGTCCGATAGCTTGCGTAATCTGAGGTCAAAATCTTTTCTTACCGTGATTATTTTTTTCCGGATTAGGAAAGAAACCCTAGCAAAGTTGGGCAGGGGTTTAAAGTTATTATGGCAGTGACCAATATAATTAGTAATACTATTTTTATCTTAACTAATACAGGATTCAAAGATGTAGACAATGAGCTAATAGTCATCATCAATTAGTTATAAACTTCCTTAATTTAGGTATCAAAGTACCGATCTTTATTGGCATTTTGGCATGAATATTTATGAGTATAAAGCTATAGTGTTGGAGCGATTAAATTTATTAATGACATCAGTATTATCCTCAGAAATTGCTGGATAACACTCCGATAAGATCAGGTAATGCAAAATTCATAGTCCTTCCTTCATTTGTAATGTGATGTATTAGCCTCATTTAAATCCACATTCAGGCTGAAGTGAATTTATTGTGTACATCAAAATCATTCCGACTTTATAAAAATCTGACTACATTTTTTGACACCCTATCTGTTTAAGATTACAAAATATACCATTTCGAAGCTCACAAAAACTATTAACAATCAACTTGAGAATTTGAAGTTTATTTAGAACCTGAATTATGGAACATATTTCACAAATAGGGACACATATTAGGGAGAAAACTGCTTATCCAGATATCCTTGTTATCTCCCGCATATTTCAGCCACAAGAAGCTGTCATTGGAGAATATATATATAATCGCTGTTTACAAGACCCAGAAAGAGTAATCGTCCTAACCGCTAGTTGTTTAGGAGATAGAATATTTGATAAATCTCAAAATTTTCCTGTTTATCGTTGGCCTAACTTTACTTTCTGGACTAGTACATTATTGACTAAATTAGTGAAGCCCATATTCAATATTATTGGCTCCGTATTACTAGCCATAAAGCTTTATTTCCGTTATCATTACCGCTACATTGAATGGTGTCACGGTTACGATTTCCCCGCCTTACTTATACTAAGTTATATCTTACCTATTCGCTTTTTTATCTACCTCCACGGTAATGATTTAGTTAGTAATTTACGTAATCCATTGTGGCGATCACTATTTAAACTTACCCTCAAAAGAGCCGAAGGAATTGTTTGCAACAGTTCCTATATTCGAGATATTTTAAGAAAAAACTTTCGGCTAGATACTCCTACTCATGTAATTAACCCAGTAGTAAGACCAGAAAAATTTGGTACTCCTACCAGTCCCAGTCATCTCGATGATTTACGTATCCGGTTACGTCAAGCTTATAATATTCCTGAAACAGCTATTCTGATTCTTTCTGTTGGTAGATTAGTTCAACACAAAAGCTTTGACCGCATCATAGATAACATTCCTTTACTATTAACTATAGGCATAGATGTCCATTACATAATTTGTGGCACCGGACCTTGTGAACAACAGCTAAAATCCCAAGCCCAACGCTTGCGGGTAGACAAACGAGTACACTTTGCAGGCCATGTACCAGAACGAGAATTAGCTAGTTATTATGTAGCCTGTGACATTTTCTCCATGCTAACTTTGTGGGAAGACAAAGATAAAAGTATAGATAACTTTGGCATGGTTTACTTAGAGGCAGAATACTTTGGTAAGCCCATAATTGCCTCTCGTTTAGGGAGTATTTTAGATGCAGTTCACCATGAAGAAAATGGCCTGTTGGTAAATCCCAATTCTGGCTATGCAGTTTTGCAAGCTTTTAAACGCTTATGTCAAGACAAACAACTACGAGAAAAACTCGGTCGTCAAGGACAAGAATTTGCCAAACGGAAAACATATCACCGTTGGCTATATAATCCAGAGTCTCGTTATTCTTGTTTATTGAATTAGAGCGTAGTTATCATTCACCAGTTATCAGCTTACCATTCAAAGAGTTTTTACAGCTATCCTCCTTGAGGATTAGGATATAAATTTTTTCAATTATTTAGGTGTATAATCTCAGCCAGTTTTATCTTTAAACAGAAATAGAGGAATCCTCTTTGATTTTTGGAAAAACTCACAGTATACCTTGAGGCTTGAATAGTTTTCAGATATGTCTACTGGTCTGACAGGAATCAAAGTTATCCAAGGGATAATTGCAGGAGAAAGAAACCCAAAGGTTTTGCCTACCTATCGAGATCGGCGTGTTAAAAGTGTCGAAAATTTTGTCTCTTGGCTAGGTTTATGTCCTGGTAGTCGTAATTTAGTGGTGGTAAAGTTCTTACTCCCTTCCCAGTATGAAATTAGGGGTGTGGGATTCCACATTACGCAGAAGCATTATCCCTCTACCCTATTACTATGACCTTATTCTTTTAGTGGGAAGGGAGTACTTCTAAAACCCGTCAAGTTGTGAGGCAGCGCAGTCTTCGGGAGGCAGTCCGGAAGGGTGCGACTGCTGAACCTGAAGGGTTAATCCTGCTGTCACTGCTTTTCCGGTTGCAGTTCTTTCCCAATCTGCTATTGGCGCTTTCTGTAGTCGTCAAAAAGCTCAACTTGGCGCTCCCAAGGCGATAACTGCTACTGCTCATAAATTAGCTCGTCTTTTTTATTACCTGTAGTCTACTAGTGAGGTTTATCAATAGCTTAGTACTGATTATTAGGAACAGAAGCATAAGGAGCGTATGATTCATAACCTCAAGAAATCTGCTTACAAACTTGGTTGCCATGTATGTATATCGTTAACCCTACAGCACAAGAAGTTTCTTAGAAGAAATCCCGGCTAAACAGATAATTTTCCTTAACTGAACCCTATTGACCTAAAACCATCTTTTTGCAAGGCATCTGAAGTTTCTCAAAAAAATTTTTCTTAAGCCCTTGCCAAATCTAAAACCTGCTGCTAATATTTTAAAAAGTGGGACAAAACGGGTCGGTGTCCGAGTGGTTAATGGAGACGGACTGTAAATCCGTTGGTTTACGCCTACGCTGGTTCAAATCCAGCCCGGCCCACCACTTCTAGAGATGTGAGTTACAATAGCTGAGTGCCGAGTAAACTTATCAGCTTTGTAACTTATAACTCAGAAACCAAATCCAGATTTATGCCCGTGTGGCTCAGTGGTAGAGCACACCCTTGGTAAGGGTGAGGTCACGAGTTCAATCCTCGTCACGGGCTTTCTGATGTAAAGTGTTGCTATGACAGGCTTGTGGAGGTTCTAGGCTGATTATAGAAATACTCTTGTATGTACTTGCTTAACGGCTAAATGATACCAATTTTGTACCATTGGAGGAAGATAGAGATTTTAATTAATAAGTTTTCATTTTGCGCTCGCCTGGTTATTTTGAGATTTTGCTTATAGTCCATGAGGTGGTCGGTCTGTGTGGGTAGGTGAAACTTAAAACGTACTATTCGCTGCCCCGTTGCAGTCAGCATTCATGTAGAAATTATTTGCTGTACGATACAAGTCTCGCTGAACATTGTGAAAAAGGTAGTCCAGTAATTATTGTTGGTGCAACTGGGAAGTTTAAGAAACGCTTGGAAAACTTGGGAGTTTTAAGGTTTAACCAGATCAAACCTCATTTGTTTCTGATTTTGATAATCGCTTTACCAAGCTTTGAGATTAAAACTCAAGCAAGGTCGAAAGACATGGAGAACCCTTATATTTAAACTACAAAAGGTACGCCCCATGAATCCCCGCGCTCTGCTGTTAGTAAATTATCATTCTCGCCAAGGAAAAGAAAGTCTCTTGGCTGCTATTCGTTGTTTGGAGGCGCTGGGTTTTAATGTGATTGAAGAGTTTACAGAGAATCCTGAACATTTGGGTGATGTTATTAAGCGATACCAGCAGGAAGTTGATTTGGTAATTATTGGTGGAGGAGATGGTACTCTTAATGCTGCTGTCGATGCCATAGTTGATACTCAGTTACCTTTGGGTATTTTACCTTTGGGAACTGCTAATGATTTGGCCAGAACTTTAGGTATTCCTAATTATTTACCAGAAGCGTGTCAAATTATCGCTGGTGGACAGTTGCGACGTATTGATTTGGGTTGGGTAAATGGGAAGTATTTTTTTAATGTTGCTAGTCTGGGTTTGAGTGTAAAAATTACTCAACAATTAACTAAAGAGGTGAAACGCCATTGGGGAATATTTGCTTATGCGGCAGCTGCTTTGCAGGTAATTTGGAAATCTCGTCCTTTTAGTGCAGAAATTCGCACCAATAGCGAATCATTTCACGTTAAGACTGTACAAATTGCTGTGGGGAATGGGCGGTATTATGGTGGTGGGATGGCTGTATTTCATGATGCGTCTATAGATGACCAACGATTGGATCTTTATAGTGTAGAAATTAACCATTGGTGGCAAATCATACCGTTATTGCCTGCTATACGTCAAGGTAGACATATTCATTGGCGGAGTGTTCGGGCAATCCAAGGTCAGGAAATTGAGATTTATACTCCTAGACCCTATCCTATTAATACAGATGGGGAAATTACTAGGTATACTCCGGCTTTGTTTCGGGTGATGCCCAGGGCTATCAGTGTTTTAGTCCCTCCTTTATAATGAGTGTAATGTGGCAATTCCTATAAAGTAGCACGACAATGAATTTGAGGTTTTCTCAAGATATTCAGTCTTTAGTGCAACGTTTAGCCGAACAGCCACTAACTCTGGGCAATATTTTGGGGCAAACTTGAGAACGGAGTTTTAGTGTAGTAATTGCATTATTGGTCTTACCTTTTCTCTTCCCTATGCGCCCAGGTTTAACTGGGCCTTTTGGGGCTGCTTGCTTGCTGTTATCTGTAGAGATGCTTTTAGGCAGAAGATCGCCTTAGCTTCCTAAAAAAACCGCTAACTATCAATTTCCTCGGACTTTTGCTCAAATCATCTTAGAAAACCTGTGTCGAGTTACTAGGGTATTGGAGAAAATCAGCTGTCTCAGCTTTAAACAAATAGCTTCTCATCCTTTAAGCTGGCAAATCAATGGGTTTTGTATTTCTTGGTTGACAATATTACTAATTGCGCCCATTCCTTTTAGCAATCCTATGCCCACTATTGGTATTTTACTTTTGGCAGTTGCAACTATTGAATCTGATGGTTTGCTGATATGTATCGGCTATGTGATTACAGCTTTGATTACCTTGTTCTTTGGGTTTATTGGTTATGCGCTATGGTTGGCTCCCGGGTTACTCTCTGATATAGTCAATCTACCCATATCTAGTCAATAAGTATAGCATACTTATTGACTAGATATGGGTAGATTTAGATAATTATCTTTATTCAGTTGCCAGCCCTTCACATTTACGGCATTTTTGATTTGGGATTTTAGATTTGTCAGTCCCTAATTCAAAATCCACATTCCTGTGATGGTATATTTTTACAAAAAAAAATATACCATCCCCATCAGAGGCTTGCTATGATATAGCACCCAGGTTAAAAAGCTGAGGTCAATGAACAGAAAAGTTAATTTTCCATCTTCTGCTTTATCAGAGTCCTGACTTAAATCAGAAAAGTTCTATATTTTAAAGGACCTTTTTACTGACAATAATACAGAATTAAGCAATTAAGAGTTGCTAAAATAAAACCCTCAGGTTTCAGCTGAGGGCTAAAATCTAATTAAGGTGCATCTACTATTTTTTTATCCATCTAGGATATAAGTATATCCGGAAGGTTTCGACTAAGCAGACAGTTTTTTGTATAAAGTCGTAAAATGTTTTAATTAAACCCCCAGTTCCACCTGAGGGCGGTTAATCAATTAAGGTATATATACTTCCCTCTGTGTGTCTGTTACATCAGGATGAATTTGAGAAAGAGGGAATAAATAAGGAATGAGGCTCATTTTGTTACTCAAGCTATCTGGAAGCAACTTGTGGTTCTGCCCAAATTTGTGACTCTGTAACACCAAAAGTTACTGGCTGATCTCCGTCTGTGGTGACATTCACTGTCTTACCATCGCTGGCAACTTGCACGAGAGGCCAATTTTCTTGACCTAGTTCACCAGATCGGAATAGGGCATTATCGGGCTGTTTTTTACTCCAACCTAACAATATTGCTATTTTTTCATGCTCATCGTCAGCTTGGATGGGAGCAACTGTTTTGGCATTATTTTCCTGTCGATCCCAAATTACAGCCTGGTCTGTTACATCTGCTGTGTTAAAGATGCCTAGAAATTTGCGGGCTAAAAAGCGATCACCTTTTTGAGACCAACTGATCGGAACTAAGACCGCTATTTTCCCTTCAGCCTGAGATTGTGTTTCCGACACAGCCTGTTTTAATAAAGGATCATTAACGTTAGCCGTTTTAGCTATTACCCGCAAACTCTTGGTTTGTCGGTCTTCTATAAACAATAAGCTAGTCACTCGGCTATTGTGCATTTCTGGGTTGACTTCCAGTTGTACACGGCTATAAACAGCATATCTACCATCAGGAGAAACCACTGGTATGCTGCGATAGTACCGCACTCCAGAATGCCCTTGACCACCAATTGCTTCTTGTGTCGTCATAATCCACTGCCAAGGAATTGGATGGGGACTACCCATGGGATCATTTGGTAAAGCATCAGCATCCCTTGGTGGTCCATCTATAGGAACTTCTTTCATTAAGGGTGGCTGTGATTCTCTAATACTAGATGTTACTAATCCCTCATGATCGAGATTTTCACTCCCTTGAGAGTTAAGACCACCCAAAGCATGATTTTTGGCTGCTTTTAATTTTTGGATTAAACTAGTTTGGACAACAGGCGTATTTGGTAACTGAGCCTGTTTTACAAGAGGGGAATTATCAGTAACATTTATATCATCGCTTGAGTGAGAATTATTTTGTCCTATCCCAGAATTTACTAATATTTCCCTTTTTTGATTTATAGATGTATTTGCTAGTCCAATCCCAAATTTGCCTGGCAAAGAAGTAAGTTCACCTATATCTAAATAAGATTTTCTAGCAACAATTGTTTTTTGGGATTTTGAATCCAATTCGTTCAGCCCAGAACTACTTTTTGCTGCCTGTGATTGTTTCGCTAAGGATGTGTGAACTGATACTCCTATAAAAGGAGCAACTACTATAATAACAACAGCGTACTTAAGAAATGGTTGTACGCGGAACCATCCTGACAGCAAAAGGGATTTCAGCATAAGTGGACTCTCTAAGGGGCGGTTGCTATTGTGAGGATCAATGTCTATTCAGGCGACTGGGAAAAGCTATTATTATGTATAACAACAAACTAGAGGCTCTAAGGAGATAATCTCTCTAAATTTTGCATCACTTTACAAAAGTTTCAGTATCATCATTCACACCTTTACAATATTTAAAATTTGTAATTTCTCAGGAGAATCTGATCACATAAAATACTATTGTTTTTCACTCGAGTATTTTTGATGTGACTATAAATGTAAGTTCTACCTGTATTTAGCATTAACTAAAATAGCAGGTAACTCTAAAAAGGGTATAAGCTAGTTTTTAGGCAAATTAAGAATCATGCCTAAGTCTTCAGTTTAACTGTCTTAAATGCAGTAGCACTAGCTACTGCATTTAAGACAGTTTTATCTATGAAAAATCTGCTATAACAATGTCAACCTCGATAAAACGAAAGATTATCTTTATAAAGGCGATTTAGTCTTTGGAAAATCTAGGATGGTCATTGGACAATCAACAAATACCTCATTATTATTTATCCTAAGGTATAAATTGCTACTTTCCTACAACCTACATAGTATAAACAATATTTATACTATGTAGGTAAGTGTGATCGCTTAACTAGAATAAAGCATAACTTTGGTATTATATGAAATAAGTAGATCCTGAACTATCCAGCCTTGAGATATAATGCAATACTTTTACTCGTAGAGAAAACGAGCAGTAATTAAAATTAACTGACCAGCTTGCCAAAGCATTGTACTTGATCAAGAGATTTTTGTTGCACCGATAATCAATAGTTTACCACTAAATAGCTAAAATTTAATATCCTCACAGCCAAACTACACTGCGTCTTTTTCATGGATATCGTGATTTAGTCAATTTTGGGCAGTCAGTTGTCAGTGATTCGTGACGCAATTAATATTGAGTAATGATTAATGACTAATAACTAATGAAAATTGTATTTTTTGGTACTCCCCAATTTGCTGTTCCCACCCTAGAAAAGTTGTTGAATCATACAGAGTTTGAGGTTTTGGGAGTTGTCACCCAACCGGATAAACGCCGAGGGCGTGGAAATAAATTAATACCTTCCTCAGTAAAAGTACTGGCTGCTGCTCACAATCTACCTGTATGGCAATCTGAAAAAATCAAAAAAGATACTGAAACTTTAACCCAACTGCAACAACTAGCAGCAGATGTGTTTATTGTGGCTGCCTATGGACAAATTTTATCTAAGAAAATCTTAAAGATACCGAAATTGGGCTGTATTAACGTACATGGTTCAATTTTACCCAAATATCGCGGGGCTGCTCCCATTCAATGGTGTTTATATAACGGTGAGCAAGAAACCGGAATCACTACCATATTAATGGATGTGGGGATGGATACAGGAGATATGCTGCTAAAAGCCATAACACCAATTAACTTGCTAGATAATGCCCAGATTTTAGCGGAGAGATTAGCAACTCTTGGTGCAGATTTACTAATAGAAACTTTGTACCAGTTCGAAAAACAAGAGATTCAACCCATTCCTCAAGATAACGATGCAGCAACTTATGCATCTTTGATTCAAAAGCAAGATTACAATTTAGACTGGTCAAAGAGTGCTATTCAATTACACAATCAAATTAGAGGCTTTTATCCTAACTGCATAACGACCTTTCGCGATCAAGCACTGAAAATAACTGCTACTGTTCCTATATACTCTGCTTATATACACCAGTTGCAACTGGAACTACAAGAAAAAATACATAACATACCTGATTTGTCAACTATATCAAGTCAACCAGGGGAAGTGGTCAGTATTGTTAAGGGAATGGGAGCGATTGTACAAACTGGTGAAGGTTTGTTGCTGTTGAGAGAAGTTCAGCTAACTGGGAAACGTCCCCAGTCAGGATGGGATTTTGTGAATGGTACTCGCTTGAATGTGCGAGAGGTTATGGGTAATTCGTAATAATCACTCGGGCTCTCGTGAGAGATACGTAATTAGACAAAACTCTTATCTATTACCTGTCACCTATTCCCTGATTCTCATAAAAACGGCATGACTCACAGGGTCCTTGTGGGTTGACTGCACAGCGGATAATTTCTGAATGAGCATTGTAGTCACAAGTAGCATCACCTATAACCCAGCGTCCCTGTACTAAACTTTTTTCTGATGGTCGTTGGGCTTTTTGTACGTAAATAGCGATATTATATAGATGGTAACGCCCCGATTTAAGCTGATATTTATGACGACGCTCTAAAACTGCATAGGTTTTACCTTCCAAATCAAGATAGTTTCCTGGTTGGGGTGTCCAATCAAGCAGTAATTTACCAAGAGACTGAGGCGGGTTTGTGAGAATTACCTCAGTTGGTAAAGAGTCTGGTTCTACCATAAGTTTATGTTATGTGCTTTACATTATAAAAATGGTATCGTAAGAACAGACTCTAGATGAATGGATTTAACTAAAACGCTGTAATTGTCCCACTGAAATTGAGCGGATACAAAATTAGAAACTTAAATTGTGGCCACAACTGCGCCGATTTGGCTAATATCATACCCACCGAGGATTTGTAATTGTGAGTGAACCAGCCGATGTCCGAGAGTACTCAGTAATTGTTGTACAGGTGGCTCTTGCATATATTCTTTCAGAATGACTAAATCATATCGTGACCGACGTAGGGGGACAAATCCTAGTCCAAAGGCAATGGCAACAGAGGCTGTACTAATACCAGCATCCACCATGTCAGATGCGATCGCCCATCCCACCTCTTGATGACTATTCATAATCCACTCAAACCCTTGCAGTGATTGGAATGGTATTTTCTCCTGTTGTAAAGTTTGCTCTAATAGCGATCGGCTACCAGAACCCACCTCACGATTGGCGATCGCTGCACCCATCTCCACTACATCAGTGATACTTTTAATTTGCTTTGGATTCCCAGCTTGTACCATCAACCCTTCTTCCCAAACTCCGAGAGTGATGATTACTGCTTCCTTTCCCACCAGCACCTTCCGCACAAACGGAGTGTTATATTCTCCCGTTTCCACATCATATAAATGCATCCCGGCAATATGCGTCTCACCTCTGCATAAACTGTGCAATGCCCTCATACTATTAGCAAAGTTGTATTGTACCCGAAGTTGAGGATGCCACCGTTCTGTACTTCTAGCCCAGAGGGAAATCACAGGCGAACACCCAGCAATTACAACTGTGTTATAAAGCCTGTCCATATTATCATCGAGCAGACGGACATTCAGCTTATTGCTATCTGTCAGCCTCTCACCTTCACCATCAGCAGGAATCATATCTTGACGAAAAGCATCCTTACCAACCAATGGATAAGCTATCCATTGACCTCCCACTCGCGCTAAACTCACTCTTAATTGTTGGAGGTTGTTAACAGGTTTGGTAAGCACCGCTTCGATTTGAGGTAAATCGTGCTCTAGCCAGAATAGTTCCTCCACTTGACAACCAAGAGCTTTAGCTAGGCGCAATGAAATCGCTACAGAAGGAGCATATAGCCCTGATTCAACACCACTAATAGTTTGACGAGTTACAGCAGCAAGATTTGCCAATTCCTGCTGGCTCATACCCAAGCGAGTTCTAATAGACTTCAAGTTATTACGGAGGTGGTTCTCCTGCTTCATTAGCTCTATACTCTCTATTTCCAGGTTAAATGATATTTTAGAGGTTAAAATATCTCTTTGTTGCTTATATGAGCAGGAAAAGGGAAGGTTAGTACCGCCGTGAATTCAAAATGCTTCTTTCAGAAGAGCTACGCTAACAAGATAGTGCTTCCAGCAGGCTACGCCAACACCAACAAAATTCAAAATGTATAATGAATACGGCGTGAGCTTTTCAGTGATTTGGAATGGTTGGTTTATTTACGCGGTAGTGTACTGGTGATTTAGCATAACAAGTACGGTAGAGCCATCATCTTTATCTAAAGCATTAATAAATTATGTCAACCAATCTCTATCAGCAGATACTTCACTAACTCTGAATTCCCAAGGTATGCCTTTATTAATAGGAGGACAAAGACGAATAATTGCTCTTTGGGAAAACAGCTTTAACTTTTTAGATAACTCGGGCATAGCATTAAAAATATGCCAATACATTTCTCTATCAGGACAAAGAATAATTAAAATTACAGCACGGGAGTTTGTCTTGATACACCATTGACAATTTGATAATAAAACTTGGATAATGCGATTACAATTCGCATAAAAATGTTTGCCAATCACTTCATCTAAATTTTTCAGTAACATCTCATCAAGATATGTGACTTGAGAAGGCGGTAAATCATCTGGCGCAAGGGAATGTTGATTCATAACAAAAAAAACTCAGAAAATAGAGTAGATAAAAGAAAATGGGGAACACAAGAGTAATTACCCATTCCCTAAAAATCAACCAATACAAACTAGGGAACACAGAGACTAAATAATATAGAGTTATTTATGCTTGATAACAGAGTAATTATGATGATGGATAAGGTGGACGGGAATAGCCCACCTTTCTGCTCTTAATAGAAGCTTTTACGGCTTCGTTTTTTCAGTGAAAGCAAGTGCCTCACTTCTTTTTCTCTGCACTAGCAACTATTTCTAAGTCACCTTTTTTCAGTGCTTCCAATGCTTCGCCTTCTAAGTCTTCCTGTTTCTTGGCAGCTTCTTCTTGAGCATTGCTCACATCAGATAATCTTACTGCATTTTCTTCGCTTTCTAAAATACCAAATTCAATCAACAAATCTTCTAGCTCATCCATTTCAATAGGTGTAGGAACGGCAAGATTTTTATTGTTGATAATCTTGTCTGCTAATGAGCGGTATTCATTAGCTTGGTTACTATCAGGCGCGTACTCGTTAACAGTCATCCGCCGCAATTCTGCGTGCTGCACAATATTGTCACGAGGTACAAAGTGAATCATTTGGGTGCTTAATCGGGATGCAAGTGTGGTAATCAGTTCATCTTCCCGGTCAGTTTTACGACTGTTACAAATTAAGCCACCCAAGCGCACACCACCAGTGTGAGCATATTTAAGAACACCGCGAGCAATGTTATTAGCTGCAAACATCGCCATCATTTCCCCAGAGGTCACGATGTAAATTTCTTGAGCTTTCCCCTCCCGAATTGGCATGGCGAAACCACCGCATACAACGTCGCCTAATACATCATAGGATACAAAATCTACGTTTTGGTATGCACCGTTTTCTTCCAAGAAGTTAATCGCAGTGATAATACCACGACCGGCACAACCTACACCGGGTTCAGGTCCTCCAGATTCCACGCATCTGATACCCCGGAAGCCTGTAATTACCACTTCTTCTAGTTCCAGGTCTTCTACAGCACCCCGTTCCGCAGCTAAGTGCAATACGGTGGTTTGGGCTTTACAGTGAAGAATTAAACGAGTGGAGTCTGCTTTGGGGTCACATCCAACAATTAAAATACGCTGACCCACTTCTGCCATTGCTGCTAAGGTATTTTGAGAAGTGGTAGATTTGCCAATACCACCTTTACCGTAAAAAGCTATTTGTCTAATTTTATCGTCGGACATGATTTTTGCTCCTAGACATTTTTAGATTTGATAGATTGGGGATGATGAGAAGTTCATACTGTAGGATTACAGTCGTCATGATGTGTAAAACTATGGGGGAGGCGCACGTTCTACGGCAACATTTGTACAGATGAAAAACATATATAAGTGTTGCTAAATCATTAGTCAGCTATCTCTTTTCCCATCAATGACTCATGACTAATAACTAACCACTATGGGAAAATGGCTAAAGAAGAAATTGAAATTTATGCAGAGTTTTCCCCTGTTCCATACAACGAAATTTAGGAGAAACTTAGAAAGTTATAAACTTAAATACTGGCAACAACTTCCCTGATTTTGCTGGTATCATAATCGCCGAGAACCTGTAATTGCGAAGTAAGAATTCAGGGGTCAGGAACCAATATGTATTGTTTTGCCAGCTATTTCGTGCTTTTGCTCTGTTGATTCACTATAAATAAACAATAACACAAACCTTGCTAATTTACTTGCTTCCCGCAATATTTTTTGCAAATTGAACTAAGTTATCTGTTGAATATAGCTGAAACACCTCTTGCTGCAAGCAATTCAGAATTTTAAAAGTGACGAAATTTTTTGAAAAATCACAATTTTATTTTCGCATCTCTCAAATTAACTGGTAAAATGGAACAAATAATACCGTTGTGACAATTAACTTTTAGTTTTAATAATTTTAGAATTTGCAAACAAAACCTGCAGCAGGTTTTTTAGCTTAAAATTAAAAATAAGTTGACTGTGGGTAGGCAAGATACCTACCAGAAAAGATTTAAGAATTTATTGTTTAGAAATCCCTGAAAACTAAAAGTCTACTATTAGTCAGTCGCAATGATAACATCAATTGAAACCTAGACAGCAAGAGAATTTTACTCCTGACTTCTGACTTCTGACTCCTGCTGTAATTTTACCAATTACGGATCTAAAGACATGTGACGAGTATTTAACCGCATTAGATATTAACTACCAAATCGGATCACTAAAAAGATGTATGGTTAATTCCTCGTTTCCTGGTCGAACTGGTGTGATGCAGGCACAGATGATTTCTCCATGATCTAGTTCCACTGTGCAAGCATGACAAGTTCCCATCAAACAACCTGTAGGAATTGATACCCCTGCTCTATCTGCTACATCTAATAGGGATTCTCCTATTTCAGCATTAACTGTGACATCTTCTGGTAGAAAACGGATATTGATAGTCATTGGTGATTAGTGGTTGGGGACTGGGAACTGGGAACTGGGTAAGATTTTTTCCAATTACGAATTACCTAAGATATAAACGGAGTTAAATTTAAATGGCTTTCTATTTCGGTGGCTAAAGAGTCCAAAATCTGTTCTCGCTGTTCTCGGTAGTTAGCAACTCCTGTGGGTAAGGATTTCAAACCTCGCTGTTGACGAAGGCGATTTATCCAAGCACGTCGCCAAGGACCGTTATCAAATATTCCATGCAGATAAGTACCCCAAACGGACTGACAATTATCTACTAAGCCTAAATTAACATCATCAAATAGTGGTTGACAGGTGGGTTTATCGGTTGGTTGTTCTATGCGCGATCGCCCTTGGTGAATTTCAAACCCATTGACTGGTAAACCCATTTGGGGATAATTAGAACTCACTTGACGCTGACGGGCTATTTTTTGTCCTGTAATCACAGTTTTAATAGGTAACAAATTCAATCCTTGATATCTGCCTGCTTGCCCCTCTATCCCTTCTGGGTCGGCGACAATTTGGCCTAGCATTTGAAATCCTCCACAAATGCCTAAAATTGTTCCTCCTGAAGCTGCATAGTTTTGAATTGCTTCTGCCATACCACTTTTATGCAGCACGCTTAAATCAGCTATAGTAGTCTTTGTACCGGGAATAATTAACGCATCTGGATGTCCTAAATCTTGCTTGGGACTCAAATATTTTACTGAAATTGTCGGTTCTGATTCCAGTGGGTCAAAGTCAGTAAAATTGGCAATTCTTGGTAAGCGAATAACGGCTATATTGAGTTCAGCATGGGTTTTCTGGTATTTTCGTTCCAGCAAGTCTAGTGAGTCTTCAGCAGGAAATACTTCTTCTAAATATGGGATAACACCAATAACTGGAATACCAGTGCGTTCTTCTAACCATTTGATTCCTGGTTCAAGGATTGATCGTATTCCCCGGAATTTGTTAATTACTACCCCTTGAATTAAAGCTCGTTCTTCTGGTTCTAATAATTCTAAAGTCCCTACTACATGAGCAAAAGCACCTCCTCGGTCAATATCGACTACCAACAGAGTGGGTGCATCCAGATATTTTGCTACTCTCATGTTGGTTAAGTCGCGGTGTTTTAGGTTAATCTCTGCGGGACTACCGGCACCTTCACAAACTAAGACATCAAATTCTGTGCCTAAATGCTTTAAGCTTTCTTCTATTGTTCGCCAACCAATGTCAAAATACTGCTCATAATAATCTGTGGCGCTAACTTTACCGATGGGTCTACCTTTGAGGATCACTTGGGAGGTCATATTCCCTTGGGGTTTAAGTAAAATTGGGTTCATTTCCACTAATGGGGATACACCCGCTGCCCAAGCTTGTACAGCTTGGGCATAACCTATTTCTCCACCACTGGGGGTAACATAAGCATTTAAAGCCATATTTTGTCCCTTAAAGGGCGCTACTCGCCATCCACGACGGGACAAAATCCGACAAATAGCTGTGGTAATTAGTGATTTTCCTGCGTGGGATGTTGTCCCCACAACCATAATTGATTTCATAATTTGTAATTTGTAATTCGTGATGGAGAATAGGGAACAGGAAACGGGGAACAGGAAACGGGGAATAGGGAACAAGTAATTAATTATTCTCTGTGTCTGTTGCTTGGGATTGTTGCATTCTGTCTCTAGTTCACTTTGACTTGCTTTACTTAGCTTGTCAATTTTTCAGGAGGAATATGGTGTATCAGGGAAAATACGGCGGACTTTAGGATTTTGGGAAAAAGATAAATATTCCCTGTTTTCCCCTATACCCCACATATACCCTATCCCTTACTAAAAAGGCAGTCTAACCCAACGGATGAAAGCATCATAGAGGTGATCGCTCAATGTTGGTATACATAATTCTTGTTTCTGTAATTTTTCTAATAACTGATGTCCAAGGGGTGTAAGACGAAAACTGTCTGTAATTCCTTGTCCATCTACTTCTCGTCGCAATATTCCTACTTGAATCAGCCAGTTTAAATGATTGTCACAGACTAGTTCTGATAATGGACGTTGGGTATAACCTTGTTTAATCCCATTTTCCATGGCGATCGCACTCACAGGTACACTTTTAATTTGCATTGTCAGAAATAATGCCAATCTGAAAGGCGAACAAATTAGCGAGCGCTTGGCTCGTTCTACTGTAATCTGCGAATAAACAAAGGGTTTTGGATTGGTGTAGTTAGCAGTAGTCATAAGTTTAAGACTGGGGACGTGGAAGATGAGGGTGATGAGGGTGATGAGGGTGATGAGGGTGATGAGGGTGATGAGGGTGATGAGGGTGATGAGGGTGATGAGGGTGATGGGGAAGTAAATTTCCTAATGCCCAATGCCCTATTTCCTATTTCCTATTCCCTGTTTATTCTAAATTATTGTAAAATCTGTAGTGCATCAGAACTTAATACAGGAACTCTGAATTATGCCTCTAGCAGTTGGTACAGTTGCACCTGCATTTACCACGACAGACACAAACGGCAATACGGTATCATTATCTGATTTTGTGGGTAAAACCGTAGTTTTGTACTTTTATCCCAAAGATGATACACCAGGCTGCACCAAACAAGCTTGCAGCTTCCGTGATGCACAGGAACAATATATCAATAAAGATATTATTGTACTGGGTGTGAGTGCAGATGATGAAGCTTCTCACCAAGCATTTACCCAAAAATATAACTTGAATTTCCCCCTACTAGCTGACACCGATAAAAGCATTATTGCTGCTTACGATGTTGACGGTGGTGGTTATGCCAAGCGTGTTTCTTATGTAATTGACCCCAGTGGTAAAATTATTCATGCAGATGATAGTGTCAACACAGCTACCCATGCTGATGATATTTTAGCTGCACTTGGTTTGTAATTTTTCAACCAGATGATTTGCTAGTAGTCAGTAGTCAGGAGTCAGAATGGAAAAATGACAACTGACAACTGACAATGAGTTATTTGTCTGAAGGGAGGATAATCAACGCTGATGTATTTTGACCAGATGTAGGTAAGTTAGGATTTTGCTGTTGCTGACCTTGTATTAATTTTTTTTGTCTGTCCTTAAAATCTACTGCTGCATCATGCAATTGTTGATTCTGTTGATTAGAATCCCAGTTGGGAGTGCCGAAATTTGCCTGATGAATCAGGTTAAATAAATTGAAATCTGAGGAATTACCAGATAAAGGATTGCTATTAGTGCCGTTGTCTAAACCACTAAAGGGTTGATTAGTATCAGCTAAGCTAGGTTGTTCTGTCAGCAAAGACGCAAAACTCAATCCTGCTAAAGTAGCTATCAAGATTTTCTGAATTCGTAAAGACGGTTGTTTCATGATATTTACCCTCACATTTTGCTTTCTATTGTTAAGCAAGAGTCCGACGTAATTGGGGCTGTATGCTAATTAAAGCCACCATAGCAAATCCTAGTAAGACTAACAATGCTCCTCCAAAGCTAACATCACCCCAAAAAGCTTGCATCACGACATCATTTAATCCCCAATTGCTGTGTAGATACAAATAGCGAATGGGTTCAATGGCATAGCTAAGAGGATTGAGAGTGGCGATAACCTGCAACCAACTAGGCATAAAGGATAATGGTGCTAAAGCTGTGCTAGCAAATAACAAAGGTAGGTTGGTAACGAAAATAACCGCAATTAATTCAATGTGTCCTGGTAAAGCAAAAGCTAAACCCAAGGAAATCGCTGTTACACCTAAAGCCAGCAGGAAGACTATTAATGCGATCGCACTTAATCCGACTGCATTGGGTAAACCCGCACCTAAAAACGCTGCTGCACCCACAATTATCGCCGCTTGCAGTAAACTTTGGCTAATGATAAAAATGGTAGAAGCAAAAACAATTGAGAAGCGCGAAGCTAACGGTGCAACCAGCAACCGATTTAAAAAGCCAAATTCCCGATCAAACATCACCGGTAAACCTGCATTCAAAGCCCCAGCAAAGGCGGTAAATACAATTACACCTGCGGCTAGAAATTGGCTGTAATTTGTCGTAGTACCAAATAAACCCTTGGGTGCATTTTGGAACAAAGCACCAAATAAGACTAACCACATCACAGGTTGAATAATTCCTGCTACCAGACTAGAAGGACGACGTTGGAGTTGAATAAACAGACGACGAGTTAAAGCCAGGGTTTCTTGGATAATTTCTCCCAAAAAATTAGGTGTAGTTTCTGTAACTACGATAGGTAAGGCAAGTTGCTGCCAATTCATATCTGTCTTCATAGCAATCTTAACATTAGATATACAGAGATATACAGTGTCTAAAATTAAACGGTATGAATGATAAACATCTATGCAATCAAGAATCTGCAAAGAATATTTATAATTCTATAATTCTTCATATTACATTATATCAAAAAACGATTTTAAAGTTGATGAGGATTTATTTAGGAGTTTAGGCGTTCAGGAGTATGGCTATTGCCACGCTATGCCTACAGCACACACACTATGTGAGTGAAGGCTATCAGGAGTATGGCTAACGCCACGCTCCGCTATCAGGAATTCAGGAATTCATGAGTTCACGAATAAAGCCAGATTGATATTTCATTTATTTTTGATTGAAATAAACAATGGTAGTGTCTAAATTATGATTTCTTAGAAATCTTGAATTTTAAATTTTGAATTTTAAAAGTGGGAAATACCCACTCTAGGAATCTATGAACTTACAACATGTCATTTAGCAGTTTCGGCTAACTTATCATACTGGTCTTGGGATGCTTTAGCTAGAATCTTATCTGCTTCTTCAGGATTAGTGCCGTCTTTAGGAATTCAATACTTAACATAAAGAGAAACAAAATCAACCATCGTAGGTAAACCTGATAAATTGTGTTTATCTGCTTGTTCTACAGCGATTAGAGCTACCAAACCTGCTCTAGTTGGGTCTGGTTTCAATACTGCTCGGTTAAGGAAGAAGAGGAGGTAAGATCAGGAGAAAAGAGTTCGCGTTTGAGTTACGAGAATTAAAAGCCCCGTTAAAACAGAAAAGCCACACTATGAACAAAGAAGAGTGTCCCCATCAATAAATAATATTTAATTGCTCAAATATAAAGGTAGATATAAAGGTAGAAACGCGAAAATATGATAAGGCTAAATAGCAGTTGTTAAAAACATAAAAGAAGGTTGATTGACAGTGGTACTACCACGATAAAATCATTTTTTACTCAGGAACTTGGAGCGCGTCTTTTTCAGAATCCTAGGATTACTTCTAAATTTAGGAGGTGGTATTTCTAAATATGAAATTTCTGGAACTAACCAACTATAAAATAGATGTAAATCTTCAGTATCAGCTTGTGGAAATTGAGGAACAGCACGTCGAATTAATCGTAAACTACCAGTAAAACTCAAACCTAATGGTGAGATTCCTGCTTCGGAAGCACTTTGGAACATCAAACAACGAATACAAAAATGTCCTAACAACCAACCATAAATTTCTTGGACTACTTCACGAGGACTCTTAGAACGAATCAGAGTTTTACGCCCCAATAGATGCACCTTTAATTCATCCAAAGTATTCTCAGCTTCCCATCTAGTATGATATTCTTGAGCTAAAATCAGTGCTGGGAAAGTCGAAATATCCATCAAATCAGTAGTCAAACGGTATACTTTATCAGAACCATTATCTTCAATCACATATTCAATTACACAAATAGGAATTCTCTTTGCACCTTTCTTTTTAGATTTACTATCAGGTGCAACCCAAGACAAATAAGAACCATTACCCAAAGTTTTGACGAGCTCAAATTTCACATTCGCTGGCACACGACCAAGGATATGACACTTTTGTTTGATTGCGGCATGAACCATTTTAAAAGAATGCAATCCCCTGTCCCACATTAACAACATTCCTTCCCCAACACTGGGAAGGATTTGAATTGCTCTTTTTCTTTCACCAATTCCATAGGGACTTAATAGAGAGAGCATCAACAATTACATGAGTTCCTGCTTCTACTAAAAAAACCAATCTGGCCTTTGGAAAAGCTGGATATGTACCCGGTGGTAAACCAGGATAACCAAATACTTTACCATTGGCTGGAGTATCAGGGATATCAAAAACTGTTCCGTCTACAGCCATCAATCTTAATCCTCCCAAAAAAGTACCTGGTGTTTGTATTGTGGCCAGGGGTTTTACTACCATTTCAAACAAACGAGTCATCACACCAGGACCAATTCTTTAGGACCAATTCCTTGACGTGCTTCACTGATTGATGAAGAAGTTGGTGCAATAAAACGTAGACGATGGGGTATTTGTAAACCACTCAAACCTTGAATCAGATTTTTGAAGACATCAACTATAGAGTCAGTTGAGGAAAAACTCATGGCAATGACTCAAGCTACAACTACGTGAGTGGGTAGTATTCCTTCTCTTCGTTCTTGAGAAGAAGTATTGATAATTGCTCTGTGTATAGTTTGAGCGGGAATGACTTGTTCTAACGCCACAAGCAATTGCGCTTTGGCCACTGATGCTGCAATGACTTCAAAGTTGATTAGTGACATTTGCACCTCTGTTCAGTTTCATTTTAGTTTTAAAAAACTATAAAATGAATGGGTATTTGTTCTCGTAAATATTCCGTGAACAAGTTAATTTTTCTCATTCCCCCCGTAAGTCAATGCCTGCAAAAGACTCGGATATTATTTCTAGAGCCGAATTAATACAACAAGCTATTGCGACTTTACAACTATCTATTCAACAAATTCAGGCTTCTAGGTAGCACCTCCTGGATGTTGCGTTTTCTGTTACCAAGCATCGGGTCAGCAGGGTACTTACTGCTATTACAAGTTGTAGGCTAACAAGCCTATTTTCCCTACTCAATCACCTGATAAACTCAGCGAATATAAGCATTTAGGCAAGGCTGGAAGCCCAAATCATATTCATGCTGTCCTCTCGGTTGCCAGACGAACCCAAATTTACCACTTGCAGTCGTGTATTGATTCTCTTAGGCAAAATTGGGTGGAATTATACGATAGCCTCAAAGAGAAAAAGTCAATCTGTTAGTTCTCGTAAACAAAACGCGAACACATTTCTCTTGATCTTACCCCCTCTTTTTCCTTAACCGAGCAGTATTCGGTCTGGTTTTACTTTCATGAATTGGTCAATTAGCAGCTTGATGTAATTGAATGGTCCTAAGTTTTTTAACTTAGCTTCATCAGGTTTAAACTCTAATCCTGGGGCTGTTGAGTGCTCTAAAATACAGCATTGTGTAAATTCTTGCAGTGCTGCATCAGGAAGTTGAGGAAGATATTTGTATAGTTCTAAATTAGACACAAGCTTACTTTATAAATTGCAGTTCCTGGGAGCGCATTAAGGTCAGACTAACTCACTACTTAGAGAAATTTTGTCATCCAACTGATAAGTAACAGCTATCAATTTTTAGTGATAACTGATAACTGTTACAGCAGGAGTCAGGAGTAAAACTCTCTTGCTGTCTAGCTTTCAATTTAGATTCTGTACCTCATTGATCTGCAATCTGCTGTTAACTGATTAAGCTGTCCGAAAACGTGCTAATTCTTCTCCAGTTTTGGCATCATGGGCATGAACAGTACATACCAAACAAGAATCAAAAGAACGCGCAACATGACCAACTTCTACGGGGTCATTAGCATCTTCAATAGGCGTACCTATTAATGCTTGTTCTATGGGTCCTCGTTGTCCTGCACCGTCACGGGGTCCGATATTCCATGTACCCGGGGCAATAACTTGGTAATTTTTAATCTTGCTATCTTCAATCTCTACCCAGTGACATAATGCCCCTCTTGCAGCTTCAGTTGCACCCCAACCTTTACCATCTTTTTCTTTAGGTTTAATATACCAAGGGTCGTTAAGTTTAAACTCCCGTAAACAGCGTTCAGCTTGGCGATATAACTTAACAATTTCGTGGACTCTTGCTATTTGCCTAACGTGAACATTTGCACCGCCCATTTTTTTGAAGACATCAAGAATGAAGGGGTCGTAATGTTGCCAAGATTCACCATGTTTTCCACCTGCAACTAACTGACGTGCTAGGGGTCCGGCTTCTAAACGTCCTAAGTCTTGGTGAAGGACTGCAGGTGCCCAGGAATATGCACCGCCAAAGTCTTTATTATTATTCATAGTAGGTAAAGTAGTGCGATCACTTGGATGCCAATCTTCTGTACCTTCATCATACCAAGAATGGGTTAAATTCTCACGGGCAAATGATTGATTCATCAAGGTATGGGTATCAGTGAAGCTATCGTAAACACCACTTTTCATAATTACAGCAGCGTTACGTCCATCAATGGTGGGTTTATTGTATTTATCTTCATGGGGAATATATCCCCAAGTTACATACTTACCCACACCAGCACCATATCGATCTAAACCGATATCTAAACCCATGCGCCAGTATAAACCTAAATCTGATTCCCGATGTTTAACATCAGCATTTAACCATTTTTGGAATTCTTCATAAGATTGAATTTCTTCATATCTTTCTAAAGAACAACCTAACCAAACTGGTTCTAACCAATTGGTGCGGAAATATTCCAGAATTGCCCAAGCGCGCGTAATATCAGTTAAGGTGGGGGCGCACATTACACCACCAGGAACCATGTAACTAGAATGCGGCCATTGACCACCTAATAAAGCGTAAATTTCGACAGGTTTGGCGGAAATTGTCAGACCAATTTCATAGGATGTACCTGTGAAAGCAGCAAAGCGCCGACAGGCTTCATCATAAAAATGACTACGGCGATAATTTTTATTAGTTAAATCAATAGCAAACAAGCCATAAAAATAGCGGGGAATGCTTTGAATTGTTTCGACAATTTGACCTAAATTTCTCGCCAAAATAGCATTTCTAGGAATTTCTGTTCCCCAAGCAGTATCTAATGCCCAAGATGCAGAACTGAGATGAGAACCACCACAAATTCCACAAATTCGGGGTGTAACAATTAAACCTGCTTGGGGGTCTTTACCGCGTAAAATGATTTCAAAACCGCGAAAAAGTTCGGCATGAGTCCAGGCATTTGTGACATATCCATTTTCGATTTCGACACGCACATCTAAATCGCCTTCAACTCTACCAACGGGTGAAATATCTAAGGTTTGAATTGGCATAACTTCTGGGTGATTTGTAATTGGTGATTGGTAATTGGTGGGCATTATGAAAATTACTTCCCCATCTCCCTCATTTCTCTTATCTTCCCCCACCCCTAGTCCCTAAACAGTAAAAAAGTCTTCATCTGCCCATTTTGGTGCTGCGTCTTTGGCAACAACCGTGAGGACTGCATAATCTCTGTGGTTGACACCGGGTGGTATTTCTTTAGGAACACCCATCACAGTTTGAGTTTTAAATACTGTTCCTGGTTTGAGGTCGAAAAAGGGAAATTCTGGTTCTGTGCAGCCTAAGCAAGGCATTCCGGCGCGGGTTTTCGATGATATACGATTCCAAAGAATGCGGTTACAGGAGGAATGAGTCATGGGACCACGACAACCCAAGTCGTAGAATAGACAGCCTTTGCGTTGTCCAAACTCTGCTGTTGTAGCTTTGTATGCAAAGTGAATATTCCGGGTACAACCGGTTTGGGTGTAGGTGTTAAAAAAAGTTTGGGGACGGTGTAGTTCATCGAGAACTATATCATCTGTGCGTCCAGTGGCGATCGCCACTAATATCTGCGTTATCCAATCAGGGTGTGTGGGACAACCGGGAATATTAATTACAGGTAAACCCGCTTTGCTAACAAAATCTTTACCTAAAAAACCGCCTTCTTTCCGTTTGAGAAACTGTAATCCTTTCGAGTCGCTGGGGTTAGGTGACATAGCGGGAATTCCTCCCCAAGTTGCACAGTCTCCCACCGCCACAATAAATTTAGCAGCTTGGGATAAATCTATTAACCAATCCTTCATAGGACGGTCAGCAAATCTATTCCATTCCCCTGTACCATTGGGGGCGTTAACTACACTACCTTCAAATACCAAAATATCCAAAGGAGTCTTACCTAAAACACAGTCCCATAGAAGAGTTTGTAGGTTGTTACCCAGTTCCACACCCAAGGAAGGATGCCAAAGAACTTTAATACCAAAATTAGCGATTAAATCGCAAGCAGTAGGTTCTTCACCATTAAGAAAAGACATGGTGTTACCGGAACAAGCACCACCTTGAAGCCAGAGTACATTCGTCATTAGCCTATATATTGTTCTGTTGTTGATGTTTTGTTGTTGATGTAACGAAATAGACAGAATAATTCTGTCTGTGTGGATGAGGACATACGCAATAGAATTAGAAACATGATTCACTTTTTAACTGGCGCTGTGAAGAAATCGTGGAGAAGTTCACCTATTGATCAATATAATATTATCTTAAATTAAGGTATTGTTTAAATCAATTAAATTTTCTCGTAGACATTTAGTATTGTTATGAACAACTTCTGTAATCTCCTCCGTGAACCCCTGCGTTAAAAAAATCCTCGGAAATAAAAATGCAATTTTGATGATTTCATCATGGAAATCACATATAAAGTAGTCTAAAAGTTTCCCAAGTTATAGCTAATTGGTAAAATATAGATACCAAAATTAGGGCAAGAAATTTAAAATTAATTAAAACTAATATTAGTCTTGGTAATTTCCCTATAGAATTTGATCAATGGATTGCTTTATAGTGATAAGGACTGATTCTGGGAAATAAAGGAGAATTCATTGATATTTTTAGGTAAAAATACCTGCGAGTTCTAACTTTCACTTTTTAGCTTTTTGGCTTCTCTGTGTTTCATGTTCCAAATTAGTCAAGATGAAAAAATGTGAGATTGGGGAGTCTTGAAACTTGCGTAAACCAGTTTTTCACCGCATTTGTGCGGTCATTCACAACCAAATTCCCCAACTGGCTAGAGTACGCCAACTATGACCCTTAGTATTACAGATTCAGCTGTCAACGCTGCTATTGCGGCCATATCTTCGGAGTCAGCTACAGCAGAGGAAAAAATCCAAATGCTGATAGAAATAGCCCAAGATTCTCAAAAGAAAGCTAAAAATTCTCAAGATTTACGGAATGCAATGCGGCTATTTTATCATGCCTATCAAATGTGTGGTGATGACTATGCTTTGCTAAAAGCAAGAACTAAAATAGGAATGGCGGGGATATTACAAATTAGTCCTGATTCTACTCCTCAATTACTACAACAATCTAAAGCGGATTATGAGGAAGCATTAGAAATTTTACAAAAACATGCTACAGCTGAAGAAGTAGCAGAAGCTCAGATGAATTTGGGGTTAGTGTTGCAATCCCTAGTGCCCTACAACTTAGCGCGGATAACTGATAGTATCCAAGCCTATCATGAAGCACTGCGGGTATTTAGCTGGCAAGATTACCCACAGGAATACGCAATTTTATACAATAATATTGCGATCGCATATCTTTCTATGCCAATGGCATCAGAACGGGAATATTTACGTCAAGGGTTAGCAGTACAGTCTTTTGAAGTCGCACTCAAACATATTAACCTGATTGATCATCCCAGGGAATATGCAATGTTGCAAAATAACTTAGGTAATGCTTTGCAATATTTAATTAGTTCCCATCCTGTAGAGAATAATTTGCGGGCTATTGCTGCATACAACGAAGCCTTAAAAGCGCGTAATCCCAGAGATACACCCTTAGAATATGCTAACACCGTCTCTAACAAAGCTAACGCCCTTTTCAACTTACCTGATCATCCAGAAAAGCCAGAATTAGGAAATCCGCAGAATTTGTTAAAAGCACAAGCATATTATCAAGAAGCTTGGCAAATATTCACCGCACATCAACAGACAGAACAAGCCGAAATTGTAGCGAAAGCACTACAAGATCTACAAATAGAAATTCAAGCAATTAGCATTTTAAATTGATAACTACAGTGCGTCTCATCGGACTTAGTTTAATTAGTCTCGAATTCTATTCACAAGCCAACAAATTCAGAAAGGTAGGAAAATCACAATGTTGGAATTTATCCATGATCCTGTCTTTAGAGATTTTTTACATAGTTTGAATACGGAATTAAATTTTAAAACCGAATTAACTTGGTTAATAATCTCTTTAATTTTCTCAATGATTGGCGGAGCAATTGGTGCTATGCTCCTAGCAGGTAAAGAAATCGGCTATAAATTTGCTGCTACAATTGGCAGTTTATTTGCCCCGGTTGGTGTGATTCCGGCAATTATTTTAGGTTTATGTATGATCAATTTATTATCTAAATACTAGGAGATTTGTATGTTGCAACTAAGCTGGTTTTCCTTCAAATTATTGTTGAAGGGTAAACTATTTCGTGACCCTCTGTATTTTGTCCGCCAAACTACCATTGCTAGTAGTATCGGCACACTGTTATTAGTGTTATTAGCACAGCTAGAAATTCCCCTGTGCATCCCCATCACTGTATCCAGCTTAATTACAGGTGTAATAATGCCTTTCCTGCTCAAAGATTTCCGAATGAAATGAGTTTGAACAAATACCAAGTTGGAAGTTATTGATCCCTACAGATTTATCTGAGGGATTGAATTATTATTAATCGCAAATGAACGCAGATAGTTTATGGATAATTTAGAGAATTTGATAGGTGATATTCAGAGATTTGACGCAATTATTTCTGAGTGGGATGAAAGTCAACGGTGTGTTGCTGTCGGTTTGCAAAGGGCTATTGAATCTCTTCATAAAGCTGCATTGACTAATTTAGTCAGAAGTCTGAAACAAGACAACATATCAGCTTTATATAATGCAGTAGATGATGAAATTGTCTATGCTGTTTTGCTATATCATAATTTGGTTAAACCACCATTATCAGAAAGGATAAAAACGGCATTAACCGAAATTCGCCCCAGCTTACAAAGTCATGATAGTGATGTAGAATTAGTAGCAATTAAACCACCAGATAGAATAGACGTTAAATTAATTGGTAGTTGTAGTAATTGTGCTAGTTCAACTTTAACCTTAACTCAGTTAGTAGAACAAACCGTTAAAAAATATTGTCCAGAAATTAGCAATATAGTTGCCGTTAATAATAGCCCTAATGCCACCCTTACTCCTATTAATATAAATTCCTATTGGATGGGAGTAGCGAATGTAAATGACATTCCTGACAATCATGTATTAGCAGTTAAACTTGAAAATCAAAACATATTTTTATACCGACAGGGTAATAATATAATCTGTTATCGTAATGCTTGTTCTCATTTAGGTCTTCCCCTGGATAAAGGTAAGGTAGAAAATGACATTATCACCTGTGCATCACATCAATTTCGATATGATTTAAAGACAGCTGAATGTTTAACAGTACGTGATGTTTCTCTTCAATCTTATGAAGTGAGAGTTAAGGGTGATAAGGTTTATGTGAAAGTGGAAAAGTGAGAATAGGCAGTTTACGAAACCGATTGTTTTCCTCTGTATCAACAGATTTAGTCACCTTCTGGAGAAGTTTTTTATTTGCGATCGCATATCGACTTTAATCCTAAAACCGAATATGGGATAAACCCAAAAAAAAACGCAGATAATTAATCCGCGTCTATATGCGTACATCTCCGTTAAATTAAAACCCTAAGTACTACGGAAACGTGCTAACTGCTCACCTGTCTTAGCATCATGGGCAATATTATCTAACAATTGATCGCCTAGCTTTCAATACCTAACAATAAAGAAAAGAAAGCACTTTGTGAAGGTTTAGCAGTACAAACATTTGATGAGGCACTCAAACAAGTTAATTTGCTCGAACATCCTAGAGAATATGCAATGCTGCAAAATAAGTTGGGTAATGCTTTGCAGTATTTACAAAGGACCCATACTGTAGAGAATAATTTGCAAGCAGTTGTTGCTTATAATGAATCTTTAACAGTCCGTCAGAAATTACTCGTTATATAAATGGAATTTCATATCATGTCCTTTTAAATGAACTTCATTGTGAGGTTGGTAAAGAAATCCTAAAAACTTTTTGATTAGGTCGTTTCACTAGTTAATACCCATTATGATTAAATCCTTACTGTCTTCTATACATCAGGTTCTATCCCCAGAGATTTCAACTGAGCTATTAATTTCTCCGTTTTTATTCTTTCCTCGTCAAGCTGTTGAGTTTTTTGATCAAGTTTGATTCTTTCCTCGTCAAGCTGTTGAGTTTTTTGTTCCACACTGGTTACAACCAAATTTCCACCAGGATCATACCATCGTAACCAAGATATTTCGACACCCTTATAGTTACCTATCTACACACCTAAACCCAGTTCTAAATCTGGTATCCAACAACGAGAATCTGATAAACTTCAGAATTTAAGATGTGCCAATTAAATGAATGGCACATCTTAAATTCTGATTGATATCTATCAAATATTACGTAATAAGGTAATCTTAATATTTGTTCATAACCTTACTATTTTACTGGCGGTTTTTCTACATCTCTTAGGCTTTGTCCCAAGTCTTCTTTTTCCATTACTGGTGATAGCAGTTCTACCACAATATAAGGATTTACTCCTTCTTACCAGACTACATAACTTAATCTTAAATCTCTATTTTAATAGACCCCACATTCCGCACTTCATTTTTTAGTACACATACAAATGTATAAAAATCCCAAAAAAATACGTAGTAAACAGATACTTGAACTAGTAAAAGAATCGACAATACAAAAAAACCTGCCAACAACTTGGAACTCGTAAGTATTGACAATAAATTCAGGATAAAAGATGATGAAATGAATGTAAATACTCCTGAATTAAATAAAAATACCTAAAAATATGAATTACCAAGAAAGAGAGTTTGAGAGTAAGAACTTGGATCACTTGGGAATAAGAGATGAGATAGGAATTTTAGAAATAATCAATAGGATATTCTGAATAGATAGTAGAGAGAAAGTGAATACAGGAGAAATAGTCAAAGCAATCATTATGGACTAGGTTTTCTATGGAGACCATTATATTTATTTCCTCAATTTCTTGAGGAAAAAGCCATAGAATATGGATTAGGATCGGGAATTGAAGGCGAAGATTTAAATGATGATAAAATAGGCAGAGTAATGGATAAGCTATACAAATATGGATTAACTAAATTATTCCTAATAATTGCCTTATAAGTAGTAAATAAACATGAAGTAGCAATCAACCAAATATTCCCATTTAGGTTCAACCTCATTGCATTTGCATGGAGAGTATAATAATTGCCTAAATAATTTAGGACAAGAATTAGGAATGAACCGAGAAAATCCGATTAACATCACACAAGGATATTCTCGTCACCAGCGTCCAGACTTAAAACAATGTATATTAGATTTACTAGTAAGTAGTGACGGAGATATACCCTTACTTTTTAGAAGAGCATCAGGAGATGAATCAGATAAAGCAGTATTTGCTCAAATCTTGGTGGAGTATGACGAACAAATAGATTTTGAAGGTATAATGGTGGCTGATAGTGCATTATATAGCGAAAGTGATTTAAAATTAATGTCGAACATGAAATGGATAAGTCGAGTACCTTTATCCATTAAAAAAGCCAAAAACTTGGTCAAGGCATTTACCAGTACAGAACTAAAACCAGGTGAAATCAAAGGATATAGCTATCAAGAAGAAAAAGTATCTTATGGGGGAATAGAGCAAAGATGGCTATGAGTAGAAAGTGCAGACAGAAAAAAAGCAAACTTAAAGAAATTAACCCAAAGCATTCAAGAGGACTTTCTAAAAACTAGTAAACAAGTAGGTAGATTAGTCAAAGAAGAATTTGAACAGACATCCTTAGCGCAATTAAAAGTTAAAGAACTGGCAGCAAAATTAAAATATCATACAATACGGACCTAGAAATTGCCGACAGGTTAAATAAAGGACAGACAGTACTGTAGTAAACTAATAGAAAATCAGGAGTTAATCACCCAACATCATAACTGTTGTAGTCGATTTATTTTAGCAACGAATATTTTAGAGACAAGCGAATTATAAACCATAGAAATATTGAGAATATATAAAGAACACCTATCAACAGAAAGAGGATTTAGATTTATCAAAGACCCGTCATTTTTCGCCCATAGTCTTTTTGTGAAAAATCCAGAAAGAGTAGAGACAATGATGATGTTAATGGCATTGTGTCTTTTGGTTTACAACCTGGGACAAAAACAATTAACAATCTCGTTAAAGACGCAAAAAGCGACAGTTAAAAACCAACTGAATAAACCTACAGAATCCCCTACTTTAAGTTGGATATTTCAGAGCCAGTGCGTTGGGCTAGTTCCCCGACTTGTTAGGGAAGCTCCTCGGAAAGGGGCAGCAACTGGCGTATTTTTTCAAGGGATTCATTTTCTGATTACACATTCATTTTCTGATTACACAAGGAGTTCATAGGATTCTGAACTTGACAGAGGAAGGTTGTCAAATTTCCCAATTTCTACCTACAGCTTGTCAAAAGTATTATTTATTTTCTTAGTTTTCAAATCTCTAATTTACTATTGCATAGTCTTGTATTTTCATAAGTGATTGAAAAATCCAAAATCAACATTGTTGTCTAACTAGCTTTTTTTACACAATAAGAAAGCTGGAAGTTTGACATGCATAATTTATTTATATTTTCATGGCTACTGGATTTGTAAAAAAATAGTTCTGAAGTGCCTGTAAATGTAGTTTATTTATGCTACTTATTTAAGTGTGAAATGTGGGTTACAAATATGGTACACCTAAAACAGCAAACGAATCTGGTCTTTTATACCATAAACTATGACGGGAATCATAGTAAATATTCAGATCACTTCCTATAAATATCTCTTGAGGAGAAGAATTTTTAGGTTGGAAGGTATCTGTTAATAATTGTGGTTGTTGTAGATGAAATTGATCTGGCAAACCAACTTACTCTGGGTCTTCACTAGGAATATCATACATGGTTGGTAATGTTTCTTTAGGGGAAAGTGGCAGATCTGTTTGATACATTTTCACTATCCTCTCAATTTATTTATGGTGTTTATTTATTTTGTAATATTTATTATCGGTACCTAGTTGTGAGTATAAACTTGTAGAAATCTTCATAAGAAACTTTTAAAAAATACTTAAGTGCTTGGGAACTCTCACCGAAAACCCTACAAACATCAAAAATAAACATTCTGTAAATCCTTAAATTATGTACTTAAATTATGTAAATCTTGATTCAGACAAAAATATGAATATAGCAGGAGTCACGAGTAAAACTCTCTTGCTATCTAGGTTTTAATTTAGATTCTTTACCTCATTGATCTGCAATCTGCTAGAAAATAATTATGTTATACAGGAACTCTTTATTACTAATAAATTGTAATCTATTTAACTGAAATCTCATACAAAATAAAGCAAATTGATAGAAATATTCCAGTTTGTCTAATAGAAAATAGCTGGTATAATTACTATATTAATTAATAAATGTTAAATCATCTGACTCAAGATATAGACCCTTTATCCATATTTCCCAACGGTGCAAAAATAATATTAGGAAACAATATTACATCCGAACAAATAGCCATACCTCTTGCACCAAGTCCAACAACAATGTTTGGACCCCGTGCTGCTTGTTTATTATCACCAACTGGACCATTATGGGTATCAGATACAGGACATCATCGTTTATTAGGTTGGCGAAATTTACCCACAGAAGATAATCAACCGGCTGATTGGGTAATAGGACAACCTGACTTTTATCATGAAGGACAAAACGCCAAAGGTACACCTGGAAAATCTACAGTTAGTGTCCCTACAAGTATTTGTAAATGTGGTGCAGGTTTAGCTGTTGCTGATGCTTGGAATCATCGGGTCTTAATTTGGCATAATGTACCGGAAGATAGCAATTTTCCCGCAGATTTAGTATTAGGACAAGCTAATTTTACCGATAACGAACATAACCAAGGTAGTCAACAACCTGCGGCAAATACTTTACATTGGCCCTATGGTGTTTTCTATCATCAAGGTAAGTTATTTGTAGCCGATACTGGAAATCGCCGTTTGTTAATTTGGAATCAATTTCCTACAGAAAATGGACAACCAGCGGATATAGTTTTGGGACAACCAGACATGATATTTCGTAATGAAAATGGTGGTGGTTCTCCCACTGCTTCTAGTATGCGCTGGTGTCATGATATTACTCTTTGGGATAATAATTTAGTTGTCACCGATGCGGGTAATAACCGGGTGATGATTTGGGATGGTATACCGACAGAAAATAATGCCCCTTGTGCGGTGGTCTTAGGTCAGAAAAACTTCAATTTTGTGGAATTAAATCAAGGTGTATATTTTCCTACTGGCAGTAGCCTAAGTATGCCTTATGGGGTAGATACTGCGGGAGATTGGTTAATAGTTGCAGATACGGCTAATTCTCGTTTGCTAGGATGGAAGAAACGAGAATCTATTTTGTTATTACAGGGTGGATATGCTGATGGTGTAGTGGGACAAGATAGTTTTAAAAGTAAGAGTGAAAATCAGAATTTTGGACCGCCAACGCGACGAAGTTTAAATTGGTGCTATGGAATTAAAGTTTGTGGTGAAATTGCGGTAATTTCTGATTCTGGCAATAATCGAGTTTTGATTTGGAGATGATGATTATTTCGCGCAAAGATGGAGAGGGGAAAAGGCACAAAGATGAGAAGAGAACAAATTAGAGTGCGTGGTACTGTGCAAGGTGTGGGTTTTCGTCCTACGGTGTATCGTCTGGCGAAAAGTTGCGGGTTGAAGGGAGATGTTTGTAATGATGGTGAAGGGGTTTTAATTCGTGTTTCTGGTAGTGAGGAAGCGATAACAAAATTTGTAGATAAGTTATATAAAGAATGTCCAGCTTTGGCGAAAATTAATGAGTTGGTGAGAAGTCGGTATTTGGGGGAGTTTGATTTTGATGATTTTGTAATTTCTCACAGTATTAATAATACTATGAAAACACAAGTTACTGCTGATGCGGCAACTTGTCCCCAATGTCAAAAGGAGATTTTTGATCCTTTTAGTCGTTATTTTCGTTATCCCTTTACTAATTGTACTCATTGTGGTCCCCGCTTGAGTATTATTCGCGCTATTCCTTACGATAGAAATAACACCAGCATGGTGAAGTTTCCAATGTGTCGACAGTGTGAAAAGGAGTATAAAGATGTGGAAAATCGGCGTTTTCATGCCCAACCTGTTGCGTGTCACGTTTGCGGATCTCGTGCATGGTTAGAAAGGGCTGATGGTAAACCTGTCATTGCTGATATGTTTTCAATGTTGGATGATGTGGATGCTGTTTGCACTTTATTACAAAAGGGTCAAATAGTAGCTATTAAAGGTTTGGGTGGTATTCATTTAGCTTGTGATGCAACTCAAGAAACAGCAGTGCAAAAATTACGAGAACGGAAACGCCGTTATCATAAACCTTTTGCTTTAATGGCGAGAGATATCAATATAATTAATGAATATTGTTATATTAGTGATTTAGAAGAAGAATTATTAACCAGCCCTGCTGCACCCATTGTTTTATTAGAAAGAAAATCCGAAAAGCAGGTTGCTTCATCAGTCGCACCAGGACAATACACCCTTGGTTTCATGCTTGCTTACACGCCTTTACATCATTTAATTCTCAGACGAATGAACCGCCCCATAGTCTTAACTAGCGGTAATATTCCTGATGAACCCCAGTGTATAGCTAATGAAGATGCTAAAGACAAATTAGGAAAGATAGCAGATTATTTTCTTTTACATAACCGTGATATTGTTAACCGAGTTGATGATTCTGTCCTCAGAGTGATTGATGATAAAATACAAATATTAAGACGGGCTAGGGGATATGCACCTACACCGATGATTTTACCATCAGGATTTGAAAAAACACCGCCAATTTTAGCAATGGGTAGCGAGTTCAAAAATACCTTTTGTTTATTACGTGAAGGTGAGGCTATTCTATCTCAACATTTGGGAGATTTGGAAAATGCAGCCGCCTTTAATGCTTATCAAGATACTCTAAATTTATATTTAAACTTGTTTGCCCATAGACCAGAAATAATTGCTATTGATAAACATCCAGAATATTTATCATCTAAACTGGGAAAGGAACTAGCTACAGTTAATAAAATTAAATTAAATGAAATTCAACATCATCACGCCCATATAGCCGCTTGCATGGCGGAAGAGCAAATTCCTTTAAATGCACCACCAGTTTTAGGAATAGCGTTTGATGGCTTAGGATATAGCGCAGATGGCACATTATGGGGCGGAGAATTTTTACTAGCTGATTATTATCAATTTGCACAAGTAGCCACATTTAAATCTATGCCCATGATAGGAGGAGAACAAGCAATTCATCAACCTTGGAGAAATACTTACGCCCAATTAATAAACGCCTTGACATGGGAGGAAATAAAACAAAAATATGGTGAATTAGAAATAATCAAATTTTTAGAAAATAAAAATCCCAAATTACTCAACCAGATCATAGACAAAGGTATTAACTCACCCTTAACATCATCAGTAGGGAGATTATTTGATGCAGTAGCAGCTGCAACAGGTATTTGTCGGGAAGAATGCAGTTATGAAGGACAAGCAGCAATAGAAATGGAAGCGATAGCGGATGTAAATATTCTAAACAATGATGAAGAAACTCTAAATTATCCCTTTAAATTTGAAAATTCCGATAAGATTTATTGTATAAACCCTGCACCTATGTGGCTGGGGATACTAAACGACATACAGCAGAAAATTTCACCATCAGAAATAGCTGCTAAATTTCACATAAGTTTGGCTAGTGTAATTACCACAATAGTTAAACAATTGTCCCAAACATACAAATTTAATCAAGTTGCATTAACAGGAGGAGTATTTCAAAACCGTATTCTTTTAGAACAAGTAACCAAACGCTTACGAAAAACAGGAATAAACGTCCTCACTCATAGCATAGTACCTACAAACGACGGCGGTTTATCATTAGGACAAGCTGTTATAGCTGCTGCTAATTACTTAAAAAAATAGCATAAAAACCTCTGTGTTTACTGCGCCTCTGTGGTTAGTAAATCTTAAAAAAGGAAAAGAGAAAATGTGCTTAGGAATACCAGGACAAATTGTAGAAATAACCAACATAGTACATAAACTAGCAATAGTTAACGTCGGGGGAGTAAAACGACAGGTAAACATAGCTTGCATAGTTGACGAACAACACCCACCCGACAAATGTATAGGAGACTGGGTACTGGTTCACGTCGGTTTTGCAATGAACCGTATCAACGAACAAGAAGCAGCAGAAACATTACAACTTCTCCAAGAAATAGCAGCCTTGCACTAAAGTATAAGGCTAGTAGCTAAAGTTCATTAAAACGGACTAGAAAAACTATCTATTTAGGTTGTAGTTAATAAATTTATGTTTTGTGCAGTAATTAATCTAAAATCCCAAATCTAAAATCCCAAATTTATATGAAATACGTAGATGAATTTCGCAACCCCAAAAAAGCTGAAGCCTTACAAAAAGAAATAACCAAACTCAGCCGACAAATAGACAAACACCTAAAAATTATGGAAGTATGCGGAGGTCATACCCATTCCATATTCAAATACGGAATCGAAGAAATATTAACCGATAATATCGAATTAATTCATGGGCCTGGTTGTCCAGTGTGCGTTATGCCTAAAGGTAGGATAGATGATGCGATCACACTTTGTCAAAACCCCAACATAATTTTCACCACATTTGGCGACGCAATGCGCGTACCCGGTTCAAAAACCAGCCTCTTGCAAGCTAAGGCCCAAGGTGCTGATATTCGCATGGTTTACTCACCCTTGGATAGCCTCAAAATAGCTAAAGAAAACCCCAACAAAGAAATAGTCTTCTTCGGTTTAGGCTTTGAAACCACCTCCCCCAGTACCGCATTTACTATCCTCCAAGGAGCAGCAGAAAACGTAACTAATTTTAGTATGTTTTGCAATCATGTATTAGTTATTCCTGCCCTGCAAGCATTATTAGATAACCCAGATTTAGAACTTGATGGTTTTGTTGGTCCCGGTCATGTAAGTATGGTTATAGGAACGAAACCATATCAATTTATTTCCCGATCATATCATAAACCAATAGTCATTTCTGGCTTTGAACCATTAGATATCTTCCAATCAATTTGGATGTTATTAAAACAAATAGTAGAACAACGTTGTCAAGTTGAAAATCAATATAACCGTTTAGTCGAACCAGACGGGAATAAAAACGCCATTGCAGCCATGAATCAAGTTTTTGCAGTGCGTGAATTTGAATGGCGTGGTTTAGGAGAAATACCCGATTCAGGTTTTAAAATTCGGGAACAATACGCGCAATTTGATGCCGAAGTTAAATTTATCATTCCTAATCAAAAAATTGCCGACCACAAAGCCTGTCAATGTGGAGAAATTCTGAAAGGAGTTTTAAAACCTTGGCAATGTAAAGTATTTGGAACAGCTTGCACACCAGAAAACCCAATAGGTGCTTGCATGGTGTCCTCCGAAGGTGCTTGTGCAGCATATTATAAATATGGGCGACTGTCAACTATGGCAAAAAGAGATAAATCAGGTGTATATCCAGAACCTCTATCAGTTTAACATGCACAATTTGAGGAAAATTATATGCCATTTTTTACCGTCCAAATTGGTAAATGTCACTCCATTGAAAAAAGCGGAAAATACTCCAAGCTGTAACTGATGCTTTAGTTTCCTCTCTAGGTACTAAACCTGAGTGGATAACCATTTATATTGATGAACTTGAATGAGAAAATTGGGCAGTTGGTGGTATTTTACATTCCGATAAACACGTCGGTAGACACGAGGGAACAGGCAGATAATTTGTAGGGTGAGTTAGGCTGTCCCTAAGGCATCAATTAAAATATCTCGCGCGAAGTCGCCAATGAAAAAATAAAAGCACAATTATTTTTCTATATGGAATTACTAAGGAATTTAAGATGGCAATTTACAACAACCAACAATCTCAAAATCCTCTCTTTCAAAAAGTTGAACAAGTCCGTCGTCGTCAGGGAAAAATTAGGGATACATATATTAACCTTGCCCATGGTAGCGGTGGAAAAGCCATGCGAGATTTAATTAATGATGTATTTGTAAAAAATTTTGATAATCCCATTCTTTCCCAATTAGAAGACCAAGCCAGTTTTGACTTAGCCAGTCTTTCCCAACATGGAGATAGATTAGCATTTACCACAGATTCCTATGTTGTAGACCCATTATTTTTTCCAGGTTCAGATATAGGAGAATTAGCAATTAATGGCACAATTAACGACTTAGCAGTTAGTGGTGCAAAACCTTTATATCTTAGCTGTAGTGTCATCTTAGAAGAAGGTTTACCAGTAGAAACATTGCGCCGTGTAGTTTCCAGTATGCAAAAAGCGGCACAAAAAGCCGGAATACAAATAGTTACAGGAGACACAAAAGTAGTTCATCGTGGTTGTGCTGATAAACTCTTTATCAACACTGCCGGAATCGGCATCATTCCTGCTAATATTGATATTTCTCCCCGCAACATTCAAACCGGAGACGTAGTAGTTATTAACGGAGAAATAGGGAATCATGGAACAGCCATATTAATTGCTAGGGGAGAACTAGAACTAGAAACAAATATAGAAAGTGACTGTCAATCATTACATGAATTAGTAGCAGAGATTATCAAAACTTGCCCACAAATTCATGCCATGAGAGACGCAACTAGAGGAGGTTTAGCCACAGTATTAAATGAATTTGCCGTCACAGCAAACGTAGGAATACGCATCCATGAAAATGCCATTCCTGTTAAAGAACAAGTAAATGGAGTGTGTGAAATACTCGGTTTAGATCCTTTATATTTAGCGAACGAAGGAAAACTAGTCATAGTTGCACCCAAAGAAAAAGCCGAGTTAATTTTATCAACTATGAAAAACTACCCAACAGGAAAACAAGCATCTATCATTGGTGAAATTATTCCCACACCACCAGGAATAGTCCTCTTGAAAACCGCCTTTGGTGCAGAAAGAATAGTTGATATGCTAGTAGGCGACCAACTCCCACGAATTTGTTAAATTCTTTCTTTTTCTTTTCCTTGCGCTTTTGCGTGAGATAAAAAATTAACCCTATGCATGAACTAGGAATTACACAAAATATCATTGCCATAGTGAGCGAAAATGCCCAAGGGAAGAAAGTCCAAAGAGTATTATTAGAAATTGGCAAACTCTCTGCTATTATGCCCGAAGCCATTGAATTTTGTTTTGATATTTGCGCCCAAGGTACAATAGTAGAAGGTGCAATATTAGAAATATTAGAAATACCAGGAATGGCCAGATGTAGTCAATGTGGTGCTAGATTTTATGTAGATAAACCCTTTGGAATTTGTGAATGTGGTAGTCTACAGATAGAGATACTAACTGGCGAAGAATTAAAAATAAAAGAAATGGAAGTGGAGGAATTATGTGTGTAACCTGCGGATGTTCTGATGGTAGCGAAGTAAAAGTTACTAACTTAGAACATGAACATTATCACACTCATACTTTAGCAGATGGGAGTGTAATTACGCATACCCATCACCATGAAGAACAAGCAAATATGCACGCCAACTTTCATAATAAAACGATATCCTTAGAGCAAGAAGTTTTAGGTAGAAATAATTTATTGGCCGCCCAAAATCGTGGTTGGTTTAAAGGTAGAAATATTCTGGCTTTAAATTTAATGAGTTCTCCAGGTGCGGGAAAAACTACTTTATTAACTCGCACAATTAATGATTTAAAAAACAAATTAGCTATCAGTGTGATTGAAGGTGATCAAGAAACTACCAATGATGCAGAAAAGATTAAAGGAACAGGGTGTAAAGTGGTACAAATTAACACGGGTATAGGCTGTCATTTAGACGCATCAATGATAGAAAGAGGTTTACAAGAACTAAACCCGCCCTTGGGTTCTGTACTGATGATTGAAAATGTGGGTAATTTAGTTTGTCCTGCTTTATTTGATTTAGGAGAACAGGCTAAAGTGGTAATTCTTTCTGTAACAGAAGGGGAAGATAAACCAATTAAATACCCTCATATTTTTCGGAATAGCGAAATTATGATTCTCACAAAAATTGACTTGTTCCCTTATTTACAATTTGATGTACAACGCTGTATAGAATACGCAAAACAAGTCAACCCAAAAATACAAATCTTCCAAGTTTCATCTACTACAGGAGAAGGTTTGGAAGATTGGTATGACTTCTTATTTCATGCGGTTTCACCATAAATACCCACTGTTCACGCAACTGCTGAAAAATAGATTATCCAAGTTGCTTGCTAGTTAGCAATAGGAATCAGTATAAAGCACCATATTAAGTCCGGCTAATTAGCAATAATAACTATTTTTCTCTTATCTATTCCCTATTCCTTGTCCTCATAGATATGAGGACTATTTAAACGGACTCGATATGGATTTTATGTTTGTGCAATTAATTTATCCGTGTTTATCTGTGTTCATCTGCGTTTATCTGCGGTCAACTATTCTTGATATCTGATTCTATTTGTTTGATATAAAATATATAACACAGGGTCAATTTTATGTCTACAAATCACAATCTTCCTTTAGAACACGAGATTTTAGATGTACAAAATACAGATTGTTGTATTGTTGGTAGTGGTCCTGCGGGGGCTGTACTGTCTCTACTTTTAGCACGTCAAGGAATTTCGGTGTATCTGCTAGAAACACACAAAGATTTTGACCGGAATTTTCGTGGTGATACTATTCATCCGGCGATAATGCAAATTATGGAAGAGTTGGGTTTAAGTAATAGCCTTTTGCAATTACCCCACACCAAAATGCACCGTATTCAAATGAAAACTTCCCAAGAAACCATCACTTTTGCAGATTTTAGTCGCCTGAAAACCGCCTACCCTTATATTATGATGCTTCCCCAGGCGCGGTTTTTAGAATTTATCACCCAAGAAGCAAAAAAATACCCTAATTTCCATTTAATTTTGGGTGCAAATGTGCAGGAATTAATTACAGAAAATGGTATAATTCAAGGTGTGCGTTATCGTGGACAAGGCGGTTGGCATGAAGTACGCGCTACATTAACAATAGCTGCAGATGGTCGTCACTCAAAACTAAGACAATTGGGTGATTTTGAATCTGTAGAAACTTCGCCACCGATGGATGTGCTTTGGTTTCGTCTCCCGCGTCAGCGAGAAGAATTTGCAGGGGGTATGGCGCTCTTTGGTTCTGGTAACATCTTGGCTATGCTAGATCGTGGTGATGAGTGGCAAATTGGCTATGTTATCCCCAAAGGTAGTTATCAACAACTGCGTGCTACTGGTTTAGCAGAATTAAAAAAATCAATTATTGATACAGTACCAGAATTAAGTGATCGCATCGAACTGTTACAAGATTGGTCGAAAATAGCTTTTCTTTCTGTCGAATCAAGTCGCGTTAAGCGTTGGTATCGTCCCGGACTGTTACTCATAGGTGATGCAGCCCATGTCATGTCACCAGTGGGTGGTGTCGGTATAAATTACGCAATTCAAGATGCTGTCGTCACCGCAAATATATTGAGTCAACCACTTAAACAACATCGTGTAGAAATCAGCGATTTAGCAAAAGTACAGCAGCACAGAGAGCTACCTACACGAATCATTCAAGCATTTCAGGCTTTGATCCAAAAGCGGATATTTACCCCCATTCTTACTGAAAATCAAACTTTTCAACCGCCTCTATTGCTACGTTTACCTATCTTACGTGATATCCCCGCTCGATTAATTGCTCTGGGTATTTTTCCTGTTCATGTCCAGATTTAATATCTTATATGGTATAATCGTACTATTCATCATGCAGAATTAAATGCTCGTTTCGGTCAAGCGACAACTTTGAACAACTATGTAAATAGTTATTTACATAGTTGTCGCTTGACTTTTGTTATATGGTGGTTAACTAAAAATATCCTATTCCTTTAGGGAACCTAAATCTGTTAACTTAGATTGAGCAATTGCACTGTGTTGAAGGTAAATCCAGTGAAAAATAAGTGTGCCAAAATCATGACGCACAGGTGGTGCTATCTGGCTTTTACAAATGAAAAAAACAGTTTTCCTCCCCTAAACCCCTAAACCCTTGTTTCTTGAAAGGAATAAATATATGAACACTTGTATTTTAATGGCAGAAATTTATGATGCACCTCAACTGCGTCACACACCAGATGGATTGGAAGTTACAGAAATGATAGTTCATGTCCCTGGTGCGCGGCCAGATGATCCTTCTCATCCTTTAAAAGTGGTAGGTTGGGGTAATTTGGCTAAAGAAATTCATCAAACCTATCAACCAGGCGAGCGCGTGATTATGGAAGGACGCTTAGGAATGAACACCTTTGACCGTCCTGAAGGTTTTAAAGAAAAACGTGCAGAACTCACTGTGCAGAAGATTTACGCTATCGGTAGAACTATGAGTACAACTCCACCACCAGCCGCTACCGTAGCGCCTCCACCACAGCGTCCCCCAGAGACATATCAACCAGCCTATTCAGCACCAACACCATCCACACCAACGCCAGCTACAAATACAGGTACAGCACCCCAGCGAACGACCCCCCAACGCACCTACCAACCAGCACCTGTAACCTTTGAGCATCAATCTTATCAGCCTGCTACAGAATCGGAACCAGACCCAGATGACATCCCATTTTAATCAGTTAACAGTTTGTTATCAGTTATCAGTTATTAATTAGGGTTTGCTGAAAAAAAGCAAAAGCGTTTCCAGATAAAGGTTTACAGGGTTTTTTAACCAAACAAGTGCAAAATTATTGAGCAAAGATGTTTAAAACCCTTGCATCTTCACCAGAAATAACCGCGTAAATTTGAGGACTAATTGGACAACCCTTGATTTTTCAATCCCGATCATACCTAGATTCAATTTCTAGAGTTATTCAGCAAATCCTAATTATTAGTCTCTGCACTGTTAACTGTTAACTGTCACCTATTCCCCGCTGACCTCACCCCATTCTCGGATAGCGGGAAAGACTGACGAATAATCATCTTCTGGATAGGACATATTCATTGCTGATTTCAAGATGTGTCTAACTCCCTCAATACTGCTGAGATTCAAACCCAGGGATTTAGCTTCAGAGATAAATAAATCTATTTCTTTGATCAATTGTTTGGTGGGTAAGTTGGCATTGGTATAATTACCATCCAACATCCGCTTGAGGTTTTGATCAAAGGTTGGTGCGTAAAGTTTGCTATCGCGCAGGATTCGCATAAACAAGTCTATATCAATGCCTTGCATTTGGACAAAAGCCAAACTGAGCGCAAAGCTAGTAGTAAGGGAAGCAATGAGTTGATTGAGTGCTAATGTTAGTGCTGAGGCTGACCCTACTGGTCCAATGTGTACAGGTTGGGGTCCAAAATGTTGTAGTAATTGGAGGTGACGCTCATATTGTTCTAATTGGGCACCTACCATGACAATTAATTTGCCAGTTTCTGCTTCTGGGATGCTACCGAGTACGGGAGCTTCTATATATTCACCGCCAGCGGCCACAACTGCATCTCTAATTTCTTGGCTTTCGGGAGGAGTGAGTGTTCCCATTTGGATTACACTGCGTCCTGATAAGGTATGCCAAGAAGTGTCTGTCAGCAAGACATGATAAATAGCTGCAGCATTAGATAGCATCAGAACTATACAATGAGCGGAGCTAATTGCTTGACGTGGTTTTGTCGCTATTTCTGCCCCTGCTGCTTGTAGTGGTGCTAATTTTTCTGGGGTGCGGTTGTAAGCAATGAGCTCTACATTTGCAGCTAATAACCGTTGAGCCATCGGTAGTCCCATCAATCCAGTTCCCAGAAATGCCACCTTCATGTTTTACGTTCCTTTGTCATTGGTTATTAGTTATTAATCATTGGTCATTCATTGGTCATTAGTCATTAGTCATTGGTTATGAACAACTAAGAACTGATAACTGATAACTGATAACTGATAACTGATAACTGATACAGAATATTGCAGATAAATAAGGTACAGAATCTAAATTGAAACCTAGATAGCAAGAGAGTTTTACTCCTGACTCCTGACTCCTGACTCCTGACTCCTGCTGTAACTGATAACTGACTCCTGCTGTAACTGATAACTGATAACTGATAACTGACTCCTGCTGTAACTGATAACTGATAACTGATAACTGATAACTGACCTAAAATCAGCCACCTGCGGCAAAAGTAGCCATAATTACAACTGAAAGTAAGAGTCCGGGGCTAAGTAGAGTTACTAAGACAATGAGGTCATGAGCAGTCATAGTTATTACTTCATTAAGGTTATTAACTTCAAAGCAATCACTGTTATGCTAGTCGAAGAAAGACTAATACAGGATTCTTAAATACAGTTTTAACCGATACAAAAAAGCTAACTAATGCTAAGAATTACCGGCTTTTTCTTCATGCTCCATCCTAGAAGTGTCGGCACTATCTAGTCTACAGGCTAACACGGTTAATCTTTTACTGTTACCTCTAGCTTGGTATGGTTAATCCTGTGAGCGATCGTAAAGCCTCTTCATTCTTCAATCCTTTGCTTTGTACCAGAACTCCAAAGTTACCCAGTCCTGTCGGTTCAATTAGTTGGTGTAAGGCTTCCCGGCGGTTTAGCAGCTGTGAGATAGGTTGTTCTTGATAGGAGAGGGCAGCTATTCTTTCACCCAAACCCAAGGCCATTAAAAATAAACCTTGCTGCGTCCAACCCACTGCATCCAAACCGCATTTTTTCCCCCAAGTTTCCAAAGCTGTAAAGTCAACATGGGCGGTGATATCTTGTCCCCCAATATTGATGTAAGGATGATCATGGTAACGATGATGGTAATAGCATTGTAGAGTTCCTTGCGATCGCCTGGGGTGATAATAACGGCTGGCAGGGTAGCCATAATCAATAGTTAACACATACCCCTGTTGCAAGCAGTCTGCCACTATACCCAACCAGTCGAGAGCAGCTAAATTAATTTCACTGCGATAGCCATCTTCATACACATTGGGATTTAAATCAATTCCCACCAAATCAAAATGTGCTACTAATTTCGGCGTGGATACTTCCGCCACTACCTCTATAAATGAAAAATCAGAAGCGGTATTTTCCCCATTTTCCAGGGTAGTTACATAAATTTCCCGCAATTCTCCTGCTTCTAGGATAAACTGATGCACTGGAAATGCATCCACTAATTCATTAGAAAAAAAGCAGCCGACGATGGAGTTAGGTGTAATCTCTTCCAAATTGCACCAACGCACAGAGAAATCCTGTAACCTTTGCTGCTGTTGTGTTCGTAAACTTGGGGATTTCTCAACAATAATGTATTCCAGAGCCGTCAAAAAATCCGGATGTTGTAGTTTTAGGTAATTGAGGATATGAGATGCCAGAGTACCTTGACCTGCTCCCATTTCTACTAGATGAAAAGGGCTTGGTTGCTCTAATATCTGCCACATCTGGAAAAATTGCACAGCCAGTAATTCACCAAAATCATTACCAAGACTAGAAGACGTAAAAAAATCACCACCCCGAAACCCAATTTTGACTGCATCACTAGAATAGTAGCCGTGTTTTGGGTGATATAGTGCCATGTCCATGTATTCTGCAAAGGTAATGCGGTGTTGGGGACTGGTATTAATGCATTTGGCTATTGCTTGACAGAGTGCGGGGTTGGAATCCATAAAAAATCAAAAGTTAAAGTCTCTAAAATATTAGGGTCTGTTGCTAGAGTTTGCGTCCCACGAAACTGAATTCTGTTGTATTATATTTCAATTTCAAAGCATTACATCTTACAGGTTGTTTTAAAAGTTTCTGGCTGTGACTTTAGGCACTTATTCATCCCCCCTAACCCTTAACAAAGGAGGGAAGTGGAATCAAAGTCCCCCTTCTTAAGGGGGACTTAGGGGTATCTAAAAGTTTTTGATACATCACTAAGGACTTTTCAAACATGCTCTTATGTAAGACTAATTTTATGTGAACCTGCACAGAATCATGAACTTCATTAATTAATACGTATTTATCTGCGTTTATTGGCGGTCAATTATTCTTGCAATTTTATTCTATGCAGCTTCATTTTAACCGGGTATAACTTCCTTTTTGATAGGGAATATTGAAATTCAAATTCAAATATTACTAACTAAAATATTTTTGTAATCTTGCTTCAATTCTTCAACTTGCCAGAAAATAAAGTTCTTTTTGTCGATAAAGTTCTAACATTATTATGTTGGAAGTTGCTAATTCTCTAACTGTAAATACTGTTTTTTCTACAGCCATTTTGGGAGTTAGACCCCATTCGTGGAGTAACATTAAAGCAGCGGGGGTACTGCGACTTAATCCAGCACGACAATTAATAGCAACGTCAAAATTTTGATAGGATGTAGCTTAAGTAGCGATCGTCTGAATATGAGATAATTGAGGTCCATCAAGTAAATATCTATCCTTTGGAGGATAGTCATAGAAATGCAGTTCCAGAAAATGGGGAATATAACCTTGTTTTTCCAATGGAACAGCGTGCAATCCTGGATGATTAATTGAAAGCACATTAGGAACTTTATCTATATATTCAACGTCATAGTAATCGGTGATGAATAAGATTTTTCTCACCTGTGATGTGCTATAAAATCCCCGACTCCGCAACGAAATCGGGGATAAGGGTAATTATCTGTCAACAGAACCCATAATTACGTCAATACTGCCAAGAATTACCACCACATCTGCTACCTTCATTCCTCGTAACAAATGAGGTAGAATTTGAAGGTTATTGAAATCGGCAGCGCGAATTTTCCACCGCCAGGGGAAAACATTATTATCACCAACTAGATAAATACCCAGTTCCCCTTTACCGCTTTCTACACGGGAATAGATTTCACCTGTGGGAATTTTGAAAGTGGGAGCAACTTTCTTGGCGACAAACTGGTAATCAAAACCATCCCACTCTGATTTCTTACCAGCCATTAAACGCTTAGCTTCCAGGTTTTCGTAGGAACCACCGGGTAAACCTTTGATAGCTTGTTTGATGATTTTTACCGATTCCCGCATTTCCCGCATTCTTACCATATAACGGGCGAGACAATCACCGACTGTTTCCCACTGTACTTCCCAGTCGAAGTCGTCATAACATTCATAATGGTCGACTTTTCGCAAGTCCCATTTTACGCCAGAACCACGTAACATAGGGCCAGAAAGTCCCCAGTTAATTGCTTCTTGGCGGGTAATTGTACCAATACCTTCGATGCGTCTCCGGAAAATGGGATTGTTAGTAACTAAGCGTTCGTATTCGTCTACTTTGGGGATAAAGTATTCACAAAATTCTAAGCACTTGTCTACCCAACCATAGGGTAAATCAGCAGCTACACCACCAACACGGAAGTAGTTGTTGTTTACCATCCGATAACCTGTGGCAGCTTCCCACAGATCATAAATCATTTCCCGTTCCCGGAATTGATAAAAGAAGGGGGTTTGTGCGCCCACGTCAGCGAGAAAAGGACCAAACCACAGTAAATGGTTGGCGATGCGGTTTAGTTCCAGCATAATCACGCGGATGTAGCTGGCGCGTTTGGGAACTGTAATACCTGCTAATTTTTCAGGTGCGTTAACTGTAACTGCTTCATTGAACATTCCCGCTGCATAGTCCCAACGGCTGACGTAGGGGACATACATCACGGTAGAACGGTTTTCAGCAATTTTTTCCATTCCCCTATGCAGGTAGCCAATGACTGGTTCACAGTCAACGACATCCTCGCCATCCAGTGTCATAATTAGCCGCAGAACTCCGTGCATTGATGGGTGATGAGGTCCCATATTTAGCACCATTGGTTCAGTGCGGGTTTCTATTCTACTCATAGATTTGGTGTTCTTCCGTTGTCAACAATTTGTATTGAACAGCTACGATGCTAACCAGACCCGATTGGTTGTTTCTGCCAAAATTTAAACTGGTAAGGATAATTTAGATATTGCCCCTACAGGGTTATATTGGAGAGAGGATAGCAGGGTCGGACTTGTACTTGATGTTTTATTAGCTTGTACTACTTCAATTATTATAGGGAGTGTGCGATTCCAGGGATTGAGAAGCAGGATTTTTTTTCAGATGCAAGCCATCAGCGATATTTCATCTATGATCACAGAAAAGACTGAAATCAGCACTTCTGAATTGCTCCTTTTCTGGGTAGCCACATTAATCTCTATGAATAGTTTAATAATTAGTTCACGTTTTCAGTTTTGCTAACCCTAAATAACGGATTCCTTCTGGAGACACGTCAAAACGACAGGGTAAGACTTCTAAACCGACTGTGATCGCCTGCCGTAATAACTTACCATACACAGGGTCGGTGCTATCTCCAGGCGCAAACTCTGGACAGTCACCCCGATTGATAAAATAAAGCATCACTGCACGACTGTGGGGCAGAACTTCCATTAATTCTCGTAAATGTTTTTGTCCTCTTGTGGTTTCTGTGTCGGGAAATAAGGCTAAATTTCCTTGCGTCCAAGTTGTGTTTTTTACCTCTAAATAAATTGGGCTTTGTTTCTCACTTCCTGTTAGGTAGAAATCTACACGGCTTTTTTTATCTTTTCCATAAATCACCTCACCTTTAACTTGTGTATAATCTCTTAATTCAGGAAAAAGAAATTTTTCTAAAGCTAGTTTTATGACTCGATTAGGTAAAGCAGTATTTACACCGACCCAAGTTGGTTCTTGTTCTTGTACTTGAATCAACTCTAATGTATAAGCTAATTTGCGATTAGGATTGTCACTTTGAGAAAGCTGTACCGGACTACCAATTTTTGAAACTCCTGTCATTGGACCGGTATTAGGACAGTGTGCTGTTACAACCTCCCCTGAAGTCAGCTGTACATCAGCAAAAAAACGCTTGTAGCGTTTGAGTAGAAAACCAGGGTATAATTTTGGGTAGCGATAAAGCCAATCGGTCATTATGATAGGTTAATTATGAATTTGAATACTTAGTAAGTATACGATAAAAGTGGTTATGAAGAGGATTACATTTCTAGGAAAATTTTGATATTTTTGCTTAGAGCCAAGTCACTAATAAAATGCTCGTTAAAAAAATGTTATAAATATCAAAATTGTATCACCAAGGGCTACTAATGAGTAGTAGTTACGGTCAATAGAGCGATTACTGACATAGTTCAAACTTTCTTTAGCACGTACCTTAGAAGAGATTATAGTAATTACGCTACTAGCAGTGCGAGAACTGACAAGTTCTGATGGGGCTACTTTTGTGTTATCAGTCAATGGCTTTTCCTATTACATTGATGAGAATACTATTGATCCCCTGTGGAAGGGTCAGCGATTTCCTATAAATACCTGGTCTAGTTGGGTAATGCAGAACCGTCAGTCGCCAATAATTGAAGATATATCTAGTGATCAAAGGATTTCCTGGGCTGTTGATAAAAGTACATTTATCAAATGTATGGCGATGGTGTCCATCTGTTCCAAAGAAAGAATAGCTGTTGGTACTATTGGTACTTATTAGGGACACCCACATCAAACTACAACGCACGAGGTCAAGTTACTGCAATTACTAGCAGATAGTACAGCGTTAGCGATGGAGAATACAGAGATATATTCTCAACTAGAGCGACAATTGCGCGATCGCACAAATGCCTTAGAAGCAGCCAATACCCTTCTGCAAAAAGAAATACAAGAACGCAAAGCCATTGAAGCAGAAATTCGCCGTCTCTCCCTTACAGACGAACTCACTGGACTGCATAACCGAGGTGGTTTTTACCTATTGGCTGAACAACAGCTAAGATTAGCGAAGCGATCACAAATTTATACTAGTCTCATCTTCATTGAACTCAACGAATTTGAACAAATCAATCAAACCTGGGGTAATGAACTCAGCCAAGATGCTATTGTTGCCATAGCCAAATTGCTCAAACGCTGTTTTCGCAGTTCTGATACATTAGGACGAATCGGGGAATATCAGTTTGCAGTGCTAATCCAAGGACAGGATCTGAGTTGCGAAGTCATACAAAACCGAGTAAAAACCAATAGACCTCTTGCAGAATTAATTTGATTTTATAAAAGATAGACCTCTTGCAGAATTAATTTGATTTTATAAAAGGGGGTTTTCTTTGTTTTAGCCAAAAGTTAGACTTACAGGGTTATGTTTGAATTAGGGAGCCCAAAGAACACCAAAAATACATAAAATCTAAAACTCTCTGTCATACCACAGAAACAATCTTGCAATAGGTCTAATATCTACCAATTCAATCAAACTCAACAGTTACCAATTCCCCTATCCGTGAGTATTGGTATTCAATCCTATGATACCAATCATACTATTTCACTAGATGACCTGATTACATTAGCTCATATTCATATATATGAAAACAAGGAAACAGGGAACAGGCAATAGGGCATTGGCCATTGGGCATTGGAAAGATACCGCAGATTGGAGATCAATAAGGTACAGAATCTAAATTAAAACCTAGATAACAAGAGAGTTTTACTCCTGACTCCTGACTTCTGCTGTATGCGCTAGAAGTTTTGTTAAATATCTCAAATTGACCCATAATTCCCGGTTGCTAGAAGCCCCCAAATTTATCTGTGAAGTCAACCCAAAATCCCAAATTCGATGACTTTTTTTTGAATTTTAAATTCCCTGAAGGGTGTGAACTTTTTTGTAGTCAAAATTCCTGCATTTCCTGAAGAATTGCATGTAATATGTATTACATACATCCCACCTAAAAACCTGGGAGAACTTGAAAATGCAAGGAAAAATATCCTATGCAGCAAGTATCATCAGTGACGGAGTTAGAATATGCTTTTCTATTTACTCTAAGAAAAGTAAATTCGATTAATACTGAAGGTTTCCAGCCATTTTTTCAGAATTTACCCATTGATCCTTACACCAAGGGTAAATATCGTTCACGAAGATTATCAAGGGTGATGGTTTCGGAAAATAAATTGATCAAACTCCCACAGGGATATTTATTCCAAAGCCAAGTATATAACCCATTATTGGGTGATATTAAAAGAGAGTTTGTAGAATTAGAAGATACACTGGTAGAACTGGATATTTTTAGGAACTTAGTTTTAGCTTTTAGTGATTATTGCAAACTGCATCCAGAAGCAGGAATTGGTATTCATCAAATCAGAACGACCTGTTCACCTGGTCATTTAGGAAGTCCCGCACCAGAAGGTATCCATCAACATGTAACAGATTTTATTGGTATACTTTCTGTAAGTAGAGACAATATTCAAGGTGGAGAAACACATTGATATACTGCCAAAGAAGAAAGGCCTGTTTTTAAGAAAATTCTCCAACCAGGAGAACTAGTTGTAGTCAATGACCATGATTTCTTTCACTTTACAACTCCCATGAAACCCGAAAATCCAGCACCGGGAACTAGGGATGTTTTTGTGCTGACTTCTCCTAGTTTAATAACAGAATAGTGATACCGATTCGTAATTCATAATTACAAAGTTCTTACAGCATCTGGGTTTGTAGGTTTGAATCTGTTGCCGAATTTTAGAGAATTGGTATGATTTGGTCAGTTAACAAAAAGACCCCCGACTTCCTATAAGAAATTAGGGATATAATAATTTCATTAGCCTTGGCTATGTTCCGTTTCCAGTGGTGGGAGTGCTTTTCTTGTGAATTGCAGCCGTTTTCATCCTTTCTGGATAGCGAAAACAGCACTCAAGATGCTCAAACTCAAAGTCGGTGAAAACTCAAAAGGTATAGGGGTAGCAGTGACAATACCACTGAAATCAAAGAAAGTCTCGTCAGTCTCACCAAAACTGATTCTATCCTTACCGTTCCTAGTTAGAAAAAAGCCATTATGACCATCACTAATGGAAAATCCATCAGCATCACTGAAATTTCCAGTTTGCAACACTACATTATTCACAAAATCGTAGTTGAAGTTAAAGGTTGGATTGAAACTTTGCAGCTGATTCAAATCATAGGTTGCTAAGGTTGCTAGGGAATTGGTCACAAGCTCCCTGAAGGTAATATTAAAAACAGTGAACTCATTAAAGTTATTTGAGTTATTAGCGCGAGCAATCCCATCATTATCCAAGTCATTAAAACTAAAATTACCCGTAGCTGAATAACCATTTTCTCCAGTCCAATTAAACTGATAGGTTAGGGCTTGGGCTGACAATGTCCCTTGAAGACAACTGAGAAAAGTAATTGTGCCGATTGCAAATTTAACAAGTTGACGCATAGTAGGAATTACTAGGGAATAATGAAGTGAATGTTCGGTAGTGATCTTTTATTTAGTTAACTTAGATATTCACAAAAAGGGTTTTTTAAAGTATTGCCAACAGTATAAAGGCTTGAGAATCTTAGCTTCCTTTTAAGGGAAACATTTATGTATTAATTCATTTTACTAGGCCAGTTGTGCCAAAATTTTTGTAGGCTCTTATTTCGGGGAAAGTACTTTTGTATTGATTAAGGTTTTTTTAATTACAGTTGGTTCTAGCTGTATTTTTATTGAAAATAAAATGTCAGGAGCAGTAGACAAAAAACTCAGAACATACACACCAGTTTGCTAAAAACTCAATTTTCAGAAATAAATTTATGGATTTTTTCGCCTTCTAAGTCATCAAACTTATGATAACTTGTAGATACAATAGCTGCTTATTTACTTAAAGTTTTAGGTAAAATGTAAAGGAATTGCCAAGAAAGTGATATCCAATGCAATTTTGGTGTTGCAGAAGAAACAGCTTGCAAATCTTTTTAGTCTGCCAGGATATCCACTCAACAAAGTTGTATACAGCAGATTGTAAATCAGTGAGGTACAGAATCTAAATTGAAACCTAGACAACAAGAGAGTTTTACTCCTGACTCCTGACTCGTGACTCCTGCTGTAATTTATTTTTGGGCTGTCTCTACGACTTCAGCATTTTACAATCGTGGATTAGAAAAGGCTAAACGAAAAGACTATGCTGGTCCTATTGAAGAATTTAATCAAGCTATACGGCTAGATCCTTACTTTAGCGCAGCTTACATGGAACGAGGTTTGACTTATTACAACTCAGATGGAATTCTACAAGGTATTTTTGATTATAGTGAAGCTATCAAGCTGGATGGAAAAAATGCACAAGCTTATTATTTTCGGGCTTTAGCAAAATTAACTTGAAAAAGTCTGCCTGATGCTTTAGAAGATGTAGAAAAAGCGATTCACCTTAAATTTGATAATGCTACTGTTTATGATTTACGGGGAATAGTGCAACGCAAACAAGGAAAGATTCAGGATGCGATCACTAGTTTTAAAAACGCTGCTGAGTTATATATAGTACAAAAAGATAAAGAAAATGCTCGCCTTTGTTTGGACAAGATTCAACAACTAAAACCCAAATCACAACCTACACCAAATATAGCTAATTCCAAACCTGCACCAATTAATTATATCTACTCAAGATTACTTCACACAATTATTAGCCAAGGCAGAACAGGGAGCTATAAAAGAAGCAGTCGCTGATTTTAACTGGATATTAAAAGCTGATTCTCAAGATGCCCATGCTTATTGCTACCGTGGAGTTGTCTATTACAAAATGGGTAATTATCGAGATGTGATCGCAGATTTTAACTAAGCAATACAATTTTTCAAGATGTCATTGTTTATCATAATCGAGGAAAAGCCCGTTCTCAACTAAGAGATTATCAAGGGGCTTTAGCTGATATTAATCACGCCATGAAAATGCAGCCTCAAGATAATTTAGTCTATATTACCAGAGGTAATATCTATCATTTTCTGGGCAATTATTTAGCAGCCATTCAAGATTATTCCCAACCCATAAGAATTAATTCTACTCATCCCTTAGGTCACTATAATCGCGGCTTGTAATCTACTTGTTGAGAATAAATGTCAAATGCTGTAGCTGATTGTCAAAAAGCAGCTAGTATCTATTGTGAACAAGAAGATTTGGAAAATCATCAACAATTATTAAATAGCCTACAAAAAATCCAATCATCTGTACCAGAAACCAAAAAATCCACCTATAAGCTATTACGTCAACGACTGTTAAGCATGGTCGGAGGACATTGGGAAATAGCCCAAAGACTAATTCAACAAAAGAAAGAATTTTATCCGGGAATGTTGGACGAGTGGTCTTTACAAAAAGTGATTGATGATTTGGAAAGAGCTCGTCGGTCATATAAATACTCATCACCGTGAAAATCGCCAAACTTTAATCTTATTATTCTCTTCACCACTTACCAAGATTTTACCATCAGCACTAAAAGCCAGAGATGTAACTGTATTAGTATTTTTTGTAAAAGGTGCAAGTTCCTCACCTGTAGCCACATCCCATAATTTAATATTACTCTTAATAGAGTAATCACATTCCATACAATTGCGATTACCACTCACCAGAGTTTTACCATCGTGGCTAAAAGCTAAAGATGTAACATTATTATCTTGTCCTGCTAAAGTGCGAATTTCCTTACCTGTACCAATATTCCATAATTTAATCTTGCGATCGCGACTAGCACTAGCAAGAATTTTACCATCGGGACTAAAAGCTAAAGATGTGACAGTTTGCGAATTTGGAGTTAATGTATGAATTGGTTTTTCTTGAGTAAGATTCCAGAGTTTAATAGTCTTATCAAAACTACCACTTGCTAGAGTAAAATTATTCGGACTAATAGCCACAGAACGAACCCAGTAAGAATGACCTTTTAAGGTGCGAATTAGTTTTCCAGTTCCTAAATTCCACACTTTAATTGTTTTGTCATCACTAGCACTAACCAGAGTTTTTCCATCTTTACTAATAGCCACAGCATGAACTACATCTGTATGAATATTCAGGGTGTGAATTACTTTTTTCGTGCTTAGCTTCCAAATTTTAATTGTATAATCATCACTACCACTGACTAGGGTTTTTCCATCTGGACTAATAGCCACTACATTTACTTTTTGTGTATGTCCTTTCAGGACTGAAATTTGTTGACCTGTATTCATATTCCATAATTTAATCAGATTTTTACCACTACTAGCAATAGTTTTATTATCTGAACTAATAGCAATAGATGAAACTAAGTCATTTTTCATCGAAATAGTCTTCAGCAAACCGACTCTTTCTACATGTTTCTGTGGTGGCTGATAGAGAACTACTTCACTATTAGGTTTACTACGTTGCAGTGGATGTAAACTGGAAAAAATCACCATTTGTAGCTGATCAAATTTTCTATAACCAAATTCTCCTAAACCTAAAAATACAATTGTCCCTACTATTAAAACTAAATTTCTGATCAGAAAATATTTTTGAGGATAAAAATCTACTTTCTTTGCTGATGTCGGTAGAAATGAATTACTAGCTGGTGCTAGTAGATGTGTGTAATGTTTACTTAAATCTCGGATTACCTCATCAGCCCATTGGTAGCGATGCTGAATATCTATTTGTAATAACTTATCAATTATTTGTGCTAATTCATGACTCAGAGGACAGCGCAAATAATCTTGCCAATTTTTTACCCAACTATACCCATATTCCATCCACAATTGAAAAGGAGAAATTCCCGTCAACAAATGAAAGCAAGTAGCCCCTAAACCAAATAGATCACTAGCAGGGTAGGCTTTACCATCTCTGATTTGTTCAATTGCAGAATAACCATGAGAACCGATAGAAGTACCACTTTTTTTCTGGATTTTGGCTGTTAATTGCTTGGATGAGCCAAAATCTATTAAAGTTAATCTACCATCCGTTTTGCGACGGATGATATTTTCTGGTTTGATATCTCTATGAATAACTCCTCGACTATGAATAAATTTGAGAATAGGTAATAAATCCAGCAAAATAGATTGAAGATCCCAATCTCGATAGCTCTTCCGTAACTGCAATTCTTTTAGTAAATTATTTCCATCAATAAACTGTTGTACCAAATACAAGCAGTTATCTTGCTCAAAGTAAGCTAATAGAGTGGGAATTTGTGGATGTTCCCCTAGTTCTTGAAGTAGCTTTGCTTCTTCACTAAATAACTGCATTGCTTTTTTTTGTGACCAAGTTCCTTGAAATTTTGGTGCTAACTGTTTAATGACACAACATTCATTTAATTTATCTGTATCTTCCGATAAATAGGTTCTGCCAAATCCTCCTTCATCTGAAAGTACCCGGATCACACGGAAACGATTTCTTAAAAGTGGTATGAGGGGAGTATTACAACTTTGACAGAACTCTTTCCCGTCTAGATTTTGAGGATTTTGGCAATCGGGATTTAAGCAACATATCATGATCTGAGAGTAGTGACTGCAGCATAAATAATGCTAAGTGTGTTCCACATTTTCCCTTAGTTCTATAGACTCCTATATAGTTGGATACTAGTAAATGAACCTGGTAGGGATTGGGGAATTACTTATTATATTCAACCTTGAGAAATCGCACTTTGTTTTCCTAAAAATAGGAACATTACAAGAGTCTTATGATTGGTCTTTTTCTGATTATATAACAACCCAAATTAAAAAACTGGTCAAATTGCCAGGACAAAGTGAGAAACATATGTTAGTGATCTATCAGCAAATAATATTCATCAATATATTAATCTTTAGAGAAAATCTGTAAGCATTCAGCTAATGCCTAACGGCACGCTACGCGAACAGCCATCACCAGTCAGCTTTTTCAGGCTAACGCGAAAAATACCTATTTTATAATTAATCAATTTCTCAAACATTCTGACTCCTGACTCCTGAATCCTTACAAAAATATAAACTTGGTTTTGCAATGAAAATTACTTAAATTATGTAATTAATCCTCTATCTACTGGCAACTGACAAGTATTAATATGGTTGAAACGCTTTAAACCATTTATTCACAACTGTGTTAATAGTTTGTTTAATTTGATGTTTACGCTTCCATTTTTGGAATGCATTTTCATATTCTTCACCTTTGCTTTGAAAGGTATTCCAGATATCAAGTACAATTCCTAATCCACAGAACAGTAAAACGTATATTGACCAAGTAAGACCAGTTCCACCAAGTAAGTTTATAAGTATCACAAAACCATTAATAATTGCATAATTACCCAGGCGTTTTTTAAATTTTCCTTGGCGGTAAAGGTCAAAAGCTTTTCGTTGCTGAACGTCACTTTTTTGTAATATCCAATCACATTCGGCTTGTTTGACAGCTTCTGATGATATTTGCAACTCAGCAGCAATTTCGATGATTTGCTGATATGAAAATTCTTGAGCACCATCATCAGTTTGACGTGCGATCGCAAGTTGCAGTATTTGCTGCACCTCTTCTTGGCTGTAAGAACGCAAGCTGTTAGATTCAAAAGCCTTCATAATCCTTTCTCTGATAAAAATTTTAGTAGATAGCTATGCCACAGGAAGTTCTGCACTACTTCTACACTAGCAAATCTATATGGGGTAATTCGTGATTTGTAATTCCTAATTTTCTCTCCTCAGATCTTGTACCAACAATAATTGATGCAATTAAATTACACAGTATTTCACCAAAACCCTTGATTTACCGATAAAAACCAATAAAAATAAGGTGGCCTTATCGCCCATATTTTTAGGTCGCCTGGGTTTGTACACAGAGGTGCAAGATATGAGTCTCCCACACCATAGACCCTATTCCGAATATTTACCGAAAAGCTGAAGACTCTCAAAAAATCTGCTAATGACTGGAATTAGGCAGCGCATAATAGCCAAATAACTAGCAGCAAATGGGAGAAACTCCAATGACGGAAGATAACGGTTCAGTACGTACCCTATCTGTGGATATTGGTGGTAGTGGTGTGAAGGCGATGGTTTTAGATATCACCGGAAAACCGTTAACAGAGAGGGGAAGGTTAGAAACACCCCATCCAGCAACACCTGAAGTAGTCATTGGTGCCATTGCTGTGTTAGCTGCGTCTCAAGGGGAGTATCATCGGGTTTCTGTAGGTTTTCCTGGTGTGGTGCGGTGTGGAGTTACAGAAACAGCAGTGAATTTAGATGCTAGTTGGCTGAATTTCGATTTAGCAACAGCGTTATCTGAACAGTTAAATAAACCTGTAAAAGTAATTAATGATGCAGATATGCAAGGATTAGGGGGAATAAAAGGTAAAGGTGTAGAATTGGTAATTACTCTGGGTACTGGTTTTGGTTCAGCTTTGTTTGTAGATGGAAAGTTGGTTCCCAATATGGAAATGGGACATCATCCGTTCCGTAAAGGGGAAACCTATGAAGAACAACTAGGACGTGCTGCGTTAGAAAAAATTGGGGATAAAAAATGGAATAAGCGGTTACAAAAAGCGATCGCATCTTTGCAACGTCTATTTAACTATGATTTTCTTTACATCGGTGGTGGTGAAGCTGTGCGCGTCAATATGAATTTACCCTTGAACGTCAAGCTAATTCCTAATATCACCGGCTTATTAGGTGGAATTGCTTTGTGGAAGGAGTGAGAGTTTAAGGGTTTAAGGGACGAATAACCCCTTGCATCTTGCCTTCTGTCACCTGTCACCTCTTCCTTCTACATTTGATTAAAGAAACTTAGGTCGTTGCTGTTGATTTAACTTCAGCTTGTCCTCTAAAATTTGCCACTTTTCTTGTTCAATTAAGTCGATAAATTCATCTAGGTTCTGACGATATTGCTGCAGTGAATGTAGCAATGCTTGATGATTGTATTGCGCCATCATCACTCCTAATTCTGGATTCCCAGCTCCAACACGGCTGGTATCCCGAAATCCTGAACTAGCAAGGTTTTGGGCTAATTGAAAAATTTCTGGATCGGTTTCACTTAAGCAGGTTGCTGTTAATGAGGCACTAATCATCACAGGTAAATGGGAAATCCAACTCACGGCGCGATCATGCTTTTCTGGCTGGCAATGGTAGATAATAGAACCAAGCGATCGCACAATTTCCTCCAAAATAGTAATGGCTCTATTTGGCGTTGTCTCTATTGGTGTAAGTACATAAGGCCGATTTACAAACAAATTGCGCTGTGCGGCTTCTATACCTACATCCGTATTTCCCGCCATTGGATGACCACCAATGAAATTCTGCCAAAGGGGAGAAACCGCCTCCACTATAGGTGCTTTTACTGATCCTACATCAGTGATAATAGCCTTCATCGGTAAATAAACCATTAACTGTTCAACTTGAGGCACAATAAGTCCTATGGGGGTACAAATAAAAATGACATCGGCAGATGCTAAGAATTTCAAGTCAACAGAGGCTTGATCGACACTGCCGATATCAAGCGCTTTTTGACAGGTTGATTCACGCCGGCTAACTCCCAAGAGATGATGTCCTTGGGAGCGTAAATCCAAGCCTAACGAACCGCCTATCAGTCCTAGTCCTAAAATACCAATTTTCATTTTTGCCCTTCATAACTAAACTTTTACATATTTTCTGCATACTTTTCCAACTATATAAATTTATAAAGTTGGCATCCAAGGGATAAATATATGACTATAGAGGAATTACTAGAAAAATATGCAACAGGAGTCTTAGATTTTAGCGGTGCTGACCTCGCTGAAGTCAACTTGAGTGGCACTAAACTTAGTGGTGTTAATCTCAGCAATGCAAACTTAAGCGTAGCTAATCTCAGTGGCATCAATCTTGCTGACGCTAATTTGAGTTATGCCAAGCTAAATGTAGCTAGACTTAGTGGTGGAAATCTGTCTGGGGCTATTCTTAACAACTCCAGTCTCAATGTTGCCAATTTAATTCGTGCGGATGATATGACACGGACGCAACTGCGTCAAGCTTCCTTAATTCGAGGCGAGTTAATTCGCACAGATTTCGGTCGCACTGATATGTGTGAAGCTAACCTCAACAGCGCCGATCTGCGAGAAGCCACACTGCGACAGGCTAATCTCCGTCGCGCTAATTCAGCGAAGCGAACTTAAGAGGTTGTTCTCTCAGAGAAGCCAACTTAGAAATGGGTAACCTCAAAGCCGCTGATATGACTTCTTCAGACCTGAGTGGTGCCAATTTACGAGATAGTGAACTCAGACAGGCAAATCTTTGCATGGCCAACCTGAGTGGTTCATATTTAAGCGGTGCTAATCTTCGTTGGGCAGATTTAAGAGGAGCTAACCTGGCATGGGCGGATTTAAGTCATGCCAATTTAACAAACGGGAGTTTAGTCCACGCTAACTTTACTCAAGCAAAAGTGATTAAGGTTGAATGGGTTGGTGCTGATTTAACCGGAGCAACTTTAACTGGTGCAATACTTTATGCTACCTCACGGTTTGGCTTGAAAATTAAAGGTATAAGATGCGAATGGATTGACCTTTCTCCCACAGGCGATCACAAAATTATTTAAAATTTCCACGGGGATGAATTACGATAGTTCTTTAATACTACCGCACCAACAATTCGCATTATTGTTGACTTACCCTAAGCACACGAAGCCAACTTTGTCATCGCTGGTACTTATTACCAAATTTCCCGAGAATATGAGGGATTAATCCAACCGCCCAGCGTAGAAAACAGCAATGGCCGGACTATTTTCACATTTCGAGTAGAAAACGATGAAGCTTTATTATCTACAGCCTTTATGGTAATTATTCCTTTTAGAGATGCCACCGCCACCCAAACAATTATCCACATAATGGTAGACTTAATTCGTCAAGAAGTAATGACTAGCCGGAGTTTTAAATCACCCATACTAGCAGAAAAAATCATCTTCCTGTTAGAGGAAGCTATGAATAAATCTAAGTTTATTAAACAGACGAAAAAAATCTATAAGTAGCAGGAAAATTAAATTTCTTCAAAGCACCCACACAAACAATATTAAGAAACTCTAGCGCCCAGAGTTTGACTATCTATGATAGCCCCAACTTTGGCAAACGATTTGTGAATCGTTCTCCTGGTAGTAGTTCTGTTGATAATATATCTAACTAATCCGAATATAATATCCCTTCATTCAAGATGATAATAGATTTTGTCCAAGGTTTTTATTTCATTCATTAGTTAATGGTAATTGATGAAAGGGGTGTAGAGGAGATGAGGAAGATGGGGGAGATGGAGGAATTATTTTCTTCTGATCCTTCTGCTTCCTGAGAGCATACCATAGGGGAAGCAAGCTACACATAGTGTACCGTAGGCATAGCTCGGCGTATGACTTATGCATCGTCACACAAGCTATAGCCATACTGCTGAATCCTTAAAAAAACAATTAACTGGAGTAGAAAAATGAGCAATCTATTTAACCGCATGATGGGTAAAACCCGGTATGTAGTTTGTCGTCTATTTCTGCATTTAGCAGGAACTGAAGTAGCACCAATTTTAGGAGTTTTAAATCGTGCTGCACGGGAAGCAATTAACTGTGATGGGGATTTAGAAATTCTGGGAGAAGAATTGGTAGAAATTTGCGAAACTCTACTCAGATATGATGAATATTGGCTCTCAGAAGCTAACGAAGGAAATATCTTCTGGAACGAAGGAGAAGCAGGGGATTATGTCAATGAATTATTTACTGATTCCGCCCAAAGATATGGTGCTGAACTCGATTTAAGTTCTTCCTCTGGATTCGATGAACCTTTATCTATTCCTATTACCCGCAACATAGTGATAATGCTAACAGTGGCTTACGAAGGAGAAGTTCCAGATTTGGAAGCTGACCTTTCTAACATCCAAGCATTAAAAGTAGGGTTGAGAGCTTTAATCAATTTACACCAAAAACATAGACTCCGAGCCATCCAAGTGCATTTTTCACCGGCGCAGTTAGGTGACGAATTGACTAACGATCAGTTACTGCAGTATTTTCCGGAATTGATCCCCTTGTAACTTTTTGGTTAGTCTGTAGTTATCAGACTAACCATCCGCAATGATAGCTAACAAATTAGGACAATCATACAATGATCAAAACTGTAATGCGTAAATTCACAATCGTGTGTTTAGCCCTGAGTTTATGCTTGACAACGGTCGCTTGTGGTGGGGGAAACCAAAAGATATCTTCTTCGACTCAAGGTGTCAGCCAAAGTTCTACTCCCACCACCTTGAATGATGGACAGTATGATGTACAACAGGCTACTTACAACGATGCCAATGGGGAGTATACCCTGTTTTTACTTGGTAGTCAGCCTCCCACCTTTGCCACAGAAAAATTACAAATGGCAAGGCTAACAGATGAAGAAATCAAAGCAGGTAAAAAAACTTACCTGAAGGTAGAAAATCGCCAGCCGACTTTGTACCTGACGGAAGATTTTAAAATTGAGTACGTTCATAATGTCACTGAGACAAAAACCAATCCCCAAACGGGACAAAGAGAAACCGTAGTTGTGCGTCAAGAATCTAACTTCTGGACTCCTTTTGCAGGGGCTGTGGCTGGTAACATAGCAGGTCAGGCTATTGGTAGTCTTTTATTTAGACCTCAATACTATGTTCCCCCTGTTTATCAACCTGGTGGAATTATGAGTGGTTATGGTGGATATGGTTCTACTTATGACCAAGCAGTTTCTAGCTATCGCACTCGGTACAATGAACCGCCCGCAGCCGTCAGAAATCGGACTGCTTTCCGCACTACAGGGTCTATTAAGTCATCTGGGAACTCGACTCCGACGACACCACGGACAAATACAAGTGGTCGAGCTACGGGTTCTGGTTTTGGTAGCAGTAACCTCCGTCCTTCCGGTAACTCCAACTCTAACCGACGTAATTCTGCTAACAGTTTTGGTAGTGGTGGACGTTCTGGTAGCCGTTCTTCTGGCTTTGGTAGCAGAACCAGAAGAAGGTAATTTACAGGAGTCAGGAGTCGGGAGTAAAGGCGACTTGAAGCAACTGGCGTGGAGAGAACCACCTCTGGGCTAGAAGCGAAGCGTCCTAAGCGATAGCGAAGGATCTCGCAAGGTGTCTAATTTAAGTGGACTCGCTGAACCAAGAATCTCCATAGCTACAGCGCGGAGAGTGTCAAATCTAGATCCCCAACTTCTTTAAGAAACCGGGGATCTATCTTAAATGTCGCACTCTTGACTCCCGCTATACCGTTAGGTTAGCGGGAGAGTGTCAACTGAGAATTAGACTGCTACAAGTGCTGCTTGTGGCCAGCGTTCCATGACTTTACCAATTACTGCCAATTCTGACATTAACTTATCAAATCGGTCTGGTGTTAAAGATTGGGGTCCATCAGATAAGGCTTTGGCGGGGTTGGGATGTACCTCAATCATGAGAGAATCTGTACCAGCTGCGATCGCTGCCATCGCCATCGAAGGTACAAACTCAGACCAACCCACACCATGACTAGGATCAATCATAATGGGCAGGTGGGTCAGCTTTCTTAACACTGGCACAACTGATAAATCCAGAGTATTGCGCGTATACTGACGGTCAAAAGTTCTAATTCCTCGTTCACACAAAATCACATTGGGATTACCCGCCGCCAAAATATACTCAGCCGCCATTAACCAATCTTCAATTGTTGCCGCCATTCCGCGTTTTAACAGCACGGGTTTCGATTGCGACCCGACCTGTTTGAGCAGGGAGAAATTCTGCATATTTCTCGCCCCAACCTGAATCATGTCCGCAACCTCGGCGATTTTTTCCAAATCACCCCCATCCATCACTTCCGTAATTATTCCTAGTCCACTCACTTCCCGCGCCTTAGCTAACAATTCCAAAGCACTTTCACCGTGACCTTGAAAAGCGTAAGGGGAAGTCCGGGGTTTATACGCACCACCTCGTAAAAATTTAGCACCAGCAGCTTTTACACGCCGCGCTGTCTCCACAATCATTTCTTCATTTTCCACCGAACAGGGGCCAGCAACGATTACTAAGGAATGATGTTCACCAAACACCACATCCTCGTTGGGAGTATTCACCACCACCTCAGAAGCTTCCCCATGGCGAAACTGACGACTAGTTCTTTTATATGGTACTTCCACTCGTAACACTTGCTCAATCCATGGACTGAGTTCCTGAATTTGTAGCGGATCTAAATCAGCAGTTTCACCTACTAAACCAATTACTACTTTATGTTGTCCAATGATTTTTTCTGGTGTTAAACCCCAGCTAATTAGTTCCTGACTCATACGGTCTATTTCTGCCTGTGGAGAACCGATTTTCATGACAACAATCATTTTAAAATCCCTGTATTTTTTAAGTAAATTAGTCAGAAGTTAGGAGTCAGAATGTTTGAGAAATTGGTTAATTATCAAATAGGTATTTTTGGCGTTAGCCTGAAATACCTGACTGCTGATGGCTGTTCGCGTAGCATGCCGTTAGGCATTAGCTGAATGCTTACGTAAATTATTTACCGACTCAGGAATGTTGACTTGATTTTTGCCTACTGGAATTTATAATTAAGTGAAAAAATATATAAAAAATGTAGCGCCAGGCACTTTTGCAGGATATTGGGTATAAATAAGACATGATACAATTTTAAGAATTTTAAAACTCTTAAAATTTATGTTGAAGTGATAAAAATTCAACTTCAACATTCATTCGCCAATTTACCCAATATTGCAGTTATGTAAAGATACCTGAGCGCCGCTGATCAGACGTTCTTTTTTCTCGTCTCACGCCAAACTTCGGCCATCCGTCCCCAATTGGTACTAAACTCACTCAAGCCAATTATATTACCAGGTCTTTCTTCATCCCAAGAGGCAGAAAGAACACCATAAGTTATCCCCAACACCCCTAAAGCAAATAATCCCATATTCACCAATAAAACAGTGATGGGAGGTAATTGGATATGAGCGTAGGCAAGCAGCAGATAACTAGCCACTAAACTTGCAATACCTAAAGATGTGGGTATACCACAAAATGCAGCCACTCTGCGGATCATTCGCTGGCTGACGACTTTAGGAATCGCCATTTCTTCCTTGTTAAAAGGTGGCTGTTTTTGCTGTTTTTGGCTTGATTCCAGTTCTTTGACTACGGATTGACTTTTAGCTTTTGCAGGTTTTTGACGCTTTTTGTTTGGCTCAAAAGGTAAACGACTGCGTTCTGATTCTTCAGCAGGCATAAGCGTGACTTCCTAACCACGAATACCGAGACGAGCGATCAAAGCTTGATATTTTTCCCGATTGTCCTTCTGGATATAACCCAGAAGACGCTTACGTTGTCCGATCATCTTCAATAATCCTCTCCGGGAAGAATGATCTTTCTTATTAGCCTGGAGGTGTTGGCTGAGGCGGTTGATCCGATCAGTCAACATAGCGATTTGGACATCCGCAGAACCGGTATCGGTTTCATGCACTTGGAAGCCAGAGATGAGTTCTTGTTTGCGCCGTTGCGTCAGAGCCATGATCGATTAAATTTCTATTTTTTCTAAATGGATGTAGCAGTCTCTTATAATATCACAGCCATTAAAGTCTGTGGTGAATTAGCTTTGTGATAGGTGGGATGGTTAGCTGAAACAAATATCCTGTATAGATTACGACAATGCTTTAGTATTGGTGAGCTATCACCTGTAGTGCATTTTCCAACAACAGATCAGGAAACAGAGAACAGGAAAAAAATTGTTAATTAACCGGACTTGATATCACTCCTGTCCTTGATAACGCATATTTTGTACCATTGTTAAACATTTAGTGTTAAAGATTTAGAAAAATGTATTTTTTGAACATCAAAGGTTCTCAGGATTTGTCATTGTCAATAAATAACAAAGGTAATGTTTATGGCAAGACGAGACTTTAAATATATTAGAGAATGCGGTAAAGTCAATAGTATACCAGCAAAACCAGTACCTGGCATTCTCTTAATTAGTGGTACATAAGGTAAGAAATCTGGAGAAGGTTCAGCACTAAATGGTTTATCAAAAGAGCAGATTGGGGCAATTATTTAGTGCTTTGTTCCGGTGGAGTTGGCAGACAAGCTGATTGGATTTGTGATAACTATAGAGATTTCATTAGTTCAGCCGCTGAACTTTCTTTCTATTGACAGTAGAGAAGCAGCCAATGATCCAGAATTTATCAAATACATTCGCGACGCAGACGCACTATTTATAGCTAGAGGAGCTCAAAATACCTATGAAGATTATTGGGAAGGAACAGCCGTAGAAGACACAATTGATTTCTTGATTAATCAAAGAAAAGTTCCTGTAGCTGGCACTAGCACCGGCATGGCAATATTGGTAGATTACTATTATTTACCTTCCCATCAAGGTCTGCAGAGTTCAGAAATTTTGAATGACCCATTTCACCACAAGACAAAAGATATTTATCGCAGTGATTTTATTAAAGTTCCATTTCTAAAAAATTTTATTATCGACACACATTTAGCCAGAATTAACAGAAACTATCCAGAAAGCAGATATGGGAGAATTCTTGGACTTATGGCGAGATTAGTTCATGATACCAATAGATTTTCCGTTTTTGCTATTGGTTTAGAAGAAGGTACTTTTGTTGCTATTGGTGAAAAAGGAATTGCTAAAGTATTTGGCAATGGTGAAGCCAAAGGACAAGATGCCTATTTTCTGCAAATTAATGGTGTACAACCAGAACAAATTTAACCAGATTTACCCTTAATTTGGAATAATAACGGAAAACCTGTTAAAGTCTATAAAATTGCCGTAACACCAGAAGGAAGTGGAAAATTTGACCTCAATAATTAGTCAACTGCTTCTGGAGGAAGTTGGGAACACTCGTTTACTAGTGGTGGAGAATCTGGTTTCCAACGAAACCCTATTAACGGGACTGAAACAAAAGTTAAGAGTAAAAAGGAGTATAGTGCGGTTTCGGTGTAGCTTTCACGTTAAAAGAAGCTGATGAAAGAAACCACTGCCCCAGCAATGGCACCATGGTTTGAAAGATGGTCTCAAACACTTCATTATGTATTTACTCAATAAAGCGCAAAAGAGAGAGTTCGGACATGATTTAGGGGAATGATTGGGTGAAAGTGAGAGAAAAAACCTATTTAAAATGGCAGAGAATGCCCTAGGGGTGACTTACCACCGATTACACCACTTTTAACTGAAGCACCTTGGTCCAGTTCCCAAGTCAATGACCGTCGGTTAGAGATTATGAACAAGTGTAGTCAGAGGAGAATCACCAGAGGATTTAGCTTAATAATTGATGATTCTGTCCATAGGAAAAGGGGGAATTTTAGGGATGGAGTAGGAAGAAAATATATTGGAGAAATTGGGAAAAGGGATAATGGAATAGTAGTAGTAACAACACATCTATATGATGGTAGTAAAAGCTTACCATTAGATATAGAGTTATATCACCACGGTGATTCTTGACCCAAAGGGAAACAAGACCCTATATTTGAGAAGAAACCTGAGTTAGGAATTAAATTAATAGATCTGACCTTAAGCCGTGGTTATCAACCAGGAATACTAATTATAGATCCTGGATATGGCCACATATCTAAAATACATCTTTCTTATTAAAGATAGAAAATCGGAATTGAAAGTATTGAGGAGGATTAGCTAAAAATCCCAAAGTCCTTGCCAGTGACCAAGAGGATAGTCCACAAATAATTAGGTTAGATGAATTAGCACAAAGTTTACCCCAAGAGGCTTTTACAGAAATTCAACTGGAGTTAGATAAACCCAAAACATTATGGGTAGTAACTAAAGAAGTAGAAATATCACCCTTAACTGGAAGGGGTAATATTGCTATCGTCATCAAGGCTTCTACTTTCTCTTAAGCCACTGATATGGACTACTTGATTACCAATATTTCTTCATCAATTGTCACACCCCAATGGATAGTTGATACATATTGTCAAAGAAATTGGGTAGAACTTGTTTACAGGGAAGCCAAGGGATGGTTAGGACTCAAAGAATATCAAGTTGGAGATAACAGCAGTTTACTGCGCCATTTTATTTTAGTTTGCTGTGCCTACACTTTTATTCTTTGCCATCAGTGGACTGGAGGATTAAGACCAAGGTGGGCTAAGAAACCTTTGAATACTTTTACTGCAGCTTTAGAACCGTTGAGAACAGCCATATCTTTTCTATTTATTGATTGGTTCAACTGGAATCCGGACGTGTTTCCTTCTTATCAAGCCAGTTTGGGCTACATTGGGGCCTGGTTTTTGTTTAAGTCCCGTTAAGTAGCACTAAGTGAACAACAAAATCCCCAATTTCTTAGAGCAATTGGGGATCTGATAATGTAAGAATTCAGGAGTCAGGAGTCAGGAGTCAGGAGTCAGGAGTCAGGAGTCAGGAGTCAGGAGTCAGGAGTCAGGAGTCAATACAAACTTCTAAATTATTATTTATCTTCCTGCATAGTTCTGACAATTCTTGTCACGAGGTTTCTAGGAAAAAATCTGACACTTTTTGCCAGAATTTTATTTAAAAGTCCGGGAATAACAATCGTCTTTCCACGGATTAAAGCATCATAACCAATTAGAGCCACAGTTTCAGCATCCATCATTTTTTGACCCTTAACTAGCTTAGAATCTGCCATTCCTGTGCGTTCATGAAACGCAGAAACTGTTGAGCCTGGACAAAGAACAGTCACCGTCACACCTGTCCCTTCTAACTCATTAGCAATAGCTTCAGAAAACGATAAAACATAGGCTTTGGTCGCAAAATAAACCGCCATTAAAGGGCCTGGTTGAAAAGCAGCAGCCGAAGCAACATTTAAGATTTTTCCCTTACCCCGCACCACCATGTCCTTGAGGAATAACTTAGTTAAATGGGTTAGACAAACTAAATTTACCTGTAACATTTCTAATTCATTCTTGAGACTGGTTTCATTGAATAAACCATAAGTTCCAAATCCGGCATTATTCACCAAGACATCAACTTGAACACCCACTTGTTTTAATTCAGCAAAAATTTCTTCAGGAGATGTGGATATAGATAAATCTTTAACAATAGTTATCACGGAAATAGTATATTCTATCTGGAAATCAGAAGCTATTTCTAGAAGTTTTAACTCATTTCTATCTATCAATACGAGATTGTAATTTTTGGAAGCAAAAATACAGGCTAACTCGTAGCCTATTCCACTGGCAGAACCAGTAATCAGAGCAGTTCTCTTATACTGTTCTTGATCTTTTATTTTCATGTCGAAGTTTTGGTGAAATTCACCATAAGTAATATTAATTGAATCTAGCTGAGTAGAGAGTGATGAATAAAGAAAAATAAGTTAACAAGAAATAAAATTATATTCTGCAACTGATTTATTGGTAAGCATTCAGCTAATGCCTAACGGCATGCTACGCGAACAGCCATCAGTAGTCAGGTATTTCAGGCTAACGCCAAAAATACCTATTTGATAATTAACCAATTTCTCAAATATTCTGACTCCTGACTCCTGAACTCTTACATTTATTGCTTTAAATCAACCACTCTTTTCTAGCATCGACATCAATATATTTATCCAAGACTGAGGAAACCTGTCTGCATTAAATAAGAAGTGTAAGTGATTAATAATTGAGAATCAATTGGAGGACAAATTATGGAAGTCTCTTTCAATGCTTTGAGAGTTTCTTCACAGCTAATGATTGGTCTTCTAGCTTGTAAATACAAATCAGGAATGGTGATTTTTTCATCAGACCAACGCTCTAATAAAAATGGTCGCAGAGTGTATAAAGGATTTTCTTGAGAAGTCACATTATTGATTAACTCTGCTTGCCATTGTTGGTAAGGAATCATCTCCAGTGAAAAGCCAAAAGTGCGTATCCATTCCACCAGGGATTTTAAAGAAGCTGGTTGGGGATGTTGTAGATGGAATGCCTTACCAATTGATGTTTCCTGACGTGATAGATAAACAACAGCTTTGCTCACATAGTCTACAGGAGACATATCTAACATATAATCTACATCAGGGAAATATCCCATTTGTAGACAGCCTTTGATCATCAAATTAATAAAATCATGGGTATTACAAATACCTGTCTTGCTATCTCCAGAAATCAATGGTGGTCTATAGATAGTAACAGGAACTCCTCGGTCACTGGCAATTTTCACTAACTTTTCTGCTACCCATTTAGTTTGAGAGTAACCAAGGAATATTCCTTGCCAATCATGAAAATCATCCTGTTCTTTAACAACCTGACCAGCATACGCAGTTGACTCAAAAACAGCAACACTAGAAACATAATGTAAAGGCTTAACTTTGGTTTTACAAGCTAAACGCAAAACTTCCTGAGTTCCTAAAACATTAGCTGCTTTTAAGGCTGAATAAGGATAAACATAATTCAGCAAAGCAGCACTATGATAGATAACATCAATATTAGCAGCTAGATTTTCAAACTCTTCTGCACCAATACCTAAAATTGGCTGTGCTAAATCACCAACAATGGGGATAATTCGGGAACTATATTTATCATCCCAAATTGCATACTGTTGGAGATTTTTTTCTAACTTGCTCTTACCTTCGGCAACATCAGCAGCACGCACCAAACAATAGATAATTGCTTGGGTTTCTGCTAAGATTTCCTTAATTACAAAAGCACCTAAATAACCTGTTCCGCCAGTTAAAAAGATGTTTTTGGGATTGCTGACAGAAACAGCAGCATTACCAACTGGTTGAATAGTGGGGTCAAGTACAGCTTCAGCACCTAAATCTAGGAAAGGAGGAGCAATATTTACAGTGCTAACTCTTCCAGATGGTGTATCTTGTAACTGGGATTCTCCTGGTACTTCTTCAGATAAACGTTGAGAAAGTGCAGCAATAGTTGGGTAATGCCAAAGTAAAACTGGAGAGGGTTTAAAACCTAGTAATTGCTCCAATTTACTGATAATAATCATAGCTTGGGCTGAGTCCAAACCATAGTTCTCTAAATGTTCTTGAACGTCAATTTCTTCTGGTGTAACTCCGATAAATTCAGCCAGATTAGAGACCATGAGTGCTTTAATATCTTCAGCAGTATAAGCAGGTCTTAAATTCATTTTTACATCTCCAACGTAGAACGAAGTGGGCGATACTGACTGTAGTTATTAGGGATTTGCAAACTTTGAACTTTCAAGTTTTGAATGCGATATAAGAATGCTGTTCCCAACATTATGTGATGAGCAACATCAACAACATGACGATTTTGCGGTTCTGCTAGATATGAGCCGCGCACCCAGTCGTTAAAACCACCCATAGCGGGACCGCACCAAATTTGATAATCTACTTCTCGACCTTTTTCACCGGTGCTAGACCAACGGGAAGATAAACCTAAATACCAGCGAAAAATTAAAGCCATTTTTAATTTAGGATTATTGACCGCTTTACCCAATTTCTCAGGATTTTTTTGGGATAAATAAGCAGCTGTTCCTTCCCAAACTTCGGCGATCTTCCTACGGAAGATTTGTTTTTCTAACTTCTCTCTTTCGGCTAAGGGAATATCTTCAATTGAGTCATAAGTGCGGTATAATTCATATAGTTTCTGCGCCCGCATGGGAAACATTGTTCCGCGTTTGAGAACTTGCAATTTGACTCCCATTTCAAACATATCTGCTGCTGGAGCCATCATCATATCTGCCATTTCTGCTTGAGCTAATAATTTTTTTGTGTAGTCACAAGCTCCCGATTCAATGCATGATTGATTAATTGAACCAGTAACGATATAGGCAGCACCCATCATAAAAGCTGCTAAGGCTGATTCTGGTGTACCAATTCCTCCAGCTACTCCAATTCTTATGGGTTTTTCATATTGATATTGTGCTTGAATTTCATCCCGTAAACTAATTATCGAAGGGAGCAAACACACCAAGGGACGATTATCCGTATGACCACCAGAATCAGCTTCTACGGTAATATCATCGGCCATTGGGACTTGACTGGCTAGATTTGCTTGTAATTCAGTAACTAGTCCTTGCTGAATTAAATCTTTGAGAATTCTAACGGGTGCTGGTTGCAAGAATTTAGTTGCAACTTCACGACGGGAGATTTTAGCAATGACTTTATTTTTGATTTCGATTTGACTATTTGCATTTAAACCTAGTCCAGCCACTCGATAATAAACGATGTTAGGAGTTAAGTCTAAAAATGCAGATGCTTCTACTGTTCTTACCTGATATTTGAGATATAATTCTACGGCGCGGTGTTCTATTGCTGGTTCGTTAGGACTATGAATTAAATTAAAAGCATAAGGTCCATGAGGTAAGGCTTCTTGAATGCGATTAATAGCGGTTTCTATCCGGTCTGGAGTTAAACCACCTGCACCATAAGAACTTAAAAGTTTTTGTTTTCCTACTGCAATTACCATTTCTTCGGAAGCAATACCACCTGCCATTGCACCAGTCATATAGGCATATTGGACAGCATGAACTGTCAGAAAGTTGGGGTCGCCAAATTGTTGCAGTTGTAAAGGTGGAAGTGATATTAGTAGTTCTACTTGTGCTGATGAAGCGTTGTCAGCAGGTGTTAAATAACCATCGTTAGTAACGCCTATGTTATCTGCTACTCTAACTATATAACACGGTTTATCTAATGAGAGTAATTTATCTTTAATGGCATTTTGTTCAAATGCTATACAATCTAATGAACCTCTCCAAATTTGGTTCTGATGGTTGGAGAATGTGGAAAAGCTAAGTCCATTACCATGTTTATTTAGTACCGTATCGAGTGTTGTCAAGGTAGTTGTTCCTCAAGTTGTAAGCAATGGTTTTACTTGTTCCTTGCTCTAGCAAGGAATCTTTTTTTAGGGCTACTAATGCTGGAAATTAGTAGAGGTAGAACCGCTGGAATTGCGTTCCCAGCTACCGGAGGCTAGGAACGAGAATTAATGATTTATTTCTCTTCGCTGAGTAAGTTTTGAGCGCAAGCTAATTGCAGTTGAATTATTTTACTCATTTGTTGACTAAAATCCTGTCTAGCTTCTAGGAAGGTGGTATGAGCTTGTGTTAATTTTGAATTATTTATACTCAGTTTTTGATACTGAGCTATTTTTAAATCATTCATCTGGATTTTGTGAGTAGTTTTTTGAGTTGATGGGGTTTCAGTGCCAGTTAACTCAGAAGATTGTAGTTTATCTCCTGGTTTCAAACCGTTAGGCATGAGCGTTTTCATGGTTATTTTTTCTGGTTGAAAAATTGGTTGAGAGTAAATATCGTTAGGAGTAATTTTTACCGGAGGTTGTAGGGAATTGATAATTTTATACTCTCGGTAATTAGGAATTATTTGCTGTTGCTTTAACTGAGGATATTTCTGGAAAATCTGACGGTTCTCTTCACTCAAAATTGCCGCAGTTATGGAATTACCACCTAACGTAACTTTCTTCAGAGTTGCTTTATTTTTCTTTGCAGTTTCTGGAGATAGATTATACAGTGGAGATAAGTTCAAATTCACTCCATGACTAAGCAATTTTGCCAGTGCTTTAACCAGTGAAGTATGATCATCTATTCCGCGTCGGTTGAGGGATACACTGATGTGTTCTTGATTGCCCAGATTTTTATCTATCCAGCGGGAACAAATACCACCAGCACCTGCTTCAATAAAGATTTTTGCTCCGTCAGCGTAGACGCGATTAACTAAGCGGGGAAAGTCGAGTTGCTGACATAATCCTTTGGCAATGTTGTAAGCAATCTGTTCACTATGAAGTGTGGTTGGTTGATATTCAGCAGCAGAATAAAAAGTAATACCGGGGATTGTTTGCGCTGGTAAGGTGTAGAGTTTTTCCAGTTCTTGAAATTCTGATTGCATTGCTTGACAATGAATTACATGATCAAAAGGTGCAGGAAAAGCGTTACAACCAAGAGTTTTAATGACGCGCTTACAAGCTGCTGGTCCACCGGCAATTAATACTTCTTCTGATGTATTAATCTGTGTTAGGTAGACGCGAGTTTCATTTTTTAAACACTCTCTGACCTGTTCTGGACTGGCCATGAGAACGTAATTGCTCCAGAAATTATTGTCTGAAGTCTCAGAAACTTTTGGTAGTCCCCAATGCTCACGCACAGCATTTTTGGGACCTGATAATCTATCTCCAAACAAAGCTGATGAGTTAAAGGTGTTACTTACTTCATAAAAATTGCTCCATACTCCTTGAGCAACCATCATGCTAGTTTCACCTAAGCTATATCCAAAAATATATTTGGGTTTGATTTGAAAATCATCGGTGATAATTGTGGAAATGAGTCTGGTAAAAAGTACTTCTGCTTCAAACATGGCCAGAGAGTCATCGAACAATTTCTTTTCTAGGGTTTCTAATTGTCGAGTTGATAATTTACTCAGACTTCTAGGAAATACTAGTTTTTCGACATCCGCAGCACGTTCGTAAAGACTTTTGACGATTACATCATCAAAGGCTTTAGGAAATAGATGGAAGAGGGTACGACCAATACCGAGATAAGAATTTACAGCAGCGGGATAAACAAAGGCGATTTCTCCATCTTTACCCAGTGGTTTAGGTGTAAAATAACTGCCTATAGGAGTTTGCCAATCTTTGCCGTTTTCAAAGGCATTAGCTACACCTTTTTTAGCTGAGTTAATTTCTTTGAGTAATTCTTTTTGGTTGCGTCCAGTGAGGGAGAGTGTGTATTTTGCCTGAGAATGCTGTTGAAATTTGACAAATGTTTGACTAGCAATATCTTTGAGAGAATCAGAATTTTCAATTGTTTGCTGCAAATTTTCCAGTGCTGCAAATAAGCTAGATTGATCATCAGCGCCAATGGGTAACAGATGAAAAGGTCTTGATTCTAAATATCTACTGCTGCGTTCTTGTTGTTGGGTTTCCTCTGATAAGATAACATGGCTAAAAGAGCCGTCACAGCCAATACTATTAATGGCTGATATTCTACATTTGACTTCTCTTTGTGAAAACCAAGGTCTGGATTCAGTAACGACGTAGAAGGGACTACCTTCCCATACTTGCGGTGTTTTGACACCAGACCATTGAGGAGTTCCGGGAATATATCTGTGGTAAAGACTTAGTGCGGTTTTAATTAAACTAGCTATTCCTGAAGCGACAAAGGTATGACCTATATTGGCTTTGACGCTACCAATGGCGCAGTGTAAACCATCTCTAACGGGGGGATACGCTTGGAGGATACCGTTAATTTCGGCTTGGTCTTCTGCGGGAATTCCACTACCGCAGACTTCTAAATAGTTGACTTCTGTCGGTTGAATTCCTGCTTGTTGAAAAGCTTGTTGACATACTTGGTTGATGGTAGTAGCATCTATGGCCATTGAGGGAGATTGACCGATACCGATGCCATCAATTACTGCATAGATGCGTTGATTATTTTGCAATGCTGTATCATGTCGCTGGAGGACAATTGCACCTGCACCTTCTCCTACTGTCCAACCGTCGGCTTTTTGGTCAAAACTTAAGGTATTGATACCTGTATTTAGTTTTCCTAATTGACTGCGGAGTAAGACGTTTTCGACACCACCTGCTAAGTCAACGGCACCCACTACTACTGCATCTACTTCGTTGGTAGCTAGTAGCATTTCTGCTAGTTCTAAGGCTTTAAAAGTGGCAGTTTCTACTGCACTAATAGTGAAGGAGGGTCCAGAGAAATTCCATAGGGATGAAATGCGACTGGCCATGATGTTGCCAACATAACTGAGATATTCACTAAGCTCTACTTGATGGTGAATACTATCTTTGATGATGGTTTCTAATTGGCTGATCTTTTCTGGTGGTAAAGAAATTTCTGCCCCATTCAAACCGTCTTTAAGTTGCCAAGATGAGTTCCAACGTTGTTGTAGCTGGTGTACAGATAATTCTGTGTCTGCTGCGACAATGACCGCTACATTACCGTTAGGTTTAATTTTCCCATCTTTGAGGGCGCGATCGCACACTTTTAATAATAAAGTCTGCTGTGGGTTGATTTTGTCAACTTCGCTGGGAGGAATTTTGTAAGCTAAGGTATCAACTTCAAAATCTGTAATATACGCCCCTGTTGGTGCTTGTCCTGCTTCTAACCCATACTCTTGCAGTAGCTTTGCTTGTTCATTAACACCAAGCCATCTTTTTTCTGGCAGGGGGATAAAATGCTGTTTGCCATCGTAAATACTTCTTTCAAAAGCGTCTAATCCATCACATTCACCAAACAAGGCATCCATGCCGACAATTACCATTTTTGCGGTCTTATTTTCTTGAATACTCATTTGCTGACTTCCCCCTGTTCCAGAATTAAATGAGAGTTATTTCCACCAAATCCAAATGCGCTTAAAGCTACGTGCTTACTTCCTTTACTCGGCCAAGATGTGGCGGTTCTGACAATGTTTTGAGGCGAAACAACATTATTATCAGAACCCATAGGTTGGCTGACATTAATAGTGGCTGGGATAACATTATGAGACATACTTAAAATCGTTTTCGTTATCCCCACCATGCCAGCAGCAACAAGTAAATGACCGACATTTGCTTTAGCTGAACCCACCAAAGGCACTGCTTGATTTTCACCAAAAAAGCCTTGGACAGAGTTAGATTCAGTGGTATCTCCTAATAGAGTACCGGTAGCGTGACACTCTAAATAATCAATGGTTTTGGGGTTAAGTTTAGCCTCAGTAAAAGCTCTTTGGTATGCCAGAGTTTGTCCTTGAGCATTAGGACTGAGGAGGTGCTTCCCTTTACCATCATTAGATAGACCATTACCGCAGATTGTTGCTAAAATTTTGTCTCCATCTCGCACAGCATCACTGTATCTTTTGAGCATTACCATTCCTATTCCTTCGGAGGTAATTAACCCACGTGATGACTTGTCTAGAGGACGACTAATGCCATTTTCTGGATATCCTTGAATACCCGAAAATAACATTCTGACAAACAACGGATCTGAGCAACTAATAGCACCAGCTAACATCAAATCTGCTTTGCCGGATTGCAGATAATGGGATGCTAATTTAATGGCATAAAATGATGATGAACAGGCAGCATCTATACAGAAATGAGTTCCAGAAAGAGCAAATGCACGGGAAATTATGGCAGCAGGTAAACCGGAAACCATTGCATTATATGGTGATGCTTTGGCTGCGGTGGGTACACCTGCTAAATGGAAATCTTTTTCCTGTAAAAGTTCACCAATAGCAGGTTCAATCGTTTGCTGATAAATGGGAGCAAACAATTGATTAGATACTTTGGTTGGTAAAGCGAGAGTTCCTAAAATTAGGCCGCATTGAGAGAGTGCAGATTCATTTCCCCAATAGCTACTGTTAACAATTGCTTGTTTAGCTGCATACAGTGACCATTTAAAAGTATTGTCCAGGCTTTGTACAAATTCCATAGGTAAATTGTACTCGCTAGGATTAAAGTCAAAGTTACGGATAAATCCACCTTTAAAAAAGTAAAATTTTTCCGGTGTACCTTTGTGAGAATCGTAGAATATGCCAGGGTCTAAACCTAAATCGGCAACACTAATATCAGAAGTTGAGTCTTTTTCTTCGCTGAGATTCTGCCAAAATTGTTCAGGATTTGTAGCATCTGGAAAGAGGCATGATAATCCAATGATGGCTATTTTTTCCACTGTTGAAATCCTCGTTGGGGCATAAGACGTTAAGGAAATTGTTATTTCCTCAGTGTTTTAGGATTTACGCTATTCCCCCAATCGCGGTTATTCAGTTATTGGGCATTGGGCATTAGGAAAATTACTTCCCCAGTCCCCTGTTTACTTCTTATTTAACATTTTCATTGGCCAAATGACGGCTTTTGCTCCTAAGATACGTGAATATATTTTTCTTTCACGACTGTGGATAATGAAGTTGACGGTTGCACCAGTGTCGGTTTTAGCTATCATTTCACAGGAAACATAAAATGGTATGTTGAATGGTACGGCTAAATATTGTTCACAGTATGTTAATTGTCCTGGTAAACAAACTTCTTGATAGAAGTGATTTAACCATAACCATAGGGTTTGGGTACTCACATCAATTATGTAAGGATTGTGCCATTTGACGGGAAACTGTCCTTGTTGTTGGGCTGTAATTTCTTGCCAACAACATTCGGCTGTAAGTTTCTCTGGGCTAATGTTTAAAATTCTGCTAATTTCCTGGAAAGCTGGTCCATGAAATAAGGATAAATCGCCATTTTGATAAAATCCTTTACCTGTGGTGGTGACAATATTATCTTCTCTGAGATCCATTGATTGATAAATGGGTGCTTCTGGCATATTTTTTACCAGTTTAATCAGAGAACTGAAATGATAATGAGTCCTGCCTTCAGGTGTTTTACTCAATATTTTGGTCTGAAACTCAACAAATTCACCATCGCTTTTAGAAACTTCTTGTATTTCTAGAATATGTTCATGAGCTAGGGTTGAATTGAAGGTAATTCCCTTCAAAACTTTGAAGTCTTGGCAACTGAAATATCTATAGCCAGGATAAATTTCTTCACAACCATTCACCATCCATGATTTAGCACAGGTGGCTGGTAATACTGGTGAACCCGCAATTGTATGATCATGCAAAAATGGATTTTCTGCTAATGTCATGCGCCGTTTAATACGATAGCTGCGGAGTTCCGAACCTAAAGGAATAGGTGGTAGTTTCATGGGACTACCAATCACAACTTGGCTATTATTTTGATAGGCTGGATGCAGTTCATTAACTAACATTTGCGTGCCAGTTCCTACAGGAATAATACCAATTCCTCTTTCTGCAAATGCTTTTTTTAATTGTGGTGTCACCATGCCACTATCCCAAGCACCCCAGTTAATTGCCACTACATGACATTGAGGATAATTTTGCTTAATTTTGTGGGCGGATTTGTTGAGAATTTCGTTAGCGATCGCATAATCACTTTGACCAATATTCCCATAAAAACCTGTTACAGAAGAAAACAAAACTAAATGCTGTAATTGCTGAGGATTAATACAGTTAAGTAAGTTTTGTAATCCTTGGACCTTGGGAGTGTAAACCTTCTCAAAATCCTCTGATGTTTTCTTTTCAATTAACTTATCAGCTAAGTTACCAGCACCGTGAATAATGCCTGTAACTTGACCAAACTTTTGAGCAGTATTGTTGAGTTTGTCTTGCAAAGCCATTGTATCAGTGACATCAACGCTGATATATTCAGCTTTTGCACCTGCTTCTTCAATTGCTACTAATGTCTTCTTAATTTCTCGGCTGGAATTAATTTCATTAAATATCTTTTGTACCATCATGGGTGTTGGCTTCTCACCTTGAGAAATCAAATTTTCCATGATGCGTTTTTTTAAAGCTGCATCTTCTAAGAAATCACGAGTATATTCGGGTTCTGTGGTAATTTCCGAACGACCCAAAAGAATAAACGTACAAGGTTGGTTTTGTGCTAATTTAATGGTGCATTGAGCAGTGATTCCCTTTGCTCCACCACTGACAACGAAGACAGATGATCGATTAACTTGAAGTATTGCTGTCATAATTCCTCAAAAATTCAATTTTCCGAGTGCTGATTAAAAATATGAATTGTGTTTCGTGCAAAGGCACAAAGTTTTAGATTTTAAATTTCACAATTTATGCAAATCAAGCTATGTGAATTTATGATTTACTCACGCAAAGATGCAGAGGTACAGAAACGAAGATGAGAGTTTTTATGGATTTATATCACACCTATAATTACTCCCTTCCTCGTGGAAGATTACTTATCTTCTTCTTTTCTTCCTTTGCGTCTTTGCTCCTTTGCGCCTTTGCTCAAAACACCATTTTTGTATGGTGGGCATTGCCCACCATACAGGTTATTCGGCTGCGGCTATAAGTGTGACTCGTCCTTTGGAGTTATAACCAACTTCACTGATATATCTGTTAGAATCATGCAGTTCTGCAACAATATATTCTGCTGATTGGTGCGGGTCTAAGGTTGGGCTTAAATCAATTGCTCTTAAAAAAACTTGTGGCCATTCCCATCTCAAACTTTTGGTTAATCCAAATAATCCTGCACCGATAACTCCAAAGTTTTCTGTGTAGTCTAATCCAAATGCACCGTCGAGACGGGCAACTGTACAGAAGCTAACTCTTCCTTCTAAATTAGCGGCTGTGTTGAGCGATTGCTTGAGATGTTTCGCCATCAAAAATACTTGTTTAACAATCGCTTTTTCTGCTTCTGGATAGGAAGTGGTGAATTGTGGATGTAGGTGAATGAATGCCCCAATCTTTCCGTGTTTAGCGGTTATGCTTTGTAATAGTAGTTGCAGATGTTCTTCACTCATGTTTGCCAAGGTGATGCGGGTAACGTCTGCTGGTAATCGCAATTGTTCTGGAATTAATGATTGGGGGAAACTCAAAACTACTACTTTCCAACCTTGTTTTATGAGTGCATGAGTGAGTTTGGTGGTGGTCAGGGAACCATCATCGGTGATTAAACCAATGTGTCCCTCTGGTGGTTTGCATTCCCAAAAATCTGGTCGAGGTAGGGTTTTTAGTTTTACCGGACGACGGGGAAGATTTGGGTCTACTACTGGTGGTGGGGTTAAGTTTACCACTTCTGGAACGTGAGAATCTGCTGTTATTTGGTCAAAGTCAAGCTTTTTTTTTTCACCTCCCACCAGTTTCTGGAGGTAGTTAACTATTTGTCCAATTGTCTGTAGGTCGCCTAGTTCTTCTATATTTGGTTTGGGTAAGTTGGGGTATGCTTCTTGCATTCCTCCCAGAATTTCTACCCGTTTGATGGAGTCGATACCCAGGTCGGCTTCCATGTCCATATCTAGTTCTAGCATCTCGACTGGGTAACCTGTTTTTTCACTGGTGATGTTTAACAGGGTTTGAGCTAAATCAGCATATTTGTTGCTGTCTTCTGGGGGTTGGGGACTGGGGACTAGGGACTGGGAACTGCGAAGAGGTAATTGTTCCGCTCCTTCCTCTGCTTTCTTCTCTGTCACCTGTACACTTTCACCTATCACCTGTTTTTGTATATATTCGACGACTTGACCAATGGTACGTTTTTCTGCGAGTTCTTCTAGGTTGGGTTTGGGTAGGTCAGGGTATAATTCTTGCAATCCTCCCAAAATCTCTACCCGTTTGATGGAGTCAATACCCAGGTCGGCTTCCATATCCATATCGAATTCGAGCATTTCGATGGGATAACCTGTTTTTTCGCTGGTGATGTTGAGGAGGTTTTTACCTAGTTCACGAATATTAACTCCAGAAGTTGTAGGTTCAGGAATTAACGCTACAGGTGCCACTGGTTCAGGTTGCTTTTCTACAACTCGGGTAGGTATTTCTATGAGTGGTTCTGCAATTTTAGACAGGGGAAGTGCTTCTATTACAGGTGCGATTGTTTGAATTACGGGTTCTATTACGGGTTGGGTTTCTACTATTTTGTCCGTAGGAGGAACAACTGTTTCTGTAATAGTTGGTTCTGGGTTTGGGGGCATCAACTCCCGTAGACTGTTAGTATGTGTCTCGGTAAATTGAGGAGGTATTACGGGTTGAGTTATTTCTGTACCGTCAATTAGTAGAGAATATTCTTGTTGAATTAGTTGGAAAAAGTTTTTGGTGTATTCTACTTGTTCGCGTAGATATTGTTCATGAATGCGGAGGGTTTCAGCTTGTTGGTTGTGAAACTGCATCATGCTACGCTCGAAGCTTTCCATAACTACTTGTTTAATGTAGGCAGTTTCTGAAGAGTTCCTGTTAATAAACAGGGTGTTCTGTTGTTGCATCAGTTGGAAAAATGTTTTGGCATATTCCATTTGATGGTTGAGATATATGCTGTGAATTTGTAAATTATCGCCTTGGTTATGTTGAAACTGGTTCAGGAGGTTTTCTAAACTTTCTAGAACCTGTTGGAAGTTGTTATTTTGATCTGATGTTTCCATTTTCCCTCCTAGACGCTCTGCAATCGCATAACGTGCTGTAGGTAATAATTCTTTGGTTACTTGATTTGAAAAGTTGGCAGGATTCATCTGGGGCTGTTGTGGAGAAGTAATTACAGGTGTTTTTTTGTGTCCGTTTCCGTTATGGCCGTTAGTAGAAGGAGTTACACGAGTTGTAGGAATTACAGAATTCTTAACTTCTAAATTTCCAGATTCCTGCACTCCTTTAATCTTGTATCCATCTTGTAATGCTTCCGTGAAGGCACTTCTGGTTTTTTCAGAAATGTAGTTAACACCCTTTAACTTGACGTTTAATGCTTTTTTGGTGGGAGTTGCGGATATAACTGGGGGTAGTTGGTAGGGGTCGAGATTGCTTAAAGCCATACCAATGACGCGCAGTTGTACTGCTGCTTCTCGGAGGGAGCGATCGCTATTTTTCTGTGTGCTGGGATTGAGTGATACGGTAAGATGAGGGCGATCACCTAAAGTATCTTTGACTAAGTTGGCGAGAATCCCCTTGGGTCCAAATTCTACAAAGCAGTAACCACCTGCAGCATAGATATTTTCAATCTCTTGCTTAAACAGCACTGAACTAGAAAGGTGTCCTTCCAGAACTCTTTGAATTCCTGATAGTTCTTGGGGATATTCTTTACCGGTAACATTGCTGAAAACGGGAACTTTAGGATTTTGGAAAGCTACTGACTTAGTAGCGATCGCAAATGATTTTTGAGCAAATGCAATTAACGGTGTATGGAAAGCAGCGGAAACTGGTAACAATACCGCCCCATATCCCAATTCTTGGAACTTTTGCTGGATTTTCTTAATTTCACCAGTTGGCCCAGCGAGTACAACCTGTGTGGGAGAATTAAAGTTAGCGATCGCCACCTGGGGAAAATTCCGCAGCACCGCTTCTACTTTATTAATATCTTCCTTCACCGCTAACATACTACCCGCATCATGGTCTGGGTCTTTCGGTGCAGCCATCGCTTGACCTCTAGACTTAACCAAGAACAAATAATCCTCCTCAGTCAGCACTCCTGCCGCCCACAAAGCTGTCAATTCACCAAAACTATGCCCAGCGGCAAAATCTGACTTAAACCCAGCTTGCTGGAAAATAGAATACAGTCCCGCACTAAACACCCCAATAGCAGGTTGAGCATATTCAGTTCTTTGCAAAGCGGCAATTTGAGCATTTTTTTCCGGTTCTTCAAAAGTCGGATGGGGGAAAACAATTTCCGAAATTGGCTGCAAATTATCTTTAATTAACAAACCATCCATCTGACTATACAACCGACGCAAAGGAGGGAAATTCATCACCGCTTCCCTACCCATTTCTAGGTATTGAGAACCTTGTCCAGAGAACAAAGCCACAATTTTTCCAACCAGTTCCATCCCCGAAGCACGGTAATAAATACCTTGAGGATGTTCCCAAGAAACTGCTGACTGCTTATTCTTCAGCAAATCAATACTAACTTTCAGTAACTTACAAGTTTCTTGCAGATTCTCAGCTACAAACCCAATTCTGGCAGCAGCTTGAGGAATAGCTACAGACTTCGATTCTTGAACTAATTGAGAGTAATGTCTTTCTCCCTCGTTAGATTGCAAATTATTGAAAGTTGCTTCTAACTTCGTAATCAACTCTGCCGGAGTAGAACCAAATAGTAAGACTTCACTCGGTGCATTATGTAAACGATAAGCTTGCTGTTGCTCTGCTTCGTATTCTTCCAAAACAACATGATAATTAGTACCACCAAAACCAAAGGAACTTACCCCCGCACGTCTTGGTGCTTGACCTTCTGCACGTATCCAAGGTCTAGTTTCAGTATTCAAATAAAACGGAGAATTTTGAATATCTAGCCTAGGATTTGGCTCAGTAATATTGATAGTTGGTGGTAAAATCTTGTGATGTAGCGCCAGAGCAGTTTTAATTAAACTTGCCGCACCTGCTGCCGCTTTGGTATGTCCAATTTGAGATTTTACACTACCCAAAGCAATGTGTTGCTTTTTGTTGTCATATTGAGTAAAAAAGTCTCGCAAAGATCCAAATTCAGTTGGATCTCCAGCCATTGTTCCTGTACCATGAGCTTCCATCAAACCCACAGTTGCAGGAGAAAAACCAGCATCATTATAAGCACGTTCTAAGGCCTTAACTTGTCCTTCTTTCCGAGGAGCATAAATACTCTTGTAGCGGCCATCGCTAGAAGTGCCAATACCTTTAATAACGGCATAGATTTTATCACCATCTCTTTCAGCATCTTCGAGACGTTTAAGAACAATCATTCCGATACCTTCACCCAACATCATCCCGTCCGATTTAGCATCAAAAGGTTTGACGTTATCGCTAGGAGTAACAGCAGGAGTTTTGCTAAAAGAAATGTAAGCCATAATGGAGTTATCTGTATCTACTCCACCAGTCAGCATCATATCGCTACGATGTTCAACTAGCTCACTAATAGCCATTTTTAAAGCACCGAAAGAACTAGCACAAGCAGCATCAACTACACAGTTAGTACCGCCAAAATTGAGACGATTGGCAATTCTTCCTGCCACCACATTTGCTAACATTCCAGGGAAAGCATTTTCATCCCATTTGATATAAGCACTTTTAATTTTACCGACGATTTTCTGAGTATCTTCGTCAGATAAACCACTACTTTTGAGAACTTTTTCCCAAATCGGATATTCTAACCTTGCAGATAGAGGTATTCCTAATTGCTTGGCTTGAGCTACACCTAAAATTACCCCTACATAATCGCGACTAAATTCACGAGCTTCACCATAACCAGCATCTTCCATCGCTTCTTTCGCAACTACCAAACTTAACAGTTGCGATACATCCGTAACTTCTAAAGTGCTGGGAGGAATACCAAATTCCATCGGGTTGAAATCAACTTCAGGAATAAATCCACCGCGTTTGCAATAGGTTTTATCTTCTGGTGTTCTGGGGTTAGGGTCGTAGTAATCTTTAACGCTCCAATGGCTCTCAGGAATATCAATAATACAATCAATTTTATTAACAATATTCGCCCAATATTGGCGTAAACTTCTGGCTTGTGGTAGTAGAGAAGCCATACCAACAATTGCTATAGGATTTTGTTGGAGTTGTCTGTTAATTTTGTGAGTTGACATTTGGTTTTCTGATTTCATTTTTTTTTCCCCTATAAACCGAATCAAATCCTTTTCACAACTGTTAACAAGGCTCTCTAACTCTGCCAAGGCAGTATTAATAGAATCAGCAGACATAATGGCATACAGTAATCTTAAGGACTGTGGATTGTTTAGCTACAGTAATTTCTGTTGCTTAGAAATAATAAGGTGATCTCTTTTAAGAAAGAGTATTGCACGTAGATGCGTAAGGAATTAAGTTTTTCATCCATCAACACCACACGGTAAATACTACCTTGTTTAAGCATCTAAATAATTGGCATTTCTGGTGTCTTCAGGGAATGTGGCAACGCTGTAATAGTGAGAAAATACTATACAATGTACGACCCTTGATATTTTGGTAATTGGTCGTTCTAATTACAAAAATTGGTAAGATCTTCTGGGATTTGTTTCGATACTAGATTGGTAAATACAGCACATTGCAGATCAATGAGGTACAGAATCTAAATTGAAACCTAGACAGCAAGACAGTTGTACTCCTGACTCCTGACTCCTGTTGTAGTATGCAATCTGCATAGGATATATTTTCAAGAATCGAATCCCAATTAAACAATAAGAACTGACGTTTAGACATGAAATCAGAAATAGACTTTTCTCTTGCACATTTTGAACTGTAGCTGGTGTTAATTGCAACATCCTGAATCTTATTCAATGTCATGTTCAGTTTCACCGTTCAGGATAATACATTTTATGGGATTTGACCAATGAAAGCTGCTAAACTCGTTACAGAAGGAACACTACTTTGAATCAAAATTCATCCGATATAAAAGAACACTTAAACTGTTCTGAACACAACGTGGCTGGTTTATAGTATTTTTTCCTTTTTACTTTCAGTTGATTTAGTAATTGCCTTGCTGCTTTTAAATATTGAATTAATACAAAGACTAACACAACTTATAGAAATTAAATAGTTCATTTAAACTAAGTTTATAAAAAAGGTATTTGGATCATGAACTTACTTTTGAATATTCAATTAATGCAAGCGTATAATCTTAGACTAAATTTCTCAATCAATGTTTTATTACTTAGGTGTGGTTGAGTAGTTTTTCCTTGATTCATTCAGCTAACTAAACAGATTGTCTAGCTAGTTACAAATCATTAAATACACAATTCCTCACCATGAACATAAATATCTTTTTTTCAGCGAGGCATGATAATTGAGCCTCGGTTTTTGATATATTTATTTATAAGATAACTCAATTTATTCCTCAAAATAGTTAGTTATAAAGCAAATATTGATCTTTAGGATATGTTTACTTAAACACCAATGGATTAGCCAAGGCTGTAAAACCAGCTAATATGTAAGGGAATTTAGATATTATCAGTTGATAAATCCTGATTTGATAAGAAAATTACATATTTAATCGTTAAATCATGAGTGGCTAATGTAATAACCCAGAGCAAATAGATGATTTGAGCTAGCTCTATGAGTACGAAATTATTTTTTATGCATATGGAAATTAAACAATAGAATTTAATTTCTTGACAAACCCAAATATTTTTGGCAAGATTAAATTTGAGTTTATCCAGTATTTTTTACTTGAGTAGATCAACCATTCTTCATATCTACAAGTTGAGATTGCGGATTAGCAATTTGGTATTTACCGCTACATGATAAAATAACCATTCAAGATACAACTGAGGATACCTGAAAGTAATATCACCGTTAGTTCTGCCCTTGTTATTGTAATCTATAGCCCCTCAATTACGTTCGCTTAAGGAAGTAAAAACGTAATAATTCAGCATTCCATTCAGCAGTCAGCTAATACCAGATGGTAGCCAATTCATTCGTGTTAATTTGGAGAAAGTGACAACTTTGTAAATAGCTATCCTTGTTAGATTTCAGCCTTATCTATTTTAGCTAAATACCTACACTGATATAGCTATGATAACTATCTATGAGCAAAAATGGAATAAAAATATGGCATTAAATAAAGAACGCCGGTTATTGAAAAGAGCCGCTCAGAAGTGGAAAATAATTTTAGCCGCTTCCATTGCTTTAGCTACAGGGTTACTATCTTTTTACAGTTTTTCTCAATTAAAATTGAAACCTAATTCTCAGATTCCTTTTTCCTTACGTAGTTCCCCCAAACCAACTCCTGTAAAACTTGCCGTAACTGCTTTGGGACGCTTGCAACCACAAGGTAAAATTACTTATTTATCTGCTCCCAATTCCATTAACGGTGTGCGTGTAGAAAAACTGTTAGTTAGTGAAGGAGACGAGGTAAAACCGGGGCAAGTCTTAGCTTATTTAGATGACTATGCTCGTTCTAAGATAGCGATAAAACAAGCCTTTGATAAGTTGCTAATCGCTAAAGCTAAACTAGCGCAGGTAAAAGCTGGGGCCAAACCCGGAGATATCAATGCTCAAAAGGCAACAATGGCTCGGTTAGATTCGCAACTAAAAGGAGAAAATGCGGCTCAAACAGCTACAATTAACCGTATTCAGGCTGAAGTAGATAATGCTCAAAAAGAGAGCGATCGCTATCAGCAATTGTATAAAGACGGTGCCATTTCTGCTTCCATTGCAGATACCAAAGCCTTACAACTGAAGACATCACAACAACAGTTAACAGAAGCTAAAGCCACTCTTATCCGTACTCAAAACACACTGCAAGATCAAATTAAAGAAGCCACAGCTAAACTCAACAGTATTAAAGAAGTACGCGGTGTTGATGTGGCCTTAGCAGAAGGTGAAGTCAAAAGCATCCACACTGTTATTCAACAAGCCAAAGCAGATCACGAATTAACCTACATCAAATCTCCCATAGATGGCAGAGTTTTGAAAATTCGTTCTAAAAATGGCGAAGTCATCACTACATCCGGCTTTGCTGAACTTGGTAAAACAGCAGAAATGAGTGTACTTGCTGAAGTTTATCAAACCGATATTCAAAAAGTGCGTGTAGGTCAAAAAGCCATCATTACCAGTGCTACCTTTCCTGAAAAAATACATGGAACTGTGAAAGCAATTGGTTGGCAAATTGACAAACAAAATATCTTTAGTATTAACCCCAATTCAGATACAGACCGCAAAATAGTTGAGGTCAAAATATCCATAGATAATCCTGCTGATAGCAAAAAAGTGTCTCGCTTAACCAACTTGCAAGTAGATGTCGCTATCCAAATTTAGTCATTAATAATAGGTGACAGTGAATAGGTAACAGGAAATAGGGAACATGGGGATATGAATAACCCAATTACCAATTACCACTGACAACTAACAAAATATATGATTGTAAAAATCCCTTTAGCATGGCTACAGCTTGCCCAGCAAAAAGTACGTTTTCTTGTAGCTGTAGCCGGAATAGCCTTTATTGTACTGCTGATGTTTATTCAACTTGGGTTCCAAGATGCACTTTATTCTAGTGCTACAGCATTACATCAAAATCTCAAGGGTGATTTGTTTTTAGTCAGTTCTCAATATAAAGCTTTGACTGCTAATCAAAGTTTTTCTCGAAATCGTTTATACCAAACATTAGGTTTTAATGGTGTCGAATCAGTTAGCCCTATATATTTGCAATTTGCCAAATTAAAAAATCCTGCTACTGGCGAAAAATATTCAATCTATGTCATAGGTTTTGACCCAGGAAAACCAGTGATGAATCTACCAGAAGTCCAGAATAATTTGGATATACTTAAAAATACTGATGTCATGTTATTTGACAAGAATTCTCGCCCAGAATTCGGTCCAATAGCAGAAAAGTTTGAGCAAGGAGATACTGAACAAACAATTGAAATCTTTCCCTTTGATTCTCTTCAAGGTTATCGAGTCAGAGTCGGTGGTTTATTCGGTTTAGGACCGTCCTTTGGTGTCGATGGAAATTTAATTGTTAGCGACTCAACTTTCTTAAAGATTAATCCTAATACCCGTCATGCAGAAAACATAGATGTAGGTATTATTAAAGTCAAACCAGGTTTTGACCCAAATGAGGTTCTAAAAGATTTGCAAGCAAGTCTACCTAATGATGTACAGATATTTACTCGTAAAGGCTTTATTAATTTCGAAAAAGAATATTGGGCAGCTAGAACACCCATAGGTTTCATACTTAATCTCATGCTAACTATGGCCTCTGTGGTGGGTGTAGTTATTGTTTATCAAATTCTTTACAGCAATATTGCTACTCAATTTATTGCCTACGCAACATTAAAAGCTATTGGCTACCCTAATGCTTATTTATTAAATGTAGTTTTTCAACAGGCATTAATCTTAGCTTTATTAGCTTATATACCAGGATTTATTTTCTCCGTTACCTTATATGATTTTGCGATGGAAGTAACTAAATTACCAATCATTATGACTTCTAATAATGCCTTAATTGTTTTAACTTCTACAGTTCTAATTTGTATAACTTCTGGAGCATTAGCTATTAATAAACTTCGCTCTGCAGATCCGGCTGATATTTTCTAAGTAAGCTGGAAAAAATTCAAGAATTCAAGCCTCAATATTTACTCATCAATACTATGAACTTGAACAACAAAACTATTATGATCACCGGAATTGACGGATTTATTGGCTTACGTGCAGCTGAATTAGCTATAGCTCAAGGCATGAAAGTCAAGGGAATACAAAGTTCTTCAGTTCAGGATCAAACTCTAGAAAATTTAGGAGTTGAAATAATCGTTGGCAGCATCACTGACGAAAAAATTGCTCAACGAGCTTGTCAGGGAGTAGACATTATTCTACATACTTGTCAATTAGCAGAAGAAGCTGGAGAAATTAAGCCTTTTCGAGAAATAAATGTTGGTGGTACTCTCAATATAGCCAAAGCCGCAAAGCAAGCTGGTGTGAAAACATTTCTACATCTTTCCACTGTCCTTGTTTATGGCTTTAACTATGCCAATCAAATTACAGAAACGGGAACAGTTGCAAGCGATAATAATCCCTACTGTCAAACAAAAATTGAAGCCGAAATAGAAGTTGTAAAACTGAATTCACCACCAGATTTTGGCGTGATTATCATTCGTGCTGGAGATGTTTATGGACCAGGAAGTATCCCTTGGATAGTGAGACCAGTTCTCATGATGCGACAAAAATTATTTGCCTATGCAAATGATGGTAAAGGTGTGATGAATCATTTATATGTAGATAACTTGATTGATGCCATCTTTTTAGCAATAGAAAAAGAAGCTTACGGCGAAATTTTTAATGTCACAGATGGTGAAGAAACTTCTTGGAAAGATTATTTTATTCACCTGGCAGCAATGGAAGCTTTACCCGCACCTATGTCTCTGCCTAAAGAGGAAATGAAATTATTTTTACGGGTAAGAAATCAAGGACAAAAATTATTTCGCAAAAAAGCTGATATTCTGCCTGAATCCGTCGATTTTATGAGTCGTCCATATCCTTATTCCATTGCTAAAGCTACGAACATATTAAACTATAAGCCCAAAGTTAATTTGGAAGAGGGGATGAAACGTACACATCAATGGTTGCAAAAAACTGATGTTCAAAAATTGATGAAGTAACACAAGCATTAGTATAAGTTATTGAGGAATGATGTATGTATAAATTTCAGCCGAAATTAAGTATTGGGCTACCTGTATACAATGGTGAGAAATTTCTCCAAGAGTCTTTAGACTCTCTGTTAAATCAGACTTTTACCGATTTTGAGCTAATTATCTCAGATAACGCTTCTACAGATAATACTGAAGAGATTTGTAGAAATTACGCTGCACAAGATCAACGTATTTATTACTATCGTCATGATACTAATATTGGTTGTGCGCATAATTTTAATCGCGTATTAGAATTGTCTAAAAGCGAATACTTTAAATGGGCAGCTTATGACGATTTACACGCTCCTGATTTTATCAGTAAATGTATGCAGGTACTTGAGATAAATCCTGATTATATCTTGTGTCATTCTCATACATCTTTTATTGATGAACAGGGTACGCCTCTGCAAGATTACAACATTAATCTAAATACTAATTCAGCGAAATTACAGGTTAGATTTAATGAATTATTAACTAAACATTTGTGCTATCAAATGTATGGTATAATTCGCAAATCTGCTTTGAAAAAAATACCTCCTATGGGTGGTTACGGTAATGCAGATGGGATTCTCTTATTAAGACTGGGTATGGTTGGACAGTTTTATGAAATCCCTGAATACTTATTTTTTGCAAGGAGTCATCCTCAACAATCTTTGAGTATGTTCTTTCCAAATTACTTGTCATTTACCAACAATAATTCTCGATACTCATTAGATAAGCTACCAAATTTTTATGATTATTCAGTGTGGTTTGACTCGTCTAATAAGGGGAAAATATTATTTCCTCATTGGCGAATTCTCAAGGAATATCTACTTTCAATCAGTCAGAGTTCACTGAATCTAAATGAGCAATTACTGTGTTATTTTAACCTTGGCAAAAAGCTATCTGGAAATGAATCTTTATTAATTAAAGATTTGTGGATGGCTGCAAAGATATTACTTTCACAGAAATTGGCAACAACCAAAGCAGCAAAAGCGCAAGTTTCATCCCATTACTCTGGCATCAATTAATATGTTGAAAACATCTCGCCTCTCTTATTTATTGCTGGCAACTTTATTAAGTTTCAGTTGTGCTAATACTGTTCATGCAGAACCAACTACAAAACTAACTGTAGTAGTGAATGGTATCCGTAACAAAACAGGTGAAATTTGCTTCAGAGTTTACGATTCTGAAAAAGGATTTCCTATGAGGAATTCTAGTGAAATTAAAAGTGGCTGTACTAAAATTACTGGCAATTCTGTGAAGAAAGTATTTTGGGGAGTACAACCTGGTACTTATGCTGTTGCCGTAGTTGATGACCAAAATGGTGATAAGAAACTCAATAAGGACTTTTTTGGTATTCCTCAAGAAGGTTTTGGAATTTCCGGAAACCCCATTATTTCCATCCAAACTGGTACACCAAAATTCCAAAAAGCCAGTTTTAAAATGACCAAAGATACCACTATCAATATCACCATTAAATATTCTCTTGATCCATAGAGAATAGGTGAGAGTAAGAAGGGAATAGGGAATACCTATTGATTAATGTTTCCCTATCTCCCTAATCCCCAGTCCCTAATCCCCAGTCCCCAACCCGTAATTCTATGGAAGATTTGACTACCTTTCTGTCTAAGTCTTTGATAGGTTGGTTGGTAATTCAAGTATGTTTGACGCTGGTATTTTTCTGGTATCTGCGTTCATACAAACAACCCTTATCATCAGATGAACAGTTACCTAAAACGGCAGTAATTCTTTGTTTACGAGGTGCTGATCCATATTTACCTAATTGTGTACGATCCCTCTTAAAACAAAACTACCCCCAGTATGATCTAAAGCTGATCATAGATAGTCCAGAAGATCCAGCTTTTAAAATTGTCAAAGAGGCAATCACCGAAATTGGTGCAACTAATTTTCAAATTAGCACCTTAAGAACAGTACGCCATAATTGTAGTCTTAAATGCAGTTCTTTGGTGCAAGCTGTCTCAGATTTAGATGATTCTTACCAAGTAGTTGCATTAGTAGATGCAGATACTATAGTTCATCCCAATTGGTTAAGAGAATTAGTTAGTCCTCTCACCGATGACAAAGTGGGACTAACAACAGGAAACCGTTGGTATGTACCCACAGGTAAATATTGGGGTTCTTTAGTACGCTATGCTGGCAACGTCTCAAGTGTTGTGCAAATGTTCCTATTTCAAGTTCCTTGGGGTGGCAGTTTAGCAATTAAAAAAGAACTGCTAAACCAAACAGAATTACTTAAAAAATGGGGAGAAGCTTTTGGTGATGATATGCTCATGCATAAAATTATCAAAAAACATGGACTACGAATTAAATTCGTCCCTTCCTTGTTAATGGTTAACCGAGAAGAAAGCGACTTAACCAATTTATTCGCATCTGTCAAACGCTTAATACTTTGCTCACGACTTTATCACCCCAATTGGTTAGCTTTAGTCAGTGATGCTGTTTCAAGTATTCTATTTCCCACCGTGACTATCATATTAGCTTTAGAATTGTTGTTAGCAACAGAATGGAATGGGTCAGTTTCCCTATTTAAATCCTATAGCATCTACACCATCGGATTACTCTTGTTGATGCTAGTAATGGAACTAGGAGTACAAGAGGTAATTCGCTCTCAAGGTCAAGTGACTCCTCAAGTTTCACTAACCACAATCATAAAAATGTTAATTGCCATTCCTCTAACACAGTGGGTTTATGGATTGGCAATCCTATCTTCTCTTTGGATGTCAAAGGTTACATGGCGCGGACTTACTTATAAAGTCCAAGGACCCTGGAATGTTCACTTAGTTGAATATCATCCTTATCAATGGTTAGATCAACCAATCGATGGTAAACTTTCTCTGTAACTTCATATTGGTATTTTGTTAATCTGCAGATACAAACACCAACATTTTCATGAAAGAGTAGCTGCGTAAATCCTAACCCAGCCATTTCATGAAATAGTTACTTCCCAATGAAAAAACAACCTCTTCGCATCGCCTTATTTACAGGATTGTTTCCTCCATTCTTAACAGGAGTTTCAGTCGCAGTACATCAGCGAGTACGTTGGTTACTTGAACAAGGACATCAAGTTTTTCTCATCCACCCAGAAATAAACAATCAGTATCCTAAAATAGTTAGTAATCGTCCCATGCCGGGACTAGAAGAACTACAATCTTTCCCTGGATTTTCATCTTACGCCTTTCCTACACAACCACTAATCTTCTACAAATCGCTACCTCAACCACTCAACTATCGCCATTGGAGCGATACTAAATTACTAGAGAAATTTCAGCCTGATATTATCATTGTTGAAGAAGCAGCACAGATGAGGGGGTTATACTCAATTTTCTTGCAAGGCTATGGTCGGCCGATAGGAGTTGAATACGCTAAACGTACCAAAACCCCAATTATCTCCGTGTTTCATACTGATATCGTGGCTTATATCCGATATTATTTAGGAGATGTATTCTTCAGTTTACTACGCCCAATCGTTCCTCTTTTAGTGAAGCAGTTTAGTAATGCGTATAGTCTCAATTTATTTCCATCTAGAGAACAACTATCTAAATACCAAAAGCTCAAATGTAAACGGGTTGAATACGTTCCTTATCAAGGAATTAATTGTGAAAAATTTCACCCCCGGAACATCTGTTATGACCCAAGACCTAATGATCAACGCCCAACTATTCTCTTCGTTGGACGCATCACAGCAGAGAAAAATGTCACTCAACTTTTAGATGCATTTCCATTCATTGCTGCTAAAATTCCCGATGTCCACTTAGTTATTATTGGCAGCGGACCTTTAGATCAAGAAATTCGTCGCCGCGCTCAAGCTTTCCCATTTGGAGTAACAATTTGGGGTGAATCTCACGGTACCGAACTTTTGGGATGGTTCGCTAGAGCCGATGTTTTTGTTAACCCTTCAGTCACGGAAAACTTCTGCACTACAAATAACGAAGCTTTAGCTTCTGGAACTCCTGTAGTTGCAGCTATCGCTCCTTCAACTCCTGAACAAGTGATCATTGGTTATAATGGCTTTCTTGCTCAACCCAACAACCCCAAAGATTTTGCTGAGAAAATAATTAAAATTCTCGAAAATTCTGACCTCAAAGCACAATTATCTAAGCAATCTCGTCCTTCAATATTAGAATTTGATTGGTCAGTATGTAGCGAAAAATTTGAAGATAAGCTCTACCAATTAGTTGGAATACCCAAAATAGTTGAGTTATCTAATAATTAGTCATCATCCACAGGTCGATAAAAACAGCCAATTTGGCTACCTATCTTTGATAATGTCTGGTAGAGTATTGAAGTAATTGACCTGTGAGCTTTTAGGTTGCAGGTTTGAGATATTAATAAACTTTACCAAAATTTTATCAGTAGAGAAATGACCTACTCCAACTGATAACTATTGGTAATTTCCTCAACTGTGCCTAAAAATCTTTAGACCTCATAGGTCATCACTTATGAGGTCTTTCATTAGAGTGAGGAGGTATTCAGGAGTCAGAATGTTTGAGAAATTGGTTAATTATCAAATAGAGGAATCCTATATGAGTTGCGTAATTTCTGACAGTTTAAAAAACTTGCTGACATAAATCCTTTAATTATGTCTGAGTTTTCAGTCTTGTCAGCGATACACAAACATCAAATAGATCCCACGGTCTGCACTTCAAGAAGTAGCATCAACAAACTACATTTACAGGGAATTCAGAACTATAGTTTTTAAAAATCCAGTAGCCATGACAATATAAATTGTACACGTTAAAGTTCCAGCTTTCTTATTGTGTAAAAAAAGCTAGTTAGACAACAATGTTGAATTTGAATTTTTCATTCACTTATGAAAATACAAGACTATGCAATAGTGAATTAGAGATTTGAAAACTAAGAAAATAAATAATACTTTTGATAAGCTGTAGCTAGAAATTGGAAAATTTGATAACGCTCCTCTGTCAAGTTCAGAATCCTATGAACTCGTTGTGTAATCAGAAAATAAATCCCTTGAAAACATACGCCAGTTGCTGCCTCTTTCAGAGGACCTTCTCTAACAAGTCGGGGCACTAGCCCAACGCACTGGCTCTGAAATGTCCAATAATTCTTGTCTTAAATTATTTAGGCAATTATTATACTCTCCATGGAAATGCAATGAGGTTGAACCTAAATGGGAATATTTGGTTGCTACTCCATATTCTTTTACTACTTCTAAGGCAATTATTAGGAAGAATTCAGTTAATCCATATTTGTATAGCTTATCCATTACTCTGCCTATTTTATCATCATTTAAATCTTCCCCTTCAATTCTCGCTCCTAATAAATGTTCTATGGCTTTTTCCTCAAGAAGTTGAGGAAATAAATATAATGGTCTCCATAGAAAACCTATTCCATAATGATTGCTTTGACTATTTCTCCTGTATTCACTTTCTCTCTACTATCTATTCAGAATATATTATTGATTTTTTCTACGATTCCTATCTCATATATTACTCCTAAGTGATCCCATTTCTTACTCTCAAACTCTTATTTTTAGTAATTCATATTTTTGGGTATTTTTATTTAATTCAGGCTCATTTATATTCATCTTCTCATCTTGTATCCTGAATTTATTATCAATACTTACGAGTTCCAAGTTGTTGGCATTTTTTATTGTGTTGTCTATTTTTTTACTATTTCAACTATGTGGTTACTACGGGGCTATTTATAATCAGCTTATACATGTATCCGTGCTACGAAATGAAGTGCGGAATCTGGGATATCAGTCCAATATTTGTCGGTTAAAGAATAAACGGGAAGATAAAAATTTTTACTCTTGACCCAAACAAACTGACAAATTTCAGATTATTACCCCATTGGTATTCATAGGAATTATAGAGTAGTTGCAATTCATTTTGCATTGCTATATATTCATAATTAAAATAATTAACTTATTAGACTTAATTCCTGGAGTTATGTCCTAATAATTACACTTATAGACTTGATTTTTTAGTTTCTGTCAGCGAAAATACAAATAAGTCTAACATCTTGTAGGCTCTCTTGGTGACAACTTAACCTTATCCAATGTCCATAGTCCGCATCTGCGGACTTTTTTTATATATTCAAAATTGGCGTTGCTGAATCAGAGTATGCAATGCCGAAGTTACCTTTCTTTTTCTTTCTTTAGGTCTTTGCTTGAGACAAATTCATACTTAAAATCAGCAAACCTCTCGAACAATTACAGTTAGATCCTGAATTTGAAGTGATCATTTATGATTTAGAAATGCCACGGATGAATGGATTTAAATTGTTAAGCCATATCCGTCAAAATCCGGCTTTAGCTAAAAAACCTCTAGTAATTCTCACTTGTCGTAGTTCTGAAAAATATCGTCAGTTAGCTCAAGAATTGGGTGCAACAGCTTATTTGACTAAACCTTATTTAGAGCATGGATTTCTGGCTACTGTTGAGAGTTTAGCTAACTGTAACTAAAATTAGGCTTTACTGGTTATAATTATTGCATATAATTCCTATTTGTTAGGTGTAGCTTCACCAAATTTAATGACGAGTGCGATCGCAATACTCACCACCAAAATTAACGTCATACTCAATGCTGAACCAAAACCCCAATTTTGAGTAGCACCCAGAAACTGATTATAAATTAACCGTGCTGCTGTCATGCTAGAAGCACCACCAAGTAATTCTGGGTCAATAAAATCCCCCAAAGCAGTAATAAATACCAACAAAGAACCAGCCGCAATACCTGGAAAAACTTGCGGTACTGTCACCCTCCAAAAAGTCTGCACTGGATTTGCACCCAAATCAGCAGCAGCTTCTAATAACTGTTGATCTAGTTTTTCCAAAGAAGCATATAAAACTAAAACCATATAGGGTAATAAACTGTAACTCATACCAATTAATACCGCTGGATTACGGTTCAATAATTCCAAAGCAGGTAAACCTAAACTGGTAAGTAAACTATTCAATAATCCTGTAGGACGTAGGATAGTAATCCAAGCATAGGAACGTAATAAAGAAGAAGTCCATAATGGTAGAACAAACCCTAATAACAGCAAATTACGCCAGCGTTTTGGTGCCATTTGACCAATCCAATAAGCAACTGGAAAACCCAGAATTAAACAAATAATTGTTGTGTTGATTGCAAACAATAGAGAATTGAATATTACTTGTAAATAAAGTGGTTGGAGGATACGTATATAGTTTTGAATACCATCAGGATTAACAATATCTCCTGGAGCAATATCCTTAACTAAACTTAATTCAGAAATTATTAATGTTGGTAGCAACAATAATAGTAATAACCAAATCCCAGATGGTGCAAGTAACGCTAAAGGCTTTATGAATTCGCTATTATAGTGATTTAATTTCACTTTTTTGGCAATATTACAAGGGGATTCTGTTGGGGAATTAGGACTTTGAATAGACACGACTCAGTACCAATTTTAGGTTTTAAGGGTGTAAGGGTGTAGGGGAGGAAAAACCTCCTGAAGTTTTTCTGCTTCATGCTAGCAATTGAGTCCAATATCGCTCATAAACCTCTTCAAATTTGCCTATAGGAGTGACTCGTTCACACTTATCTAAAATTCCCTGTGGAGGAAAGAGGTTAGTATTATTTTGAATCTGATTTGGCAATTGTTCAAAACCAGCACGATTGGGAGTAGCAATATTTAGTCTTTTGCTGATTGCAGCTGCTACATCTGGTTTTAGCAGCAAGTTAATCCAACTATATGCTCCAGGGAGATTATTGGCTGTTTTGGGAATGACAATAGTATCTGTCCAGAGTGAAGAACCACTGCGAGGAATCACATATTTAAGTTTGGCGTTTTCTTTGGATATTTTGATTCCATCGGCAGAGTAACACATGGCTAATAATAAATCTCCTGCCAGAATTTGGTTTTGCCAAGCATCGGTATCAAAAGCTGCGAGCGCAGGTTTCAATGACAACAATTTTTCATAGGCTTGTTTAATTTCCATTTCATTTTGTGAATTGTAAGAATAACCGAGCATTTTTAATGTTGCACCCATCACCTCCCGCACATCATTAAGCAAGGTCATGCGCTTATAAAGTTTATCTTGGTTTCGCCAAAGATACTCCCAATCTTCTGGTGGAGTTGTCAGCTTTTCTGAGTTGTAAAGTAACCCGGTTGTTCCCCAATTAAAGGGAATACTATAATGGTTATTAGGGTCATAACGTGGGTTGTGAAATTGGGGAAATAAATTTTCTAACCCTATTAAGCGTTGATGATTGATTTCTATTAATAAATTTTTCTCTACCATCTTCTCTACCATATAGTCAGATGGATAGATAATGCTGTAAGTAGCTATACCTCCAGCTTGCAATTTAGCCAGCATCATATCATTGGAATCATAAGTATCTGCTAACACTTTTATCCCAGTTTGGGTGGTGAAAGTAGATAATAATTCTGGATCAGTATATTGACTCCATGTGTATATAGATAGGCTGTCACTTTCACCAGAGTTAGTATAATTTGTACTCACATTAGCTAATCTCCAGCCACAACTGCTTAAAGACAGGCTAGAAAGTGCTACCATTCTTTTTAGGAATAGTCTTCTGTTAGTCATTTGAGTCATTATGGATTTTTTACCCTTGATACTTGACTAATAGCTAAACAGTCAGTTTCTGCCCACCAAAGATAGATGGGTGTGTGACAATCTGGTAAGCTGCCAAAGGTGTTGGGTTGTAAAACATTAACATTTATGCCATTGGCTAATTCCACAACATAACTAACATGAGTACCTAAATACATGATATTAACTAACCTGCCTTCAAAGCAGTTGCTTAGTAGATTTGGTTGATAAAGAGAAATCTGAATTTTTTCTGGACGCACACTTAATACTACTGCTTCCAATAATCCAATAGGTGTATCTTCTGTACGACCAGCAACAATAGACAGTCCTGTTTTGGTCAACACTTTGACACACTCGGACTCAACTGTGGTAATTTCCCCACTGAATAAATTAGTATCACCAATAAAATCAGCGACAAAAGGAGTTTGAGGATGTTCGTAAATTTCGCTGGGAATACCGATTTGTTCAATTTTGCCTTGATTCATGACTGCTATGCGATCAGATAAAGATAATGCTTCCTCCTGATCGTGTGTCACCATCACAAATGTTAATCCTAACTCCTTGTGGAGATTGCATAGTTCAACCTGCATTTCCTTACGCAGTTTTAAATCTAATGCTCCCAAGGGTTCATCTAGGAGTAAGACAGCGGGACGATTAACTAAAGCCCTAGCTAAAGCCACTCGTTGTTGTTGACCACCAGACAGTTGAGAAGGTAAGCGCGATCGCAAACTTTCCATTTTCACGAGTTTTAAAGCTTCTGTCACCCGGCTATCAACTTCGGATTTGGAGATTTTTTTTAACCGCAGTCCAAAAGCAATGTTATCCCACACATTCAAGTGATTAAACAGAGCATAGCTTTGAAAAACTGTATTTATAGGTCTTCGGTAAGGAGGCACATTAGTCATCGACTGGCCTTGAATCAGCAACTTACCTGCGTCAACCCTTTCAAATCCAGCAATTAGGCGGAGTATAGTTGTCTTACCACAACCTGAAGGGCCTAAAATACTAAAGAACTCTCCCTGTCTCACATCCAAGTCCAGGCCATGTACTGCTGGTTCTTGGTTGAAGAACTTGAATACATTACGCAGTTCAACATCAAGCGGCTGAAAATTATTTACACCCCTCTGATTCTGCATCACAGTTTGAGCCATAGTCTTCAGTAGAATGCCATAATATGACGAAACTTGGTTAATCAATGTAGGCTATTAACTTAGACTACAAGTAACACTGTGATTTATTGTAGCTGGCGACAACACTCTTATTAAAAATATACTTGCTATTATTTTGTTCTTAAGAGCGGGTGACAGATGTAAAGCATTGATAATATTAATTTCAAGCATCTTTAGTTATTATTATGGCTATATTCCCATCACTACCTAGTAATCAAAAAAATACCCGTTCCGTTGGGCGTGGTTTCCAGTCAGTATTTTTAATACTACTTACTTTATTAATGACATCGGGAATAGGCGCTCGTTTAGCTTATTTACAAATTGTTCATGGTTCAAAACTTCGTCAACGGGCAGAGTCTAACCGGGTTCGGATGATTCCCAAACAACCGGAAAGAGGCAATATTTTTGACCGTAATGGCAAACTGTTAGCAACTACTCGCTATCCCCATTCTGTGTATTTGTGGCCAATGGCACATACTAAGCCCTCATGGCCAGTTGTGGGCAAGCGTCTGTCCCAAATTCTGGATATTTCTGAAGAGGAGATGGAAGGTAAATTAGAACAAGCAGGGGCTAACTCGGCTTCTCTAATTCGCATCGCCCGTAATGTGACTGAAGCGCAAATTACAGCGTTAAAAGAATATGCAACAGAACTTACAGATGTAGAAATAAATACGGAAGCTGTGCGTTATTACCCCCAAGGTAGAGAATTGGCGCATATACTCGGCTACACCCGTGAACTAACAGCAGAACAGTTAAAAAAGAGGAAGCCTGAAGGCTATCGTCTCGGTGACGTGATTGGACAAATGGGAGTAGAAAAAGCCTATGAGAAAACACTCCGGGGTCAATGGGGTGGTCAGCAAGTAGAAGTGGATGGTGCTGGTAGACCTCTGCGGGTTTTGGGAGAAAAACAAGCCAAAGCTGGTAATGATTTGCACCTCTCTATAGATATAGAGATGCAGAAGACAGCAGAAAAAGCTTTGGGTAATCGGAATGGGGCAATTGTAGCACTCAACCCTAACAATGGTGAAGTTTTAGCAATGGTTTCCCATCCTACCTTTGACCCCAATATTTTTTCTAAACAAAAACTCTCTCAAAAAGACTGGAAAACCGTCCAAGGTGAGGAGCATCCTTTGGTTAATCGTGCGTTAAGTGCTTTCCCACCTGCTAGTACCTTTAAAATTGTCACTACAACAGCGGGAATAGAATCGGGTAAGTTTTCTCCTAACACGGTGCTACAAACCTATGGTTCTTTAACCATTGGTGGAACAAGATTTGGTGAATGGAACCATGCGGGATTTGGTCCATTAGGTTTTGTCGGGGCTATGCAGTGGAGTAGTGATACTTTCTTTTATCAAATTGGTAAAGGAGTAGGGGGTCATAAATTGATTGAATGGACTCGTAAATATGGCTTTGGTGAACAAACTGGCTTTGAGTTCTCCACAGAAGAAGCCAAAGGGTTAGTTCCTGATGAAAACTGGAAACGCAAAGTTTGGAAAATACCTTGGACTGTAGGTGACTCTATTAATATGTCTATTGGTCAAGGTGCTTTACAAACGACACCTCTGCAAGTGGCTGTGATGTTCGCTGTCCCCGCTAATGGTGGTTATCGAGTGCAGCCACATTTACTTAAGGACAATGGGGACGCAAAAAGGTGGCGCAAATCTTTAAATATGAAGCCAGAAACTGTCAAAATCCTCCGTGAAGGATTGCGGAAAGTAGTATCTGAAGGTACAGGTAAAGCTTTGAATAAACCAACTATTCCCCCAACAGCCGGGAAGAGTGGGACAGCGGAAGCTTGGAAGGGCAGATCCAAACAAAATCATGCTTGGTTTGGGGCTTATGCACCTGCGGATAAACCAGAAATTGTAATTGTGGCTTTTGCTGAACATTCCGGTGGTGGTGGTGGTAGTGTGGCTGCACCAATGATTTTAGAAATCATGGAGGAATATTTCGCACACAAGCATCCAGGGAAGTATCAGAAAAATTGACTGGGGACTGAGGACTGGGAGATGGGGCTGGCAACGGAAGAAGAACCTAATTGCTAATGCCCAATGTCCAATGCCCAATGCCCAATCATTTAGCTGGTTTGAGATTTCTAGGTTTGTAGAATGTTTCTAAGCTGTTGCGATCGCCTACAAAACGCCAGTGCCAAGGTTCATAACTCACACCTTGAACATTATCTTTGGGAAAAGACATCTCAAAACTAAACCGTGCAGCATTAGCTTGTAGCCACTGATAGGCTTTGGTATCCTCAAAATTAGCTTGTAGGTTAGTTGCTGGTACTGCTCCATCTCCTATATCCACAGCATAGCCTGTATGATGTTCACTATGACCAGGAGGGGCGCTGAGGGCGGCTCTTTGGGCAGGGGTTTGATTACGTTGAGCGCCCACATTAAAAAATAACTGTTCTTGTTCTTTCACTGAACGAAAGCCAGAAATTGGCGCTAAAATTATACCTGTACTTCTAGCCGCTTGTGCCATTTGCTGAAACCTTTCGGCTGCTGCTTGTCGCATTTTGATCCGTCCATCAAATGTAATTGCTAACAGTTCTGATTCTGGTGCTTCGGGATATGCTAAATGTCCCAAAACCGTATCATTATTAGTAGCTGGGGTATTAGTGGCTATTGGTATAGAACTAACTGGTGTTGGTTGAGAATCAGCATTTTCTTTAGGTCCTGTAATAAAAAATAAAAAACCACTAGTTATAGCCAGCAGAACAAATCCTACTACTCCCCCAATTACCAAAACTAGGGGTTGCACGCGCAGTCTAGACCGGGTATCAGGAGTATCGCGTATAGCAGCTGGAATATCATCACCAGGATCTGATGATGAGTTTTGCGGTTTTTCTGGAAACCCAGCCTTTTTCAAGTGTCCACTCCTGGTTGTGTACAATTTTAGATTTTAGATTTTAGATTTTAGTTTATGAAAAACTAATTCAATTAGTTTTTCAGTTTTCATCGGTTAGAATCATTTTCTTTGATGATATTCAAAATTCTCAATTGGAAAGAATTAACGTAACAGGTATCATTTTATATCTCTAGTTGAGGTAAAATTTTGAGAAACCTCTTAGAACTATATATCAATTTGCTAGGATTAGTGCTAGTAGGAGTTATGCTGGAAGGTAAATTACCTGCCAGCATAACTCCTACTCATTTGGGTCAGTTTCTGTTTTGGGTAGGAGTACCGATAAGTATTGTCGCTTTTTTGCGGCAATACTTATCAGAACAGATTTGGATTGCACCAGCGATCGCTGACTTAGCCATTTTACTAGGAGCACTTTTAGCCTGGTTAGTGATCAAAGGTCAAGCCTATTTAAAAAATTCCCAACCCCAACCATCAACCCAAGGTAGTTTAATTCTAGCGTCAATGCTTGGTAAAACAGGTTATCTAGGCTTTCCCATCACCTTAGCAATGGTCGGGAAAGAATATTTTGCCTGGGCATTATTTTACGATTTATTGGGGTCAGTTTTCGGAGCTTATGGCTTGGGTGTATTACTCGCAACTCGTTTTGGCAACACAATCCAAAATCATGGATAGATGGCTAAGGCTATATTAATCAATCCTGCCCTCTCGAGTTTTGGATTTGGGTTATTATTCCGTCAAGTTGCAATCCCCAATATGGTGGAAATTGTCCTAGAGAAATTAGCTTGGTGTGCTATAGCTTTATCTTTAATTTTAATTGGCATGAGACTTTCACGGCTGAATTCTTGGTACCAACTCAAACCAGCGGGAATCAGTTTATTCATCAAAATGCTATTAGTCCCCCTAATTCTAGGCAGCACTCTATCGCTTTTTGGTGTCACTGGTGAACGGGAATCAGTTTATTCATCAAAATGCTATTAGTCCCCCTAATTCTAGGCAGCACTCTATCGCTTTTTGGTGTCACTGGTGAAGCAGCACAGGTAATAGTCTTACAAATGGCCATGCCTCCAGCTTTTGCCACACTGGTAATAGCCGAAACCTTTGATTTAGATCGTGATTTGGCAGTAACAGCTTTAGCAATGGGGTCTATGGTATTGTTAGTGACTCTCCCGCTTTGGTTGTGGCTGTTTTGAAGATAAGTATCCGGGCTGTACCCTATTCTGGGATGATGTATTAAAACAATTCCAATACTAGCGATGGCTTCATGTCTAAGCTGAATACAAAAGCCCAAAAGACTCAAATTATTGAAGTTCTGACACGGGATTATTTTCCAATGATTTCTCAACTTCAGACTGAACTTCAGAAAAATCGGACACTAGAACAACATAAAAAAATCGTTTGAGTCGTTCTTTAGCTGCATTTCCGATCGCTCATCTTGCTAGTATTACTCCCCCTCAAGCTGCTCACTCGATTATCAATGGAGGGGATGATAATGGTATTGATACAGTTTATTGTGATCGGGTTAATAACCTGCTTTGGTTAGTACAGGCTAAGGCGGGGAATGTTCCCAATATGAAAGAGAATAAAGCATTTAGTGATGTAATTCGGGATTTATAGGAATAGTATTTGATTTATGAAAATGCTCCGTACATCTGGAGAGACGGAAAATCAAAGGTAGTGTTTTTAATGAACCACTCAAAGATCCACTTAAGATGAGAAAATGTTGGGATTAAAGCACAAAAACGTCGCAGCCAAGTTTTCCCTTGCAACCAAACATCTTCTATGGGGTTTTGAGAGGGACAGTTAGGAGCAAAGCGGACGCAATAAATTTTCCATTGCTCTAAAGGTAAACCTTGGTTAATAGATGCTAAAAAATTTTGAATTTCTTTTGAACGATGATAACTAGCTCCATCCCAAAAAATAAGTAATTGTTGGTTAGGTGACTCTTCTAGTAAATAGCTGAGATAATCAATAGTATTTTTTGAGTTAGCTGTATCATAGCTTCTCAACAATAAATTTTTACCTAAATAGTCAACTGCTCCATAATAAGTTTATTTATCTCGTTCGTTACTAATACTAATTGGAATGCTTATTTCTTGGTCAGTTCTACCCGAAACATATCCAATGCTATCTCCCCAAAGTAAATGACACTCATCTAATAGCAAAACTCTCAATAGCGCAGCTTCTATATCTTCTCGGCGGCTCGCCAAAAATGATGAAATCTCTTTTTTTTGCGGCAACTGCTTCTTCATTAGCTTTTGGATTTGCTGAAGATGTTTTCTTCCAACTAATTCCTGCCGCATCAAACAAGTCGTAATAACTACCTTTTGATTCATAAAGTACATCATGTTCAAAAGCCAATTTATACTCAAGTTCGCCAAGCTCCCAACATTCCTTCGTTTGTAACCAAGCCAGTACTTCTTCTCTTTGTTGAGTATTCAAGTAGCTTTTTCTCCCTTTGTGTTTCAGGCGCATTCCTAAAATTCCATCTTTCTCATAGGCTTGTTTCCATGTTGTTATTGAACTAACTGAAACATCTAAAATTGTTTGAATTTCCTCATACTTCTAGCTTTGATAAACCAGCTTCACTGCCAATGCTTTTCTTACTTCCCTTGCATCTGGACGCTCATCTATAAATTCTTGTAGTTCTGCAATTTTAGATTGTAGCTCCTGGTTGCTGATTGTTAGCTATTAGATAAAAAACTTTCTCAGTATTATCTCTTAGTCCTTTTCAAAAATCAAATATGATTTCTATAGTAGATAGAAAGTTTCAACAGTTTAATGCCAGTTTTTCTCGCTTGTAAGAAGATGTTGAGGATGCTTTAGACAAAAATGAAGTAACAATACTTGGCTGTAATCTATATTTAGATGGAAGCCTGGGCTCTCATCTAGTTAATGATCTCAATCAATTAAAAGATGAAGTAAATAAAGTTGATCCGCGCTTTGAATGGGAGGATTTGAATATTGAAAAGATTTATGGTTGGTTGACAGCAAAACAAGAAAATGCACCTATGAGCGTATCCCTTCGGGACACTACCCAAAATCTCAGTCACGAACAATTATCTAAACTTGCTGATTAAGTAGGAGAAAAGCGTACCTTACTTGTTTGATATAGTGCCTTTCGTAGGAAAGCCGATATATTTCCAAATGTGACAATCAGAAAATTCCTCAACAAATACTTTCACGCTGTGAATGGGGACACGACGATTACAGCCTCAATATAGAAAATCTGCCTAAAGCACCTCCAAAAACTCAGCAAACATCACTACAAAAATCACTAGAACACCCTTTACAACAATCACTATTTGACATGGATAACCTATAATCAATCAACTGATTAATATCAGCGATAAAAACTCGAAATTGAAGGAGTAACTACACCAGCAAATATTGAAGCTATTGTTGCTAAAACAACTAATTTATTAATTCAGCAAACCATTGATATTCCTAAATAAAATAAGCAGGTATTGATTAGCATAGAAAATTCTGGTAAATAGGAGTTCTAGGTCTAAAATATTAGAGATGATTTATAAAGTAAATGTTGAGGAGACAAGAGGAAGTAGCATAATTCTAGTCATAAGAGCATATATAGCCCCTTCGCTCATTTGTGTTAAGCGCTCATAATCCTTGCTTAGACGATGATATTGGTTAAACCACCCAAATGTTCTTTCTACTACCCAGGGTTGTGGTAAAACTTTAAATTCTTGCTCAGTAGGTCCTATGACTTCAACATGAGCTTGAATCAGGAACCAAACTGCAAGTGCAAATTTATCACCGTCATAACCGGAATCAACTCATAAAACTTGGACTTTTTCCAATAATTCTGTGGGTTTCTCTAGCAGTTCCATTAGTGTATAGGCAGCAAGTATTAGTTCTGACACATTCGCTTGACTAACAACAAGTTTCAACATAAGTCCCAGGCTATCAACTAAAGTATGCCCCTGTCTTCCTTTTACCTTTTTACATCCGTCAAAACCATACACATCCCCTTTTTTTGGTCAGTGTTGACCGACTGACTGTCTGCGGCGAGCGCGGTAGGTTGTGTTGATTTACCTAATTTCGAGCGAACTTGACCACCCAATGTATGGTTGAATTTTTCCCAAACCCCCTGGCCCTGCCATTTACTGTAATAGCTATATACCGTTGACCTTGGCGGGAAGTCACCTGGAAGCATATTCCATTGACATCCAGTTTTCAAATGAAAATAGATGGCATTACATATTTCACCCATATCTGTTGTGGGTGGATGCCCTCCTTCTTTGGCTGGTGGAATCAATGGGGCCAGGATTTCCCAGTCCATATCAGTTAAGTCTGTGGGGTAAGACTTTCGTTCCATCAGTAGCTATGTAAATACACTACATTTTATGTATCCTATCCTTCCAACATTCCTTTTCTACTCCCCTTTACATTTACTTTATCAGCCTCTTAGACAGTTTGAAGATGGATAAAAGAGGTAAAAATGGAATTACAGAAATTATTATGGCAACTTCCAGCTATCCATTGACAAGGAAGATGTAACATAATTGCCGCATTTTGTTTTAACCGAAATTTACTGTTTCCTTTCATTCTTAAATTGACAACTTGGCGGATTGAACTTTCCATAGCTCCACTAGCAATAGGTAATTTACGGGCTAAAACTTTAGCATAATTCAGACGTTCTTCCCCATAGGTATGTAACAGATAATTTCTTTGTTCAAGCAGAGTTTTAGAATGCTCTCCGAGTGGTGAAGCAATAAATTCATCCATATTAAGGCAGCTTCTCTAATAGACCTCTTACAAAATTTTTCCTGTGGTATGATAGAGAGTTTTAGATTTTATGTGTTTTTGGTGTTCTTTGGGCTCGTTAATTCAAACATAACCCTGTAACTCTAACTTTTGGCTAAAACAAAGACAACCGCCTATTTGAACATAAAATTAATTCTGCAAGAGGTCTAATATTTTCTTCATGCGCCTTAGAAGTTTGTCCATTCCATTGGGGAATGTTATTACTTTCTAAAAGTTTTGTAACTGGCTCTTGAAAATCTTTCAACCATTCGCTTAAATCAAGACTGGAATATATATTCTTTGTCATTAACGGTAGGCGTTCCCTATTTTTTCTTTGGAAATCCTACCTTGTTTTCGAACACAATACCAGTCTGTATCAACTTCTCTCATCTGATAAATTTATTTAAGTAATTTACTTAATATATATGTATACGATATTTTAATCGTACGGTAAATGATTTTTATCGATGCCTGTTTTCGGTTTAGCGAGCGCACACTTACTTTTTACCCCACCTCACAAAATCACGTTGCGCCCTTTTCTTACATACTTGTCGGAAGAAGATACACAGAAAGTTTTATATTAAGTAGGTGTCCGGAAAAATTTATAACTATGTCATGGCGGATGCAGCAAAGGGGAACCAAGCAATAGCAAGGGTTTCAAGTAATTTATATTTTCTTACATAGTTATGTTTATTTGTGTCTACCTACTTATTATTAAAGCGAGATTGCTAGTTTTGTCCATAACCAGATGGAAAAACATTTCTGGGAATATCAAGTTGAGTATGAAGTCAAAATCAGCAAAGGTTTTACAACCCTAAAAGAGAGTGCTTATACTACAAATGCGAATGATTCTTTAGATTATAGAATCTCGCCTCAAGATAAAAGTAATATGTCTAAATATCTGTTTACAGGTTTTTCTAAATGCCTTTATACAGAACAAAAATTCCAATCCGAAGCGGAGAGGGTATTATCTATAATTTTGGAACGAGATGCAATAAAATGGTTTAAACCAGCAAGGGGACAATTTCAGAGTTATTACAAATGGGATGGAGATTACTTAGAATATCAACCGGATTTTGTGGCAGAAACAGAAGAAATTATCTATATGCTTGAACGTAAAAATCGAGATGAAATAGATCATCCTCAAGTGCTTGCTAAAAGTGCTTGCTAAGAAAGATGTAGCGGTTCAATGGTGTAAATATGCTTCTGAATATATGCTAAAACACAATGGTAAGCCTTGGGTTTATGTGTTTATAGCTGATCATGCGATCACTCAAAATATGACACTTAAAGGACTAGGTGCGCGCTTTATCACAAAGTGGCAAGTGACAGAGGAATAGGAGAGAATTATCAATCCGCAATCCCCAATCAACGATTTTTCAACACCTTTGACTTATACTTGTCTCCAAATCACCAGGATTCATAAGTTCAAACTTTTCAAAGGGTTGATGAATCCAGGGGTTACTAGCTAGATACTCAGTATAGTAATCTGGGGTAATAACTGAACAGGCTTTATACCAAATTACAGCAGTACGGATTTCCTCAATGGGAAACTCACTATGTTCTTTTAGCCAAGGAACTGTTTGCTGTAGAGTTATCCCAGAATCCACTAAATCATCTACCAGGAGAATCCGGTAACCTAACTTGTCGGTAGTCATCGTTAAGTGAGTGGAAATTACTAAACTGCCCCTTTCTTGTTTACCCACACCACTGTAAGATGATGTAGCTAAAATTGCCAGAGGTTGATTATATATCCGGGAAAGAATATCTCCTACTCTTAGTCCCCCTCTAGCAAGACAGACAATTTGATTGAACTCCCAACCTGATTCATAAATCTTGACAGCCAATTGTTCAATTTTATGGTGATAATCTGACCAAGAAACGTGAAGGTGTGACATAAAACTCAGGGAAGTATTTTTTAGTTAGCACTGAAAGCAAATACCAACTATTTTAATATGAGTGTAAGTAATTATGAACGATTCCAATAGTGAAAAATTAGCCTGTGAAAAGTTAGATTTTAAAACTAAACTTGCTTATGGCGCTGGAGATTTAGGTCCAGCTATTACTTCTAATATTGCCATATTTTTTGTGCTGGTCTTCTTTACCAATGTACCAGGTATTGCTGCTGGTTTAGCTGGCAGTATTTTAATGATTGGTAAAATTTGGGATGCTGTTAATGATCCATTTGTAGGATTATTGACCGACAAAACTAAATCTCGTCGCTGGGGTCGTCGTTTACCTTGGTTGTTATATGGTGCTATTCCTTTCTTTTGGGATTTTCTTCTTCTTCCAATGGATTGGACCACAATTTAACCCCCAGCAAAGTAGTAACATTTGGCCATTGTTTTGGTATTACGTTGCTATTGGGGTCATGTCTCAAGTGTTTTTTACAGTGGTCAATTTGCCTTATACGGCAATGATACCGGAACTATCTCAAGATTACGATGAACGAACTAGTTTAAATAGCTTTTGCTTTACTTTTTCCATTGGTGGCAGTATTTTATCGCTGATTTTAGCGCAAATGATTTTTTCTCAGATTACTAATCCTTAACAACAGTATCTAGTATTAGCAGCAATTTGTACTGTGATTTCGGTTTTATCCTTATATTGGTGCGTTTATGGAACACGCGCTCGCATCCTGGCTTTTGAAGCGAAAGGCATTAAATTGGCAGAACCTCCAGAAATTCCCTTCCTTGAACAGATAAAAATTGCCTTCAGCAATCGACCTTTTCTATTTGTTATCGCTATCTATCTTTTCTCATGGTTAGGTGTGCAAATTACAGCTAGTACTATTATTCCCTATTTTGTGATTTATTGTATGGGGATGAAAAACTCAGAAGTTCCCACAGTCTTAATAGCAGTTCAAACAACAGCCTTATTAATGTTATTTGTGTGGAGTAATCTAAGTAAAAAATTTGGTAAAAAACTTGTTTATTTTTTGGGAATGAGTTTATGGATAATTGCCGCTGCTGGACTATTTTTTCTAAAATCTAATCAAGTTGGATTAATGTATTTGATGGCTGTAATGGCAGGTTGTGGAGTTTCTACAGCTTATTTAATTTCTTGATCAATGATTCCCGATGTAATTGAATTAGATGAATTGCAAACAGGACAAAGAAGAGAAGGAGTTTTTTATGGTCTAATGGTCCTCTTGCAAAAATTTGGTTTATCTTTTGGCTTATTTTTAGTAGGTAATGCTTTACAAGCATCTGGTTTTAAGGAAGCTGTAGTTGGATGAAATACCCTACCTATACAACTAGATTCAGGATTATTAGTTATTAGAATTGCCGTTGGAGTGATGCCGATAATTTGTTTAGCAATTGGCTTGATTTCGACTTTTTTCTATCCTATTAACCGTGAGATGCACGCAGAAATAATATTGAAGTTGCAAGAAAGACAGGAAATTGGAGGATAAAGAATTTTTTATATGCAACAGTGTGCAGAAATAATATTATTCTCCCTGTTATATTCACAGTATATTTCTAAAGACTTTCATCCTGATTAGGTGTTAAATATGAATTGGTAGCTTGATATTTACATCTACAATTTCCTGATTAACCCAAAGTTATACTTGATTTTCTTGAAGAATATCTGCTCCTAATTCCTGGTAAGTAGCGATATTTTTTTGATAAGATTTTTAAATCTGCTGATAGTTATGTTGTTCTACTTTTAGAGGCAGTACAACAATTGCAATTGGAAGATTAGTTTCGCTACTCTTTACATCTGAAATCCGCCAAAGAAGTGCATCCTGTAATCTATCGGGTACATCAACTTCAAAAGATATACCATCTGCTGCATAGTAAGGTCTACCATTAGTAACAACCACATCGAATTTATTATTTTCTAGCTTACTAGGAATTTCATAATCACTTTTCATTAAGTCTTGAGCTTGTTCTCCAAATGTCTGCTTTAAAACTTCCCGTGTTTTAGACTTGATAATTTTTGCAGCAGCTTGACGGTCACGGATCTTAAACCCAGGAGTGGATTCAGATACTAGTTCACTCAAATATTTATTAGCAATATCTTCTACTAATGCATCCATAGTATCAAGTAAACTGCGAGGTTCTGTGAATTGAATACTATTTATCCATCCCTTTGCTATCTTTGAAAGTCGTTCTTACTTTGGTACTTCATCAGGTTTGTCTGGAGCAAAAATAAGCCCTTCTTTAGCTCCGTTTTCCATGCGATGAGCAAAATCTTTCAGGAAGTCAATTTCTTCCATACCAAAATGACGCACTCGCTGCGAATTTTTTACAAAGTGTATTCTGACAACGTTGTTATTAAAAGCAATCACACCAATATTAATCCTTTCATCTGCGATCAGATTGGGAACATACTGAATTACACTGTATCTACTTGCCATAGCGCCTACATCACACATTAGATGAGGAAACCTTTCAAAATTAAAATAGGAGTCCTATATTTTTAAATCAGTTATTAGTATTAGACATAACCTAAAATTGAAACACCCCAACCAATTAAACTACCACCCAAAACTAACCAAGCAGCATTGATACGGTAATGAATAGCTAAAATTACAGAGATTAAGAAAATAGCTAAACCAAAAAAATCTACATACGGTGTTTTTATGAAAGTGAAAGTCGTTATTCCCAGTTGTAATGTAGTCACTACCATTAACGCTACAGCACTGACATTGACAGCATCTAAAAAAGCCCTTGTCCAAAATGAGGCACGTAACCGAGGAATGAGAGGATTTAAAATAGGAACAAATAAGAATGAAGGTAGAAAAATTCCTACGGTTGCCACAATTGCACCAGGGATATCGGCAATTATATAACCTATAAATGTAGCAGTAGAAAGCACTGGTCCAGGAGTAAATTGACCGATAGCAACAGCATCTAATAGTTGTTGCTGGGTTAACCAGCCATATTGATGTACTAATCCTCCTTGCAGAAATGCTATTAGTAAATATCCACCACCAAATAAGATACTACCAACTTTGAGAAAGAATAAACCTAATTTCCACAAAGGTACAGATACTCCTGTTACAGATGTTCCTTGCCAAGTTGCACCAATAGTTAGACCAGCTACAACTAAGTTAGTTTGATGACCATTTCGTAACCAAACCATTCCTATTATTCCTCCTAGTAATAAAGCTATAACTTCATTGACTTTAGCAAACCAAGTTATCAAGCCTACTGCTATAGCAATTATTAGTAATTGTCGGGTTTTTACCGCTTTTTTAGATAACCCCCAAAGGGCATTGATAATTATTGCTAGAACGGCTGGTTTTATCCCATACAGTAAAGGTGCAAATTGGGGTGAAGTACCATAATTAACATAGACCCAAGCAAATATACCTGTAATTAAAACGGCAGGTAAGATAAAACAAACACCTGCAATAATTAAGCCTAACCATCCTGCATAAATGTATCCTATATGAATGGCCATTTCTGTAGAATTGGGTCCGGGAATTAAGTTAGTCGCACCCAATAAATCCAAAAAATATTCTCTTGTTAACCACTGACGACGCTTAACAACCTCATCTTCAATCATGGCAATATGGGCAACTGGTCCCCCAAAGCCGATAATACCCAGTTTAAGAAAGAGTTTGGCAATTTCCCCTAAACGATTTAATGGCAAGTTATTCATTTTATTTCTGACTATGTTTATAATCTAAAAGATAGACAAGAGATTTAGAATAGGTTTTGAATTACAAAAAAAGTAGCCAAGTATACTAAACACATTGATTTAGTGTACTAAAATGCAAATTCCGATTAAAAATCTAGTGGCTCTTTCAGTAGTAGCACTTGGTAAAGTGTGCAGAATTGACTGTTGGCATTTATGGTTGACAGTCAATTTACTCTAAAATTGTGAATAGTAATTTCTCTTGGTTACAGCAGTATCAGTGAACTCACTAAATACGCCATCTATACCTAAGTCGAAAAAGGTTTTATATTCATCTTGGGGATTATTTTTAAAATTTAATGGGAGTAATAAATTTTCATTACGAAATGTCCAAGCATGAACTAGTAAACTGGCTTGATGAGCATCTCTAATTAAGGATGTTGGTAATTTTAATTTACCATTTTTATCTCTGGGAATCAATAAATTTTTCTTCACTCCTATTGCTTGTGCATATTGAGAAATTTGTTTTAAACCTGCTGGCTTAATTAAATCTTGATATGTGCGATAATTATCGCTGGTAATAAAATCATAAGGTTTAGCAGAATCATAAATTAACTGCACTAAAGGTAAATCTGTTTTCTTGGCTAATTCTTCCAGATTTCTAACTTCGAATGATCGAATAGATATAGGTAAATCAGTTTTTTGCAAAGTTATTAATCGATTTTCTTCTAATGGCAAGCCAATAGATTTAAAGTAAGTTTGATGTTTTGTCTCTGGATAAATTCCAACCATTTGACAAATTTTTTAACTTGTGTTTGTGGCTAAATTAATGATTCCTTCGAATGTGGGAATTGTAAAAAATCCATTGTATTTTGTATTTTGTATACGTATTTGGGGAATGCGTTCTTTCGCGGTTAAGGTTTTTAATTCTGCTAAGGTAAAATCTTCTGTAAACCAGCCTGTTTTAACTTCACCATCAATAATTTTTGTGGTTTTAAGATGAACGAATTCAGGATGATTAGCAATATCTGTAGTTTCAGAGATTTCATTTTCATGACGAGCAATTAAAACTCTATATTTGGTAAGGTAATAACTAAGTCTAGTTCAATATAGTCAGGACCTACATCAATTGCTAATTGATATGCTGCTAAAGTATATTCGGGATGGTATCCACTAGCACCTCGATGAGCGATAATAATAGGAGTTTGGTTGGTAATTTCTTTAGTCATAACCTAACACAACAGTCTATTGTATCTGTCTTATTACGTAAGAGTCTATGTTTGCAGAAATTAAATACTACAACATTTTAAAGTAAAATCTTTTACAAGGTTTAGCTATTTAAAATAAAAATATACCATAGATAAGTGAGAGTTTCGTTACAGTTATGACAAATAATAATATAGACAAGTAGCTTTCAGCTTTGATACAACGGGTAGTATGTATCCTTGTTTAACCTAGGTGTGGAAGAAAATCAAAAATACTGTTACCAGACTGATGGATGAACTTCCTTTGATCAAGATAGGAATTATAGCTTATGGTGACTATTATGATGCAGGTTCAACCTATGTTTCAAAAATCTTGAATATCTCTAGTGATGTTGATGAAGTTTGTGATTTTTTCCAAAATATTGAACCGACTGGTGGGGGAGACGCACCAGAATATTATGAGTTAGTATTACATGAAGCTCAATGTTTATCTTGGTCAAAATCTGCAAATAAATCATTAGTTTTAATTGGTGATGATATTCCTCATGCTCTAGCACATAATCCCCAAAAGCTGAATTGGCGTAAGGAATTAGATAAGTTAGGTGATGCTGAAATTACTTTTTATGGAGTTCAAGCACTAAATCGCTCTCCTGCTACACCTTTTTATCAGGAAATAGCCGAAAAGTCAGGTGGTTTTCATATCACTCTTGATCAATTTTCTTATATTACTGATTTATTTTTAGCTGTTTGTTATCAACAATCATTAAATAAACAACTACAGGCTTATGAACAAGAAATAATTCAACAAGGGCAGATTAGTCGTGGGTTAAATATTTTATTTAACACAATGATGAAACGAGAAGGAGTTCCCTATTATGAATCCACTGATTTAACGGCAGTTTCTCCGGGAAGTTTTCAAGTTTTACATGTTCACCAAGATATTTGTATTAAGGCTTTTATCTTGGAAAATGCCTTAATATTTAAACTAGGTAGGGGTTTCTATGAATTCACAAAAATAGAAACTATCCAAGCCAAAAAAGAAATTATTTCAATGGATAGGGAGACTGGTGATTTATTTGAAGGTAGTTCAGCTAGGGAAATGTTAGATCTACCAATGGATGCCACGATATGGATAAAACCTAGTAATCTAGAAAAATACGTGGTATTTGTGCAAAGTACGTCAGCTAATCGCAAGTTGATTGGTAAAACTAGATTTTTATATGAAGCGGAAAATTGGGATAATTGAGGATCAAGATGCTGTACTTATAAATCCCTAGGGGAGGTTTTGTTGATAAATGATTGTTTGAACAGAAAATTTATCTGCTAAACCCATCCCTAGAGGAGTCAGGTGTTAGCTTAGGTTTGTAAGATTAACAATAGAGAGGACGAATGCTGGAAAAAAACTAAGCTACTATTTACTCAAGGAACGTTAATTCCGTATTTTAGATTCTTAGGTATATTGGTAAGCATTCAGCTAATGCCTAACGGCACGCTACGCGAACAGACATCAGCAGTTAGCTTTTTCCGGCTAACGCCAAAAATACCTATTTGATAATTAAGCAATTTCTTAAAGATTCTGATCACTCCTGAATTCTTACGTATATTGTATTCTGAGTCTTGTATTATTTTGTTTGATTATATGTTTTCGTCTTTACTCATGATGCAAATGACTTCTGAAGCCCAGCTTGTACGAGAATTGCGGCTGTTATTACAACAAGCCAGTTATGCTTACTATGTTCTTGATGCACCAGTTATGGAAGATATGGTTTATGATAGACTGTATCGAGAATTACAAGAACTAGAAACGCAATACCCATACTTAGTCACTCCTGATAGTCCAACTCAGCGCGTGGGTGAACGACCTGCAACCCATTTCACCTCAGTACGGCATAACATACCTCTGTATAGTTTGGAAAATGCTTTTAATGTTGAGGAATTACAAGGTTGGGATCAACGTTGGCGAAGACACTTAATGGCTCAGTATTATCCAGTAGAAGTTGACTATGTTGCAGAATTGAAAATTGATGGTGCTGCTTTGGCGCTAACTTACCAAAATGGTATTCTGGTGAGGGGTGCGACCAGGGGTGATGGGGTGATGGGTGAAGATATTACCCAAAATGTGCGGACTATTCGCTCAATTCCACTACGTTTGAATTTTGACGGTTTGGAAAATATCGAAAAGGTGGAAGTACGGGGAGAAGTATTTTTACCTTTGGAGGTGTTTAAACAAATTAATGAGAAAAGACAAAAAGCAGGTGAGCAGTTATTTGCTAACCCGCGTAATGCTGTGGCTGGTACACTTAGGCAGTTAGATTCCCGCATTGTCGCGCAGCGTCAGTTGGATTTTTTTGCTTATACTGTGCATATTCCGGGGATGGATGATGCGAGTATTGCGAATACTCAATGGGAAGCTTTGGAGTTGTTACAAAGGCTCGGTTTTCGTGTTGATACTAACCATAGGCTGTGCCATTCGATTAGGGAAGTTGCTGAATATTACGAATATTGGGATACTGAACGGCTGAATTCTCCCTATATGACTGATGGGGTGGTAGTAAAATTGAACACTTTTAAGCTGCAAGAACAACTAGGGTTTACACAGAAGTTCCCTCGTTGGGCAATCGCTCTTAAATACGCAGCAGAGCAAGCACCTACCCGTGTAAACAATATTACTATTAATGTGGGTAGAACGGGGGCTTTAACTCCTTTGGCAGAAATGCGTCCCGTACAATTAGCAGGTACTACTGTGTCTAGAGCTACCTTACATAATAGCGATCGGATTCAGCAATTAGATATCCGCATTGGTGATACAGTCATTGTCCGCAAAGCTGGGGACATCATCCCAGAAGTCGTACGGGTAATTAAAGAACTCCGTCCGTCTGACACTGCACCATTCATTATGCCTAGTCATTGTCCCATATGTGGTCAACCGGTGGTGAGAGAATCAGGGGAAGCGGTGACAAGATGTGTAAGTGCTTCCTGTGCGGCTATTCTCAAAGGAGAGATCGAACATTGGGTAAGTCGGGATGCCTTGGATATTAAAGGTATGGGTGAAAAACTGGTACATCAACTGGTAGATAAAGAGTTAGTGCTTTCTGTGTCCGATTTATACAAATTGATAAAAGAAGAGTTATGTGCATTAGAACGGATGGGTCAAAAATCTGCACAAAAATTAGTGAATGCGATCGCCCAATCAAAAAATCAACCTTGGTCTAGAGTATTATACGGTTTAGGGATTCGTCATGTTGGCAGCGTTAACGCTCAACTATTGACTGAGAAATTTACCACAGTGGAACAGTTAGCAGCTGCAAAACAATCAGATATTGAAGGTGTTTACGGTATAGGTGCAGAAATTGCTCAATCAGTTTATCAGTGGTTTCGTACCCCTGCCAATCAAACTTTAATTTCTCGTCTCCAAGACATCGGATTACAATTAGCCAACACCGCAGAAACAAAGCCAGTAGGTGAAATTAATCCTAACTTGGCTGGTAAAATTTTCGTAGTCACAGGTACATTACCCACCTTAAAACGTGACGAAGCAAAAGTACTAATTCAAAAAGCTGGCGGGAAAGTAACTGATTCCGTAAGCAGGAAAACTGATTTTTTAGTTGTAGGTGCAGACGCAGGTTTTAAGGTAAAAAAAGCGCAATCTTTGGGAATTACTCAGTTAACTGAAACACAATTATTAAAGATGTTGGAGGTTTCAGAAAACTAGAGTTTACCTAATAACCTAAATTGCATTTGATCAAGATATTTAGTATCACCAAACTGCTGAGCAAAAGTATTACTTCTTGAATCTGAATTCAAAGCATTCGGCTAATGCCTAACGGCACGCTACGCAAACAGCAGTCATCTTTTTCAGGCTAACACCAAGTGACTCCTGACTCCTGAATTCTTACTCTGTATTTTTGAAATACAGTTTCCTTTACAACATTTCAAACACTAACTGATGACTGGTAATAAAATCATGAGTAAAATAATCGAGTACATTCGTATCACTTAATTCCAAATTATAAAAATCCACAAACTCATGGTTACAATATGGACCGGCGTGCCAAGTTACCACCTCTAATTTAATAAAACAATTCCCTGGAATGGGGAAAGTAGCAAGTTCTTCTAACACCGGGTTATCAATATCATTATAAGGTGGACAAACTACCATTAACCAATCCTTACCTTCCAAAGAACCCAAACATTGAGTACATCTTTCATGACGAGTAATTTTGTGAAACCTTTGTCCTTTATTATGCAATTGCATAATATAAAAACGAGGAATACCATTTTGTACATTTAATTGTGCATCTTCCCCATTAAAAACCTGAGCGTCTCCACTAGGAAATATCACCTGTCCGTAACGCTGAAAACTTTCCGGTGTGATCCGATCCGGTCCATTCTGCTTTTAACTGTTGGACTGTATAGGATACACTCATAAGAAATCCTCTTTATATACCTGGCTTAATTATTTCATAAAATGTCTTGACAAGCGAAGAAATTCTTACCAATCTAATTCATTGCTTGTGTTTCCTGATTTGAAAGTTTAGCAATTCCAACCAATTAACCCCAATTCAAAATTCAAACTTAACAAAACTAGACATAACAAGGGTTCGCAAATGTGTATCTGTCGCATTCTTTTTGAAATTGGTATAGAAAATCATTAACTTAAAACTCCATGAACTTAATACCAATTTTCAATGAGTTAAATCTTTTTGAATTTTGAGTTTTGAATTTTGAATTGGTATTATTCTTTCTTCCAGAAGATGGCACAGAGTCCCATCAGCCTACTACTGAATTCCCATTTCTTGCAACTGGGCTGCTTGCTTCCACAGCATTAATTTCATCAATCACCCGCCAAATTTCCTGTAACATAGGCTCTAAGCCAGTGCGAGTAACAGCGGAAATTATGAAAACAGGTGCATAAGAAAGTTGATTGAATTGCCTAGCTAACTCCTCTAAATCAACAGTTTCCGTATCAACAGCATCAATTTTATTCAATGCTAAAATTTGTGGACGTTTTTCTAAACCCCGACGATATGCTTTTAGTTCTTTTTGGATAGTATGGTAATCACCAATGACATCTTCACTTGTGGCATCAATTAAATGTAATAAAACCCTGGTGCGTTCAATATGGCGCAGGAAATCATGTCCTAAACCGGCACCGTGAGAAGCACCTTCAATTAATCCTGGAATATCTGCAAAAACTGTACCATCACCTGTGGGTTTTCTCACTACACCCAAGTTAGGAATGAGAGTCGTAAACGGATAATCCGCAATTTTAGGAGTTGCAGCAGATAAAGATGAAATTAAAGTGGATTTACCAGCATTTGGTAAACCAATAATTCCCACTTCTGCTAACAATTTCAATTCTAAACGTAACATTTTCCTTTCTCCTTCCAGACCAGGAAGTGCATATTCTGGCGCACGGTTGCGGTTACTCAAGAAATGTTGATTTCCTAAACCACCTTTACCACCTTCAGCAATGAGACAAGTTTGTTCAGGTTGAATTAAATCACCTAAAATTGCATTGGTTTCCTCGTCATAAATCACAGTACCACAGGGAACTTCGATAATTAAATCCTTTCCTGATGCACCTGTGCAATTATTCGGTCCACCACGACCCCCGTTGTCGGCTTTGAACATATGCTTGTATCTAAAATCCAGCAAAGTTTGCAGATTTTCCACTGCTTTAAAAATTACCGAACCACCCCGTCCACCATTACCGCCAGAGGGTCCACCCGTAGGAATATATTTTTCCCGCCGAAAGGCAACAATACCATCGCCACCTTTACCAGATTCAACTTCAATTAATGCTTGGTCAATAAATTGCATAATTTAGTCAGTTGTCAGTTGTCAGTTGTCAGTTGTCAGTTGTCAGTTGTCAGTTGTCAGTTGTCAATTACCGTAACAATTAACTACTAACAAATAACTTAAATATAATGTGAAACATCTTCACCACATTCATCTGTAAGGTAGGAAAGGGCGCGAAACCGTAAACCTACTAATTATTCATACAAGGGATTAATTTTACACATGGGCAGAATAAATATGAACTATTTTCCGTCCAAAGAAGGTTACATCCCGTTCAAAGGGACATTGAGAAGGAATCATTTTACACAAAAACTTGGCTACTCGGGGATCATGAATTTCTAAACCGTCCAACCAGTCTCGCATCTGATGAAGTATATCTGATGGATCTATAGTACGATCTTGTCCTTGTTCTGTATCTTCTAGGGTATGACGTAGTGCTGTTAAGGCTTTTGTGTCTAGTTCCAGAACTAGACAAAACTGTTGTAAAATTTCCTCTTCGCTGAGAGAATATACTCCATCTGCGAGCGCTACCATCACCGCAGTCCGCAAAAAATTTTCCCCTATTGCTGTACCTTGACCCAACACAGCCACTAATTCCTCTAGTGTAATAATTTCCAGAGAATCCCAGTCAATATAACGCGCTAACTCATCCTTGGTAATATTGGTAATTATATCCTGTTCTTGGGCATCAAAATTACCATCAGCCTAAGCAATAGTTAGTAGCCCACGTAACCAAACCGCAATTTGTTCGCTACTGTAAGGGTTTTGAACAGCACTTGTCATAAAAACTCACGCCTCACTTTTTTCCAAATCAATACTAAACTACCTTAATCGTCAGTTTTGCGTTACAATCCCTTTGTCCATAATTATTGAGAATTCTTTCTATTGACGATATGTTTTTTTTCGGAATTGAACATGAAGTCGCATTCCTTAACCATGAAGGAAAGTTAGCGGATTTCTCATGCACAAAATTTGCTGATTTTCATCAAATTGTTGAGAATTTACCTCTATACCCTAATGACTACCCACAATTAAGGGTCGGTGATGCTGGTATTAAGAAAAAGCGTTGGTATATTGAGGGGTTTGAAAGATTTGCTGATTCAGAAAAAGTAATTGACTGTCTAGCTAAAGGCATCGAAATCAGAACCACTATCCACTCGACTATTCAAGGTGCAATTGATGAATTAACTACAAGTTTTTCTTTACTGCGTGAGGTAGCGGGAAGTTTTGGATTTTCACCTGTTTTACTCAGTTTCAACCCCTATACTAGTATTTTCGAACCCCAACCACCATTAAATGATTTTGAAATCCGGCAGTTACAAGCCTATCCTGATGAACAAACTGCTTACATTTATATGGTTTCTTATGGACCAGATTTAAATATTTCTGTAGCAGATTTACCTATTGAAAGTGTCATTGATATTGGTCAAAAATTAACTTATTACAGTCCTTATATTGTTCCTTTCAGTTATAGTTCTCCCTTTTATGATCGGAGTTTATGGGAAGGTTTATCAGTCAGGACATTTATCAGAACTGGTAAAAGATCAGCAACACTTGTATTTGTGGAAAAACCAGAACAATTAATTAAAAGTGTCCCTTCATTAACAAAAATTGCCCGCATTCCAGCAGAAATAGGACGCATCGAATTTAAAGCCTGTGATAGCTGTGATGATTTTTCTATTTATGCAGGGTTATTAGCATTATTAAAAGGTTTAGCATTAGATAAAACCTTACATGGTCGAGCTACCATACCTGATGGTAATTTACACCAAATTTCTGCCAAATTAGGATTTGATAATGAAGAAATTTTACTGAATGCAACTAAAATCTTACAAACTGCTGAAGATGCTCTAGGAAATCATCCAGACATTGAATTTTTAACACCATTAAAAGTTATTTTGGCAAATAGAAAAACCAAATCACATCAACTAATTGAAACCTTCCAAAATTTAGGCTCAATTGAAGAAACACTCAAAAGAACTTACGTTTAGGGAATTGGGGACTGGGGAAGATGAGGGACATGGGGAAGATGGGGAAGTAATTTTCCTAATGACTAATCACCAATCACCAAGTACTCATTTTGTAGGGGAAATCTTTTGCAATGGTATGAGGACTTCCATTACAGCTCTCACAATTGGTGCGGCTACGGTTCCACCATAGGCGTTTTCCCCTTTGGGTTCATCTACTATTGCCAAAACTACATAACGGGGAGCTTCTGCTGGCACAATACCTACAAAACTAGTAATTCTCGCTCCTGGAATATATCCACCGTTGGGACTGGCTTTTTGGGCTGTACCTGTTTTTCCTGCAATGCTGTATCCGTTGATTTTTGATCCTTTACCCGTGCCTTGAGAAACAACAGTTTCCATCATATCTACTACCTTTTGGGCTGTTGTAGAAGAGAAAATTTGGCGTGGTCTTGGTAGTGTAGGTGAATAATGAATTTTGCCTTGGCTATCAATTAGTCCTTGAACTACATGGGGTGTTACCAATCTTCCACCATTAGCTAAAGCGCCGTGCATTTGCACTAGCTGTAATGGAGTCAAAGAAAAACCCTGACCAAAGGAGGTGGTTGCTGGTTCTATGGTGGAGGACAGAAATTCTTCTTGACTTTTAAGTCTACCACCGACTTCAAATGGCAAGTCTGTATCAACTTTTTGCCCTAAACCCACTTTTTCTAGCCAGTTATAGTACAGTGTTGGGCGCATTCGTTGAATGATTTGTACCATGCCCACGTTGCTAGAAGTTTGTAAAATCTGAGCAATGTTAATTCGTCTGTAACCGTTTCGTTCTGCGTTTTTGATAGTGCGGTCAGCAACTTTAATTGTACCTGGGTCGTTAAATGTATCATCTGGTTTAATAGCGCCATTTTCCAGTGCGATTGCCACATTCAAAGGCTTGAAAGTTGAACCCGGTTCATAAAGATCCGCTACAGTCCAGTTTCTAAATAGTGCAATATCAGCTTTGGAATATTCATTGGCATTATAAGTAGGCTGAGACACCAGAGCTAGTAAGGAACCATCCATAGCATCCATAACAATGACCGCCCCCCGCTTGGCTTGGAACTTATCAACTTGTTCTTTCAGGGCAATTCTGGCAGCCCGTTGTAAGCGATTATCAATAGTTAATTGCAGTTTTAAATCATCAAAATGCAGAAAACCCTGCGGTGCATGATCTGGCATCAGTGCGCCATTACCAGCCCGACTCAGACGCACTGTTTGGACAGAACGTTCTAGTAACTTCTCTTGACTATATTCCACCCCAGCCTGACCACGTCGGTCAAGGTTAACATAGCCCACCACATTAGCTACTAAATCATCTTGTGGGTAGAAACGGGAATATTTTTGAATAAATTCAAAGCCATTCAAGCGAAAAGAAATCAGGTGATCGGCAATATTCTCAGCCACACCATCAGCCAGAAGAATCCCACTTCTTTTACTTTGGAATATCTTAACCAACTTACCAGCATCTTTATTGAGAATGGGCGCAAGTTGCTGTGCCATCTCCTCATTAGATTTATCAAACAGCTTGGGATGGGCGTACAAAGTATATACTGGACGGTCAATAGCCAATATATTGTTATTGCGATCGACCACAGGGCGACGAGGCATAAAAGGGCGCAAATTTACCATTTGCTGATTTCTTGCCCTTTGTGTCAACTTTGATCCCTCAATAATTTGCAGCCGATACAAATTTAAGGACAACCCCAACCCAGTAGCCATCAAGACACCCCAAACTATGAACAGTCGAGACCTCAGACTTGCTGCTGAAACTATCGTTTTAGGAGTACCATTTTCAGATCCAGTTTGTCTAGAAAACTTCCTCTGCCTTGTAAACTCTAAATTTGGCAAATTTCTGAATTTTGTTCTACTTGGTGACTTTTGCATTGGGGTATGGGGCATGGGGCATTGGGAATTACTTTCTTTTCCTCCTGACTCCTGATAGAGCAGCGTGGCAATCGCCATACTCCTGACTCATTAATATCCCAGAGGTGTGGGAGCTTGAGGTTGTTCTTCAGAACTGGCAATTGTATTGGAAGATGCCGAATTAGGATTATGAGAAGTCGGTGGCAAGAAAATTGTCCCTCCAGGATTAGGTGATACTAATCCTGCGGCTGGCTGTTCTCCCTCTTCAGCCATTTTGCTAGTTAGGGTAGCATTGGTTGTATTTAACTGACGCTCATTGCGTTGTAAACTTTGCAGGGTACGGTAAGCTTGACTCCAAAGCTCTTGAGAATATACCGTCCAACCATACACCACCAATGTTGCAGACACAAATAAAAAGGCTGCTGCTGACGAATAACGATAAACGGTATACAAGCGTAGTAACCACACAGGTACAGCCCTAGCAGTAGACATCATCGGTAAGCGTCCGCTGGACTTTTCAGGAATATTAGCTACTGCTTGTTTGCCAGAGTCCTTAACTAAGTTCTGTTTAACTGCCTCCTTTATGGGAGAAAATGATAAATTCCTAGAAGGATTCCCTCTTCTCCTGGAGCGCACTGCTGTCGATTCACTTGCTAGTGTAGAGGTGCTTTGCATAGGTTTACCCAGGCTCTCAGAGCGCCGCTGCTCCGAAGGTAAGCTAGAATCACGCCTGAACCAAGAACTTTTTGTAGAAACCGCCGATTTGCGGGCAACAGCCATAATTTTTGTAAAACGTAGATATTGTCTTTGAGGTTGCTTCATTCTATATCTCTAAGATTATGGCAATGTGGCGCAGTCAGAGGCAATACCTGAATACTGTTTTTCCACGCAGATTCTTCCCCTACACCCACTCCTAACCCCTGATTTTTCACATTAATGCTGAAGTTTGCCTTAGCCGAAAAAATAGGTTTAAATTTCTAATCTCAAAGCATTTAACAAAAATCAACAAATAAGCTATCGTATTCAACAGGAGCAATATTTTTATTGCCTTTATTTTGGTGAAAGAGGAGTTATGAAAACAAAAATCTTAGGTTTGGCTCTCGTTTTAAGTCTCGCTAGTATGCTCAGCGCCTGTGAAGGTGGCAGCGAACCTGCTGGTACTGTTACCCCCGCTGCAACACCTGGTGCGGGTGAACCTGCTGATACTGGTACTACCCCCAGTACTACCACTGCACCTGGATCTAGCCCTGCTGCGACAACTGCACCTGAAACTAGCCCTGCTGCGACAACTGCACCTGAAACTAGCCCTGCTGTGACAACTGCACCTAAAACTAGCCCTCCTGTTAGCCCTGCTGCTACTCCGACTAAGAAACCCTAATAACTAGGACAAGCGATATTCACTACATCGCTGTCACCTACATTTGCTCAGGTATCGATTAAACAATTAATAGTACTCTCGGTTTGAGAGTGCTAAATTTTTGTTTAATTTAATTAAAGCAACAAATAAGTGTAGGACACGAGAAAAACCGGTTTCTACGGCTTCTCAGTGTCCATATATCAATTGAAACTAACTAGTTGAAACTGGAAAAAATTCCTTTCCTTCCTTAATAAATAAGTAGCTTTATGTTACTACTGCAATTTACTACGTCTCACTATTGTCGTAAAGCTCGCCTAGCACTAGGCTATAAAGGAATTCATTACCAGGTAGAAAATCTTACTCCTGGCTTGCATATCCTGAAACTGAAGCCTCTAACTGGTTTGACTACTCTGCCTGTCTTGTTACCCCAAATCGAAGGACAACCGCAAGCCATTGGCGATTCTACCCAGATTTTAAGCTTCCTAGAATCTTATCAGCCAGAACCTGCACTATTTTTAACCAACCACGAACAACATACAGAAGCTTTGATGCTCGAAGATTGGTTAGATGAGAGCATTGGCACGGCAACAAGATTTGTATATTATCACTTCCGTGCTGATGCAGGTAAACAAATTGACCCATCATTATTTAGTCAGATAGTGATTGGTGTTATTAGGAACCAGTATGGTATTAACAATAGCAGTGTACAATTAGCTACTAAAAGATTAACTATAGCCCTGGAAGAATTATCTAGCCGCTGGCAAAAAAGTGAATATTTGGTGGGTGATCATTTGAGTGTGGCAGATATTGCCGCAGTAGCTTTACTGAGTCCCTTAGCACTTATTTCTCATTACCGTCAAGGATATCCATGGTTGTTTGAGCGTATTGTGCAGATTCATCAATTGTGTGGAGAGCAACTACCACCGGGACTTTAAAAATTCAAAATTCAAAATTAGAAAATGAAATGTATAAAATTTTTGGTTTTGAGTATTAGTGCCACTATTTTTGTGGTGGTCAGTAGCTATTGGGGAACAAAGGTGATGGCATTACCACCAGTAGAAGATATACCAGAGGAAATATTGCGGACAGAGATTATTACTGAAGCGCGATCACCTATTGATGGTACACGCCTAACCGCTGCCGAATATGCAGAATTACAAACACAACTCCAAACAAGTCCACCGCCAAAACTCAATTCCCAAATCCGACAGAAAATATTTCTGTTGCGGATACGTAAGGCATTATTAGAGCTATTCCCATTTCTAGTTATTTAGTCATTAGTCATTAGTTATTAGGAACATTACTTCCTCATCTCTCTCATCTCCCCCAATCCGCAGTTCCCAGTCCCCAATCCCCAATAAGATACATTCTGATGTAGGATAACCGTGACGACAAAAATGCAAATAAATGTAAAGAATATATATAGTAGTTATAAAAAACTAAATTTAGTTAATCACCTTATTTTACGTAGGTAGCTTCATGTCCATCAGCGCGATCGCCTCTGAGCAAGTTAACCGTATCGTTTGGAATCAGCATCACGATCCATTTGAAGTACTTGGTTCACATCTCATAGAACAAAATGGGAAAAATGTCTGGGCTGTGCGAGCCTACCTACCAAATGCCAGTGCCGCATGGGTGGTAGTTCCAGAAAACAGAAAAGAATACCCCATGTACACAGTGCATGATCCCCACTTTTTTGAATGCACAATTGAAACACCAGAACTTAGCAACTACCAATTACGGATTAAAGAAGGGGAACACGAGCTTGTCACTTACGACCCTTACGCCTTCCGTTCTCCCCATCTCACCGACTTTGACTTACATCTGTTTGGAGAAGGCAACCATCACCGCATTTACGAGAAACTAGGAGCGCACTTAACAGAAGTAGATAGTGTCAAAGGTGTGTATTTTGCTGTTTGGGCTCCTAATGCCCGTAATGTTTCTGTTCTGGGAGATTTTAACCTATGGGATGGACGTAAACACCAAATGAGGAAAGGAGATACAGGCGTTTGGGAATTGTTTATTCCCGAACTCGGTATGGGAGAGCATTACAAATATGAAATCAAAAATTTTGAAGGACATATTTACGAAAAATCTGATCCCTACGGTTTTCAGCAAGAACCACGTCCCAAAACAGCATCTATTGTCACTGACTTAAATTCCTACACTTGGAACGATGAAAACTGGATGGAAGTGCGGCGGCAGACAGACCCGCTCACCCAAGCAATTTCTGTCTACGAAGTCCATTTAGGCTCTTGGTTACACGCTGCCAGTTCAGAACCCGCTAAATTACCTAATGGGGAAACTCAAGCAGTCGTTCCGGTTTCTGAACTGAATCCTGGGGCACGCTTTCTTACTTACCGGGAATTAGCAGAAAGACTCATTCCTTACGTCAAAGAATTGGGATATACCCATATAGAATTGCTGCCAATTGCCGAGCATCCCTTTGATGGTTCTTGGGGTTATCAGGTAACTGGTTACTATGCTCCCACTTCCCGATTTGGTAGCCCTGAAGATTTCATGTATTTTATTGACCAATGTCACCAAAACGGCATTGGTGTACTGGTAGATTGGGTTCCCGGTCACTTCCCCAAAGATGGCCATGGTTTAGCATTCTTTGATGGTACTTATCTATACGAACATGCTGACCCCCGCAAAGGTGAACATAAAGAATGGGGGACTTTAGTATTTAACTACTCCCGTAACGAAGTTAGAAATTTCTTAGCAGCCAATGCCCTCTTCTGGTTTGATAAATACCACATTGACGGGATTCGTGTGGATGCTGTGGCTTCCATGCTTTACAACGACTATTGCCGTAAAGAAGGAGAATGGTTGCCCAACCAGTATGGTGGGAGAGAAAATCTAGAAGCTGCGGATTTCTTACGTCAAGTAAATCACACCATCTTTAGTTATTTTCCTGGTGTACTTTCCATTGCTGAAGAATCTACTTCCTGGCCTATGGTATCCTGGCCTACCTATACAGGTGGTCTGGGCTTTAACCTGAAGTGGAATATGGGCTGGATGCATGATATGTTGGACTACTTCAGCATGGATCCTTGGTTCCGCCAGTTCCATCAAAATAATATTACTTTCAGTATGTGGTATAACCACAGCGAAAACTTTATGCTGGCTCTGTCCCACGATGAAGTGGTACATGGTAAGAGCAATATCATCGGCAAAATGCCCGGAGATAAATGGCAAAAGTTAGCTAACGTGCGGGCTTTATTTGCCTATATGTTTGCTCACCCTGGCAAGAAAACCATGTTTATGAGTATGGAGTTTGGCCAGTGGAGTGAGTGGAATGTGTGGGCTGATTTGGAATGGCATTTATTCCAATATGAACCACACCAACAGTTAAAGGACTTTTTCCAGTCTCTCAACCATCTTTACCGTTCTGAACCTGCTTTGTACACCCAAGATTTTGCACGGGAAGGATTTGAGTGGGTTGACTGTAGCGATAACCGTCACAGTGTAGTTTCTTTCGTCCGACGTGCTAAGGATTCTGATGAGTTTATAGTTGTGGTTTGTAATTTTACACCTCAACCACATTCTCACTATCGCATTGGTATACCTGAAAAAGGATTTTATACTGAGTTGTTCAACAGTGATGCACGTCAATATGGCGGTAGCAATATGGGCAATTTAGGCGGTAAATGGACTGATGATTGGTCTTTACATAATCGTCCTTATTCCTTGGATTTGTGTTTACCACCTTTGGGGGTTTTAATGCTCAAGTTGGATAAACAAAAGATGGCTGAGGTGATGAAGTAATAGTTTAAGTTATCTACTTAAATTGGCCATTTGTAGGGACATAGCAATGCTGTGTCCTTATTTTGTGGATATAAAAATCTATTTACAACGATTTTTAATTTTGCGCAAAGATGCAAAATCAGCAATAAATAGAGAAAAGTTGAGTGTGGTAAAAATAAATGAAAACTGTTTTAACCCAACCTAGATTTTAAATTGTATCGGGATCAATATTTAATTCCCGCAATTTTGCAGCTAGACGTTCGGCTTTTCTAGCTTCTTGTTCTGCTCTCTTATCTTGTATTTCTGCTTCTCTATTTTCCTGTTCTGCTCTTTTAATTTCTTGTTCTGCAGTTTCTTTAGGTGTCAGGACTAGTTTTCCTTCTGCTGTGAAATACCTCAATAATCCTTTATGAATTCCTAAAAATAAACCTAGTTTTTCACTCCACAAATGTCATTTTTCATTTAGTTCTATGGCATGGTATTTTCCATCTACTAAATGAAAACCTGCAAACTCTAATGTATAAGGATCGAACCAAACATAATCCGGTGTGGGGAAAGTATCTTGATATAGTTGTTTTTTAAATTCTCTATCTGTATTAGTTGTAGTTGGTGAGAGGATTTCTAAAATGAAATTAGGATATTGACCGTCTTCTTACCAAACTACCCAACTTTTGCAAGTTTTTCCTTCAGTTACTAAGACTACAAAAAAATATCAATCCCAGAAATCTTCTGTTTTTTTTGGTTAGGACTATAGTAAATAGTGAGGTTTACCGCAGCATAGAAATCATATCCATCTTCCCACAACCATTTGATACATTTAACTAAGAACATTATTTGCTCTAGATGCAGTTCTGTTTCCACTGGAGGTTCGTCACTATATAAATCACCTGGGGGAAAAATTATATACTGGGAGATGTTTTGTTGAGATTCTAATTCTTGAGCAGTGATCATAAAATTGATATGGCATCAAGTAGTTATTTGTTGATTGTAAAATTTATTGTCTGATAGCGTAGCGTGGCGTAAGCAACGCTACGCTATCAGACATTTTCACGGCTTGATTAAAGATTCCTCAGACTGACGATATTTAGCAATTAACTTGCGTCTTTTTAGAGTGCATAAAACAGCATAGAAAGTGCAGGTAAACCTCTTCCAGTAAGTCCTAACAAAATACAGGGATTAAGAAAGCCTATTATTATTCCCGTTCCTACACAAATTCCAAAACCTGATATTAGTAGTATCAGCATAGTCGTAAATAATTTAGAATACCAGGATGTTCTATAGGACTCCTATTTGATTTTTGATAGCTTGCGTGGCGTAGCCATACAAAACTCGGTACAACTAAATTCTCTACAATCCTCTTGCTTATTGACTTTTGCCTCTTGCCTACCTATGCAAACAATTTCAGGAATAAAATTTGATAGCCTTGTTCTTGGAAATCAGGGTAGCTGCTCATATTTCCAGGGATGGGTATAAGAGTGATATTGTAGTTTTATTTTACTTTAAGAATACGCTTAGTTTAGATAAGCGTTTTTAAGATACTACTTTTTCTGGAGATGCAATACGTTTATTAGTTTGATGAATCAATGCTAAGGATAAGAACTTAGAGGCATTTCATAAAATGTTTCTACACTAGCTGGATTCGATAAACTCAACAAACTCTCAGATGGAAGCATTCCAGCATCCAGCCAAGTTATAATCTTTTTGCGGAGCAACTTTACAAAAATTTATGAGTAATCCCCTTGTGCAAGCCTTTTTTGTAGGCAGAGCAGTAGCAGAAGTGATCAATGAGCGTGTAGAAGTCGCCTTGACTGATGCTTTGAGTGAATTGGGCAAATTTGATGCTGAAGCCAGAGAACAGCTACGCCAGTTCACAGCAGAAGTGATAGTAAGAGCTAACCATGCCGTAAAGGCAGCGGAAACTCGAACAACTACCAGTAACAGTTCATCGGGTGGTGATTCAGTGGATCTACAGACAGAAATCGATGAATTAAGGGCAGAAATAGCTTTATTGCGAACTGAATTACAAAAGTATCGTAATACGGCAAAATAGAAGTAAGAGGCAAGAGGCAAGAGGCAAAAGGCAAAAAGCAAAAGTGATTTTGAATTTTGAATTGATTTCTCACTTTGCCTCTTCCCGAAATCTATTTTTAGTAATTTTATTACAGATGACTCCGTGACAAACCGGCGGTATAAAGAAAATATGGAAAAAGGTTATTCAGATAAAGCATACCGTTGGAATCGGGAACATTATTCTAGCAAACGTCGCTTTGTAGATATTTGGTCTTTTGTTTTGACTTTAATGTTTAAGCTTTGGCGCTATAACAAAGCTTGGACTTATCCAGGTGGTATGACAGAGCCTAAACAGGCTACAAGACGTAAAGTTCAAGCTATTTGGATTAGAAATACTTTTTTGGATTTGGGTCCGACTTTTATTAAGGTGGGACAATTGTTTTCTACTCGTGCGGATATCTTCCCTAGTGAATATGTGGAAGAACTATCTAAGTTACAAGATAGAGTTCCAGCATTTAGCTATGAGCAGGTAGAAACGATTATTGAAGAAGAATTAGGGAAAAAAGTTCCCCAATTGTTCCATAGTTTTGAACCCATTCCTTTGGCTGCTGCTAGTTTGGGACAAGTTCATAAAGCTGTGCTGCATACTGGGGAGTCTGTTGTTGTGAAGGTACAACGTCCAGGATTAAAAAAACTGTTTGAAATTGATTTAAAAATTCTCAAAGGTATTGCTAGTTATTTCCAAAATCATCCTAAATGGGGACATGGACGGGATTGGATGGGTATATATGAAGAATGTTGTCGCATTCTTTGGGAAGAGATTGATTATCTGAATGAAGGCCGCAATGCTGATACTTTTCGTCGCAACTTTCGTGCTTATAATTGGGTGAAAGTACCACGAGTTTATTGGCGTTATGGTACTTCTAGGGTAATTACCTTGGAATATATGCCCGGTATTAAAGTTAGCCAATATGAGGCTTTAGAAGCGGCAGGTGTGGATAGAAAGGCGATCGCTCGTTATGGCGCACAAGCATATTTACACCAATTACTCAATAATGGTTTCTTCCATGCTGATCCTCACCCTGGTAATCTCGCGGTTAGTCCCGACGGAGCGTTGATTTTCTACGATTTCGGGATGATGGGGCGAATTAAATCCAATGTCCGCGAAGGACTCATGGATACGCTGTTTGGTATCGCTCAAAAAGATGGCGATCGCGTGGTACAGTCTCTAATTGATTTGGGTGCGATTGCACCAGTCGATGACATGGGACCTGTACGTCGGTCTGTCCAGTATATGCTGGATAACTTCATGGATAGGCCCTTTGAAAACCAATCAGTGTCCGCCATCAGTGAAGACCTGTACGAAATAGCTTACAATCAACCTTTTAGATTTCCAGCAACTTTCACCTTTGTCATGCGTGCTTTTTCTACTTTAGAAGGAGTAGGTAAAGGTCTAGATCCAGAATTTAATTTTATGGAAGTTGCCCAACCTTATGCAATGCAGCTTATGAGTGGTAAAAATGGTTTAGAGGGGAATAGTTTCTTGAATGAGTTAAGTCGTCAAGCAGTACAAGTCAGTAGCAGTGCTTTAGGATTACCACGCAGACTAGAAGACACACTCGATAAAATCGAACGTGGGGATATTCGTTTCCGAGTTCGTTCCGTGGAAACAGAACGCCTAATACGCAGACAGAGTAACATTCAACTCGGAATGAGCTATGCTCTTATAATTAGTGGTTTCACAATTGCAGCCACAATTCTCCTAATTGGCGAGTATTTGTGGTTAGCAGTTTTCACTGCTTTAATTGCAGCAGCAGTATCATTCCTGTGGATTCGTCTGCTTTTACGCCTTGACCGTTATGATCAAAAGTATTAATTTTTGCTTGAAAATCTATGAAACTTAACTTCACGGGTTGTACTGATCCGGGACTTATTCGTTCTAATAATCAAGATGCTTTCTATATAGACCAAGAAGGGCGATTTTTTATAGTTGCTGATGGTATGGGTGGTCATGCAGGAGGTGAGGAAGCAAGTCGCATTGCTACCCAAGAAATAACAGCTTATTTGTTAGCAAACTGGGAATCATTCCAATCAGCAACACAATTACTAGAACAGGCTTTGTGGTCTGCAAACAAGGCAATTTTACAGGATCAGGAAAACCATCCCGAACGTGGTGACATGGGTACAACGGCGGTTGTCGTTGTCTTCCGTTCTCAAGAACAGCCTTTATGCGCTCATATTGGTGATTCCCGTTTATATCGCTTTCGAGAATCACAACTACAACAAATCACAGAAGATCATACTTGGATAGCCAGAGCTATCAAAATTGGTGATATCACTGCTGATGAAGCTAGAGTGCATCCTTATCGTCATGTTCTATCACGCTGTTTAGGACGTGAAGACTTACACCATGTTGATTTGCAACCACTAGATGTAAAAGTAGGAGATCGCTTGCTTTTGTGTACTGATGGACTCACAGAAGAACTCGTTGATCCAAAAATTTCCAGATGCCTTCAAGATACACCAGACCTAGATAAAATTGCTATCTCTCTAGTAGAAGCCGCAAAAGAGGAAGGTGGACACGATAACATTACCGTAATCCTTGTTGCTGTAGAAGAAAATTTTTGATTTAATCATTGGTCATTAGTCATTGGTCATGGAACAAAGTAGGTAGAGAAACCAACTAAACATTCAAAAAACTCACTTTTACCACTGAGAACTGACAACTGACCACTGACAATTAATCAATCGAGTAAATATACTCAGCATTTTGTTCAACTTGAGCATTTTTCCTATTTCTAAATTGATTCAAATATCTTTAAGCCTTTCAATTCACCTAAACAGGCTAAATTTACATAATCTAAGTGCAGAATCCCTGATCAGAAAGATTAAGATTAGCCAAAAGACACTGGGCATTTTGTAAAACAATTGTTATCTTTCTTAATACGGAGGTACAAATGATTATGGCAAATACCAGCCCAGGCATTACAGCTTTGGCTTTTCTGTCACACATACCTCTTTATAAGTGTTGTTTTCTCGGTTTTAACTATGAATCAACCAATTGAGCTTTCCTTAGAACAGCAATTTAGCATCCGTTCATTTGCCAACCAAGTCCAGCAAATGAGCCACGAACAGGCACAAGACTTTTTAGTCCAACTCTATGAACAGATGGTTGTACGCGAAGCCTCCTATAAGGAGCTTCTCAAGCATCAGTGGGGATTAGATTCAGGTTTCACTATGGCATAGAGTAGCTTTGCTTTTGTCGCAGTGGGCGACCTCCTTCTCTTGCTTTGTTCCAGGAAGGAAAAGGGCTGGGGATGTTGGGGCGTCAACTTCGATCACCAATAATCACCTACTAAAACCCACAAGGTTTATTCAGGTAATCAATCCACTATCTAATCACTGGGAATTTATCTGTTGCTTAGACTTGCTGCTGTGGACTTTGGATTGCCTATATTTAGAGTATAGCCTGACTTCAGCACTTAAATCATACCAGATTGGTATGTCTGTTTTTTTCAAGCTTTACATTTTTTATATAACTATAATTTCCAAGCATAAAGATATTTCGTTTAAAAAACTTTACTTTATTTGAGTAAAAACTCTAGTTAAAAATTAAAAATGAATAGGGTGTAAGCTTTTCAGAGATTTGGAATAGTTTTTTATTTCCGCTGTATTGTAATAGTGAGTACCATATATGTATATGCATGCATATACATTAAATTGGCATACCAAAGGGTGAATCAGTATCAATTGTTTGTAATTTAGCTAGTATTTGCGGTTTAAGCTTTTCATATTCTTGTTTTAACAGAGTTTTACTAATTTGAGCATTCATGGATGTGGTTGTAATTTTGCTAATTTCCATCCACTCTTGTAGTCGTTGACACTGAATGGGAGGAATAGTCGAAATCAGAACATGGCTACAGCGAGTGGGTGTTTCTCGCTCAAAGAATAACAAGCGATAATAACCTTTATGTTGCAATAGGCGAATGATTTCTTGACCAGAATTGGTTTTCAGATCAAGGTAGTAAGGTAGCCATTTAGCTCCATGTTCGCGGTTGTAGATAACTGTAATCCATAACACTATTGGATGGGGAACAGAAATAAACAAAAATTGATTGTAGCGATTACAAACTAAACGTTTTTGAATTTCCTGTTGAGGTAGCATCACCCACAAGGCTGGTAAAAAGTCGCCACTGTTATAAATGGGTTCGGGAAAAACAATATCCGCAATTGGTTTATTGGATGGCCAAGAAGTTAGACGAGTAATATCATCATTGATTGCAGATACCCGCAGTTCAGTTTTGACTGTTTTTTGTACTGGTAATACCCGTTGTTCATCTTTTGTCTTGTTTTCAGGTTTGGGGTTAATTTTTAATTTCTGATTACTGGGAGGAATATTTGGATTATTCTTTTGCTGAAGTTTGTTTTGTTGTTCTGCGACTGCTAAGACATTGATGATTTCACTGATTGTTTGGGGCCGATCACTTGGCTTTTTTTCCAAACAACTCATGACCATATCTTCTACTGGCTTTGGTATTTTTAATGTGTAATTAGCCTCAGCTATAGACATTGGTTTTTGAAATTTATGGGTTTGATACCATGCTCCAAATGAATGGGAGGATGGTATAAGCGGTATTTTGGTTGTGAGCATTTCAAACATCATCACACCCAAGCTATAAATATCAGAGCGATTGTCTAGTTCTTTTCCCTCAATTTGTTCAGGAGAAGAATAAGCCAGAGTACCCAAATAAAATTTGGTCTGATCACTATCAGACATGAGTAACTTGGCAATTCCAAAATCTAAAACCTTGACCAATTCCCAAAAACTGGCATCTTGAATCACTAGCATATTGCTAGGTTTAATATCACGATGAATAATTGGGTAGATTGCTCCATCTCCATCTAGGGGGATACCATTGTGAGCGCACTGTAAACCCAGACAAATTTGTCTGGCCATGCTCAGGAATCTGGATAAAGAAAGATTTTGGTTGCGGATAATAGCACTTAAGTTTTGTCCTTGCAAGTATTCCATAACATAGTATGGAGTACTATTTTCATCTAATCCATAGTCCATGACGCGGACAATATGAATACTTTTTTGGCCTAATAAGGCACAGGTTTTTGCTTCTTGTTCAAAACGTTCTTGTAAACGCATTTTTTGGTTTTGAACTGATAAAGCAAGAAACTTAATGGCTACGGGGACACCTGCCAACAAAGTATCCTTCCCACGATAAACCCGTCCCATTGCTCCAGTACCAATTAATTCTTGAAGCTGGTAGCGTTTGCCGAGTAAGCGACCAGTGTTGGGGTCTGACATAAGAAATTCGACTCCAATGTTCAACAATACTTGGTATATGAGTTTATGTGTTGCCTTTGATTTAATTCAAGGTGATTAACAATTAACAGGATTCTGCTATGTAAAAAATAGACAACCCTAGATATTTACTTATTACCTCAACGGGAACATGGGAGTAATTATCCCTTAAGTAATTAGTCTTCTAGCTTATTAAGTTATCTATATTAATTGACGCTCCAGGCTTGCTTCCATTGTACTAGTTAAAAAATGACCAGCTAAAATACCGCTAGTAAGGTAGTAGTTATCGTCAGAAACCTGATGTAAGGTTTCAAAACCGCTACGACGTTCGCGATCACCTAGTACCCAGTAACGCTGCACAATAGTATCTGGACAAATCCAGCCTTCACCTTCTATTTGCCCTAAGATATTGTGTTGCAACAGAAAAGTATATTGGCGATCGCCGTCATGGAGTCTACCTTTATATTGACAAGATATTTCCGAGCGATCACTACCAGGAAATACCAACCTTGTTGCCATAGAAAACCAGTCATCACGATTCCAAACCACCAAAGTCATTCCTTTAAAGCTGATCGGCATACTATCGCGTTCCAGCCAACTTCCTTGCATAATCCAGCGTCCTGGTTCTAACAAAAAACTGTGAGCCACCTTGTAAATTCCTTTGAGTTTTTAAACACAGCAATAATTACTAGGAGGTCAGGAGTATGGCTAAAGACACGCTGCGGTATCAGTATTTCAGTATTTCAGCATTTCGTTATCTCAGTATTTCACAAGTAGGAAAAAATTCTTACCTTTCACCTGTTACCTGTCAAATGTCACTTATTACCTGTCACCTGATGCACTTCTCCCAACAGCATTTCTTGATTTCCTCCAGTTGCAGTAGGGAGATTGCCAGGAATACCTAACTGTCGCCAGTAGGCCAGGATTGCGAAGGCGATCGCTTCTTTAAATGTCGCACTCAAACCGACTTCATCTGTAGTTAAAACTGGCACTACTGCCAATAATGATTCTAACCGATGTTTTAAGTATAGATTCTGACTACCACCCCCACATAATAATACCCGTTCTGGCATTTTTCGTAAATAAGTATGATAACTGTGGACTATAGAAGCCGCTGTTAGTTCTGTAAGTGTTGCCAGCACATCTGCGGGGCTAAGTTGATAGATTTGTGCATCTTCTAAACAATCATGTAGATAACTAACACCAAATAACTCACGCCCTGTTGATTTAGGCGGTGGTAAATGGAAATAATCTTGATTCAGCCATTCTTCTACCAAGGTATGGCAAGGAGTACCACTAGCAGCCCAACTGCCGTTTTCATCGTAACTTTTAGCCCCATTGGTAAAATGCTGCACTGCCAAATCCAACAGACTATTTCCAGGGCCAGTGTCCCAACTGCGAATTTGGGAAAGCCAGTCATGATTTCGGGGTGGTAAATACGCAACATTAGCAATACCACCTATATTTTGAACACATCTGCTTTCCTGGGGATGACTGAGCAAAAAAGCATCTACTCTAGGAACTAGTGGCGCTCCGTGACCACCAGCAGCGATATCAGCTACACGGAAATTACTGACCGTAGTGATATCTGTCAAGTGAGCAATAACCGCCCCTCGACCAAGTTGTAGACTGTAACCGAGTGATTGGGGACTGGGTAAAATATTTCCTGAGCCGTAAAAACCTGGTGGTCTATGAAAAACGGTTTGACCGTGGGAACCAATTAAAGTCGCTGGTGGATGACCGATTTGAATATTTTGGGCTGCTTGGGCAAAAACAATGGCGATCGCATCATCTACTGCTGCTAATTCTGCCATTGATATCGCCTCACCAGCACAAATGCCTAAAATGCGCGATCGCAGTTCCGTCGGATAAGGGTAAGTTTCCCCTGCTAATAATTCAACTTTTATATCTAAATCTGTACCGATAATATCTACTAAGACAGCATCTATACCATCCACCGATGTGCCACTCATCAATCCTATAACGCCATTTTGTTGCATATACAAAGATTTTAGTGTGATTTCAACAGGTAGTTTAACTCAAATGTTACTCAAATTAACATCAAAAGAGGCCACTTTTAATTCTTAAACACTGATTTTTTTTCAGTGGCAATAATGTGGAAATCTATGTTCTTGAGCAATCTCACCAATTGTTGAGTTAGAGAATCTTTAAAAAGAAGTTTCCAGCGAGAATGTTGACTTTCGCCAATCACGATTTGAGTAATATGATATTTTTATTTTTGAGCAACTTCCGCAAATGCTTAAGTAATATTACTGAGGTCTACCAAAATAAAAGTCCCTGTAAATTCTTGACATAATTTTTCACAAGTATGAACGTGCAAACTTTCTTCCTGAGTGAGAAACCGATCAGGACTAGCGACAAACAAAACATACAAAGGAGCATTTATGTAGCCAGCCAACCTAGCAACCCGGCGTAAAAGTTGCATCGAATTAGGGTTAAGTAGATATGCACACTAAAACTCGTTCTTGAATACTATAAAATTGGCCTTGAGGTGCAGCAGCAATTGGATCTTCTTCCAGATTATCTCCCACTTCCCGTAAAGCCAACTCTCTCAAAGCGATTAAGTTACGGTTTTGAAAGAAGTTATCTAAAGCCTCTTGGATATTTTGGGGTGCATATATTTTTCCTTCCAGTAATCTTTACTTGGAGAGTATCCGGTGTGATATCTACTAATATCACCTCATTAGTAGCTTCCAGAATGCGGTCAGGAATTCGCTCACGCAGAACTACACCTGTAATTCTAGCTACTAAATCATTCAGACTTTCCAAATGTTGAACATTCATGCTGGAGTAAACATAAATACCCGCATACGAAATGATTTCTACATCTTCATGAGGTTTTGCTCGTAGACAACCAGAAACATTAGTATGAGCAAGTTCATCAATTAAAACAAATTGGGGCAATCGCTCAATCACTGCTTCCGTATTCATGTCCGGTAACATTACATCCCCATGAGTCCATAACTGTGGCGGTATCACCTCTAAACCCTCAGCTTTTTCAGCGGTTTCCTTCCCTCCGTAAGTTTCCAACAATCCTATAACAATATCAATCCCTTCCTGTTGGAGTGCGTAGCCTTCTTCTAACATTTTGTAGGTCTTACCCACCCCAGAAGCCATACCAATCAATAAATATTTTGTGTTTTCCCCTTCTTTGTGAATACATATAGGATTCCTATTTAATTTGATTTGATAATAATCTCACTTTTTCCCGTTGCTCCCGGAGCAGAGGGGAAAAATTTCATGCCCAATGCCCAATGATTAATCTTGATTACGGTTAAACTCCTGCAAATCAAGAGCATAATTTAACCGCAAAACATTGACACCTGGTTCACCAAAAATTCCTAAAAATCTGCCATCTGTATACTTATTAATGAGAGGAATTATTTCATCCTCTTTTATCCCTCTTGCCTGTGTAACCCTTGCTAACTGCTGTCGTGTAGCTTTCAAAGAAATATGAGGATCTAAACCTGATCCAGAAGTGTAAATTAAATCAGGTGATGGCTGAATACTTTCATCCTGAAATTCAGTAGCTTCCTCAATAATTCTAGTAGTTAGCTCTGGATTACTAGCAGCAAGATTACTTCCTCCAGATATACCTGTAGGCTTGGCTTTTCTTCCCTGACTATATTTCACCACACTGGGACGACTATGAAAATATTTATCTGATGTAAAAATTTGACCAATCAAAGACGAACCTATTGGTTGAGCTTCTATATTTAAAATAATGCTGCCATTTGCGGAAGTTGGGAAAGCAAACTGACCAAATGCCAGAATAGCCAGAGGATAGATTATTGCTGTTAATAACCAAAGTAATAAAGTCACACGAATCGCTCGGATAGCTTCTGGAATAAACATCATAATTTAATTATGGTAATTGGTAATTGGTAATTGGTAATTGGTAATTGGTAATTGGTAATTGGTAATTGGTAATTGGTAATTGGTAATTGGTAATTGGTAATTGGTAATTGGTAATTGGTAATTGGTAATTGGTAATTGGTAATTGGTAATTGGTAATTAGTAATTCGTGATTGGTGATTGGTGATTGGTGATTGGTGATTGGTAATAAAATAGTTATTTTACTCCTGGAAAACCTTAAATTCTAGACATACTGATATGGCTTGCGCCACCCTACGCTATCAGAAAATTTTCCCTGCTCCCTACACCCTATTCTTAATTAAGCTAAACCTGCAAATGTAATCAACATATCTATGAATTTAATGGCAATAAATGGAACAATCACCCCACCCAAGCCATAAATAAGAATATTGCGTTGCAGAAGTTGATTAGCAGTCCAGGGTCGAAATTTTACACCCTTCAAAGCTAAAGGGATTAAAGCTGGAATAATTAAAGCATTATAAATCAGTGCTGACAGTATCGCAGAGTTAACACTGGTTAATTTCATAATATTTAAGCTGTTGAGATTAGCAGCAGCAAAAATCACCGGGATAATGGCAAAATACTTAGCTATATCATTGGCGATGGAGAATATGGTCAATGCTCCACGAGTAATGAGCAATTGTTTACCAATGCTGACAATATCAACTAGTTTTGTGGGATCAGAATCCAAATCCACCATATTAGCAGCTTCTTTAGCGGATTTAGTGCCTGTATTCATGGCTATTCCTACATCAGCCTGCGCTAAAGCGAGTGCATCATTAGTGCCGTCTCCGGTCATCGCCACCACTTTGCCTTCTGCTTGTTCCCGTTGAATAATGCTGACTTTATCTTCTGGTGTGGCTTTGGCTATGAATTCATCTACTCCAGCTTCTTTAGCAATGACAGAAGCCGTGATGCGATTGTCTCCAGTTAGCATCACTGTTCGGACTCCCATGCGTCGTAGTTGATCAAAACGTTCATGGATTCCAGGTTTAACAATATCTTTTAGATAAATGACACCATAGATTTCATTATCTAGGCAAACCAATAGGGGTGTACCGCCTTGGTGGGAAACTGCTTCATAAGCAGTGACTAGTTCTGGGGTTTCATTTCCATTGTGCGATGCTCCAGAAGAGCCCCTACGCGATCGCACAAAACCTTTAATTGCTCCGACTGCGCCTTTCCGTACTTCGTGTCCACCTGGCAAATTAGTGCCACTCATGCGAGTTGTCGCTGAAAATTCCACACCTTGGCATTTTTTGCGATCGATATCAAATTTTGCGCCACATTTTTCTGCTAGTCGGACAATAGATTTACCCTCTGGAGTATCGTCAAATATACTAGCGCCTAAAGCAACGTTAGCAATTTCTGCCATTGAGTGAGCATTGATGGGAAGAAAGGCTTCTGCTAAACGGTTGCCCAGGGTAATTGTACCTGTTTTATCTAAAACCAAAGTATTGATATCCCCACAGGCTTCCACCACCCTGCCAGAGGTGGCAATCAGGTTAAATTGGGCCACTCTATCCATACCTGCGATACCAATGGCACTGAGTAAGCCGCCGATGGTGGTGGGGATGAGGGCAACTAACAAGGCAATTAGTACAGGGATGCTGACAGGACTTTTAACATAGTAGGCAAAGACTGGCAAGGTGGCGACGACAATGAAAAAGGCGGTGGTAAGAACTGCTAGTAATACTGTTAAAGCAATTTCATTAGGTGTTTTAGTACATTCTGCCCCTTCGACCAAATCAATCATCCGGTCAATGAATCCTTTACCAGGGTCAGCGGTAATACGAATAATTAATTCATCGGAGATGATACGTGTACCACCTGTAACGGAACTGGAAACGTCTGAACCTGATTCTTTGAGGACTGGGGCTGATTCGCCGGTAATTGCTGATTCATCTACAGAGGCGATACCCAGAATTACTTCGCCATCGGCGGGGATCATATCACCAGCAACAACGTAAACAGTATCACCTTGTTTGAGGGTAGTGGAAGAAATTTCTGTGATTGTGCCATCAACAACAATTTTTTTGGCGATGGTTTCTGATCTGGTAGATCGTAATGCATCTGCTTGGGCTTTACCTCTTCCTTCTGCTAAGGCTTCGGCAAAATTGGCAAAAATAACTGTCGAAAACAAAATTAGTGTTAATAAACCATTGAATAGTTGGGGGTTTTTCTGGGTGACTGGCCCAAATAATGGTGGGTAAATTGTAGCGGCTAGGGTGGTAGTTGTTGCTAACCAAACCAAAAACATGACGGGATTTTGAATAGCATATTTGGGGTATAGCTTGATAAAGGTATCTCTAATTACTCTGGTATAGAGTAGTTTGGTACTGACTCGGACTTTTTTGCGTTTTTGACGGCGATCACTAGGACGAGAACGGGGTGACTTTGGTCTAGGAGTAGTTGTAGCGGAATTCATAAACGGGGATTGGTGATTGGTCATTGATGATTGGTCATTAGTCATTGGTCATTGGTCATTAGGAAAATTACTTCCCCGTCTTCCCTATCTTCCTCATCTCCCCCAGTCCCCAGTCACCAGTTACCTAGCTTCCACCAGCTAGTTTAAAACCTTCGGCTATGGGTCCTAAAGCTAAAACGGGGAAGAAGGTGAGGAGTCCCAAAATAATAGTTACGCCAGCCGTGACGGTGGTAAACAGTAGGGAATCGGTTCTGAAAGTACCACGGGTTTCTGGTGGTTTTGGTTTATGGGACATACTATCAGCTAAGAGGAGCATGGCCATAATGGGAATGTACCGCCCTGCTAAAATGCTGAAACTTGTGCTTAAGTTCCACCACAAAGTGTTATCTTTTAATCCTTCTAAGCCAGAACCGTTATTAGCTGAGGCTGAAGCATATTCATAAACTACTTGAGAAATGCCGTGAAAGCCTGGGTTGCTAATTCCTGATAGGGAAATAGGATATGCTAGGGCGATCGCACTGGGAATCAAAACTACAATCGGGTGAATCAAAAAGACTATGCTGGCCAGGACAATTTCTGGTTGTTCAATTTTGCGCCCGAAAAATTCCGGGGTGCGTCCTACCATTAACCCGGTGATGAAAACAGTGAGAATTAGGTAAATAAATAGGTAGGCTGTTCCTGTTCCTTGTCCACCCCAAATAATTTGGAGGAACATATTAAATAAAGTCGAAAATATGCCAGAAGGCATCAGGGAATCCTGCATTCCATTCACAGCACCACACATAGTAGCCGTAGTGGCAACAGCCCATAATGCTGTTTCTGCCCAGCCAAGTCGTAGTTCTTTACCTTCTAAATTTGGTAATTGTACACCCAACGCATTATTAATCAGGGGATTTCCTTGTAGTTCACCTGCTGCTGTAATCCAAATTAAAACTACGAAGATGATAAATACCGTCCAAAACAGCAACCAAGTTTGTTTCAGATTATTGGCAAATACGCCGTAGGTATAAATTAAGGATGTCGGAATAGCTAACATGGCGATGATTTCTATCAAGTTAGCAGCACCATTAGGATTTTCAAAGGGATGGGCAGAGTTCGCACCAAAAAAGCCGCCTCCGTTTTCACCTAACATTTTAATCATTTCAAAGGAGGCTACTGGCCCTCTAGCAATATATTGGGTTCCTCCTTCTAAGGTTTGAACAACCAGAGTTTCGTTGAATGTTTGTGGTACACCAAGGGCTATAAGTGTGATCGCCCCAATTATCGAAAGGGGTAATAATATCCGGGTAATAGCACGGGTGATATCAAAATAAAAATTCCCTAACTTTCTTCCTGTCAACCCGCGAATAAAAGCTATACCTACGGATAAACCAGTCGCTGCTGATGTGAACATCAAAAAACCTAAAGCTGCTGTTTGGCTAAAGTAGCTTAAAGTTGTTTCACCGGTGTAATGTTGCTGGTCAGTATTAGTTAAAAAAGATATCGTTGTGTGTAGCAATATATCCCATGTAGGCGTACCAAATCTGTTAGGATTCCAAGGTAATAATCTCTGAAAAGAGATTAATGCATACACAGAAATACCCATGACTAAGTTACTATATATTACTGCTCGAATATACTGCCAAACAGTCATTTCCTCTTTTTTACGGACTCCTGCTAGTATATAAAGAATCTTCTCTATCGGGTTCAGTATCAAGTCAAGTATTGTGTTTTCTCCCAAGAAGACACGGGCTATGTATCTACCTAATTGGGGAGTAATTAATACGACAATAGATAGCGTTAACGCAATTTGTAAAAAACCTTGTCCCATGTACTTTCTACTCGATTAAACTTAAATTTTATAAAACTACTGCAAAAGATATTAGTTCCTAGTCGGCACTATGGCTATAGCTTACGTGACAACGTAGGAGTCATCAGCCAAGCTGTGCTATCAGAAGGAAAAAGGGTACATTATTTACCCCTGCAACGGGAGCAACTCTGCACCTCTGCAACCCTACACTTTTAAATGGGGTTGTAATGGCGATGACTCCTGTAATTATACTTACTCTCACCTCAATGATTGAAAATGATTGAGGTGAGAGTAATTTTCTGATTAATCAGTTTTTTTTACCTACTTTCCGTAGTTTCAGTAAATTTAGATAAAATTTTATGCTACTTGATTTATTACCTCAACAGTTAGATATTTTGACACAAGATCTGCAATTAATTAAATTGCTCGTTAGATATAATTTTTTTTTGATTATTTCCCATACATATTATTAGTCTCAATCCATACATACGGCTGTAAATCGTATATTTGCGTATATAAATTATCGTAAAAGTATGATCATGGCATTGACACTCTCCCACTAACCTAGCGGTATAGCGGTAGTTAAGAGTGCGACATTTAAGATAGAGAATATAGCTGGATTTGTAATAGTTTACGTGACGTGGCTATACTTACTCCCTAAGAGACGCTACGCGAACGTAGAGGCTTTTAACAAGGAATAGGGAACAAGAAAATAATGTGTATAATTAATTAATGGAGAGAACAATCGCCACCCAAACAGGATTATTTATACCAGAGCTTATTGGTTAATTAAACTGGATTTAGACCCTATTTATAAAATAAATATTAAGTAGGGTGTGTTACTTACGGCTATGTCAGGATTTAGGAATTTGAGAGAGTAAGAATTAGCCATAACACACCCTAAAATTTTAGGAATTAGGGTTTTTGTTTATTTTAAATGGTTGGTCTCTTTACGCTGTACTGTACTAAATATCACTGAATGATGCATCAAACTTCCGGTCGCTGGCGTTTAGGCCTAGGTTTATCCTTACTAACGGTTTTTTTATGGGGTATTCTACCAATTGCCCTCAAGGTAACGCTACAAGCACTAGATGTCTACACTGTCATTTGGTTTCGCTTTTTGATGTCGTTTGTATTGCTGATGATTTATTTATATGTGCAGAAAAAATTACCAACTTTAGAACAATTAGAGACTAATTCTCGCAAATTATTAGCAATAGCAACAATATTTTTGGCAGCTAATTACTTTTTCTTCATGCAAGGTTTAGCGTTAGCAGGTGCTGTTAATGCTGAAGTGATAATTCAGTTAGCTGCTGTTTTATTAGGTTTTGGTGGTTTGGTAATTTTTAAAGAGCGTTATACATTACGGCAATGGTTTGGTGTTAGTGTCTTAACTTTAGGTTTTATGCTATTTTTTAAAGCTCAATTAACGAATTTAATCACAGCACAGGGACAATATCTTTTAGGCAGTGGATTAATAGTCATAGGTGCAGTAGCATGGGCAATTTATGCCTTGATACAAAAGCAGCTATTACAATCTTTTTCATCCTCTAATATCATGCTCATAATTTATGGTGGATGTACTTTATTATTCACTCCTTTAGCGAAACTCAATACAATTTTTACCCTTGATATTCTTCATTTAGGAATGCTGCTGTTTTGTGGATTAAACACTCTCATTGCCTATGGTGCTTTTGCTGAATCATTAGAACATTGGGAAGCTTCAAGAGTGAGTGCTATATTAGCTTTAGCTCCTCTTGTAACTTTAATATCAGTTTGGTTGGTTGCAAATATTTTCCCTACTTTAATTACGCCAGAACATATAACATTAATAGGAATTGTTGGCGCATTGTTAGTTGTTTCTAGTTCGGTAACGATTGCGTTGGGTAAATCTGAAGAAAAGGGGACAGGGGGATGAGGGTAATGAGGGGGATATTTTTGTAAGCATTCAGCTAATGCCTAACGTCATGCTACACGAACAGCCATCAGCAGTTAGCTTTTTCAGGCTAACGGCAAAAATACCTATTTGATAATTAACCAATTTCTCAAACATTCTGACTCCTGACTCCTGACTCCTATATCGTCACATAAGCTATCGCAATAGTTCTGAATTCCTACTATATGTCAAGTTATTTGATATCATCCAAAGCTACTAAATAAACACTGAGGTAAAGTATTTTTTAGTTTGTTAGGATCTTAAGGTGAGAAATCTCAAAAACATCCACAAATATCAGGGAATATATAGTATATAAATAATTAATCAATATAATCAACAGGGTGTCTGAATAACTACCAAATTTAACGCCTCGCTAAACAACGTCACTGAAACATTTGAGCGATGAATAGTTTGTTTGGTAATTGGGCCAACACCCTGAGAAAAAATTCTCTATTGCTGGTACTTTTAATGCTGCTGCCAACATTGGGAATTAGTAATTCTGTCATGGCAGCCGAGAAAATCTATGCTTCTTATTCTATACTAGAAATTCCCATTCCCGTGATTAGTTTGGAAACTTATGTAAAAACGGGAGTAATTGATGATGAGTTAGCAATTTCTAAACAGTATATTTCATTTAAAAAACTGCAAGAATTACGACAAATTTTACTAAGGTCTGTAAAAATTAGTCCGGCTATTGCTGCACGATTTCTCCACACCCAACAAGGAGAATTCCTACTGCGACGTCTAGCAGAAGTAATAAAAACTAAATCTTTGGTACCTGAATCAGAATTCAATGCTTTACGTGATGCGATCATTGCTGCTTCTGGTGAACCGGAAGGCTTGAGTTTATTGAATTTGTTACGGAACTATCCCAGCAGCACTGTTCATCTTAAGTTAGGTGATAGTTTAGAAATAGCTGGTAAACTAGAACAACTAATTAGTGAAACTGATAAAGCAATCGCAGCAATTCAACAATTATCAAATATCGAAGCTGGTAAGATCCGAAATGTAAATCTATCGCCATTGCCAGATTTACAAACTGAAGGAAATTTTCAATCAAATAAGTACACGCTGGAATTTTTTGACTCTACCCGTAATCGCCGTTTGTTTACAGATGTTTATATTCCTAACGTTCCCCACCCCACACCAGTAATTGTGATTTCTCATGGCTTAGGTTTAGACAGCAGTAACTTTCGTTATTTAGCTCATCATTTGGCTTCCCGCGGATTAGCTGTTGTCGTTCCTAATCATCCAGTTAGTCAGGATCAACAGCCACAAAAGCAATTTTTCATCAAGAGAAATACGCGTAAAGTTATAGAGGCTGGTGAATTTTTAGATCAACCTTTAGATATAAAATACATATTAGATCAACTCCAAAACTCTAACCAATATGATCCAATTTTTAAAGGTAAATTAAACTTGGAACAGGTGGGAGTATTTGGTCAATCTTTTGGTGGTTACACTGCTCTAGTTTTAGCAGGTGCAAAGATTAATTTCGAACAGCTAGAACAAGATTGTCAACCAGATGTGCTGCGAGATACCTGGAATATGTCTTTACTGCTGCAATGTCGCGCTTTAGAATTACAAACGAAGTCCAGACAAAAATATAATTTTAATTTACGGGATGAAAGAGTTAAAGCTGCAATTGCTGTTAATCCCATTACTAGCTCTATTTTCGGTCAAGTTGGCTTGAATCAAATTCAAACTCCTGTCATGTTTGTTAGTAGCAGTGAAGATACTGTTGCACCAGCTTTATATGAACAAATTTTACCGTTTTCCTGGTTAACGCATCCCCATAAATATCTGGTTATGCTTGTGGGTGGAACTCATTTTTCTAGTATTGGTAATAGTAATACTGGTAGTCAGCAAGTCCGATTACCTACAGATATGATTGGTAATGCTTCCCAAGCGCGTAGTTATATAAATGCGTTTAGCTTGTCGTTTTTCCAAACGTATGTTTCTCAAAAGCCACAATATATTCCCTACCTGAATGCGGGTTACGCTAAAACTATTTCTAGTCAGTTTTTGGGGTTGAGTCTTGTGCAGTCTTTGAATAGTCAAGAATTCGCCTCAGTATTAGGTAGTAATATTCAGGAAGTGATCCCCGGGAAAAAAACTTCCTACAACCATAATCAGGTTTGGATTTTGGATTTGAGATATTGGTGTATCCTTGCTTCATGTCATGATTTTTTTGTGATGTATTTTTAATCTATTCATCTTGCTCACTCCATCGAATATAATTAATTACGAATTACGAATTACCAATGATTTTGTGCAGGGCTTTCTGAATTTAAACAAACCTTATGGCTGGACTTCCCACGACTGCGTAGCGCGGGTACGTAAACTCTTGCGTCTAAAACGGGTGGGACACGCAGGAACTTTAGATCCAGCAGCTACTGGGATTTTACTGATCGCTTTGGGTAAAGCTACCAGGTTATTACAATATTTACCTGGTGAAAAAGCTTATCAAGCTACTGTTCGCCTTGGTGTACGTACAACTACTGATGATTTAGAAGGGGAAGTGATTACTTCTCAACCTTGTGCTGGGTTAAGTTTGGCAGATATAAAAACAGCACTTTCACAATTTATAGGTAAAATTGAGCAAATTCCTCCCAGTTATAGCGCCATTCAAGTTGATGGACAACGTTTGTATGATTTGGCACGAAAAGGCGAAATGGTACTTGCACCAACGAGAACAGTAGAAGTTTTAAATATAGAAGTTTTAGACTGGCGTGATGGGGATTTTCCAGAATTGGATCTGGCGCTCGCTTGTAGTGCAGGAACCTATATTAGAGCGATCGCTCGTGATTTAGGTATAGTTCTAAATACGGGTGGCACTCTCGCCGCTTTGATAAGAACAGAAAGCAGCAGTTTTTGCTTACAAGACAGTGTCACCCTCACAGATTTAGAAACCCAACTTCAAACCGGTACATTTCAACCCATACCCGCAGATGCAGCTTTACAAACGTTACCATCTGTAAATATATCGGGAACATTTGCCAAAAAATGGTGTCAAGGTCAGCAAGTTCCTCTAGATATTGATTTGCTGGGACTGGTAAGAGTCTATGAAGAAGCCCGCTTTTTAGGTATTGCCCAAATCCAAGACCATATCTTGATTCCCCAAATGGTTTTTGAACCTATTTCTTAGTTTCAAGGTAAGCATTCAGCCATAAGCAGTCAGCTTTTTCAGGCTAACGCCAATAATACCTAATTGATAATTAACAAATTTCTCAAATATTCTAACTCCTGATTCCTGACTCCTGACTCCTGAATTCTTACGTTTCAAGGAAAATACCATTTGCAGAAATCCGATTTGATTGATTAAATTACTTGTGGAGAGTGGAAATTCTGTATTTCCACCCTATCAGCAGCCATATTTTTATATAACTACGGAATTGGCTTTTGTAAATGTGGATTTTAAATAAAGTATTAAGGGCTATTTTAGTATGATGAATTTCTAAAGGTATATTAGTACTGTTTTAAAAAATGTAGTCGGACTTTCTCCAGCCCTGATAATTTTATCAAGTTTTTGTTTACCAACATTAGACCTATCAGGAAAATTAACTTGGTGTGGAAAAAATGGTAGAAGGGAATCTTGAGGGTGTAGGAAAAGGAAAAATCCACTAAATTAACTATATTCAAGAATATCCACATCGTAGAAAACAAATACTGGGAATAACTAACCATAAGTTTCAAGACTTGTTAGCCCAATGTGGAATGTAGCATAAAAAACTTCAAGGTGACATAGAAAGTAAAAAGATAGGTATAAATCACAAAGGAGGAGGGGGGAAACGGAAACTAGAGATAAAAGAAAAAAGAAGAGGTATGTCTATGCTTATTCTATTGGAGGAAAATGCCAACATTTGAGGTTTTAGGTTTGCATTTCGGTATATGGAAAACGGAAGCAAAGGACACATTTCATTACTGGATAGAGATATTACGAAATGTTTTCCCTCCTAGTCTCCTTAAACAGGTAGAAAAAGATTATAGCGATTATGCCATGGTGACTCAGAACAAAAGGCAGGAAACAAAGAGTTTTCTACCAAGGGTATTTTTGTTAAACAGGTCATTAGACTTGTAAAAATATCCCGGGTACCTAAACAAAGATTTCCCCTGGATTGCCCAATTTACTCACAAGTAATTCTTACTAACTATTTGTGGTTTAGTCACATTAGTAATTGGTTCATTAGCTTTGCCCATTTCATACATGTTATGGATATGAGGTCAGTTATGAATTAGTCATCAACATCTTCATGGATAGGAACTATTCGTAACTATTACCAACCCTGATTCTTTCCTTGGCTCTTTCCTCATCTTAACACTATGGAAAGCCAGACACATAATCCTTTCTAAATTTTCAGCCCTCTCTATTATCACAGTCCACTTCAAGTCCTAAACCTCCTCAACAACCTGACCGAGATAGCCCTGGAACTAGAGGTACAGCAGGATCAATATTTGGTTTGCCATCTGCGTCTCATGGTGGCGAACTGACTAGAACAGGTGGAGGAGGAAGAAGAAGAAATTCTTGTGTGACAACTAAATAATGAAAAACTATCTCTCACTACTTTAATGCTAAGATGGAATCATGAAGGCCAAACGGTTTCTGAAAATCCAAATTTGTATGTATATGTTCCCCAAAATACCACAAAATCTGGATAACTTGTGTTAATAGATGACCTGGGAAATGAAGTTTATCAAAGCGATTTGATCCCTCTTGAGCAGGGAATAGTCCAAGTTACGATTCCAGCTAGTGCTGCCCTCAAAATAGGCAAAAAATATTAATGGTACTTTACAATCATTTGTAATTCTGAAGACAGATCCTCCCTAATTTTTTTCCTTATTCCCAAGTTGCCACATCCCGTAAAACATGAGGAATTTCCCCTTGTGATAGGGGAAACTCTAACACTGTTTCTCTATATACCAAATATCCCGATTCAGTAAAAGACATCAGCATCCGCCCTAGTGCTAACCACACATCAGATTCATATTCCCAATCACTATAACGTCTAGAACGACCAGCAATTGAACGTAGGGCCCAAAAATAAGAATTTCTCACCACAGAACCACCTTTTTTAAATTCAGGTAAATCTTCGTGGTGAAGAAATAAAACATTATTTTCAATTCTCGCGCGCATAGCAATTTTAGATTTTAAAAACAGGTTGTCTAACCATAGGACTGATATTGCACTCCTGTTGCGACGAGTTTCACAACAGCTGTAACTAATTTTTCTGCGTTGGCTTGGATAAATGAATTTGATACCCTACTTGTAGTGCTTGTTTCTGGTCATCATCTCTAGCATAGGCGGTTAAGGCGATCACCGGGATTTTTCCACCGGCTTCTGGAGTCAACATTCTCAGGTGACGGATGACCATATAGCCATCCATATCGGGCATACTAGTATCGCTGACCAAAACATAAGGCTTTGTCTGTATTAAGACTTGTAATACTTCAAAAGCCGAAGATACTGCGATCGCCTCAGCCCCCTCTCGCTCTAATACCAAAACCACAAAATCTCGCGAATCAGCATCATCTTCAACAATTCAAACCTTCACACCAGCTAGAGATAAGAATTTAGATGACTGCTGATAGTTTGTTTAATGCTTAGATATTTAACATCAAATGTTAGGGTTATGCGATTTCTGATACTGATGATATTTCTTGTTGAACAATTTTAAGCAAGTCTAAAGTTTTCTGGGAAGCAAGTGTTTGTTCTTGTTTTGCAAAATATTTAGATGCTTGTTGTAAGTCAGCGATCGCTCTTTGATAATATTCTAAGTTATAGTTAGCTATTCCTCGGTTTAGATAAGCTAGAGCATTACTATGATTGAGTCTGATAACTTGGGAAAAATCATGCCTTGCTCCCAGATTATCACCTATGCGTCCACAAATACAACCTCGGTTAAAATAAGCTCTATCATCATTAGGGTTTAATTCAATTGCTAGACCAAAGTCTTGCATAGCTGCTGATAAATTTTGCAAATCAAAATAAGCTAAACCTCTGTCATTATATATATCTGATAATAAGAGATTATTGTTTGGAGTAATATTACTTAAAGCCTGATTATAATCAATAATTGCCTGGAAGTAATTCCCTTGTTCTGCAAAAGTGATACCCCGATTATAGTAAGCGCGGAAATCATCAGGTTTTATAGCCAGTGCTTGATTATAATCGGTAATAGCATCTAGATAATTACCTTTTCTGTATTCTGCTAATCCCCTCCTGAGATAAGCTTCTGAGTCATCAGTTACTAAATTTAATGCTTGGGTACAATCTGCGATCGCTTGATGATAATCTTGTAGTTGCAGGTAAGCTAAACAGCGATTTTTGTATGCTGCTGTATACTGATGTTGCATTTTAATAGCCAAATTTAAATATTCAATAGCAGCTTGGTAATTCTCTTGCTGCATTTGTTTTACACCCAATTTAAATAAATCAGTAGCTGTAATTTCGTTGTCAGTAACAGCTAATGAATGGGCACTGGGAGTGATAAATATCAAAGAAAAAGCTATAATGACACTGAAAATTAATCGCCAGAAATAAATCATAAACATCTCCTTTGATAATTTCAGTATGACAAAATTAGCGGGACAAAAAGCCCCGCATATTGTAAATTAATCAAATGCTAATTAACTTACTTCCATTCGTTACCTGCTTGTTCAAATACATAAGCAGCTACATTTTCAATTTGGGCAGGTTGTAACTTACCTTGGAAGGCAGGCATAGCACCTTTACCTTTTGTAACTTGAGCAAGAATAGCTTCTTCGGAGTACATATTGTACTTTTCTAAGTCTGCTTTTTTCAGACTTTTACCAGCATTAACTAGATTCTTCCCACCTGCATGACAAGAAGCACAGTTAGCTGTAAATACTGCTCTTCCAGCAGCAGCATCTGCCGCTAAAGCTGGACTACTGAAGGCAAAGGTGAAGATGGTGATGCCTAACAGTAATACTGAAATTATCTTTTTCATCTCGTGTTCTCTCTACAACAATTGCTGATTACGTGCAATATCCTTCCTTCATAATTCTCTTTTGATTAAGTTGTATTAGTCAAATGACAGGCTGTAAAACTTGGAGTTGATAATTGAGAAATTGAGATTGACTGATTGTGATATCAAGGGTTTAAGAGAGATGTAAATTTATGTAAAGTCAGATTGAGCAATGCCAAAGAATAAATCAAAAATTAAGGATTAAAGGCAATTATAATCAAGTTATCCTTTATCCTTGAAGATTTTTATTGATTTGCTAACTGTGTTAATCCTTCCTCAGTAACGCGACAAATTCGCCAATTTTCTAAAATATCTGCTCCCATGTTGCGATAAAATGTTTGTGCGGAAATATTCCAATCTAAAACACTCCATTCTAAACGTCCACAATTGCATTCTATAGCTATCTTTGCCAATTTAGTCAAGAGTGCTTTACCAATACCTTGCCCTCGATATTCTGGTAAAACAAATATATCTTCGAGATAAATTCCTGGCTTGGTGAGAAAGGTTGAATAATTATGAAAAAATAAAGCAAAACCCACGGTTCGACCTGCAATTTCGGCTAAGATTGCCTCTATATATTTTGGTTCACCAAATAGATGTTCTTTTAATGCTTGAGCGTTACCAGTAACAGCATCAGATAATTTTTCGTATTCTGCTAATCCTTGAATTAATTCAAACAGTACAGTGCAATCACTGGGTTCGGCAAAACGGACAATTAAATCGCTATGGGATGTCATTAGTCTTTAGTCTATAGTCCACAGTCCATAGTTTATAGTTACAGCAGGTAATAGGGAACAGGTGACCGTGAACAGTTAACAGTGAACAGTAGAAATACTGATAACTGATAACTGATAACTGATAACTGAACTAATGACTCATATCAACCACCCTTTTAAACGTTTAGCTATGTGGGGACGGCGTAATTTTCGCATGGCTTTACTTTGAATTTGGCGTACTCGTTCACGGGAAAGGTTGAACATATTACCAACTTCTTCTAGGGTGCAGGGTTCGCTGGTTGTTAGTCCATAGCGCAGAGAGATTACGTCTTTTTCTCGTGGGGTGAGGACATCTCCTAACACTTCCCAAATCTCCTGACGCATCATGTTTTCGTTCATTTTTGCTTCTGGAGATTGGTTATCTTCGTCTTCTAGTAAGTCCATTAATTCGGTGTCTTCTTCTTTACCGACACGGTGGTTAAGGGAGAGTGCTTGACGACGCAGTTGTTGGAGTTGACGCAGTTGTTGGATGCTAATTTCTAAGGCTGTGGCCATTTCTGCTTCCGAGGGGTTACGAGCTAGTTTTTGCTTTAGTTCGCGTTGAGCTTTTTTGAGTTTGTTAAGTTTTTCAACAATATGTATCGGTAAGCGAATGGTGCGGGCATCATTAGCGATCGCTCTTGTAATTGCCTGTCTAATCCACCAATAAGCGTAGGTTGAGAATTTATATCCTTTATCGGGGTCAAACTTTTCTGTAGCGCGGTTTAAACCCATTGCTCCTTCCTGAATCAAATCTAGAAAAGGAACTCCCCGGTTAAGATATCGTTTAGCAATAGATACTACTAGCCTTAAATTGGAGCGAATCATTTTTCGCTTGGCTACCCGTCCTTGATATAAGCGGCTTTCTAGTTGTTTTTCTGTCATCTCAAACTTAGCAGCTACTTCGCTTCTGCTTGGTTGCTGTCCTAGTTCTTCTTCTAAAGCCGCTTGTAAGTCTTTTACTTCTTCTAAAAACCTAACTCGTCGTGCTAATTCTACTTCTTCATCAGGTTTAAGGAGGGGATAACGCGCCATTTCTTTGAAAAAAGCGCCTACAGCATCGTCATGTTCGGTTTTATTGTATCCGGAAGGACGAGCCGCGGCCATTTCATCGCCATCGCGTTCATCTAACTCCAAATTTTCTATGATTGAAGAGTCTTCAAATACTACTGCTTCTAAACTATCAAGTGATGGTTCTTCATGATCAGCAGCAGTCTCTAGTATTTCCATTGTTCCCAATTCAGCAAGATTCATAGTTTCCTTTCGGGATTGTTGCTTTGTTTGGTACATAATTTAGTGATAGCTGCTCGTGTGAGGATTGGTAGTTTCCCTAAGAGACAAATACACCCATTTATTTGGCGAAATACAATCTTCTTGAAAATTCCTGAGTCGGAATAAAAATCTGTATCTGCCTATCATATTTTGCTTACTTTTAGATACAACTTATATGGTCTTTGCACCCAAAATACCATCTTTTTCCACTACCAGCAGACATATTCCTCTTTTTTTTGCTAATCACCAACTATGTCAAAACCCCTCAAACATTCTCAATCTTAACAAATATAAAAATTCCATCTAAACTGTCTATATCTTAATCTCCCATATATTTTCCTAAATTTTCTTTGCTTTGGAGGATAAATGAAGGCTCGAAGGAAATGCTTCCCAAACAATACAAATTACAAAAATGATAGCTTAAAATCCGGATAATCTTGATTGTATAAAAGCATCTCATATTGAAAAACCATTGAATATCTATCAATAGGTGGAAAAACCATACTCCCTATTTAGTAGATAAAACAACGTTTTATTAACATCTAATATACTTGCATTTGTGTAGTTAGCATCAAATATTTATTGCACGTACTGTGGAAAATAATTTGTCTGGTAGATTACATAAATAAAAACTTATCAAGTATGGTTAGTAATAAAAGTATTGCTAAATACAGTTTAGCTGTAGTAAAGTAGGAAATTAAAGTTAAGTAAGTTGGCGTGAGTCTTCTCCAGATAGGTGAGCAAATATCTATTAAAAAAGCTAGGAATTATGTATATTAAGGATGTAAGTTTATCTGCTGTGGCTGTAGGTGAACCTGTTGAGTTATACCAGTCGAAAACAACTTTTTATAGCTGGATTGAAGTGCTTGTAGATTGTCCGGGAAGCTCAGACCTATTTACATATAAATTACCAGAACAGTTAGAAATAAAACCAGGGGATATTTTGACTGTTCCTTTTGGGGCGCAACAGGTAGGTGCGATCGCTATTCGTTTTTTGTCTCAACCGCCGGCAGATTTAGCACCAGAAAAAATTCGGGAAGTAGAAGATGTAGTCAGTAGAGGATTCTTTCCTAGCACCTATTGGGAATTGCTCAATCGCATCGCCGCTTATTACTATACGCCCTTAATTCAGGTAATTCGGGTAGCTTTACCACCGGGTTTATTAGGGCGATCGCAACGTCGTTTACGTCTTAAGCCAGAAAACATTCCCAACGGCGCAGAGAACTTCTTGCGTTCAACAGCTGCACTCCAAATACTGAAAATACTCCAATCTCAACAAGATGGAGACTACAGTTTTAAATATCTCAAACGTCAAGTTAAGGGTTTTGACTGGGGAAAAAAACAATTACTGGAACGGGGCTGGGCGGAGAACTATTTAGAATTACCTAGATACTCTAAACCACAAACGAAACTAGCAGTGATGCTAGTTAATAATGGGCTATATACAAAGCTAAATAAGCGTCAGCAAGAAATTTTGAAACTTCTGGGAGATCATGGTGGTGAGTTGTGGCTAACGGAGTGTGTAGAAATTTGTAAAACAACACCCCCAACCTTAAGAGGGTTAGAGCAAAAGGGTTGCATTCTTATTGAAGAACGGGAAATATTACGGAGAGAACAGAGTCCCTTGATAGCTGGGGATCAAGCGAAATCTTTAACAGATGCCCAAACTCACGCTTTAGAAAGAATAAGATCTTTAAATGGATTTGCTAAAGTTTTATTACATGGGGTGACAGGTTCAGGAAAAACAGAGGTTTACTTACAAGCGATTGCACCCTTACTTAAGGAAGGTAAATCCGCCCTTGTCTTAGTCCCCGAAATTGGACTCACACCCCAACTCACAGATAGATTTCGTGCCCGCTTTGGTAATAAAGTCCAAGTTTATCACAGCGCCCTCTCCGAGGGTGAACGCTACGACACCTGGCGACAAATTTTCATGGGAGAGGTGCAAGTAGTCATCGGTACACGCAGCGCCATTTTTACCCCTTTACCCAACGTGGATTTAATCATCCTAGATGAAGAGCACGACAGCAGCTTTAAACAAGATTCTCCCATTCCCACCTACCACGCCCGTACAGTCGCCCAGTGGCGTGCAGAATTGGAAAATTGTCCCTTAATTTTAGGTTCAGCTACTCCCTGCTTAGAAAGCTGGGTGAGTGTGAAGGAGGAGGGAAGCAGGGGAGAAGGGGAGATAAATAACCTAATCACCAGTTACCAGTCAACAGTCCCCAGTCTCCAATATCTCTCTCTTCCTGAACGCATCAATTCCCGGCCATTACCACCGGTAGAAATTGTGGATATGCGGCAAGAGTTGCAGGAGGGAAATCGTTCTATATTTAGTAGATCGCTGCAAGAAGCCCTAGAACAGCTACAAGAGAGAAAACAACAGGGAATTTTATTTATTCATCGTCGCGGACACAGCACCTTTGTTTCTTGTCGCAGTTGTGGTTATGTGCTGGAATGTCCAAATTGTGATGTTTCTTTGGCTTATCACCATGTAGAAGAAGGCACACCACAGTTATTAAGATGTCATTATTGCAATTATGGGCGATCACATCCCCCCTATTGTCCCAAATGCAGTTCCCCTTACCTCAAATTCTTTGGGAGTGGTACTCAACGAGTAGCGCAAGAACTCAACAAACAATTTCCTCACCTGCGTTTAATTCGCTTTGATAGGGACACCACCCGTAACAAAGGCGCACACCGTAACTTACTAACCCAATTTGCAAACGGTGAAGCAGATTTATTAGTAGGAACACAAATGCTAAGCAAAGGTTTAGACTTACCTCAAGTTACCCTTGTCGGTGTAGTTGCAGCTGATGGGTTACTGCATTTATCAGATTATCGCGCTAGTGAACGTGCATTTCAAACTTTAACTCAAGTTGCAGGAAGGGCGGGAAGGGGGGAAGATCCGGGAAGGGTAATTGTGCAAACCTATACCCCAGAGCATCCGGTTATTGAAGCAGTTAAAACTCATGATTATCAATCTTTCTGTGATGCAGAATTAGCACAACGTCAAGCATTGAATTATCCGCCTATGGGCAGGTTAATATTATTACGCTTGAGTAGTGTTGATCCGATTCAAGTCCAGAATACAGCCCAAATTATTGCCACAAATTTCAGTGATCAGGAAGGATTAGAAATATTAGGTCCAGCACCGGCTAGTATTTTACGAGTAGCTAATCGTTATCGTTGGCAAATATTATTGAAATTTGCTGCTGATGCCCTACCTACTTTATCCGATTGGCAAGAAATTCGGGTGCTTTGTCCTGCTACCGTCAGTTTAACAATTGATGTAGATCCTATCAATATTATGTAACGCCATATCTTTGGTCAGCTTTGTGATAGCACCACTAACTCCCTATAGCAAAATATTGAACTGAGAAGTCAGCACTTGCTCTATCGCTCTTTGTGTTATGTTCAAGCTAGCAATTTTGAATATATAATGTATAACCATGTATTTTCTGGTAAAAACCAGTTTATGTAATGTAATTCAATGCTATGCAAACAATAACTCTGAACTTTCACATTGGGCAAGAGGCAATATTACATTTAGATATTTCTGTAGATGTTACTAATGCTGATTTAACTGTTACTTTTTTTTTAAGCTATTAATGATTCAGAACAGCAAAATAAGCCTAAAGGAAAAGGTTGGCCTGCTAATTTTATTGCACTGTCTCATGATTTAATTTTAGTGACTCATAATACTAAGGATTCTGTCAGAGTTAAAGGGTTAAAAATAGAAGATTGGGAAATTGAAGGATAGAAAGTTAAAAAAGATCAGTTTAATGGTATTGTTCTATTTGATAAAAATGATGATTTTCCTAAATTCATTAATCACTATTGGGAATATTTACACTATCTAATAGGACAATATATTAATATATTATAGTTTTCAACTATAGTTGAAACTACCTAACAGAAGCAGTTAGTGGCTATCGAATTAATAGTGAATTAAGAAATCTAAATATAAAGGTAACAGTTATTCCAGCTTTTATGCTTTGGCAAGGTAACATCGAAAACCATCAAACTATACCATTATATCAACTGTCTTATGGCGACATATTTCAAGTAATTCAACATATATTTCAAGGTATTAAAGATGAAAAATATTCACAAGCAATTGCTACTCTAGGGAAGGAGGAGAGCAAGAGAAGACAAAACAATCTACTTCCTCATGCCCATAAACCAATAATTATACACAGAGGCGAAAAAGTTGTTACCATTGGTAATGGTGCTCATTATGAAGTATCAGGACAGGCTGGTGCTGTAGGACGTAATGCTAATACTTAAAACAACACTTTCATTCAGGTTAAACAAGAACTAGAATCAACAAGTTTAGATACTAAATCTTTGAGTAAATTACAACAACTTGCTAACCGTTCACCCAATGAAAAAGCATCTGATGATGTTTCTAAATTGACAGCTTATGAAGCAGTAGGTAAGCTGTTAGCTATTAAGGAAGCTAGTGAAAATCAAGATCAAGAAGAACACGCTAAAGCTGTTACAAATTGGCGAAAATGGTTTAGCCGTATTAGTGAAAAAGCACGAAAATATTTAAGTATCCCACCTTCCGCACCCTAACTGTCACAGATAGTAGTACACAGGAACTAAAGCTCCTGCAAGGAAGAAAAGGCTTAATAAGAATAGTATGATTAAAATGGCAATAGAGTGAGAAAATAAAGTTCTGTAAAGAAGATAAAAGAAAAGAAGATTTAATGATTTAAAAATTAAATTAGAACAGAAGAAGAAATGATTTAATCACAACAGGAGTTGTGGATAGTTCTGTTGTGAAATCAAAGCTTCAAAAAATGGAAATTCAAAACTTAGACCATTTAGGCATAGTAGCAGGAATAATAGACCCCATAGGAGTAGTAGAAATAATCCTTGAAATTCGAGAGAAAGTAAGTGCGGGTCATGTAGTAAAAGCCATGATAATAAACGGGTTAGGATTTGTATAAAAACCCTTATATATGTTTCCCCAAGATTTTGAAACAATCCCCTGTGACCATCTAATAGGACCAGGAGTAAAACCAGAATATCTCAAGGACGATAAACTGGGGAGAGTCATGGATAAACTATTTATAAAAGGATTGGATAGAATATTTTTTATTGTCGCCTTAAAAGCAGCCCAAAAATTTGGAGTATCCCTATGAGCAGGGCATCTAGACTCATCATAAATGGACGTATATGGGCAATATAATACCAGCTTACCAGAAGTGATATTTGAGAGTCAAAAACTAGGAAATAATCAAGAACTAGAAGAATTAGCAGTAAAATCACCAAAAGAAATAACCATTACCTACGGTTATTCTGGTGACCATAGACCGGAGTTAAAACAGTTCATCATAGAAATGATATGTTCAGGAGATGGAGACATACCAATATATATTTTTAATACTAGCATCGGGAAACCAAGCAGATTCATCATGCTTTGGTAAAATAGCAGTAGAGTACCAAAAACAATTAAAAGTTAACAGTCTCATAGTAGCAGACTGGGCCTTATATACAGAATCAAATCTGAAAATGATGAATGATGTCAGATTTAAGCTGGTTATGTCCAGTGCCATTAAGCGTAGAATCAGCACAATCATTAATATCAACATTACCAGAACCAGAATTTATTGATAGTAACTTACCCGGATATAAACTAGCTTCAAAAACAGTAAATTATGCAGGAATAGGACAAAGATGGTTAGTAGTGCAAAGTCAAGAAATAAGAGAATTAGACCTGGGTAAACTCTCACAAAAAATTACCAAGGCACAATCAAAAGCTGTGCAAGATTTCAAAAAGTTATCACCAGAAAAATTCGCTTTTGAAGCTGATGCTATCAAGGGGTTATCTAAACTATTCAAACAATTCAAATATCACCAAATTAACCAGAGTAAAGTTACTCAAATCAAATCTAAAAAAAAAGATAGTTCAGGAGAGATATCCTCTGAAATATCAGCTACAGTCTCCCAGAATGAAAGTAAAATTAATACAGAATTTCTGAGGGCATGGCCTTTTATTATTGGTACAAACCTTTTGGATTCCAATGAACTTACCCATGACTCCATCTTGAGTGAATATAAAGCTCAACAGTCTTGCCAGAGAGGGTTTGCTTTTCTCAAAGACCCATTATTTTGTGCAGACAGTATTTTCCTAAAAAGTCCAGAGAGAATAGAGTCCCTGGGAATGATTATGGGTTTATATCTGCTGGTTTATACTTGAGCGCAACGACAAATCAGAACAGCTGTGAGAGAGTCTAAATCAACAGTAAAAAATCAATTGGGCAAACCAACTGACCGCCCCACTTTACGCTGGATTTTTCCATGGTTTCAGTCTATTTATTTAGTTATACTTAACCAAGAAAAACACATCTGTTACTGGACTCAAGAGAGAGATTTCATTGTGAATCTTTTACCAGAGCATTGTTTTCCCTACTATCAATTAGTTACCTAATTTCTCTCTCTATTAATTTAATTTCTATCAGAAAATAACCTCATGTCGTTGATTTATAGCTCTATTTTACTATGTCCATAATTTCTTTTTTTACTTCAATCTATTAGTCTAAGTTATGATTTATCTCTTGAATATCTTCATTTATCTGTTGACTCCTCTGGGCGGTATTCTTTCTTATTGCTCCTTATTGAGAATAGCTTTTGATGGTATTTTTGGTGCTTTACTGTTTCTCCAATGCCTTTTTTCACTGCATATGTTTCTTTTTATGCTCCCTTGGATTTTTTCTCTCCGTAATTCCTCTCTGTGGCACTTTAGGGTGCCGAATGTGAGTTGTATTACTGCTGATGCTATTTCTCTAGGTGTACCACTGTTAAAATTACTTGGTTTACCAATTCCGTTTTAAGGATAAAAGTTAGCTTATTTATTGATTAAGAATTAAGGTGAGCCATCAAGACTCACCCTAACCTAGATTACACCAACAAAGCCTGCTCCTCCTTAGAAGTCACTCTTCCCTTATCCTCAAAATCGGCAATTTGATCAAAGTTCAAATACTAATGAAAATTATCAGCATAAGGATTGATTTTCTTCGCCATAATATCCAAAGATTCCTAGTAAGTGGGAATATTTTCTAACAACGAATCGCAGAGAAATAAATCAATATATTAGCATTTTTTTTACATCAGATAAAGATACTGATTGATCTTCTTTCTTAGAATCTCTCAAATCTCTTAAATCTTCCAAATCCTCTAACAATTCCTTAATCTTTAAAAATTCCTCATAAGGTAAAACAGCAAATTGCTTTTGACCGTCTTTTCTTAGAAACTCAGCATGTAATTCAATCATTCTTTCAAATCCTTATCAATTTAATCATAAGCCTTACTGCGATACTTAACCCTATATATCATGACAGTTTGTTCTTCTAATTCAAATAAAACTTGATAATTACCAACTCTAAGACGATATTCCGGAGTTAACTTGGTTAAGCGTTTCACATCTCCCTATAAATCATCTTGCATTGCTTCAATTCTGCTAATAATAAGTTCTCGAATATCTACAGAAAACTGCTCTAAATCTTTAATGGCTTTGGGCTTAAATTCTATTTGGTACTGCACATATTTTAACCTCTTGAAATATATTTAGGTGAGTCTTGATGGACTCACCCTAACCTAGATTATACCAACAAAGCCTGCTCCTCCTTAGAAATCACCCTGCCTTCATCCTCAAAACCAGCAATTTGATCAAAGTTCAAATACCGATACAAATTATCAGCAAAAGGATGAATTCTCTCTGCGACAATATCCATATATTCCTGCACATTAGGAATACGTCCCAACAACGCACAAACTGCTGCTAATTCTGCCGAGCCTAAATAAACTTGTGCGCCTTTACCCATGCGATTATTGAAGTTACGAGTAGAGGTAGAAAACACAGTTGTGTTATCATCAACTCGTGCCTGATTTCCCATACATAAACTACATCCTGGGGTCTCAGTTCTTGCATTTGCAGCTACGAAAACATTATAAACACCTTCTGCCTTTAATTGATATTCATCCATGCGAGTTGGGGGCGCTATCCACAAACGAGCTTTTAGCTCACCTGCACCTTCTAAAACCTTCGCAGTTGCTCGATAATGTCCGATATTTGTCATACAAGAACCAACAAATACTTCTTGTACAGGATCATTAGCAACTTCCGATAATAACTTAACATTATCTGGGTCATTGGGAGCAGCAATAATTGGTTCCTTAATTTCGTGTAAATCAATTTCAATTATTTCTGCATACTCGGCATCTGCATCAGCTGACATTAATACAGGATGTGCTAACCATTCTTCCATTTTCACTACTCGGCGCATAATGGTTCGCTCATCGTGATAACCCCGTGCTACCATGTTTCTCAAAAGGGTAATATTGGAACGGAGATATTCAGCAATTGTTTCTTCACTCAAGTTAATTGTGCAACCTGTGCAAGAACGTTCTGCGGAAGCGTCGGTTAATTCAAAAGCTTGTTCAACTTTCAAATCTGGTAAACCTTCAATTTCCAAAATCTTACCTGAGAAGATGTTTTTTTTGTTCTGCTTCTCTACTGTTAACAAACCTTTCTTCATGGCGATATAAGGTATGGCGTTAACAACATCCCTCAGCGTTATTCCTGGTTGCAATTCTCCTTTAAATCTTACCAAAACTGATTCTGGCATATCCAAAGGCATGACACCCAAAGCACCAGCAAAGGCTACTAACCCAGAACCTGCGGGGAAGGATATACCCAAGGGGAAGCGGGTGTGTGAGTCTCCTCCTGTTCCTACGGTGTCCGGTAACAGCATCCGGTTTAACCAAGAGTGGATGATACCATCACCAGGACGCAAGACTACACCACCACGTTGGGCGAAAAAGTCGGGTAGTTCTTGGTGGGTTTTGATGTCTACTGGTTTGGGATATGCGGCTGTGTGACAGAAGCTTTGCATTACTAAGTCTGCACTAAAACCGAGACAAGCGAGTTCTTTTAATTCGTCTCTGGTCATTGGTCCTGTGGTGTCCTGAGAACCGACTGCAGTCATGATGGGTTCGCAAGATGCCCCCGGACGTACCCCTGGTAAACCGCAAGCTTTCCCAACCATTTTCTGCGCTAATGTGTAGCCCTTTCCGGTGTCGGCGGGTGCTTGGGGACGGATAAATAAATCGCTGGGTGCTAAACCTAATGCTTGACGGGTTTTGTCGGTGAGAGTACGTCCAATTAGTAGAGGAATGCGTCCACCGACGCGAACTTCGTCTAAGATGGTGTCAGGTTTGAGGCTGAAGGTGGAAATAACTTCTCCTGCTTGGTTGGTAATTTCGCCTTTGTAGGGATAGATGGTGATAACGTTGCCGGTTTTCATTTTGGTGACATCGCATTGTATGGGTAATGCACCGGCATCTTCGGCTGTGTTAAAAAAGATGGGAGCGATCACACTTCCTAATATATAACCCCCAGCCCGTTTGTTTGGTACAAAGGGAATATCCTTTCCCAAATGCCATAATACTGAATTAATTGCAGACTTACGAGAAGAACCTGTTCCGACTACATCACCGACGTAAGCAACAGGATGGCCTTTTTTCTTCAACTCGACAATTGTTTCTAAACTTCCTGGTTGACGAGTTTCTAACATCGTTAAAGCGTGCAAAGGAATATCTGGGCGAGTTGTGGCATGGGTTGCTGGTGATAAGTCGTCGGTATTGGTTTCCCCAGGAACTTTAAAAACGGTGACAGTGATACTTTCGGCAACTGTCGGACGCACAGTAAACCATTCTGCTGCAGCCCAAGCTTCAACCACCTGTTTCGCGTAGTTGTTAGTTTTGGAACTATCCAAAACATCATGGAAAGCATCATAAACTAGGAGAGTGTTACTTAATGCTGCTGCGGCTTTTTCTGCTACGGGCGAACTGAGTAAATCAATTAATGATTGTACGTTATAACCGCCTACCATTGTTCCCAGTAATTCTACTGCTTCGATGGGGGAAATCAAAGGACTGGTTATTTCACTTTTAGCAATAGCGGTAAGAAAACCTGCTTTTATGTATGCTGCTGCATCTACACCGGGGGGAATGCGATCACGCAATAAATGTAATAATACCTCTTCTTCTCCTTTAGGTGGATTTTTCAGTAATTCACATAATGCTGATGTTTGTTGTGCATCTAATGGTAAGGGGGGAATACCTAATTGGGCGCGTTGTTCAGTGTGTTGATAATGTTCTTTTAGCATGGTTTAGCCTGTTCTCCTCTAATGTCTTGCTTTCTTTATTTTATTGTAAAGGGAATGTTATATTAATTACTAATCAACGGATTTGTTAGAAATAACAACTTATAAAGTTATAGATTATAATATTGGGTGGACAGTTTTTTATAGGTAGATTACTCATAATATATCTTATTATTAGACGAGTACTTACAATAAAATTCAGCACTTAATTATTTATGGCACTTAAAATTCCTGCATTTAAAAAAATTCAAAACAAGATACTGATGCCTGTATTTATAATTACTGTTAAAATCATCTATGAACGTTTTGAGGTTTCCCGGATTATTGATAATAAAAAATTAGGATACCAAATATCATTTTCTCCACCCAGAATTAAAGAAATTAAAAATTATTTATTATAATAATCAAGGAGAGGGTATTATACCTAACTCTATTCTGGTAAATATTGATAAAGGTAAATTTAACTATCAAGAAAATGAGAAATTACTCATCTTAGAAGATACAAAATCTCTCGGTCTAATTATAGATGGACAGCATCGATTTAATGGTTGGTATGATGCAAACCCTCATTTTCCATTAATGGTAATTGCTACTTTGGGATGAGCTGTAAAGGAGCAGGCAAAACTTTTTGTAACAATTAACAAAACTCAAATGCTAAAATTTTTTGCCTCAAGGAGTTCCTGCATATCTCTATATTTACATTTAATGAATTTATTAGAAGGAGATGTTGAAGATTTTGATGGAGAAGGTGTGACAGCAGAAAGACGAGCAAGAAAAATAGCTCTTAGATTAAATAAAACAGATGAAAGTCCTTTTTATGAAAGAGTCAGAACAACTGGAGAAGCTAGTTTGGGGATATGTTTAAATGAATTTGTTACTCAAATTAGAGATTATGTAGAACCAAAAACAGGAAAACTGTGTGATTTAGGTTTTGAACAACAATATGAGGTTTTTGAAATCTATTTCCGTTCCATTAAGGCAGTGTTTTTAGAACAATGGGATGCTCACAAATCATATATTTTAAAGATAGTGGGATTTGGTGGACTTATGAAGGCATTTTATTAAATTTTTAATTTAGTCATGCGGAAATATCAAATATTTAACACTGAGAATAGAATTAAACTTCTGCAATGAATTCAAGATTTTAAATTTGATAAGGATAATTTACCTAGTGGTGGTAGTTTTAAAGCACAAGAGAAACTTGGTGACATGATAGTAAGTAAGTTAAAAAATGCAGTTAAAAAAGATTTTGCAGTTGATGACTGGAGAGTAGCTAGCAGATTAATTTGGAGATTTCAAAGGGTGTCATTAACACTTGAGGAAATTGCTATCGCTTTAGGCCTGTCAGGAAAATTCACTTGGTGTGAAAAAAATGGTAGAAGAGAATTTTGAGGGTGTACCAAAAAGAAAAATCCACTAAATTAACTATATTCAAGAATATCCACATCGTAGAAAACAAATACTGGGAATAACTAACCATCAGTTTCAAGACTTGTTAGCCCGAACTGAGATGTAGCATAAAAAACTTCAAGGTGACATAGAAAGTAAAAACATAGGTATAAATCAGAAAGGAGCAGGGGGGAAAGGGAAACTAGAGATAAAATAACAGGTATGTCTATGCTTGTTCTATTGGAGGAAAATGCCAACATTTTAGGTTTTAGGTTTGCATTTCGGTATATGGAAAACGGAAGCAAAGGACACATTTCATTACTGGCTAGAGATATTACGAGATGTTTTCCCTCCTAGTCTCCTTGAATAGGTAGAAAAACATGATAGTGATTATGCCATGGCGACTCAGAACAAAAGGCAGGAAGCAAAGAGTTTTCCACCAAGGGTATTGTTGTTGAACAGGTCATTGGACTTGTAAAAATATTCCGGGTACCTCAACAAAGATTTCCCCTGAATTCCCCAATTTACTCACAAGTAATTCTTAGTAACTATTTGTGGTTTAGTCACATTAGGAATTGGTTCATTAGTTTTGCCCATTTCGTAAATGTTATGGATATGAGGTCAGTTATGAATTTGTCATCGACATCTTCATGGATAGGAACTATTCGTAACTATTCCCAACCGTGATTTTTTCCTTGGCTCTTTCGTAATCTTAACACTATGGAAAGCCAGATACATACTGTTTTGTAAATTTTCGGACCTCTGTTTTTAGAAATTGTAATGGCGCTCCTAAAGCTTCTTTTAAACATTATTTAATTAGTTTAAATCCTTAAATCCTGGAAATCCTAATTATAACAACATTATGGTGTGTTACATTTCATTAACGCACCCTACAGAGAATTTTTTTGCAATATAGAAAAACTAAGCTGCTGATAAAAACTTACCTAAAGTTGGGGGGTCTGGAAGTGGTTCACTATCTTCTAAGCAAGATTCAATTAACATTTCTGTAAGGATTCAGGTCTAAGGAAGAGGGATTAAAGAAGGTGTATGGAAACCAGAGTGAACCATGGCTTTCATAGGTTGGTCAAGAAACTCAATTAGAGAAAGTGCTTGAGGGCGACAAGTTTGTATAACCGTCAATAAATTGGCAGGATGTTGGAATAGCTCTAGAGAAAGAGAACCACCACAGACTTTTCGTTGTGTCAGTGCTAAACCTAACCTTGGTTCAGCTAAATTATGATCAAGGTCTATTGCCTAAGGAAGGTAAAAGTTTACCAGGTTCCCCTGGGGCTTGATCAATGAATGAATGGAAGATTCAACTTTCGGTTGAAACTAGGATGGCCAAGTCAAGAATTTATGAAGGTTTTGGGTTTGTTGGAATAAAGGGTAGTCTTTAAAACCTTCATCTATGAGGTCCATGAATTTTGTGCCAATTTCTTGGTGATTGAAGCCAGGAATCTTGATTAGTGTCTTGAAGTAACGGGGTAGGGTAGATGTGCCTGACATTTCTGTTGAGCTGTGACCGGATAACCGTTATAGGCAGTAAAGTCATCACAACTGAGTACATCAGAGTAACTTGAACCCACAATGGATTCTAATTCGCCAGGAAAACGAGTATCAGACCCATGAAATCAAGGGAAGTCACTGTAGGCAAAAATCCATAACCATTGTTTCACCCCTTTGACTACCCAGGGTGTTTCATCCCCAAGGATATGAGGCTGGGTTTGTTTGATCCACCGTTTGAGGCTATGAATACTTTGAGCCACTGGACCATCTATTCCTTCATTGGTACCTACTAATGTTCCCACTCCAATTTCTATTTGACCCAGTTCCCACAACAACAAGTGTTGTTTTTCATAGGGTCAATGGCCCTAGTTATTGATCCATCCCAAAAAAGCTTGTCCTGTGATTCCTATATCTTGTCCCGGTACTATCTCTGCTGACCAGTGTGCCCTTTGTGTTTCCGCACACACACTGCAAATCCACTTCCATTGGCCTGTCCACCAACTCCCCTACTTGTTGTGTTTGGATTTTTATTGGTTCGCCAAACAATTGCCCCTCACCTCACCATCCATACACTTGCCGTCCTACTATCTCAAATCTATTCTATCTACTCCACCAAACCCCTTTCTACTTTTTCCCCTATGCCCTGGTTGTCCTCTTGGTTTCCGTTGGGGAAATTTGTGTCTGGTTTTCTTCTGGTTTCTCTTCTTGTTTGTTCTCGGTTTTTTTGAGGATGTCTCCCGACGGTGGTTTGGATAATGTTATGGTCTCTAAATCTCTAATGACTTTAAGTTTCTCTATTTCTTTTTCCAGTTCTACTACTCTATTTCTTAGGTTCTCTATACTTTTCCCCTGATCAATAATAATTTCTACCAGTTGCTCCGTTCCCAACTGCTTCAATATCTCTCTGTCTAGTTTTGGTCCCAGCTTCTTTTCCATAACTGCTATATTCTGCCTCACCTACTTGTCAACACCCGACCACCTGAATCCTTACACATTTCTAAAACTTCCTGAGCATTTTCTAATGCTTCTTGATAAGTTTCCCCATGAGTATCACAAAACTCTCCCCATTCAGGAACACTGACAACAAGACAATTATCTTCTTCAGACCATTGAATAATTATTTATTGTGTAATAATAATTATTCTTATTATTCCTCCTTGCATTTTTTTAATTTCTTCTATTTTTTTGATATAATCCTTAGCGTATCGGCGGAATAAGTAGGGGTAAAAGAACAAAAGAAAAAGTTGAGGGTGGGACACAGGGCGTTATAAAATATGAGACATGAGGCCAAAAATTTTAGCAAAAGACTTATCACAAACAGAGTTGCTCCAAAGCATTGAGCGAAAAGGAATTGCAGAAGAACCCATGGGTCAGAAAGTAGAGATATGACTGAATCTAATAGAGCAGTTACAATTAGAAGTAAAAGAATTACGGGCAGAAAATCAAGGGTTAAGAGATGAAAACAACCGATTGAAGGGAGAAAAGGGTCAGGCAAAGATAAAAGCCAAGAATCAAAAAGGCTTCACAAGCAATCACTCATCGGAGAAAGAGCGACAAACGCCAAAAAAGGAGAACAAAGGCAGTAAGAAGGCTGGGATTAAAATAGACAGAGAAGAAATACTAGAATATCCCCAAGAATTACTGCCAGCAGAGGCGCAGTTCAAAGGGTATGAAGAAGTAATCATCCAAGACATCATCCTGGCAACCGATAACGTACTATTCCGGAAAGAGAAATACTACTCACCATGAGAAGGAAAAACCTATTTGGCAGAACCTCCTTGGGGTTATGAGGGAGAATTCGGTCTAGGAATGAAAACCCTTATTATGAGCTTGTACTATGGGGGTAACATGACCCAAGGCAAGTTGTTAGAGTTCCTAGACAATATTGACTTGCTGGAGCATTTTCAACTACCAACTAAATGGAAAAATGCTCTCCAAGTATTACCTCAAGAAACTGTGTTGAGTGAGGCAGAGTTTCATACCCTACTGGATACACATCTGCCTAAACTGGGTTCACAACAACGGACTCGGATTATGGAAGCAGCAGCTATTGCTTTCTATCATCAACAAACTGATTGGCCAGTGGTGCAAACTCTGGTCTGTAATGATGCTCCTCAATTGAAGTTACTGACTGGTAATATCGCTTTGTGTTGGGTAGATGAAGGAAGAAATTATAAGAAGTTAAGTGCGTTTATTGCTTGTCACGAAAAGGTTTTAGATAAATTCCTGGATGGTTTCTGGAATTATACCAATTCTCTATGAGGCTGCACAGAATAAAGCTTGGTGAAAAAGAGCTTCAAGGATGAAATCATAACTGGTCAAAGAGGAGATGACCTCAGAAGATAATTGAGCTAATTCATGTTGAACTCCTTGACGCAATTGGTCGAGATGTGAGAAACTTTCACCTTTGAACTGACGTTTAATAAACTGCCATAATCGCTCCATGGGGTTAAGTTGAGGAGAGTGAGATGGTTGAAAAATGGGAATAATATTTTTAGGGCAAGACAGTGCCAAAGCTTGGTGTGCAGAAGCTTGATCCATCTGCATTAATCCCATATCAGAACCTAATTCTTGAGATAGGACATCCAAGAATTTCTGAAAATTTTCACTGTTTAGATGAGGATATTCCTGACAAAAATGCCATCCAGAGGTGGGTTCAACAACTCCATAAAGCCAAAATGCTTTTCGTGGCCACTGCACCCTCACTACAGGTTTAACACCACGAGCCGTAATCACTCACTCGTCCAGTTTCGGTCTTCAAACCTAATCTGGTTTCGTCCTGGCACAGGTAACTCAGTCGTTTTCCCCCACCCAATAGTTTCTCTAAAGCTACCAAGGCAAGGGGGATGTTTTCTTAAAAAGGTTTATAGCTTGCTCATCTTGTGATGAGCTGATGGGTCGAGGTACTTTCAATTTTGCCCCTAGTTTGTAGGGCACTAAACTGTAAACTGTCTTGTATTTGACTCGGACGTGCCATTCTTGCTCTAGCCATTCCACAATTTGCCTATAACTGCTAAACCCTTGGGGGGATTCTAACTTTGATATTAGTTGTGATAGCATTTCACCTTGTATTAAAGGAGTTGCCCCAGGCGCAGTTTTTACCTCTCAAAGAGAAGATAGTCCTCCTTTTCCATACCTTTGTAACCATCCTGTTATTGTTGACCCATCTCTGCCCAATCTTCGGCTCACTTCTTGATGCTGGGTTACTTGTTCTGTTTTTATCCACCACAGCATTTGTAAACGTTCTTTGTCTAATGCTGTCCGCGCATTTTTCAGGCTTTTTGACAAATACTCAGCACTTTCTTGAACTTCTAGATTGAAAGGGCGTGCCATTGCTTCCTCATGACTCTTTATCTTCCATATTCTTTATTCTACAGTTCTATGTACACTCATTTAGACTTGGTATTACTACCGAGACTTACTCCCTGATCAAGATTCTCCCAGTCAGCAAACGGCAGATAAACTCCGGTATAAGTTTTCGAAGTTGTTCCACACTGACAGTGGTTATCAACAATTGGATGAGCGAAAACCATTAACTCTAGTCAAAATTTCTGACTTGCTTTATGTTTTAGAGCATCCTGAATTACCTTTGCACAATAACCCGGCTGACTTAGGTGCTAGAACTATGGTGTAGCGAGGTAATATTAGTGATGCCACTCAGACTCTCGAAGGGAGTCAGGCTTGGGATACTTTTATATCTCTTGTTGCTACTACTCGTAAGTTGGGAATTAGCTTTTTTGAATATATTCGTGACCGCATTTTTTCTAAGGTTGGGAATATTCGCTGTTTGGGGAGTATTTTTGACGAAAAATCTGCTCTCGATCCTTTTGGTTGCTCATGGATGCCTGAATAACTTCTTCCCCCCAAGTATTCAGGGTATACATTATTAACATCTTTCTCCTGATATTATTTAGCATCCTTTCCATCTTTACCTGATATAGTAACTCTTCCAGTAAGCAAGGGATGATATCAGTTAGTATGAGTACCTTTTCCAGAACGACAGGTAAACCCAGCTTGAAGTAATGAAGTTTTTAATTCTCTAATTTCCTTGGGCATATATCATACTAAAACATTTTTAATTCTAATTGCAAATAAACTTGTATAATTTTCCAGGTAAACTAGAATATAATTGGTGAAACTTTACTATTATACTACAATTAGTTATGTTTATATCAGGTTGATTGTTACGTCTGGGTTAGCAGTGTATCACTCCAGGTGCTCGCTCTTAATGATAGAGTAAATTTGGAGAGCGAGCACTTAATATCTCATTATCAAAAGTACCTAAGTCCTGTAAATACTTAAATCTTGTCAATCCTGATTCAGACAATACCCAAATTAGATACAATATAAATAACAAAATTGCCTCTACACTTACCTTACCAATGACTGCAAAAATTAAGCCAGACTGGGCTGGAGAAAGTTTGCTATCGCAGTTTGTTAACCTGCTAATAAATACTAAACCTATCTACAATTTGATGAAACAGCAGGCTAGACGAGTTATGATCAAAACTGCTGAAAAGAATGGTATTCCCTGGGGTAAAAGCTACAATAAATTAGAGACATCAGGGGTAAAACAAAAGCTGAAAGAAAATACAAATCCTAAAGTAGTTTATCCTGATTATTACAAAGTTCCTTTTCATGCTTATGCTGAAGGAAACCTGTGTTGGCAAGCTGCTTTTGAAGCGCCTAGTGCTACCTATGCTGTAGCATTACGGGTATGGCCAAAAGAGAATATCACTTGGGAAACGGCACACCGCAGATTAAGGTCAAGTTTCCACGAAGTTCTAGCTAAGTATGTCACTCAAGATGTACAAGATATCCTCGATATTGGCTGTTCTGTTGGTATTTCTACTTTAACTCTGCACCGCTACTACCAGCAAAAACAAAATCATCCAGTGCATACAGTGGGTTTAGATTTATCTCCCTACATGCTGAGTGTAGCGAAAGAACTAGATACTTATAATGAGATATCCCAATGGCTACACACTCAAGCAGAAAATACAGAATTACCAGACCAGTCCTTTGATTTGGTAACTCTCCAGTTTATTACTCATGAACTTCCTGGTTTTGCTAGTAAAGCTATTTTCCAAGAAGCATTACGGTTGCTGCGTCCTGGTGGTTCCTTGGCTATAGTAGATAATAACCCAAAATCATCTGTAATTCAAAACTTACCTCCTATACTGTTCACATTAATGAAGAGTACAGAACCTTGGAGTGATAATTACTATATGTTTGATATTGAAGAATGTTTGAAATCTGTAGGTTTTCAAGTTCTAACTACTGTTGCTAGTGATACAAGACACCGTACTATTGTAGCAGAAAAAAATAAATTAACGAGATAAATAGGGTGATGTTAGCAATAGTTTCACACCTCAATGATTTATTTTTCTAGAGAGTACTCGCTTGTCATATCAACTGTAAAAAGGCGATATTTTTTCTCTCTTGAACGTGCTGTGCGTAGCTTACTTCCCTCTAGGCATCGCACAATTTCTGATATTTTATTTCGCTCTTGGTGTATAGAGTAAATAAGATTAGATTTAAATGGTTTGTTCTGACCTTAATTTTGAAAACCTTTACTATTTCCGTAAGAAACAGTTTTAAATTCCACTGGATTGGTACCTGGGTTGTAGAGAGTATATGTTGCTTTAACTGCTGTACCTCCCACACTTCCTACACCAATTACTTGATGGGGGGTAACGGTAACAGTCTGTGGAGAAATTTGTTGATCAAGAGTCGTGATCTTACTGATAGTAGAACCAGTATGTAGCCGATACTGAAAAGTTAAACCAGAACGACCACAAAAAAAATAAGTTATTTGCTGACATTCTCGAAAGTCTATCTAGCATTTGAATAGGAGGAGTTTCCGGGGTAAGTTCTTCATTCATACCCAGTGTTGAACCATGAATTAACAAACAGTCTAATTCAAAAAAACCAAAATCTAAACTCCTCAACCATTGTACAGTTGCAGGAGAAATAGAGTCCCATAATCTTTTAACTGTATCACCCCCATATTTAGCAATTAATTCTGGTGTGTCCCCAGTTAGACCCAAACCATGCAAAATTAAACATCTTTATTCCCAACATCCCTTAGAAATCATAGGTTTTAATTAGTCTATACGCGGTAATTGAACCATTTTAATCAATTGTTCACATTCCTTTGTTGGTCCAACCAAATCACCCTGAATATACAATTATTGCACATAATTTTTTTGATACTTAATATCAGCTATAACAGCTTCCTAAGCTAATAGATTTCCTACAGTTCCACTCAAAATAGCCCACATAGTCAATTTTAGATTTTAGATTTGATTCGTTATAGGAGTTGTCACTTGGATAAAAATATACAGTAATCATAAAGAAATGACAACGCTGTGCTATTAGATAGCAAAAGATTTTTAACTCCGTCACCTAAGATAAATTATCTAGTACATACATAAGTAGGATTATCTGCTCGTTCTGCAAATTCCAACCCTTGAGATAAACGCCAAGCGAGGATTTTTGGTAATCGTTTTTCTATAATTGCTGCACAAGTTTTTTGATAGTCATATTCGACTTCTCTTAATACCACGTTTTGAGTATCAACATCATAACTTACATAAGTTGCATTTGCTATACCATGTCGTGGTTCTCCTACCGAACCTACGTTAATAATTCGTTGTAAAGGGTCTGTTAAACAGATGTCTTGGGTGACTTTTTCACGATTAACTCGCACCTGTAATTTACCCTCATCAAGGATGCGACTATAAGGAACATGAGTATGTCCGCAAAATAGCACATCTGCAACTGTAGAAAGCACCCTTTCTACGGTAACAAAGCTATTAATTTGCGGTAATAAATATTCATGGTTACTATGGGGACTACCATAAACAAAGGCTCAATTTCCTAATTTTAAGTTATAGGGTAATTAGGCTAAAAATTTACGATTTTCCGAATGAATTTCTTGGTTTGTCCATTGGTGGGCTTGGATACCAGGGGAAACGCACCTTATTTCCTAATAAAAACTAATGAAAATTTTAAAATCACCTATATAAGTGCAAAGCTTAATGGATATATAAACAAAATCAATCACTTTTTTATTAAGCCATGGATTAGCTTATCTCCAATTGAATAACTCTTAGCTAAGGATAAATGAGCTAACTATTCATCCATAAATAAGTAAACTTATCTGTAAAAATAAGTAGAAGAAAATATTAAGTAAATTGTTGACAAGTTAGTTGAGGCTAAAGCTAAAACTCTTTCTCAAGAGTTATTATCCACTGCTGCCAAAAACTGTTTATTTTTTATCCCCCGCTTCACGGGGTTCTCTTTACCCAAAAGATCGACTGCTATCTGCCGCATTACTGCAAAGTTTTGTGGAGCATTATCTTTCCTAATCTGGCAGTCATCTTGTTTTAAAGCTACATCTAATACCCAATGCAATGAATTTTCTATTGCCCAATGGCTGCGGACAGAATTAGCCAATTGTTCTCCATTTGAGTCAAGACTACTAATAAAATAACGAGTCTCTACTGTTGTTTTATCATCCACTTGTCCGATAGATTCTACCATCCCAACACTTTTTAGATTTGACCAAACCGAATCAGGGTCAAGCTGAAACCCAATTCCAGGTAACATCACATAATTGCGGATCTCATGACGACTATGCCATATTGCTTCGGGTTTATATGTGCTATGTTGAAGCTCTTAAAAACCTGTACTTATCCCTGACTTAAATAGCTGTTCTACTGACTCATACAGATTACCTTGGTTCTTTTTTAAAGTGATTACATAATCTGCATTTTCTTGCGTAATTAACTTTACTATGTCTTTGTGACACCCGATGGCATCAATCCTGACAATACATCCAGCTAATTCTAAAACCTTTAATAATTCGGGAATTGCTGTAATTTCATGTGACTTCTCATGCACCTTCACCTGTCCCAACACTAATCTATTTGTAGTTGCCCATACACTTACCATTTGGATTGCACTCTAGTCACTATTTTTACCATGAGAACTACATAAAGTTTTCCCGTCAATTGCCACAACTTCACCATCCCTTATCTTATGTACTGATTTGATCCAGTTCAAGAAACAATTTTGAAATTTTTGCGGATTCAATTGTGCAAATACCCTTCCAAATGTGTCCTGGGACCGGAGCCCATTTCCTAGTTCTAAAAAGGTTTTTAACCACTTATATTTTGTGCAGCCATACAGTTCAATTGCCACCCAACTATCTGCTTCACAAATTACTGCACAAATTCCAATGGTAAGAATGTCAATTAACTTGTGTCGTTTCCTCCCCTCTACTCTTGGATCTTCCATCTGTGCAAGGTGGTCATTAATCGTGATTTTGGGCTTGAGCTTCACACTTTTTGGGACTTTCTTCTTCTACTTTTACAATGACTTTACCATCAGAGCCTCATTGGTCAACCTCCATATCATCAGCCCTCCCTACCTTTCTGATTTCTTAGTATATATGTACTATATCTACATGCGTTCGCCCTGAAGTGGTGGGGTATTTTTGTGGATTGATTAAAGCTGAAGCTGATAAAACACCGCTAGTTCCATAGATGTAATTTACACGGCAACGTCCAAACCAATAACCTTCTATTTCTTGTTCATTAAGAAGATAATCAAGGGATTTTTCTAAGTTATCTGGTTGAATTGATAAGTTACAAGCCCCCAACATTCCTAATACTCTAGCGGTGACATCAGCTGTGTTAGGATCAATCATGGCTTTTAAATCACCATAGGGTACAGAATTGAGCCAATCTTGATTATTATCAACATCAAAAGCTGCCCACCCTCCTGGTTGACATTGCATTGATGCAATCCAGTTGAGGGCCAGATTCATTACTTGTTTTTTTAGTGTTTGATTGGGTCATTGTACGTGATCTAAAGCCATGACAACTACGGCAGAATCATCAACGTCGGGATAAAAGCAGTTGTCAAATTCAAACGCCTAAGCGCCGGGTTTTCCCTGGTGATTTTTTACAGACCAATCCCCATAATCGAGGATTTGTTTGTCTATTAAGCATTCTCCAGCTTTGACTATTTTGAGATGATCTGGTGCTAAACCTGAATCAATTAAGGAGCGAATTGCCCAAGTTGTATCCCACACGGGAGAAACACAAGGTTGGACACAGTAACTCTTTTCTGTTTCAATCGTAACATTATCAACTGCTTTTAAAGCACCATATATAATTGGGTCGTTAGCATCGTAATCTAAACACTTTAAGGATAATAGAGAATTTAACATGGCGGCAATAATTCCCTCCCAGTTACCGGTGGCTTCTTGCCGTTCTAAAATCCACTTTTCTCCGGCTTTAATTCCTTCGTTTCTAAAAGGTATGAAGTTTAACACCTCTGCTATTTTAAACCCATTATCAAAGATGTTGAATATATATGACAAATCACCATTTTTTGGTAATTCCCATTTGACGTTATTCACACCTTCTAGATATAGTTCATCTAAATTTATGGGTTGTTGAATTTCAAAGATTGGTTTACGATCAAAGACGATTAATAATGGAACTGTGCTAGAACGCGCCCAGCTATAGGACTAGTATTTGATTTATGAAAATGCTCCGTACATCTGGAGAGATGGAAAATCAAAGGTAGTGTTTTGAATGAACCACTCAAACATCCACTTAAGATGAGAAAATGTTGGGATTAAAGCACAAAAACGTCGCAGCCAAGTTTTCCCTTGCAACCAAACATCTTCTATGGGGTTTTGAGAGGGACAGTTAGAAGCAAAGCGGACGCAATAAATTTTCCATTGCTCTAAAGGTAAACCTTGGTTAATAGATGCTAAAGGATTTTGAATTTCTTTTGAACGATGATAACTAGCTCCATCCCAAAAAATAAGCAATTGTTGGTTAGGTGACTCTTCTAGTAAATAGCTGAGATAATCAATAGTATTTTTTGAGTTAGCTGTATCATAGGTTTTCAGCAATAAATTTTTACCTAAATAGTCAACTGCTCCATAATAAGTTTGTTTATCTCGTTCGTTACTAATACTAATTGGAATGCTTATTTCTTGGTCAGTTCTACCCCAAACATATCCAATACTATCTCCCCAAAGTAAATGACACTCATCTAATAGCAAAACTCTCAATAGCCCAGCTTCTATATCTTCTCGGCAGGTCGCCAACAATGATGAAATCTCTTTTTTTTGCGGCAACTGCTTCTTCATTAGCTTTTGGATTTCCTGAAGATGTTTTCTTCTAACTAATTCCTGCCGCATCAAACAAGTCATAATAACTACGTTTTGATTCATAAAGTACATCATATTCAAAAGCCAATTTATACTCAATTTCGCCAAGCTTCCAACATTCCTTCGTTTGTAACCAAGCCAGTACTTCTTCTCTTTGTTGAGTATTCAAGTGGCTTTTTCTCCCTTTGTGTTTCAGGCGCAGTCCTAAAATTCTATCTTTCTCATAGGCTTGTTTCCATGTTGTTATTGAACCAACTGAAACATCTAAAATTGTTTGAATTTCCTCATACTTGTAGCTTTGATAAACCAGCTTCACTGCCAATGCTTTTCTTACTTCCCTTGCATCTGGACGCTCATCTATAAATTCTTGTAGTTCTGCAATTTTAGATTGTAGCTCCTGGTTGATGATTGTTAGCTATTAGACAAGACACTTTCTCGGTATTATCTCTTAGTCTTTTTCAAAAATCAAATATGATTTCTATAGCAAGTTCATAAATATTGAAGGGGAAACTATTGGGTAGTAGTAGCATTACCTAAGGTGGTAATGATGGTAAACCGCGCCAATGGTAGCAACCAATTAAGGCCAGATGTAATTTGGTGAAAATGCGTGTTTTGCTAATTCCACCTTTTTCAAGTATCAAAGTTTTAGCGCGAATTAGGGGGGGATCTGTGGTGGGTACACCTAATAACCGCAGGCCATTTAGGCTTCTACAGTTATTAGGTGTACCCAGCATCTCCGTAGAATAGTTCCCAGGCCACATGTTCTCGTTGTTGCGATGGCAGATAGGTTTCAACTTTATGCAAAGGTCGAGTTTTATCTGTTCCCCAAGTTTTATGTAGCAGTACAGCTTCGGACGTGATGGTGACATTAGATTCTAATTCTCCCCACCAGTAACCATCTGGTTTTTGAATTGACAACAGATGTTGTTGACTAACTGCAATCGCTTCTGTAATTTGCTTGACTTTGCCCCTATCTTATGTTTTCATAAATTATTTACCTCAGCACCAAATAATAATTAAGAACATAACCGTGGGTAGAGGATATTCTTCCCCAAAATTAACACACAATGTCTTTTGTCTGAGTTAGTGAGAATTTGCAAGCGTTATGGTAGGAACTTTGTTGGGGTTGATAGTTTTATCTTTAGCAATATGGTTATTTTTACTCTTGTTTTGGGGGCAGTTTTGGCGGGTAGATCAGCAGTTAGGAACCAATAAAGACGTTGTATACAAACCCTCTACAAAACAATCACTACCTACTGTGTGTGTGGTAGTTCCAGCGCGGAATGAAGTTGAGTCATCCCCATTACTTTACTTTGTGATCGCTTCTTCTCCAAGAGTATCCTGGTAATTTCCAAGTCTTTTTGGTGGATGATCAAAGTACAGATGGTACAGCAAATTTTCCCGAGGGAGTACCTTACGCAGTAGACAAACTGCCACAATTACATATAGTCTCTAGTGTAGATTTGCCTGCTACTTGGACTGGTAAACTTTGGGCAATGGAACAAGGTGTACAAAAAGCCAGTCAATTACAACCCGATTATTTTTTACTTACCGATACAGATATAGAACATGATATTAGTAATCTGCGCCGATTAATTGGCAAAGCTGAAAAAGAGAATTTAGATTTAGTATCTATCATCGTCCGACTGCGTTGTCAAAGTTTTTAGTAACAATTATTGATGCCTACTTTTGTCTTTTTCTTCCAAAAACTCTACCCTTTTCACTGGGTAAATAACTCCAAAAAAGCCACTGCCGCAGCCGCTGGTGGTTGTATTTTAATTCGGCGCGAAACTCTCAACAATATTGGTGGACTGCAAGTTATTCGCCAAGCTTTAATTGATGATTGTTCTTTAGCAAAAGCCGTTAAATCTAATCAAGGAAAAATTTGGTTAGGATTAAGTGCGTTAACTTATAGTTTGCGTCCTTACAATTCCTTAGATTCTATCTGCAATATGGTAGCCCATAGTACCTACATACAACTCAATTATTCACCCTTGTTATTAACAGGTAGCGTGTTAAAAATGACCTTAGTTTATATAATACCAGTCATGGGAATTATCTTGGGTTTAGTATTAGGAAATTTGCTAATGACTCTCACGTGTTTATTAACCTAGCTATTAATGACATTTGCATATTTTTCCATCATCCGTTTTTACAAATGCAGCCCTTGGTTAGCATTTCATTTACGCATCATTGCCTTTCTCTATACCTTGATGACTTTAGACTCTGCTAACCGTCATTGGCAAGGAAGGGGAGGACCTTGCAAGGGTAGAGTTTATCAAAACTAGGATTATTGAAATTCAAAGTAGTTCTTTCTTATGGACTTCATAATACCAAATATTAAATCGAAAGTCAACATCTAATACCATGTTGGATTTTAGAAAATGTTTGTAAAATCTAGTGTTGTATCGATATCCCCCCAACCCCTCTGAAAAGAATAACCTGATCAAAGTCCTCGTTTTTAAGGAGGATCTAGGAGGAGCTAAACGACTATGAGAGAAATAACAAAGATGTGGTTTATTTACTTGAAAATCGCTGTAAATCATTGGGGGATTAGAGCTACTAAAGAATCAGATAACTATGCCAAATCGAAGGGGTCCTATCATTTTTTTCCGGTAGTAGCAAACGCCAACTTTTACCTTCTCGTTGAATTTGCAGATAAATGTCAAAGGGTTTTTGTAGCTGAGAGATTTCTTGGTTTGGTAATTTAAAAATTAAATCATAAGTCCCTTGGACATGATAAGCAGGTAAATTGCCAATATTCAAAGGCTGTTGTTGAGTAATTGACACTCCCTTAATATCAAACTTTTGAAAATCTAAATCCACTTTTTGCTGAAGTCCCTGTTGGGTTTGTTCCAGTTGTATCATAATTCCTTTCTCCACTAAGTCATAAGTCGGTAGCAATGCTAAACTAGTACAAGCTGTCATTAATAACAGCAAAATTCCTGTTAAAACAAACCGGATCATATTTTTTTTATATTCATCTTCAGAGATAATTTTACGAGTTTTTTATAAAAAGTATCAACTTGTCTCAAGATTTTTTCACAAATGCGTTAGGATAGTACAGATATATTATATTCATTCGTGTAGCCTAGCAACAGCAAAATAAGGATAAATGATGAGTATAGAGTTAGTTTTTGCAGATAGATAATGATAATAACAGCCTGAATAAAAAACCTTACAGTGAAGTACTACACATAATTGGTTTAACCGAAGTTCAGGAAAGTGGTGAAGAAATAATTAGGCCTAAAAAACAAGGAGAACGTTATTCAGCTTCATTGATTGAGAATACCACTACTCAGCCAGAATTTTTAGAAAAAATTACCAGATTAGAAAACCTTCACAAATTTGGTAACACCTAGTAACAGCAAATTTCTCAAATTGCTTTAGAATTAGTAATTACTTGCGTCACTCCGATTATTTTTTTGAATCTCTTGAATTTGAACTTTTAAAATTCCACAAAAACGATACAGCCTTTAAGATTTTACAGTTGTGAAAAATACCGAGCTTTAACGAACTGAACCACCTTTTTTTCAGGACTTTTAATTATCTATCTAGTGAACGGGACCAAAGTTCGAAAAATATTTTTGGTCATGTTGCTTACTTAAACGTTTCATTTTTTGAAGGAACACATATTCAAGAATTAACTATTACAATAAGCAGCTGAAGCTTTGATAAAAAGCTGTCTATTTTCCCCGTAACTATTATTAAGGATAATTATGGTAATAAACGCACTAGAGTATTTTTTTTTAATTCTGTTCTCAATGGTTATGATTTTAGTAATCAAGGTGCAGAAGAAATACAAACACAACATCAAACATTAATTAATGCTTCTGTTCTGGGATTAATTTTTGAAAGACTCAATAATTATAAAGATGCTTCTTTCTTTACTCCTAGTTTTATTAGCATGTATATCTGTCGTGAAACTATTCGCAGATCAGTTATACATAAATTTAATTTAATTAAATTAAAGGTTGGAATTGCCAAGATATTCAACTTTCATATGAGAAAGTTGATTCTCGAAAAGAAGCCAATTACATTATTAATAGTTTAGAAATTTGTAGCTCAGCCGTAGTAACAGGAAATTTTTCAGTTTCGGCTTTGAATGAAATTCTTGTTATCAAAAGCGAGCTTCAAATTTTATTTGACACGAAAGATAAGACATTAAGTATTTATCAGATATAAATAATATAAATAAAGAATGATGAATTAATTATTTTTGATCATGATGGGCAGCCATTTGAATATCAACCCAAAAATCCAGAAATTCAACGTATACAGAAAGTGCTTTTTCATGAAAAGCGGACAATTCTTGAAAATTATTTATTTGGTGTAGATATAAATTTAAAATTTGTAAATATTTATCGGTTGCGGTTATTGATATTTTAAAAAATGCCTACTATACAGAACAAACTAATTCTACCCAATTACAAACATTACATAATATTTATATTAATATCAGGTGCAGAAACTCGTTAATAAATCGCGTTCCTTTAAATTGGGATTTTCCTCCAACTTGGGAAAAAAATCAATGGAATATTGAAAGCTACAGAAATGCTGTAAAAAGATACGGCTGTGGTGAAACTAAATAATAAAAACACAAAATAGCGAAGTTAATAAATGATATTAAATAGAATATTTCCTCAGAGATTAGTAATTTTGCAGCTACACACATTAAGCTCAATCAGAAAAAGAGAGAAATTGAAGATTTAGATAATTAAATACCACTCTTTGCAGAAAGTGATGCAGAAAAAAAACTTGTCAAAAAAAGTGGAAAGGGTTAGAAAAAGAAATTCATCAACTTTCCACAATCGCACTACCATCACCACAAGCGATACCTTCGGTTAGCCTCGCTATCGCATCTCTCACAGCAAGCGATCGCACTGTAAAGTTTTTGAATCGCTATTTCAATCGCTATTTCTGCAGTTTTTGTAATTCCGTCTTCAATTTATTTCTTCTCTTTTCAAAAAAATCTTCAAAACCTTTAAGTTCAACACTTTGATTTATATCAATATAGTTATCTGTCAAACATTTATCTTTATCTGGTTGACCTGAAAGCCAATCTTTAAAATGAGTATCGTTTTTTGTAATATTTTCTAAACCTTCCATAAGTTGGAAGTTGAGTAATTTATCTCTCAGATATTAAAACAGTCTATATTTATCGAAATCAATATTATTTGTATTTAGTTTAGCATCGGTAAATTGTGACGCTGGGTATATGTGGCCTTGATGAAACTTTAAGTGACCATATTTTAGATTTGGATCTAAAAAAGATAAAATAATAAACGTATAATTACCTTTCCTATAATCAAGAAAACCATCTATATCGTCATCAGTCACTTTTAATGTTCTATGTGCTGGCAGCTTTATTTCTGAAATTTCTGCCAATGAAAACTCATTACTTGTCAACATATAATCATTTGTTAATTCATGTTTTTATGCTAATGAATTTCTAGAACTTGTCAATAGTTCTAATTCAGAGGGTGGGTTGCGAAAAGGATCAAATAAATATTGAGTTGTCGCCATTTTTTCTAATAAACCCAAAGGGAAATTATTCTGATTCTCACAAGGAAATAGTTCAATCCAAACATGAATTTATTGAACTTCAGTTTTAACTTTTTTGCTATTTTTAATTGTTCCTAGAGGTGTTAATTTTTCCTCTAAATGTTCTCAAATTTGTCATGAGATTGACGATTTATTAAAGTAAGAAAATATTTTCATATGATTTTATATTTCAAATCCCCGATTTCTTTAAGAAATCGGGGATTATGTTGTTCGGTGTTTAAACTTGAGCTACAGGTTCTTTCGCTAAAAACTTCTCCAACTCAGTCAACGCATCAGCATCAACCTTAGTCTGCATTGGACAGAACTTCGGTCCACACATAGAACAGAACTCAGCAGTTTTATAGATATCTGCGGGTAAAGTTTCATCGTGATATTCCTTCGCTCTTTCTGGGTCTAAAGATAACTCAAATTGACGATTCCAATCAAAATTATATCGAGCTTTCGAAAGTTCATCATCTCTATCTCTAGCACCTGGCCGATGTCTAGCAATATCCGCTGCATGAGCGGCAATTTTATAAGCAATTAACCCATTTCGCACGTCTTCAGCGTTAGGTAAACCTAAATGTTCTTTGGGAGTCACGTAACACAGCATTGCAGTACCATACCATCCCGCCATTGCTGCCCCAATTGCTGAAGTAATATGGTCGTAACCAGGAGCAATATCTGTTACCAAAGGACCAAGAACATAGAATGGTGCTTCTAAACACTCTTCCATTTGCTTGCGGACGTTGAACTCAATTTGATCCATTGGTACGTGACCAGGACCTTCTACCATGACTTGGACATCATCTTCCCAAGCCTTGCGGGTGAGATTTCCCAGGGTTTTCAGTTCTGCTAACTGGGCTTCATCTGAGGCATCATGGGTACATCCAGGGCGCAAGGAGTCGCCTAAACTGAAGGAAACATCATATCTTTTGAAAATCTCAATGATGTCGTTGAAATGGGTATACAGGGGGTTCTGTTTGTGGTGATGCAACATCCACCGCGCTAAAATTCCACCACCGCGAGAAACAATACCTGTAATGCGGCTTCTGACCAAGGGTAAATGTTCTATTAAAATTCCCGCGTGGATGGTTTGATAGTCTACCCCTTGCTGGGCGTGTTTTTCGATGATGTGGAGAAAGTCGTCAGCGGTGAGATGTTCAATTGTGCCGTGAACGCTTTCTAACGCTTGGTAAACTGGAACTGTGCCAATGGGAACAGGTGAAGCGTTGATAATTGCAGTGCGAATTTCATCTAAATTACCGCCTCCTGTGGACAAGTCCATGACGGTATCTGCACCATATTTTACTGCTAAGTTTAGTTTATCGACTTCTTCTTGCAGGTTGGAAGAGTTTGGAGAAGCGCCGATATTGGCATTTACTTTACATTTAGAAGCGATACCGATCGCCATCGGTTCTAAGTTAGTGTGATTAATATTAGCAGGGATAATCATCCTTCCCCGTGCCACTTCTTCGCGGATCAGTTCAGCAGGAAGATTTTCCCGCTTGGCTACGTAGTGCATTTCTTCGGTGATGACACCCTGACGGGCGTAGTGCATTTGCGATACATTGCCTTGTCCAAGCCGCTTGGCTACCCATTCTGTACGCATATTACAATCCTCAATATACAGCTTCCCTCCGCTGGTATTACCCAGACTCAGGTGTTAAGAGTTTGTTCTCAGCCTTGTTGTGCAGGCACCCCTAGCATGGTGTAGATTGTAGCATTTTGGTTTTGAATAGGGCGAGAGGGGTTATAAATTGTGAGGATGTGGGGGTAAAAAGAGTTTGTAGTTGGTTACACAACCCGTCTTGGGTTAAAGACTCGATCGCATCTATTCTGGTTAAATATTATGGTACTGCTGGGCGATCACCATTTTGGAATTACCACCGATTAATGACTAATGACTTTAAGTATATTATTTTTCATAAACCCTATGGAGTTCTGAGTCAATTTACTCAAGAATCTCCCAAACACATTACCCTGAAAGACTATATTGATGTTCCTGAAATCTATCCTGTGGGACGTTTAGACTGGGATAGTGAAGGGTTAATGTTATTAACAAACGATGGACAATTACAGCACCGTCTCGCTAACCCCCGATTTGGTCATAAACGCACCTACTGGGTACAGTTAGAACACATTCCTGATGGTGAAGCTATCAATAAGCTATGCACAGGGGTAGAAATTCAAAATTACCAGACTCGTCCTGCTCAAGTTAAGCTATTTTTAGAAGAACCTACGGTCAGTGAACGCAATCCCCCGATTAGATTTAGAAAAAATATTCCTACAGCTTGGCTGGAAATGACTCTCACAGAAGGAAAAAACCGTCAGGTGCGGCGCATGACTGCTGCAGTAGGGTTTCCGACTTTGCGATTGATTCGGGTCAGTATTACCAACCTACAATTAAATGGTCTGCAACCAGGTGAATGGCGCTACCTCACAGCCCCAGAAATCCAAATTTTGCACAAGTCTCGGATTTAAGTTGCCTAGCTACTATGAGTAAATCACAAACTTATATAGGAGTCCTATATATCTCTTAAGGCTGGTTGTAGATTATGGGGAAAACCCAGGATTGGTGAATGAATTATTGAGTTATTTAGAGCTAGAAAAGTGAAGAATATACCACCTTGTAGATGGTATTTATCTAAAAATGCTTTGAAAATACTCATAAATACCAAAACATCTTCCCCATGAGTTATCTCCACCGACAACTTTTTGATCCACGGACTATGGCTATTCTTAATGATTCATAAGAATTTCTATTGGCAATTACAATTAATACTGTCACCGATCTTCCGTGGTGAATCCATATTCTCCTGTATATCCACTGTAATCAGGGTTAGCTAATTGTGGCACTTTGAATCTAGTGGCTATAAGCATCTTAGAAGGAAAATCAAGGAATTTCTACTATGCTGATTTGCCCTCACTGTCAATTTGAAAACCCCAATGACAACAAGTTTTGTCAAAATTGTGGCACGTCTTTAACTCATAGGGCTTGTTATAAATGTGGATATGAAGTTTCTGTAGATACACAAAACTGTCAAAACTGTGGTGCAGAATGCGGCACAATTTGGTGGGCAATTATTACCCAAGAAACACCTGTTATAGTTTCAGAATTTGGGCATGCACTAACACAAATGCAGGGAAATATAAACTCTCAGCCACAATCTGCGGTAGGCTCATTTTTAGATCGAGAACAACGCTATCAGTTACTGGCACCATTACCCAGTCGAGAGGTTATGGCGACTAATACTGAACTTAAAGTTAGGGTTTTAGATTGCCAACCCTATCAAATATCACCTATTGAGGCGATGCTAGGAAATCAACCAGATGGATTGATTGTGCCATCCCTCAGTGTGATTGGAATTCCTAATTTAGCGAAAGCTTATGTGGTATTACAACCAGAAACTCCATCCGTAATACCACTAATCCACGATGCATGGCAGCAAGATAATATACAGGTGATTTTGATTGAAGACCGTTCTCATTGGCAGTTGTTATTGGATGCGTGGCAAGATCAGACAACCCATCCTTTACAAATTCTGCACTGGTGTTATCAGATGATTCATCTTTGGGGAGTGCTGGAACGGGTGAATTGTCGCCAAAGTTTGTTGGAATTATCTAATTTGCGACTGGATGAAGATCAAACATTGGGATTACAACGGTTGCATCTGGAAATACCTGGGAGTAATTTATCAGAACATGCGGAGCAACCCTTAACCATCAAGGCGTTGGGACGAGTTTGGCAGACTTTATGTAAACAGTCCCAACGCACTCAAATTGGTTCGGTTGTAAAGATGTTGGAGGATTTAGAAATTGGTAAGATTGAAAATTTGGAAGAATTGCGATCGCGATTGGAAGAAATAGCCACGGAACTAGAACCACCTGCCAATCATGATTTTAGTTCTACAGAGGCAAAATATCCTTCGGCATCCACCATATTGCAAGATGATGATGATGGTGAAGAAATCGATAAAAACGAAGATGCACCAACAATTATATTGTCAATGCAGTTAAGGAGTGTGGAAAATACAGGACGCACCGACGTTGGTCGTCAAAGAAATCACAATGAAGACTATTTTGGCATTAACAGCAAGCAGCAAAAACTGGAATTGCCCAGAAGTCGGAATTTGCAAGCACGAGGTTTGTATATTTTGTGTGATGGTATGGGAGGACACGCTGCTGGTGAAGTAGCCAGTGAGTTAGCTGTAAGTACTCTGCAACAATACTTTCAAGAAAACTGGGTGACAGCAGAACTCCCAACCGCAGAAAGTATCCAAAAAGCAGTTTTTTTGGCTAATGAGACGATCTACAATCTCAATCAACAAGGACTGCGTTCTGGTGTGGGGCGCATGGGTACTACCTTGGTGATGTTATTAATGCATAATACCAGAGCCGCAGTTGCTCATGTTGGTGATAGTCGTCTTTATCGTTGCACAGGCCAACGGGGACTAGAACAAATAACTGTAGATCACGAAGTTGGCCAGCGGGAAATAGCCAAAGGTGTAGAATCTGCTATTGCTTATGCTCGTCCAGATGCCTACCAACTCACCCAAGCTATTGGACCACGAGATGCAAATTTCGTCCATCCAGAGGTAGATTTTTTTGAAATTAGTGAAGATACTTTGCTGCTGTTAGCTTCGGACGGTTTATCAGATAATGATTTAGTAGAAAATAATTGGCAGACTCATCTAGAACCTCTGCTTAGTTCTGGCGCTAATCTAGAATCAGGTCTTAACAACTTAATTGATTTAGCGAACGAATATAATGGCCACGACAACATTACAGGTATACTGATACGGGTAAAGGTTTCTCCAAATCAGCAAAGTTGGCATTAACAATTTCCATCTCTTAACTCTTAGGCTTTCTTGTGGTTACTCTGACCCTGTTAGACATGCAACATAAAACACCCCTTAACCAGTGGCGCTTTGAGGGTTATACCATAATTCGTATTGGTAGAGCAGTGGATAATCACGTTGTTTTAAATGATAGTTTAGTTTCTCGCTATCATCTCGAACTTAAACAATTCGGTACTGGTAAGAAGGGTGATGCTTGGCAGGTCATTAGTCAAGGGACAAATGGTACTTTTCTCAATGGTGTTCTGGTTACCAAAAGTACATTACCAGATAATTCCCTGCTGCAATTAGCACAGGGCGGTCCCATACTCAAATTCCAACTTCAGGATATACCAGAACCGACAGTTGCTCCTTGGCAGCCCATACACCAGGAAACGGAAAATCTCTCTATTTCTCGTTGTACTCACGAAGGAAACTCGCCAAACAATATATTTTGTGTTCATTGTGGTCAACCGCTGACTGTTCTCCAGCGAATTCGTCATTATCAGATTTTGAGAATTCTGGGACAAGGAGGGATGGGTACTACTTACCTAGCTTGGGATGATACGGGCTTGAGTACGGGAGTACCGCAGTTGTTGGTGTTAAAGCAGATGAACGCGGATATGGCTAAAATAGCCAAAGCACAAGAGTTATTTGAACGAGAAGCGAATGCTCTGAAATGTCTTAATTATCCGGGAATTCCTAAGTATTATGACTTTTTTGTCGAAGGTGGTAAAAAATATTTGGGAATGGAATTAATTCATGGACAGGATTTAGAAAAACGGATATATAACACTGGACCTGTTACACCTAATCAAGCGATCGCTTGGATGATTCAAACCTGTGATATTTTAGAATATCTCCATGGACAAGAACCACCACTGATTCACCGTGATATTAAACCTGCTAATTTGATGGTGAGGAGTGCTAATAATCGTATCGTGGTATTGGATTTTGGGGCTGTCAAGGAAACAGGAACCGCACCGGGTACAAGAATCGGCGCAGAAGGTTATTGCGCTCCAGAACAGGAACGAGGACAACCTTTGATACAATCGGATTTATATGCGATCGGTCCAACTTTGATTTTTTTACTCACAGGGGAAAATCCTTTGAAGTTTTTCCGGCAAAGGGGACGAGGTTTTTCATTTGATCTTAAAACTGTGCCCAATATTACACATCAACTCCGAGAAGTTATTGAGTGTATAACTGAACCTCTACCACGGGATCGCTATCAAACTGCTCAAGATTTAGCCAAAGCGTTAATGTCAGTGACCAGCTAGAAGAATCTGATTAGCTGTTAAACCCAACTCTGGGAAGGTAGATGAAATTACCCGTTCATCACCTCTGAATTGGTTGATTTGATACTCATATTTAACCAGACAACAAACGAAAATAGTAGGCTGTTTAGGGTCGCTAACCAATTTATTAGCACCAAAAGGCTGATAATCTACAATCCAGTATTCTTTAATTCCCATCTCCTCATAATCACTAGACCTATTGCAGAATTAATTTTATGTTATCATGAGAGGTTATCTTTGTTTTATGCAGAGGTTATCTTTGTTTTATGCAAAAGTTAGAGTTACACGGTTATGTTTGAATTAGCGATCACAAAGAACACCAAAAATACATAAAATCTAAAACTCTCTATCATACTACAGAAACAATTTTGCAAGAGGTCTACTATATTTCTTATAGTAATCAACTCGCCAATTTGTACTCACAACTTCAATGAGTAACCGTACTGAATCAGCTTGGATAACTGTTGACTCCTTTTCCCACCGTGGTTCATTAACTAGGTTGGTGGGGTCTATCAACAAAGAAAACATCTCGAGAATAGGCCGATTCCCTGGTTGAGGGTTTAACTAATGCTTGTTCGGGGATGAAATAGGGAAGATTTAAGCGCCGAGACTCTATAGCTAAGTCTATAGTTAAAAACCCAGTTCTTCTTTCGTGTTTTCCCACTGGCGGATTCATTTCAACGATTTCCCCATCATGGAGTTCATAAAATCCCTTATCTGGCTTCCACTGAATAAACTCATCAAAGGTGACTAGCTGAGGTTTAGTTAAGGTTTGCATGATAATTTACCAATTTTGGGATTGTTGACTCTCCCCTAGCCTAAAGGCTAGGGGATTCTAAAAGGATGCTACGCAAAAGGCTAAAGCCATATTGCTTGCTAGGCGTTTTCCTTTGCAATTTAAGAAGATTAATCCTTCTTGGGGCGGTCAAAGACCCTCTCGACACTTGGTGAAAACCTTCGTGCTTACTTTTTCGTCCAATATTTAGTGAACCATTCAGATCCGCATTCACAAGATGTGCACTTTTTGTCCTGTAAAATCCACGCTGAATTCGCTTACCAGAGAACTGATATTCTTTTGGATTCTCGGCGTTGTAAACAGGTATCTCATCACCATCAAGCGCACTGGCTTTGGAGGTGTAAGATTCGTCTTGCTCCTGATAGTTCAATCCATATCTTTCACACATTGCCTTATAAGCTGAAGACAATGTGTGAAAAGGAATTTGGACGAAGTTTTGGTTATTGCATCCACCAATATTGATTTCTTGTTTGATAGCAGGATTGTAGCCAAGAATTAAATTAGCGATACTATTTTGGATGCAGTGATTCACCATAAATCGTGCTGTCTTATTCAGGTAATCTCTGACTTGATTATTGTGTTTTGCTGTAAGTTTCACTTGTTGATTAGTGATACCCTTAATTAAGAGCGTATCCTTGATATATTGCAGTTGAGTATTACGGTTGTTGAACCACTGGCTTAATAGATTTGATTAGTTGACCATCCACAAGAAGGGATGCCCATATTAGGGATACAGATGGATACAGTGGGCTTTAGCCCACCCTCTCCTTTTTCCTCCCAGGGCTAAAAGCCACTGGGTTTCCAAACTCCCCTCAGGTTTTTTATAATCTGGTATGGGAAATAGTGGTTTTGAGTCTTTAGACTTCTATCAAGTTAGCCAATTACTGCTAAAAGTGACCTATAGACTAGGATAAAGTTTATCAGATTGCTAGCACTAAAATTTAAGCGACCAACTCAGAAAAGCTGCTTAGACTGAAGGCACAAGAGTCTTTATCATCGCTCATATTTTAAACGACTGCAAGGCAGAAAAATTCAAATACAACAGAGCTTTGAAAGACCGGATAGAAAAAGGTCTTAATGGCTACTGTCCCTTTATTTATTCACAAAAACAAGGATAAAGAAGAATATGGTAATTAACTGGGTGATTGGTAATTGGTCAAAATCTTTTCCCAGTCCCCAGTTAGCAAACCCAGAACCGTTAATTTTCGTCCCAATTTTCCACGGCTAGTAGGTCAGCAATTGGGTCTTGCATACTAAAACCAAAGTCTTGCAGTTCCTGTTTCCAGTGCTGCCAGTCATTGCCATAGAGTAAGGCAATTTTCCAGATGCTATCAGTGGGCTTGATAATATTGGATTCTACGAGTGATTGCACGTTACGCTGCAATTTCACCATAGGGTGAATTACTTGCTGAGTCATAACCTCGATGTATTTCAGATTTTATTTGGGTAAATGCTTGATTAAAACTGCTTTCCGGTTAAGAATTTTGAATGGTGGGTAGGGCGCTATAGTTTTGTAAAGCTAGTCTTAACTTTTCCAGTATACCATAACTCTTTTTGGTCTTTTACTAAAAATTGGTTTTTGTACGGTAATCACGACCACAAACTTATAAATTATGAATGATAGACCAAATTTGGCTAAATGTCAGCAAATCTTTATATATTTATCAGCTAATACCAATTTGAAAAATGATTGTGACCGATTGTTCCGCTCCAACCCGGACACAGAAAGGTATTTATTCTCAATTCAAAACCCGAAATAGTATAACTCAACTCGTCGTGATGATTGGGCGTAATATGATAGTTTCTGGTATTTTGTGGGTAATATCAGTAAATAGGATAGGAGAGAAAGATTGTTGTTATCTAGGTGTTTACCGCACTAGATTTTAACTATGGCAAGTGCAGAAAGTGATTACCTAGAGAAACGTGGTCAGCAAATTGCAAGAAAGCAAAAAATGGTTACATATAATATTTCCTTATTCGGCTTCGCTGGTTCAATACTAACTATTCGGGGGGTTTAATACTGTCAAACAGGCTTGGGAAAAACCTAAAGAACTAGTGGTAGTTCAATCGGCTGAGGCTGAGCAAAAATAGCCTCAGGGTTATAAATTTGTTTTACAAAGAGAACCGAATAACCAGTTGGCTTTGGAGAAACTGTCTATAATTCGGTTAAACTCAGGGGATGATAAGGGTGCGAGCGCACTAATGGAAAAGTTGGTTAAGCTGCATCCTGATAGGCAGGATTATAATACTGTGTTGAGGGATGTGAAGAAGAGGGTGGCAGAAGTTAATCAAGCTGGTAAGTAAGCTCGAACGGATGTTATCCAGTGGAGGCAATTATGTCTTCCAATAAATATAACAGTATTGCTGATATTTTGCAGGAATTTCCACCCACTTATTTTTCAGGATAGCAATTATTATCTAATTATTATTCTAAATAATAGTGACAAATATGTGGGAATAGGTTAGGAGATAGCCCGGTTTTTTTCCCAACTAAGTTTAGAGAAAGTTGATGAATTCCTTGTAAATCTACAGTTAGCTGATTTTTTAAAGTCGTACTTAAATTCATCGTTTAAATCATATCTAAAAGCAATGATTTCTCCCTCCCAATAGAAACAATCACGAGCATATTACTGATGCCAATATTCTAGCAATAAAATATAGATAATAATCTGTCTTAATAGACTTGTATCAATGATAGATAGGAACTATCCATGAAGATATTGATGACAAATTAATAAGTGACCTCATATCCATAACATGTATGAAATGGGCAAAACTAATGAACCAATTCCTAATGTGACTAAACCACAAATAGTTAGTAAGAATTACTTGTGAGTAAATTGGGCAATCCAGGGGAAATCTTTGTTTAGGTACCCGGGATATTTTTACAAGTCTAATGACCTGTTTAACAAAAATACCCTTGGTAGAAAACTCTTTGTTTCCTGCCTTTTGTTCTGAGTCACCATGGCATAATCGCTATAATCTTTTTCTACCTGTTTAAGGAGACTAGGAGGGAAAACATTTCGTAATATCTCTATCCAGTAATGAAATGTGTCCTTTGCTTCCGTTTTCCATATACCGAAATGCAAACCTAAAACCTCAAATGTTGGCATTTTCCTCCAATAGAATAAGCATAGACATACCTCTTCTTTTTTCTTTTATCTCTAGTTTCCGTTTCCCCCCTCCTCCTTTCTGATTTATACCTATCTTTTTACTTTCTATGTCACCTTGAAGTTTTTTATGCTACATTCCACATTGGGCTAACAAGTCTTGAAACTTATGGTTAGTTATTCCCAGTATTTGTTTTCTACGATGTGGATATTATTGAATATAGTTAATTTAGTAGATTTTTCCTTTTGCTACACCCTCAAAATTCCCTTCCACCATTTTTTTGACTCCAAGTTAATTTTCCTGACAGGTCTAGTATATTCGCTGTGTAGAAAAGTGCAAACCAACAGGATAATATGAAAGAGAAACTTCCATGTTAGCGTCCGGGTATTCCTTCAAAAAGAGTAATTTTCTAGATATGACAGGATCTGAGGATTGGTACAGCAGCAACCATCACACAAGAACTTAGCACAACAACTAGCAGAGGTTTGGTCATCAGCTAAAGATACAACATCACACACCTCCACCCTCCAGTTATGTGATGCTGATTTAACAGTAAGCAGTAGCATTACATCCTTAGCCTGCGGTCAATTTAGATGTAACCTGTGTGTTATGAAAGCTCACAGGCTCCCAACTAACTTTGATGGATCAACCTCAGCTAGCCTACTATCTATGCTGCTGTTTCTACAGCTCAGAGAATAGTCAATTCTAAACAAGCTCAACTTTATGGCTTAAAAAGGGTGGCTAAAACAAGACCAATCAAAGAGATACCAAAAACAGAAGCCATCTTTAAAAGAAGTTAATCGCATCAATCAACAAGCGGATGATGAATCAACAACATTAAGAACTTCTATAGATGCTAAGGTGGGAATCAAAATCGGAGAGTTCGATAGAGGTGGAAAAACCCGTGCCGAAACCGTATTACGATTCGCTTCTACCCTAACTTTCAAGGGCGAAAATCCTGTGGTTAATTTGGTTGAGACAATTTATCATACAGGAGTTAAACTGACACAACAAGCAATGGCGGACATCGAAGAGCTGATTCACCGCTTACCAACTTTGAAAAAATGGTTTGTTGAAATCTTTTGTCGAAGTGACTGACGTTTTGGATCATTTTTTTAGTTGGAACACTCTTAGAGAACTAAATAGAAAATTTACTGACTCTGATAATAGCCTTTTTATAAGACAAAAATTGAGCCAAGGTCAAGTTATTGCTTCTTTACAAAATGAGTTAGTGAGTGAACATGATCGCTCAACAGGAAATACAATCACTGTCTATCATATTTTCCTTGATTGCTCTGAAATTTCCATCTAAGAAAATAGGGTTAGCGATGGCATCTTCCCCGCTTACCTCTGCAAACTTTGGGGATCTAGGGCATCACGCAACCCATCACCCAGTAAGTTGAAAGCTAAAACAGTGAGAATAATTAATATTGCAGGTGGCAAAATCAGCCAAGGTTGTAATACTAAAATTGAAGCATTACTTGCTAAGGAAAGCATATTTCCCCAAGAGGGATCTGGTTGTTGAATGCCTAAACCAATCAGACTCAAAACTGCTTCTGCACCAATAAAACTAGGAATTGTTAGAGTAGCAGAAATAATTGCATAACTAGCCGTTTGGGGCAGAACATGACGGCGAATAATATAAATCGGCTTACCACCCATGGCTAGTGATGCTTGTACAAATTCCCGTTCTTTAATTGATAGGACTTGACCACGAATCACTCTGGCTAAACCTGCCCAACTAATTACAGATGTAATAACAACAATTAATAAAAATCTTTGTGTACTGGTTAATTGTGGACTTAACACTCCTGATAATGCTGCTAACAGATAAATGCTGGGAAAGGTCATCAACACTTCTGCTAAACGCATGATTACACTATCAATTACACCGCCGAAATAACCAGATATACCACCTATCAGCAAGCCCAATGGATAGGTGATGATGATGCCAAAAATACCAATAAATAAACTAATCCGACCACCATAAAGCAGACGACTAAACTGATCTCTTCCTTGTTCATCAGTACCCAAAATATTCCATTTTGCTTCGCCAGTTGAACCAAATAAATGCCAATTTAGGGGTATACCAGGAATAATGGTGACTTCATCCCATTTAGGAGGTAGGGGTAAACTTAATTGAAATAATTTATATTCAGTCCCGGAAACAAAGAAACCTAACGGTGTTGGTTTTTTAAGGTCTATAATTAATTTCCGTTCCCCTGTTTCTAGACTTATGTCTCCTTGAGTTGTGGGATAAATATGGGGCCCAATAGATTCACCTTCTGGGGAAACCCAATGAATACGGGTTGGTGGCAATAGTGAACCATTTGGCTGTGAATCGTAAGGATTATAGGGGGCGATAAAATCAGCCCCAATTACTCCTACATAGAACACTAATAGTAGAGTTGCCCCAAATTGCGCTAAAGAATTTTTCTTGAGTCTCTGCCACCAATTCATAATTTTGATTTACAAGTCTAACAATTTTAGATTTTAAGTTTTGGATTTTACATCCTTTGACTGAATAAATTCGGGCTATTGCAGCTTTTTAAAGTTTTGAATTTTCAATCCAAAATCCGAAATTGAAAATCCAAAATTTGATCAACGTTAATTACTTAACCATTTAACTGTTCTGCTAAATACCGCATTTCTTCATTTTTTTTCTCATGTTCAACAACAAATACATTGGAATAAAGGTTAGCTAAAACTTGTTTTCCTTGTTGTGTGAGACCTAGATAACGTAGTCCTTCTTTGATATAAGGATAGACACCATTCCAGTAAAATTTGGAGTAATTTTTGCGTAAGTCTCCAGGATTATTATAGCCTAAAGCTTTGTTGATTGCTGTTTCTTCGAATTCGTAAAATAAACTTGTAATTTTTTTCAAGTAACGGGGATCACTTAATTGTCCAATTAAATCAGCAGCACGTACTAATCCGGCAAAGTGACTGGTATCTTGATGATCATCTGCGCTAGGAACTGGAAAGCGAGTTAATTCAATATTAACTTTAATTGCATCGGAATCTATTAAAGGATGTCCACCAAATCTCTCATCAATAAATAGTTTTGCCCGATCTACATGATAGGGTGTTAGACTAGCATCAGAAGCACCATCAGGAAGAGAAACCATGTTCCCATTTTGCCCTGTAGCATATAGGCTTTCTGATTCTTGGTCTTCTCGGCAAACTCCTTTTACATAGCCAATATCGTGACACAATAAGGAAATGATGACGTGCAACCAATCTTCGCTGGAAACTCCTCCTTCGCGGATGTGTTTACCACGTAAGATTTCTTGTCCTACCAGGGTAACAAGAACGGAGTGTTCAACATTGTGATATAAAGCATCACTGTTGGCAATGTTTTCCAATGCCATGTTACCAGCCCAAGCGATAATGTCTTGATAATCAGTTTTTAATCCACCGTAGGTACGTTGGTATCCTGATCGGAGTTGATTTACAAAAGCATTAATGATAATTTCAGTGGTGTTGAACATACTGGAGGCTCAAGGTATATATTTTGTTTGTATAGTCGCATTTACCAGTTGTAATTACGGTCGGTTTACATTCGGCTTTTTTGATGTTGGTAAAGGTTCTGCGGCCAGTAATCCCGCTGTTTTACTTACAGAAGGGGCGAGCTAGCATGATCGAAAAGCTAAAGCAAAGCTTTTCAGGCAAATGAAGGGCGTATCCTAAATTAGGAAGTTAGTATAGCCAGAGACTTTAGTGCTTTTAACTCCCATTGCATTAAGTGTACATGATCCTTCTAAATTTATCTTAGTTGATGACTTAAGTTGATGCAGTTCATTATGCTTTCTATTCAGCAGCCCAACACAGAAAAAATACAGTTCTTCAATTTTTCCTGAATTATGATACAATGATATTGATATTTAGACTAAATTTCCATCATTGCTATTTGCGGGTGTAATTCAGTGGTAGAGTGTCTGCTTCCCATGCAGAATGTCGTGGGTTCGAGTCCCATCGCCCGCTTTTAAGATTTATTTCTACATTTTCCCCACTTTCCAAAAGGTAATAATTGATATATCACCTTGCGGGTCTTATTTTCTTTTTTCATTAATCAAATTGCCAAATCTTGATTGTATTATCAGCACTACCACTGATGATTTTATTCCCGTCAACACTGAAAGCCACACTATTAATGCTTGAGGAATGTTCTGAAAAAGTATTTATCAATTCTTTTGACTCCAGATTCCAAAGCTTAATTGTGTTGTCACTACTGCCACTTACTAAAGTTTTACCATCAGGACTAAAAGCAACGCTGGTGACAGAATTTATATGTCCATTAAATGAGTGCAGGAGTTCTGCTGTTGCCAAATACCAAAGTTTAATTGTCTTGTCATGACTACCAGTTGCAAAAATTTTGCCATCAGGGCTAATAGCTATAGTATTGACTGCATCTGTATGTCCAGTAATGCTAACAATTTCTAGTCCTTGTTTAACACTCCATATTTTGATAGTTTTATCAGAGTCGCAGCTAATTAATTTTTGTCCATCCAATGTAAAAATTACACAGTTAATATAATTTGCATGGTCAGTTAAAGTATATATTAACCTTTCAGTGTTTAAATCCCATATTTTAATGGTTTTATCTAAGCTGGCTGTAGCCAAGGTATTACCATCATAATTAAAGGCAACTGAAGTTACACAATCTGAATGTTCAATGAAAGTTTTGCTTTTTAAGCAATTCCATAACTTAAATGTTTTGTCATAGCTACTACTAGCAATTTTTTGTCCATCAGCAGAAAAAGCCACTGAGCAAACATAGTTGGAATGTCCAGTTAAAGTGTGAATAAGTTCACCTGTTTGGATATCCCAGATTTTAATGTTTTTATCTGCACTGCCACTAACAAATGTTTCTCCGTGAGGATTGACAGCAATTGAAAAAACATAATTTGAATGACCATACAGAGTATCAACACAATGCCAAACCTTTGGTTTTTTTATTTCAAGATTTGCTAATGTTTTTAACTCATAGTTATAAGCTGCTCTATATCTTTGTAGGATAATTCTTAGTTTCTGCAACATTTCTTTAGTCCAGACTGAAGGAAAATCTGCACTTAATTTAAATAGCTGAGGTTCATAATTTGGGTTGATGTTTAGGTAATACCAATCTGCTAAAAATGCTGCTAACAGCTTGTGCAGAATGACAATAGTTTGTCTAATTGCTCGCAAACTCTTAGTCTGATCGCTGCCAACTTCTTCAAGTTGTCCTTTTACTTCTTCCCAGTTCCAAGGCTCAAAAGATAAAGATACTGGTTCTTGCAAACCCCAAAATTTGACATTTAAATAAACTTCGTGGTCTGTAATGTCAGTGTAAATAATTGCGGTTGGTATAGCGGATAAGATTGTTTCTAATTGCTTAACTTCGGCATCAAAAATTGAACGCTCAAAATATTTACCATAAAATTCAACTGGGCAGTAATCACCATGAAGAGGATAATATTTTTCTAAAAATAGTTTTAATTGGTTGCGAATTTCTTTTTTGAGGCTATCACGGAATGAAATCGGAAAGTCTTCGCTAATATCTGGAGGTGGTACTAACATCAATAAGCGTGGTTTCTTGTGTTCATCTATGAAAATTCTCTGTGCTTCATCACGACTCAAAATACCAGGCCATTTTTGCTGATCGAAAATTCTCTGAAGTTCTTTTTGTTTAAATTCAATTTCTTTAGCAGTTGTCTCTCGACTTAAATCTAAATACAATGCACTTAATTTGCTCCTATCTTCGATTTCTTCCCGCTTGATTTTAAGTAATTTCTTTTGCCTATCAGGTAATAATATTACCTCTGTATCTGTATTAACGGGGGTCTCCTGAATTTGCATAAATTCTTTTTTTCTGGCTTCTCTACGCTGATAGTAATCCATCTCTGCTTGAATTACGCGCTGATCTTGTCTGACTTTTTGAACTGTGGCAGGTAGATTAATTTGATTTTCTTTAATAAGTGTTTGGCTGGTAAATGCTGAAATAATTCGATTAGTGGTAAGAGTAACAAAATCGACGGCAGCACCAACAATATCAAATGACATATATATTTATTATATATAAGTTACAAGGTTGAAAGAACACAGGCTTAGTCAATTTTAACCATTAAAGTCCTTAATGTATCCGTGTAACTACTAATTTAATCAGTATCCAGTTTCTCGAACAGCAAGCAAACCTACCCAATAAATCTAGCAAATATAAGGAGTTTAACCCTCTGTTGGCGTAGGTTTCGGGATAAGTTGCTTCTATATAGAATAGTAAAGTGGGAAAGATTTCGCGTCTTTGGGCTTGACGTAGACGCGCTCTTGGGCTTCTAACTTTAACTCATCAAAGCGATCACGTGTTAAGTGGGCGGTAACAGTTTGTCCATCATCTAACTTTACCTCTACCTGAATTTCCCACCCCAAATGAATCACACGACTCACTATAGCTGGTGCTGTGGTGCCGTTGGCGATTCTTTCTACAATTACATCTTGGGGACGCAAGAATACTTCGGGATTAACTGAATCGAAGCCGCTGGTCTGGAAAATTTTGGAGTTACTGGGTAACACATTCACCGGACCAATAAAGCTCATAACGAATGCTGAAGCGGGATGGTCATAGATTTCTGCTGGTGTTCCTACTTGTTCCACTTTTCCTTTATTCATAACTACGATCTCATCCGAGACTTCCATTGCTTCTTCTTGGTCATGAGTAACGAAAACGGTGGTAACGTGGACTTCATCATGGAGACGACGTAACCAAGCACGTAAATCTTTACGTACTTTGGCATCTAATGCGCCAAATGGCTCATCTAGTAATAATACGTTAGGTTCTACAGCCAATGCTCTAGCTAATGCTACCCGTTGCCTTTGTCCACCAGAAAGTTGGGAAGGATAGCGATCGCCTAACCCATTCAATTGTACTAATTCTAATAACTGTTCTACTTTCCCCTCTATTTTCTTTTTCGGAGCTTTACGAATTTCTAAGCCAAAAGCAATATTTTGTCTGACTGTTAAATGCTTAAATAAGGCATAATGCTGAAATACAAATCCAATATTACGTTCTTGCACACTTTGATATGTAGCATCCTTGCCTGTCAGTATAATTTTGCCACTATCGGGCATTTCTAAACCGGATATTAATCGCAACAGGGTAGATTTACCAGAACCTGAAGGTCCTAGTAATGCAACTAGTGAACCGCTATTTATTTCTAGACTCACTTGATCAACAGCTTGGAAACTGCCAAATTGCTTAGAGACGTTTTCAACTACAATGCCCACTGCTTTTATACCTCTGCAACTAATCTACGGCTTTTAGGTAGGATTACTGTATTTTTATATATATCATATCCAGAATAGATTGGATTAGAGAAAATTACCAACTACAATCAGCACCGCTGCAATCGAGGGAACTACAAGCACCGCTACAATCAGTAGTACCACAGTGTAATGAACCACAATCTGGACTCATATTCAGTAGTTCTGGACAACTGCAACTAGCATCAGCACAATTTATTCCTAAATCCACAACATCAAAACTATCTTGACAAGAGGATTTAGGTGCGGGCACTTGAGGTTTTTTGTCTGATCATCCTCATTTATATCCGTTGGTGGTTCTAGTTCCTCCCTTTGAGATTTAAGAATAATATTTGCCTGTTTACAAGCTTGGAATCTGATTCTAGATTTGATGAAAGAAAGGGACTTCTCACCCTTCCTCAGCAATGACCCGTTTAATGTATTGAGAGCAAGATTCGCTGCCATACAAGACTCGATGAGCGCATTGAAAGCCTTTGTGGGGAGAAATGTGTATTTGATAGCCTGCAATCGCCGTTACACTGATTTTTCAGGATAGACTAGTCAAATACACCAGTTTGCATCTTGTATGATATAAAAGCACCCTAGTAGGTAGGGGGTAGGGGGTAAAAGTTCTTTAAATTTTGAATTTTGTTGGCGCAGCCTACTGTAAGTACTATAAGCACTATTTTGAATTTTGAATTTCCCTATCCCTTTATTTTTTACCATTGACCTTTATCTATTGAGCATGAAGAAATTTATATTGGTAATGACGATAAATATGTAGAAATGTTAAGGTATATTGCAATTCTGTCAAAACCCTACGCTTGAGGGCCAAATCAGCCGAAAGTCCATGATACGATGCTTTCGGTAAATGTGAAGATTGGGAGAAAACCTTTGACACTACGGGTTGCTGTTGTTGGTTCAGGCCCAGCTGGTTCATCTGCTGCTGAGACATTAGCAAAAGCTGGGATTGAAACTTATTTAATTGAGCGCAAGCTGGATAACGCTAAGCCTTGCGGGGGTGCTATTCCCCTATGTATGGTGAGTGAGTTTGACCTACCTCCAGAGATTATCGACCGTCGAGTGCGGAAGATGAAAATGATTTCTCCTTCTAATCGTGAGGTAGATATCAATCTGGTAAATGAAGAAGAATATATAGGAATGTGCCGCCGTGAAGTATTGGATGGATTCCTACGCGAACGGGCGGCAAAACTAGGTGCTAATTTAATTAACGCCACTGTTCATAAACTTGATATACCCACAAACAACACTGACCCCTATACAATCCATTACGTTGACCATACAGAAGGTGGGGCACAAGGGATTACGAAAACACTGAAGGTAGATTTAGTGATTGGTGCTGATGGGGCAAATTCCCGCATTGCTAAAGAAATGGATGCTGGGGATTACAATTATGCGATCGCATTCCAAGAACGCATTCGTCTACCCCAAGACAAAATGGCCTACTACAACGACATGGCCGAAATGTATGTGGGTAATGACGTTTCTACCGACTTCTATGCTTGGGTATTTCCCAAATATGATCACGTAGCTGTTGGTACAGGAACAATGCAGGTTAATAAAGCCAACATCAAACAGTTACAAGCGGGTATTCGCGCCCGTGCTTCTAAAAAATTAGCTGGTGGTCAAATTATCAAAGTCGAAGCCCACCCCATCCCTGAACATCCCCGTCCTCGTCGTGTAGTTGGACGTATTGCGTTGGTAGGTGATGCTGCTGGTTATGTCACCAAGTCCTCTGGTGAAGGTATCTATTTCGCGGCTAAATCTGGACGGATGTGTGCAGAAACCATTGTGGAAGTTTCTAACAATGGTGTGCGTATTCCTACAGAAAACGACTTGAAGATTTACCTGAAGCGTTGGGATAAGAAATACGGACTCACTTACAAGGTATTGGATATTCTTCAAACCGTGTTCTATCGTTCCGATGCTACCCGTGAAGCATTTGTAGAAATGTGTGATGACATGGATGTACAACGGCTAACATTTGATAGCTATTTATACAAAACAGTAGTTCCAGCTAACCCCATCACTCAACTCAAAATTACTGCCAAAACCATCGCTAGTTTATTACGCGGTAATGCCCTTGCACCTTAATAAGTTGCTATTCAATTTATCAACTTAACTGTAAAACCTCTTTTAATCTCTTTTTAATCTCTTTTTGTCTATCTTACAAAGAAAGGCTGGAAGATATTTAGAGAGGTTTTATATTGTTTTTATATTTTCCGGTAGGTTGACTATCAAGATGGAATAAATATGTTTTTTTTTTAATAAATATCTTTTAGAGAACCTATTCACAAATAGACAACCTATTCACAAACTATTCAGAGAAATTAAAAATAATTAACATAAAAAACGAATTCAGGCTAGATAATAAAGTGTGATTGATTTATCTATGGGTAACAATAATGGATGAAGAACAACGCCGTGCCTATTGGCTTGCTAACACTGCTTTAATTAGAAATCTTTTAATTATTTGGGCGTTAGCTTCAAGTGTTTTTAGCATTTTATTGGTTCAACCATTAAATACAATTCGCTTTTTTGGTTTACCTTTTGGCTTTTGGATGGCACAACAAGGATCTATTTTGATTTTTGTGGGTTTGATTTTTACCTATGCTTTCCAAATGGATAAATTAGACCGCAAGTATAATAAGAAGTGAGGATAAACGGTGTCAGTTGAACTTTGGACAATTATCTTAGTTGGACTTTCTTTTGCACTCTATATTTACATTGGTTGGCAATCACGGGTAAAGGATACAAAAGATTTCTTTATTGCTGGTCAGGGTATTCCTTCCATTGCTAACGGTGCAGCAACAGCAGCTGATTGGATGTCTGCGGCTTCGTTTATTTCCATGGCTGGGCTAATTTCTACTTTGGGTTATGATGGTTCAATTTATTTGATGGGTTGGACTGGTGGCTATGTTTTGTTAGCTTTATTATTAGCCCCATATTTGCGGAAATTTGGTAAATATACAGTTCCCGATTTTGTAGGCGAGCGCTATAAATCTAATCTAGCTCGTTTAGTAGCAGTAGTTGCAGCTATTTTCGTTTCTCTTACCTACGTTGCTGGCCAGATGCGCGGTGTAGGTATTGTCTTTAGCCGCTTTTTAGAAGTTGATATCAATACTGGTGTCATTATCGGTATAGTAATAGTCGGCTTTCTTGCAGTGTTGGGAGGAATGAAGGGTATTACTTGGACACAAGTTGCCCAATATTGCATCTTAATTTTCGCTTATTTGATTCCTGCCATTGCGCTCGCCTTTATTCTCACGGGCAATCCTGTTCCTCAGTTAGCATTTACCTTTAGTGATGTTGCTGATAACTTAAATAAAATTCAGACCGATTTAGGGTTTGCACAATATACCCAACCTTTTGCTAACAAAACCATGATGGATGTCCTATTCATCACTATTGCTTTGATGGTAGGAACTGCGGGTTTACCCCACATTATCGTCCGGTTTTACACAGTACCTAATGTGCGTGCAGCGAGATTTTCCGCAGGTTGGGCATTATTATTTATCGCCATTCTTTACACAACTGCCCCGGCTTTATCCATGTTTGCCCGCTACAATTTAATTCAATCTCTCCACAACCATACAGTTGAAGAGGTTAGACAATTAGACTGGGCAAATAAATGGGAAAAAACCAAACTCCTCACTTTTGAAGATAAAAACAAAGATGGTAAATTACAGTTAACTAGCAAAAAAGAAACTAACGAAATTACCATCGACAATGATATTATTGTTCTCTCTACCCCAGAAGTTGCTAAACTCGCACCTTGGGTCATAGCTTTAGTGGCAGCGGGAGGTTTAGCAGCAGCATTGTCAACAGCTTCTGGTTTATTACTAGTAATTTCTAGTTCTATTGCCCATGACGTTTATTATCGCATCTTCGATTCTACAGCTTCCGAAGAAAAACGAGTATTTGTAGGCCGAACAGTTGTCGGTTTTGCCTTAGTTCTTGCAGGTTATTTTGGCGTAAACCCCCCTGGTTTTGTGTCTCAGGTCGTAGCTTTTGCCTTTGGTTTAGCTGCTGCTAGTTTCTTCCCAGTGATAGTTTTAGGAATTTTTGATAAACGCACAAATGCCGAAGGTGCTATTGCGGGAATGTTAACCGGTTTCATTTTCACTATCATCTATATTATCGGTGTGAAATTTACGGGAATGACACCTTGGTTTTTTGGAGTTTCTGCTGAAGGTATCGGCACCTTAGGGATGATCATTAATTTTATTGTCACCATTACAGTTTCCCGTTGTACTCCACCACCAGGAGCAGATATTCAAGCTTTAGTTGAAGATTTACGTACTCCTAGTTTTGAAGAATAGGGGATTGGGGACTCGGGATGAGGGGGATGAGGGATATGGGGAAATATCTTCTTTTTCTAACTCTTGACTCCTGAACTCCTATTCCCCTTACCTTCCCAATTCTTCAATATTCTTCATTACTTGTTGATACAATTCTTTGTTACCTTCCTTATCAAGGATAGCTGCTGCCCGTTGTAGGTCTTGTAATGCACTGCGTTTGTCTCCAGTAGCGGCAAAGGCATTACCACGATTATTAAAGGCAGGTGCAAAGTTAGGATTGAGGCGGATAGCTTGATTATAATCTGCGATCGCTTTCTGTTGATCACCCTGAGAAGCATAAGTATTGCCTCGGTTATTATAGGCAACAGCATAGTTTTGATCGATACGAATAGCTTGAGTATAATCCGCCAGAGCCCCGTTTTTATGTCCTTGGGTAGCACGGGCATTTCCGCGATTATTGTAAGCTTGAGCGTAGTTATTAGCTAGACGAATAGCTTCATTGTAATCTGTGATCGCATTTTGTTGATCTCCCAGAGATGCACGGGCATTTCCCCTGTTATTGTAGGTTTCCGCATCATTGGGATTGAGACGCAAAGCTTGATTATAATCTGCGATCGCACCTTCTTTATTACCAACATCAAAATATGCTAACCCTCGACTCTTAAACGCCGGTGCATATTGAGAATTAAGACTAATCGACTTACTATAGGCAGCAATAGCAGCTTGGGAGTTGCCTTTAGCGTGTTGATTCTGTCCTTGAATATAGAATTCTCCAGCTTTGGAAGTTTTAGGAGTCAGACGATTTGGAGGACTAACCCCTATTTCTGTCACCAAAACATCCTGACTTCTATTGCAAGAAACACATAACATTCCAGTGCAACCAGTAAGCACTGCTATCGTGAATATTTTGCCTAAAACTTGCCTTTTCTGTGTAAATAACTGCCCTTTCATAAGTGCTTATAAACTCCTTTCATACCGGGAGTAAATCATTACCATAACTAACTTAGTTTTCAGTCTACTAGAATTTTAACTTGAACTATAAGTTTTCACTCAATTGACAAGCTTTCCTCATATTTTATCAATATAGTTAAACCTTTTTTAAATTAAACCATTTAAATCTCAATTGAAGGTATAAATACTTGCATTTTCTAATTCTCTAAATCTGTGATTAGCTACATTCTTATCAAGCTTTACCCAATCTTTTGGAAGAATCGGGTATCTTGTTTTCCACTACTAATTTAAGATTGCTATATTACTGATCATTAACAGCACCTTCCTTACTTTTAGCAAGTAATCCCCAAACAGAAGTTTTTTCAAAATCTACATTTAACTCTTCCAAATTTCTCCCTAAATGTTTTTGCAATTTCTCAGTTAGAGTAATGGGAAAATCTAAATCAACATCTTGATTCTCCACCAATCGTACAAGTTCTGTAAACTTCAATTTCACGAATTTACACTCATAACCACTAAGTTGACAATATTCAGTTTCCGAAAGATTTTGAACTTACATAGATTTTTTTAATAACTATTGTAAGTCATAAAATTCAGAATTTATCAACTTACGGTATTGTTAAAATTATGTAAATTCCTCATAAATTGTAGTTAAATCTTCCCTTGCCGGATCTGAGACAATTTTGGACTGTAATGCTAATAGTTGCCAATGGATTTGAACCAGATAAATGCAATCCAACTAAGCATATTCTATTTGTTCATAAGTTAAAGGTTTTTTACCTCAATCACTGCCTTGTTCTTCTTTATCAATACCGTGAAAATTACAAAGTACAGTAGGCAGAGTTTTCAGTTGATAATTAGGTAAAGGTAGAATATGATAGGCTATTCCCTTAGCCATTTTCAAAGTACAAGTAATATTTTTAGCTTTTTTATTCCCCAATACCCTCAAATCATAATTAGCGTTATGAAAAACTTTTTCAATAGACGCATTCACCATGATTTGTTCAATAAAATCAACAATCACATTGGGCTGTCCTAGAACAGCCAAAATATAAACACTGTCACCAGTCATATCTTGAGGATTGTCCAATATCTGAATCAGCGATAATCGAGGATTCTAACTTGTATAGTCAGCAACTTCTGTATCTATCCACAGAGTTTCAGAAGTGGTATATTTAGCGATCAGGGAACTAATTTCCCCAGTAGCAGTAAGATAAGGCATTGGTAGATGTAGGGCAGTTAAACTTAGTCATAGTTTTACAAACTAACATTTTGTGACTAATTGTGCTCTGACATACTGCCCCATCATTATGGTAAATCTTAGAAGAAATTTCTGCCAATCTGCCAAAATCATCCCCAGAAGGGATACATTGATTTTTCAAAACTCGTAAATTCAACTTTATGAAGAAAACTATAAATCGTCAGTGGCGCTTGGCCTCTCGTCCTGTTGGTGATATTAAAGAAAGTAATTTTGAGTATCGGGAAGAAGCAATTCCCAGTATTCAAGAAGGTGAAATATTAGTACGCAATATCTATCTTTCTCTAGATCCTACCCATCGCATTTGGATGACTGATAAACCCCAGTATATGCCTCCTGTGGAACTTGGGGAAGTAATGCGTGGTTTAGTTCTGGGTGTATTTGAAGAATCTAAAAATCCCAACTTTCAAACAGGGCATATGGTTTCTGGAGTATTAGGATGGCAAGATTACACCCTAATTTCTACTCTCAAAACATCCGTTCCCTCACAAAACTACCTAACCCTTTACCAGCATCCCTGACTACCTTTTTGCATCCCCTTAGTTTGGTTGTACCGCTTATTTCGGACTGCTAGATATAGGCAAACCCCAAGCCGGAGAAACGGTAGTTGTTTCCGCCGCATCTGGTGCAGTTGGTTCTTTGGTGGGACAAATAGCCAAAATCAAAGGTTGTCCTGTCGTGGGGATTACCAGTTCTGATGAAAAATGCCAATGGTTGCTTGCGGGAAGAATTGGGTTTTAACGCTGCAATTAACTACAAAACCGCTGATTTAATTGCAGCCCTAACTGAGTCATGTCCTAATGGGATTGATATCTATTTCGAGAATGTTGGTGGGAAAATTCTTCATGCTGTTTTGACGCAAGTGAATTTAAATGCATGCATTCCTTTATGTGGATTAACTCCTGCTTATAATGCTCAAAAACCGTAACTATTCCCTATGATTTTAGTCAGGTTTTGATGGAACGTGTCTTCTTAAAGGGTTTTATTGTCGTCGATTATATGCCGCAATGGGATGTTGCTTTTAGGGATCTTGGACAGTGGTTAAAAGAGGGTAAAATTAAATATAATCAAGAAATTATAGAAGGTTTGAAAAATGCACCAAAAGCAATTCTCAAAGTTTTTGATAGTGCAAAAATGGGTAAATTAATTATCAAAATTTCTGAAGAACCATAATCGAAAAATCGTAAGCATTCAGCTAATGCCTAACGGCACGCTACGCGAACAGCAGTCAGCTTTTTCAGGCTAACGCCATACATACCTATTTGATAACTAACCAATTTATCAGACATTCTGACTCCTGAATTCCTACAGAAAATCATCAATTCAAAAGGCTCAAGTATTACTATTTTCTAATACCTGAGCCGTTGCGAAATTCAGTTAATTTCTAAAAGTTTTGGACTAGCGACAATCCTGGAGTCAATAGCTTAGTAACGGTTGCGGAAACCACCACTGCGATTTCCACCACCACCACCAAAAGAACCACCTCTATCTTCCCTGGGTTTAGCTTTGTTAACTTTCAAATCACGACCCATCCATTCAGCACCATCAAGTGCTTCAATAGCAGTTGTTTCTTCAGCTTCTGTACCCATTTCCACAAAACCAAACCCGCGCAGTTTGCCTGTTTCACGGTCGGTAGGTAGTTGCACCCGCCTTACAGAACCATATTCTGCAAAAACCGCACTTAGAGTATCTTGGGTAACTTCATAAGAGAGGTTGCCTACGTAAATTGACATAGAATGTCTCCAAAATCATAAGAGTGTAGAGATTTAGATTTCGGAGAAAAGTCTGTAAATACCAAAAGGAAAAAACCCATCAATGTTAAAAACAAACGCCGTCGCCGAATTACTTCTCACCTCCTATCATGACATAGAAACTTTCGATCACACAGGAAGTTACAAAAACTGTTACATAAAGTTATGTAAGCAATTTATTACTAAGTATATTTATCATTTATTAGCATCTTTAACTTTCTAACCTGATGACATTTACTTCTAAGCCTGTAACACCGAGGATAGGGAGAGTTTTATCACTAAAGTGAATTTCTGTATTAGCACTTATTTCATACAAAACTAAAGTTGTAGCGGAATTCCCAAATTCACTGGATTATCGCCGATAAATACATGAATAAATTCCCCAGTTTGTCCGTTAATCCTCAATATAGAAGAACTTCCTGCTTCTTCTCCACTGGTTAGTTACATAAAGGTGTCTTTTACCATCACCGTTTCCATCTGGTCCAAACAGTAAGGTATCAGTTTTCTCAAGTTTACCCTGAGCATCTTTCTGCTTGATTAGGATCACGAGAATCGTTGACTTAAATTTAAGATATTACTATCAACTTCGTTCATGTAGCATCTCCCGTGTAAAATGAGGTGTATTTAAGGGAATCGGATTTTGCTGCATTCGGGAAATTAGAGATTTGAGAAAACGTTCTTTACTCTCTAGGTCTGAAATGGGTGGGGAAACAACAGATATTGATTGGATGAGTAATTCAACCTCAGAACCTTCAGGTAGATTACAGGCTGTTTCTAAAATGAACGTGCCGTTACGATAAACTGCTTTTAGGGTATGGGGCATCATAAAAAACTCCATACATAATTTAATTATTGTAGAGTAAGTTAAGCACACAATAAAAATAACCCCTCAATTAACAAGTTAATATCGTATTGATATACAACCGTTTGGCTTCTATCACTCACATTGTCCCTAGCAGTAATAGAATAAGAGCGATGCCTACGGCGAGCGAAGCGATCACCTTATAAAGCCTACCAAGAACAGAAGGTAGAGTTAACTAGCAGATTTGACAGACTTAGAACACCAAAACTCTGTATCCACAAGAGATTACTGAAAAGCGAAGTAAAAATTTTTATGGTTCCCCAAATTCGGTTTTTAATGTGCGCTCCCGACCATTATAATGTGGATTATGTGATTAATCCTTGGATGGAAGGGAATATTCACAAATCCTCACGTGAGCACGCTGTAGAACAATGGAATAAATTATACAATAATATCAAAAATCACGCCATAGTTGATTTAGTTGCACCAGAGAAGGGTTGGCCTGATATGGTATTTAGTGCCAATGCAGGTTTAGTCCTCGGTAAAAACGTCGTTCTCAGCCGCTTTTTACATAAAGAACGGCAAGGTGAAGAACCGTATTTTCAACAATGGTTTGAGCAAAACGGTTATAATGTTTACAATCTTCCCAAAGACCTACCCTTTGAAGGTGCTGGTGACGCACTCTTAGACAGAGAAGGGCGTTGGTTATGGGCTGGATACGGTTTTCGGTCAGAATTAGATTCTCACCCCTATTTGGCTAAATGGCTGGATATTGAAGTGATTTCTCTCCGGTTGATGGATGAACGTTTTTATCATCTTGATACCTGTTTCTGTCCTTTATCAAATGGTTATTTGCTGTATTATCCTGGTGCTTTTGACTCCTACTCCAACCGGGTGATTGAAATGCGCGTCGTACCAGAAAAGCGCATTCCTATTGCAGAAGCTGATGCTGTTAATTTCGCCTGTAATGCAGTGAATGTTGATAGCATCGTGATTATGAACAAAGCCAGTGAGAGTTTAAAATCACGTTTGGCGGAAGTGGGTTTTCAAGTCATTGAAACGCCTTTAACGGAATTTCTCAAAGCTGGTGGTGCGGCTAAATGCTTAACTTTGCGAGTAACTGAACCAATTGCGGAAGAAGTACACGCTAATGTGTGTGTAGAAAGCCGTATTATCCGTATGGAAGGACATTTGCTAGATGCAGGTTTAATTAACCGTGCTTTAGATTTGATTGTGGAAATGGGGGGAAGTTTCCAAGTTCTGAAATTCAACTTGGGAGAACAACGCCAAAGTACATCTGCGGCTGAGGTGAGGGTATCTGCACCATCCCACGAGGTGATGGAAGAGATTATATCTCAGTTGATTGATTTAGGTGCGGTTGATTTACCCCAGGATCAACGAGATTCTAAATTAGAACCAGTGGTACAAGCAGGTATCGCTCCTGATGATTTCTATGTCAGCACGATTTATCCCACTCAGATCCGGGTAAATGGAGAATGGCTGAAGGTGCAGAATCAACGCATGGATGGTGCGATCACCATTTCTCAAACTGCCAATGGTATAGTAGCTAAGTGTAAACTATTGCGTGATTTGGAAATAGGCGATCGCGTCGTAGTTGATGTTTTAGGTATCCGCACCATCCGCAAAGCCGAATCACGAGAACAACGCAACTCCCAAGAATTTGGCTTTATGTCTTCCGGTGTTTCCAGCGAAAGACGGGTAGAATTAGTTGTTGAACAAGTGGCTTGGGAATTACGTAAAATCAAGGATAGGGGTGGTAAAGTAGTTGTCACCGCTGGACCAGTGGTAATTCATACAGGTGGTGGTGAGCATTTATCCCGACTGATTCGAGAAGGTTACGTTCAAGGTCTTTTGGGTGGAAATGCGATCGCAGTCCATGATATGGAACAAAATATCTTGGGTACATCCCTGGGTGTGGACATGAAGCGAGGTGTGGTTGTACGCGGTGGACACCGACATCACCTGAAGGTAATTAACACTGTCCGTCGTTTTGGTAGCATTGCTAAAGCTGTAGAAGCTGGAGTGGTAAAAAGTGGGGTGATGTATGAATGTGTGAAAAACAACATACCTTTTTCCCTCGCTGGTTCAATTCGTGATGATGGACCCTTACCAGATACCCAAATGAACCTGATTTTAGCACAACAGGAATATTCTCAAATCATCCAGGGTGCGGAGATGATTTTGATGTTGTCTTCTATGCTGCATTCTATCGGTGTCGGAAATATGACTCCAGCCGGTGTGAAGATGGTTTGTGTGGATATTAACCCGGCTGTGGTGACAAAATTGAGCGATCGCGGTTCAATAGAATCAGTAGGTGTCGTGACAGATGTGGGTTTGTTCCTCAGTCTCTTGATTCAACAGTTGGATAAGTTGACAAGTCCCTATGTTGCTAAGGTAGCTTAAAGTCAATTATCAATATTATGGGGTGGCATCTTGTCCGCCCTTTTGTTTGGTGTCAAATTTAATTGAAGAAATATTTCATGGATAGACGCAAAGGAAGAGAATTATTATAGTGTTTTCAGAGGTGTTTAAAGGTTATGGTTTATGATGGTTTATAGTTGAACTTAAGAAGAATGAAGTATTAAAAATACTAATATATTTATTACGATAAAAGCTATTTTTTGAATAGTCATATTCAGTAATTAATTATGAGTTATACAAAACTGAATAACTGACTCTTTTATAAGATCTTCACTAATTAACAAAGGGTGGGTATTTTGCCCACCACAGAATGATTTGATTAGTTATGATCTTCTTGTTAAATAGACCTATTGCAAAATTGTTGATGTGGTATGATAGAGAGATTTAGATTTTATGTATTTTCGGTGTTATTTGCGCTCGCTAATTCAAACATAACGCTGTAACTCTAACTTTCGGCTAAGACAAAGACAACCCCCCATTATAACATATAATTAATTCTGCAAGAGCTCTATTCAAGCAATTTACTAAATCAGCAACTTCAGGAATATTCAACAAAGCTACACCTAAATTTTCTGGCTGTTCTATGGGTAACACTTTAATTTGGGCAATTATTTCTGGATCCATTTCTCCAAACCGTTGATTAAGTAACGGTAGACAAAACTTAAGTTCTCCCTTTTGGAAAATATCCTGATAAATGACTGACTCCTTCATAATGTCCTCACTTAACAAGTGACGAATAAAATCTTTCTCAAACTGCAAACCTGGTAAAATTTCTGTGTAAGCCGCAATATCCTGTTTAGTCTCCATATCTACAATTTTATCAAGATTTTAGGAAACTTGGGATAATAGAACTTGAGGTGAATTTGTCCACGCTAATGGTGCTAATGGTAATAATGCCAGACTATTTAACAATAATTCTGCTTCTTCTTCTCACATTCTGATTACCCGATAACGGTGATTTGTAGTTTCATTGATGTATGCTTCAGTAAAAGCGATTTGATCATTTATTTCTTGCACAAAAATTACTACCGGGACTGAAACAAAAATCAAGCCCAAATATAGCCCAAACTGGCTCTATCAGAAGGAAACACGTCCGGATTCAAGTTGAAACAATCAATAAATAGAAAAGATATGGCTGTTCTCAACGCTTCTAAAGCTGCAGTAAAATTATTCAAAGGTTTCTTAGACCACCTTGGTCTTAATCCTCCAGTCCACTGATGGCAAAGAATAAAAGTGTAGGCACAGAAAACCAAAATAAAATGGCGCAGTCAACTGCTATTATCTCCAACTTGATATTCTTTGAGTCCTAAACATCCCTTGGCTTCCCTGTAAACAACTTCTACCCAATTTCTTTGAGAATATGTATCAACTATCCATTGGGGTGTGACAATTGATGAAGAAACATTGGTAATAAGGTAGTCAATATCAGTGGCTTGGGAGAAAGTAGAACCGTTGATGACTATAGCAATGTTCCTCTTTGCACTTAAGGGTGATATTTCTACTTCTTGAGTTACTACCCATAATGTTTTGAGTTTATCTAACTCCAGTTGAATTTCTGTAAAAGCCTCTTGGGGTAAACTTTGTGCTAATTCATCTAACCTAATTATTTTTAGACTATCCTCTTGGTCACTGGCAAGGAATTTGGGATTTTTAGCTAATCCTCCTCAATACTTTCAATTCCGATTTTCTATCTTTAATAAGAAAGATGTATTTTAGATATGTGGCCATATCCAGGATCTATAATTACTATTCCTGGTTGATTACCACGGCTTAAGGTCAGATCTATTAATTTAATTCCTAACTCAGGTTTATTCTCAAATAGAGGGTCTTGTTTTCCTTTGGTTCAAGAATCACCGTGGTGATATAACTCTGTATCTAATGGTAAGCTTTTACTGCCATCATATAGATGTGTTGTTACTACTACTATTCCATTGTCCCTTTTCCCAATTTCTCCAATATATTTTCTTCCTACTCCATCCCTAAAATTCCCGCTTTTTCTATGGCCATAATCATCAATTATTAAGCTAAATCCTCTGGTAATTCTCCTCTGACTACACTTCTTCATAATCTCTAACTGACACTCATTGACTTGAGAACTGGACCAAGGTGCTTCAGTTAAAACGTGGTGTAATCGTTGGTACATCACCCCTAGGGCATTCTCTGCCATTTGAAATAGGTTTTTTCTCTCACTTTCACCCAATCATCCCCCTAAATAATGTCTAAACTCTCTTTTTTCCGCTTTATGAGTAAATACATCATCAAATGCTGCGGGAGTGCTTTCTTCCATCAGCTTCTTTTAACGTGAAAGCTACACCGAAATTGCATTATACTCCTTTTTACTCTTAACTTTTGTTTAAGTCCCGCTACTTGAGTGATAGGAAGTTGATATTTACGCATTAGTCTGACTGAATAATCTAACATCCGTAAAGGAATAGGAGGTTTAGAAGTTGCTTATGTCTGAACTTCTAGATGTAAAATTCGGTTTTCTCCTTGTAAGAAATTGACAAAACCAGCGCGAATTGGTTCTATACTTAATTCGGTTTTTAAGACTTTGACAGTTTGAGGTTCTTCAGTTAGTAACCAACCAGCAAAATCAAGGGGATATTTTTCAGCTAATAATTTACAAAGATTGTCAAAACTCACGAAGATAGATATAACAACTATGATTATACTAGTAGAGTACGGGGGAAATAAATCACCCATTCCAAACCCCTGACAAGATTTCGCTGTATTCACTTTGAATTTTGTTGGCGCAGCCTGCTGGAAGCACTATTTTGTCAGCTTAGCTCTTCTGAAAGAAGCATTTTGAATTCACGGCGGTACTACCTAGATAGATGGGTAATTCTGCTTTCATTCCTGATATAATATCAGATCAATAAAGGTTTTACACAAAGGAAGAGAAGATGCAAATGGTGGTTTTATCAAGGTTATTACAGGTTAATTGGGTGAGTCTTTTTGCTGATTTCCTGTTAGCTGGAATGGTTTTTGGTCCCCCGATTGCTCCTTTTCTGGCTGCTTCTGGTGTGTTTTTGCTTCCGGGTATTGCGGACATGATTTACTTTATGGGTGATCATGTATGTCCTCAGCCTACACTTGGTTTGGAGTTATCTCCACCTTTTATTATGGCGGTATGTATGCGCTGTTATGGGACGGTAACTGGACTATTAATTACTCGGATTTTGTATGAAGTGACTGGTCGTAAGGGTATTTTTTGGTTATGTCAATATGGTTGGGATGGTGTGGCTTTTGCTAGTGTGTTAATGATGGCTTATCCGTTGGAGTTAGCAGCGCAAGTTTTTGGTTTGTGGGATTTTAACAATTACATTGTTACGCCTTTTGGTTTAATTACGGGTTTGGCTTGGGGTTTATTTACCATGCCAATTTTGCATTTTCGTAAGACATTATAATTTTTATTGAGGTTTGGATTATGGCAAAGACAAAAGTAATTGATCCTAATGAATCCTATACTTATGCAGATTACTTCAAATTAAATTCTGAGCCAGAAGAAATTTTAGAAGATTTTGGCTAGAAATTTCAATCTGAATCTGTTACTTTACCAATAACTCAAGAAAATCTATAAATATTAACAGGCCTAAAATCTCGAATTGAAGAAAGTTTTCCTTATGTTAGGTTAGTTTAACAAGTGAAACAGTAAGATGGGAGTTTTTAATTGCTCCTCTAATTATGGAACTAATTCACTATACCCATGCTAAGGTTAGAGTAGAATATGCGTTAAATATCAATAACCAATTGAAAGGAGTTGTTGATTATTATCTCAAATCTGAAACCAATTATTAGTGATTGAAGCTAAAAATGCAGATTTAGAAAGAGGAGTTGTCTAACTAGCTGTAGAATTAATCGCTTTTGATAATTAGTCGCCTATTGATGATCCTATACTTTATGGAATGGAGCAGTGTCAATTAGCAATATTTGGCAGTTTGTGATTTTGCATCGTCAATCAAAACAAATTACTCAAGATTGAACTCTTTATCGTGTACCCACTGATTTAGACACTTTAATGAGAGTATTAAGTTTAATGAAGGTATTAAGTAGGTGGAAACAAATAAACATAACTATGTAACAAGATGTAATTGCTTGATTACCCTTTGCTGCATTCGTCATGACATAGTTATAAATTTTCCGCCCACCTATGTTAGTTGCTGTAATGAAAAAGGTATGAAGGACTTATTATTAATGTTCATGGGACATTCTTATCTGAATCAGGATTTAAGGATTCCCAGGATGTTATGTTTTGATGAATGTTGGTGATATATTTGATATTATTCGTTCATTGAGATTATGAAATTTATTTGAACGTAAAAATCATTGGATCTTGTTAATCTTAATTAACCTCAACATAAAAAGGGAATTAAGCTTTATGTCTGAGCAGTTTGAAACTAAATCTGGTCAAGCGAAGAAAAGCAATAGCCAGGACAGGTGGCATCCATTGAAGCCATTCAAAAGACTTTAGTGGAGAATTTTGGAGACATCAAAGACCCAAGAGTAGAGCGAACAAAGAAACATCAACTCACAGATATCCTGGTAATTGGGATTCTGGTAGTGATAGCCGGAGCCCAAGGGTGGGAAGATATCCAGAAGTATGGCATCAGTAAGCAAAGGTGCTTAGAAGAGTTTTTAGGATTATCAAACGGAATCCCTTCCGATGACACCTTCCCACGAGTATTTGAGTTGATCAATCCAGAAGAACTAAATCGTTGTTTCTGGAGATGGATAGAAACCATTAGTCATCGTCAAATATCCTATTTCAGAATTTTACACATGAATTAACTATTTTTTGTGCCTTTGGTCCTCTGCGTCTTTGCGCGAAACCCTTTCTTACTTGACCGCTTTAAACCACTCTGTCACCCCATCAGCCAGAGTCTTGGCCATTTTCTTCTGTTCCTCTGGGTTCACTACTTCTTCAAACTCATAGGGATTACTCATAAAACCCAATTCCAATAGTACGGAAGGTGCAATAGAGGGACGAGTCAGGGCTAAATTCTTCCAAAAGACGCCATAGGAAGGTTTTCGGAGTTTTTTGACTACGTAATTATGTAAAAACACTGCTGGGCTATGTGATTGGGGATGATACCAAAAAGCCCCGAAGCCTTTGGTTTTTTCGGCATCTCCATCATCAGGTAAAGAATTGTAATGGATAGAAAGTGCGATCGCAGGTTCTTCTTTACTAATTATCTCCTGACGTTCTACTAAAGAAACATCCTGATCATCTTCCCTTGTCATCATTACTGTTGCACCACGCTGCACTAACTCATCTCGCAGTAACTTAGAAACTATCAAATTTACATCTTTTTCTAAATACCCCGTTGGACCACTTGCACCAGATTCTTTACCACCGTGTCCCGGATCAAGTACAATCTTGATGCCAGATAGAGGCAGGCGTTTTCTTTGTTCAAGATGCGGTGCATGACGTAAAGTTAACACCATAGTTGTATTGTCGTATCTCAGGTTATAGCCCCACTGCTGGAGATTTTTGAGGTTAAAGGTGTATTTAACCTGTTGTGGAGTGACCTGTTGCCAATCTAGCCGGGAAATTAGGGGGTTATCATCCAAACGAATAGTGTCTGTTTGGGCAGTGGTATTGTAAAGGGTGAGTGTGAAAGTGCGATCGCTCTGTTCCACACTCACAGGTACAGCCATTTGTAATGGAAAAATCATCTCTGTCGCACCTGGAAGCTGACGATATCCGACACTACTAATTACCGTCTGTGGTGGTAGTGCATCTGGTATAATTTTGGTTTCTTTGCTATTGATCCAAGCCCCATAGTCTAAGCGTAACCAATCACCCTCTTTACCTGTCACTGTTGCCCTTGTACCTTTTGGTAGTGGCGTGAGTCGAGAATAATCTGTGCTTGCTCCTGTACGAGTCACCCCTGAAGTTGCTGTTACTTCAACAACTGTTAACTGTGCAGCATCAAGAATTTGAATTCTGCCCTTACCAGTTTGAGTGATGGTCTGACCATTCAATGTCAAACTAAATTGAGGTTGTCCCAAATCAGCAACATTGGCCACTGTTGTACAGCCTTGATATTTTTTAGGACTAGTAGTACTAGTACTAGGCTTATTTATTCCCGTTAGTACACTTGAATTAGCAGGTAATTGCGCCTGTGGTGGTTGTGGTGACAAGGGAATGGTTTGATTAGCCAGCTTGACAGAGACAGTAGCTTGAGGAGGTGGAACAGCACCAAAACAAATCAATTCTCCCGGCAGTCTAGCAATATCAGCAGCAGGAGTCAGAGAATCTTTAGCAAAGCCTAAACCTTGGGGTAATTCTGATTGAGTAGACAACCTTGTTACCTTAATCTCTAGTTCCTGATTCTGGTAACGTACCTTAAATACATTCTCCCCTAACTGTAAGGGGAAACTGGGAGAAAAATGACCAGCTTTACTGCAGGTAATTGGTCTACTATTGATAAGGACTTGTCCATCCGTTGGCGCTGTACCGATAAAAAATATTTTTTCTGCACTGGTTTGGTAGTTTGTTGGGGGAAAAACTACTAGGAGTGATGTTTGTGCTAAAGCAACGGAGGAGGTAAACAGACAGTTAAACACTACTAATCCTAAGACTTTTTTCACGGCAAAACAGAGAAGATTTCAGGATAGTGACTGTGAGACAATGAGTATTATCAAGAGCGAAAATGAAGCATGAAATAAGAGGTCATCCTCTAACAGGATTTTGGATTTTGGATTGATTCTACGGAGAAATCGGGGACTTGTACCATCAAGGAATTATTGGTTAATAAATCTGATGAAAACACGCCTATTCATCCGGGGATTACATTCCATCCTTCATATTCAGTATTGGGACGCAGGTTTTATCCTTCAAGAGATGGTATGTATTTTTAGAAGTTGCTAGAAATTGAAAATACTATGACTAAGTTTATCTTTGTAACTGGAGGCGTTGTTTCCAGTATTGGTAAAGGCATTGTAGCAGCTAGTCTGGGGAGGTTACTCAAATCACGGGATTATTCGGTATCCATTCTCAAACTCGATCCTTATATTAATGTTGATCCAGGTACGATGAGTCCCTTTCAACATGGGGAGGTTTTCGTTACCCAAGATGGTGCAGAAACAGATTTGGATTTGGGACATTATGAACGTTTTACAGATACTTCTATGTCTCGATTAAACAGCGTTACTACTGGCTTGATTTATCAGTCAGTAATTAATAAGGAACGCCGAGGAGACTATAATGGTGGAACTGTACAAGTAATTCCCCATATTACTAATGAAATTAAAGACAGAATTCTTAGAGTTGCTAAAGAAACTAATCCTTCCACCGTAATTACTGAAATTGGTGGGACTGTAGGTGATATTGAATCGCTGCCTTTTTTAGAAGCAATTCGCCAGTTACGTAAAGAAGTAGGACGGCAAAATGTCTTATATATGCACGTTACACTTTTGCCTTGGATTGCTTCAGCGGGAGAGATGAAAACTAAGCCAACACAACATTCTGTTAAGGAATTGAGATCAATTGGGATTCAACCAGATATTTTAGTCTGTCGGTGCGATCGCACAATCCCTGTCGGCTTAAAACAGAAATTATCAGAATTTTGCGATGTCCCAGTAGAATGCGTCATCACTTGCCAAGATGCCAGTAGTATCTATGAAGTACCCCTGATTTTAGAACGGGAAGGACTGGCACAACAAACGTTAGACCTCCTGCAAATGGAACAAGGCCAACCCAACTTAACACAGTGGGAAATAATGGTAGAACGGATGTATAGTCCCAAATACAGCGTCGAAATTGCCATTGTTGGTAAATATGTGCGTTTAAGTGATGCTTATCTATCTGTAGTCGAATCCTTACGTCATGCAGCTATTGCTACTCACAGCGATTTGCGTTTGCGGTGGGTAAACTCAGAAGCCTTAGAAAATGAACCAGCAGAAAACTATCTTGCAGGTGTTGATGGTATCATTGTTCCCGGTGGTTTTGGTAGCCGGGGTATAGATGGAAAAATTGCAGCAATTAAATACGCACGTGATCGCCAAATTCCCTTCTTAGGTTTATGCTTAGGAATGCAGTGTTCCGTAATTGAATGGGCTAGAAACGTAGAAGGCTTAATTGATGCCAACAGTGCTGAATTTGACCCCTACACCAATGATCCGGTTATTAACCTCTTGCCCGAACAACAAGATGTAGTTGATTTAGGTGGAACAATGCGCTTAGGACTCTATCCTTGTCGCATTCAACCAGGTACACGAGCATTTGAGCTTTATCAACAAGAAGTAATTTATGAACGCCATCGTCATCGCTATGAGTTTAACAACCTCTACCGCAATACCTTGTTAGACTCTGGTTATGTTGTGAGTGGGACTTCTCCCGATGGACGTTTAGTGGAAATTGTCGAATATCCCAAACATCCATTCTTTATAGCTTGCCAATTTCACCCAGAATTTCGATCTCGTCCTAGCAACCCCCATCCTTTATTTAAAGGATTCATGGAAGCAGCCATTCCTCTTACTCAACCCACTCCCACAGCACCAAAACCAGTTCAAGTTTCTTAATCATTTTGGGTAGTGGGAACTAGGGGAGATGAGGGAGATGGGGAAGTAATTTTCCCAATGCCCTATTCCCTATTCCCTATTTCCTATTTGTGGTAAACATCAAAATTTGGGTAAAATTGCTATAGAAAATACATGATTATTTAGTCAGTGTTGAGGCAATTTTGTGGCTTATTGGGTAAAAATACAAGACCAAAGGAAGGAATATGTAATCAATCTTGACTGTGTAAACACTTTTTGCTATGAAAAAAATGCTAGAGTCACCTTCTGGTTGCCCAATAGTTCCATACCCATAGTCATTAACCCCCAGAGTAATTGGGAAGACTATCAGAAAATTTGTGATTATGTAGAGTACGCCCAAGGATTAGATATCAATCATGCCTATTGGGTAAAAATAATATACGAGAGAAAAGAATATATAATTAATCTCAACTGCATTAATTCTTTCTGTCATGAACATAATGGCAAGTTAACTTTTTGGCTACCTGATCTTAATTTTCCCATAATTATTAACCCCATAAGCAATCCCGAATCCTATCAAAAGGTCATACACTACCTGGAAAAATACACAGGAGTTTATCTTGATAATTCGTGATTTGTCAGTTGTTATTTTCTCCCTGTCACCTGTCACCTATTCCCAATGCTAACTTAGCAGCACCTACCATTCCGGCTGAGTTACCCAGTTCTGCTGGTAATATTTGTAACCGTACACGCGATGTTGGTAAAACCCGCTTTTCAATTTCTGCTTGCATTGCTGGAAAGAAAAATTCAAAACTCGCACTGATACCACCACCAATAATTACTGCTTGGGGTGTGAGAACATAAATTAAACTCGTTAAACCAATTCCTAAGTCCTTACCATAATTCTGCCAAAAAGTCAATGCTTCAGGATTACCATTTTGGGCAAGTTTGCCTAATTCTGCTGGTTCTTTGCCTGTGCGACGACGAATAGCGGAAATAGAAGTATGCTGTTCTAAAGAACCGTGATTACCACTATTGCACGTTGGACCATCGGGGTTTAAGGTAATTAAACCTAATTCTCCAGCTGCACCTTGATGACCGACAAATAATTTACCATCAAGAATAATTGCACCACCAACCCCAGTTCCTAAAGTCAACAAAATCAAATTTTGAAAATTACGTCCAGCACCTAACCAAGCTTCTCCTAAAGCTGCACAGTTAGCATCATTAGCGAGGATAGTAGGTTTACTGGTCTTTGCTTCTAACCAATCTGCTAAAGGTATATCATGCCATCCTGCTAAATTTATAGGAACTTTGGCAACTCTACCAGCAGCATCAGCAGGGCCAGGAGTTCCTACACCTATAGCTATAGTTTGATTATCTGGGTCTATTTGAGCGTTACCTTTGGTCAGCGTAGCTATGGCATCCACCATTGCAAATAATACAGCCTCTGGTGTTGCAGGTTGGGGAGTATCCACAGTTATAGATTGTAGACAATTTCCATCTTTTGTAAACCGTCCTAGCTTAATCGCTGTTCCACCTAAATCAATACCGATTACTTGCTGCACAGATTAATTCCTAATTCTTGATTTTATATCAAACCACAAATTTACAGAAATTATCCAATTTTACTATTATGGATATTCACCAACTTAACAATCAGGCAAATATGTGTTTATCACAAGAGAATTTTGCCACAGCTATTAGTATTTACGAATAATGTCTTGACTTAGAACCTCATGTCATTTCTTTATATTGGTATTTGGGTTTATCTTGGCTTTTGCAAGGAGATGAAGAAAAATGTCAAATGACTTGGCTATCAAGTTGTGCAACGATAGAATTAGAACATAAAGATGCAGTATTAACGGAATTTATTGATTTCCGTAAAAATCGAGCTCAAGAATATTTATCTGTGCAGAGAGCTGACATAGCTCAGGAAATTTATAAGGCTATTTTAGAGTGGGATGACAAGCAAGCTGATATTATAACTTGGGTCATGCAATAGCAATAGAGGGTAATTTAGAAGTAGCAATTTCCTATTGGGAAACGGTTCTTCAAATCTAACCAGATTAGATTGGGTTGATGCACATCTTCACCAAGCTTATATATGGCAAAAATTAGGACATTTGAATTTAGGAATCGGAAATTCTCAAAATGATTTTCCTTTAGAAAAAACTTATTTAACTTATTATCACTTAGGGTTGATTTACTGTTACAATAAACAGTGGTAATTATCTAAAGATAGTTTTCCAATACGATTCAAATATTATCTGATTATGCACCTGCTTATAGTGATTTAGCTTTTGTTGTTTTTCAGCAAGCCGATTTTGATCAAGGTATTAATTATTTACGAAAAGCTATTAAAGTTAAACCGGAATTATCCCAAGCCTTAATAAATATTTCTCAAGCATTAATTTCATCTTCAAAAAATACTATTAATGATGGAGTTCAATTCCTTAAATCAAATCTTTCAAATCTGACACGAAACTAGTGAGTCATATTTATTTCTCCATAAAATCATTTTTAATATCTATCCTGAAATATATTTAAATTTACTTCCAAGAATATTAGAAAATGAACCACAGAATTTACTGACATCTGTGGAATTAAGCACTTTATTTTTAAACCAAAATAAATGCCCAGAAGCAGTTGCTATTCTAGGCAGGATTATTGATATTTACAACCATGAACAAGTTTATTTTACTCTTGGTAAGTACTGGATGAAATTTGAAAATGATCAGCAAGCAATTGTTTATTTACGAAAATCTATCGGTATTAATCCTGATTTAACAGAAGCATATTATTGATTAAGGATTGCATTATTTAAAATTGGTAACTTTGATGAAGTAATTATTTTTTCGAAGCAGCAAAGCAATTAAACTTAAAATTTAATTCCTCCTTTAATTTAGCTTATTTAGGTTTTATGTTGGCACATAATTACCAGTTTGAAGATGCTATTTTTTTTTCAAAAAGCTATGGAAATTAACTCTTATGTTACGCCATTTATAGATGAGTGACTATCTAATATTGTGCAAACAGGAAAGTTAAATCAAAGATTTGATTTCTCGGAAATTCAACTTGTATCTCCTCCCAGACATTTTCATGGATCAAGCTGAGAATGGGCAGAAAATAATTGATTATGTAGAGATAATTATGTACAGACTTATCCAGAGAATGATGTTAAATTAACTTATCTTAAATCTCTCCATAAAGATATACACTTTAGGCTTAGATTTGGTAACTTAGTTAAGTTACCAGCTTCTTATGTAGTCAAAATTCCCCAAGGTAGATTTTGGTTGAGTTATGATGAAACTCTTTCTGCGATTATGACAGATGAATCATATTTTTTAGCTGATGTTTCTCCACATCTTCCTATATTAATTCTTCATCATCCTGATAAACATCCTAACCAACATCCTATTTTATCAATTCAAAAATTACCTCCTATTAAGTTTGTTGATTAAGTTTGTTGAGCGAAAAGTAGCTGTTTTAGCGGGATTAACAAATCATATATATTTTCATTGGATGTTGGATATTTTAGCAATATGGGAATTATTGAGAATAATAAATTATAATTTTTCTTTTTCGGAAATTGATTATTCTGTGCTAGATAATCGACTACCATTTCCACTACAAACTTTAAGGAAACTAGAAATACCAGAAGATAAACAGATTAATATTAGTTAAATTCAACATTTACAAGCTACTGAGTTAATTGTTCCTTCTTTCCCTGGTTGTGTAGCATGGATGCCTATTTGGAATTGCGAATTTTTAAAGCAACAGTTTTTAAATACACAATATCTAAAGATTACTTCTTCTAAGAAAAGGATTTATATTACTCTTAAATTAGCTAAAAGTCGCAGACTTTTAAATGAAGAGGAAATATTAAATTTCCTTCAGCTTTATGGTTTTGAATCAGTAATTTTAGAGTTAATGTCAGTAGAAGAACAAGCGGTATTATTTTCTCAAGCTGAAATTTTTATTTCTTCTCATGGAAGTGAAGTGGGTTAACAAATTTAGTTTTTTGTCAACCCGGTACTAAAGTGATGGAGTTATTTTCCCCCAATTACGTTTATCATTGCTATTGGTGGATTAGTAATTTAGTTGGTTTAGATTATTATTATTTAATCGGTGAAACTCTTCCTGGTTAGTATTTGCATCATCTTATTTATCCTCAAGACTTTTATGAAGATATTTTAATTAATATCAATGATATTTATAAAAATATCGAATTAGGAAATATATAAATAAATCCGCAGTTTTTTCAGAAACTTCGGAAATAGATTATTATAAATCACAGTATTTTCGATGGAATTTTAGCCACTGAAAACACTATAAATATTAGGTTTTAGTGATAGATAGTTTTAGTTTATTTGTTATTGCTAATAATTCGTACATTAGCCACAGGGTAGGAACTAATACGTGCTTGTTCCCAAGTTGTCACGGCTGCGCCTTTTAAAATACCGGATAAAACTACAGAAAGCATGAATCCACCTGTCGCAGCTGCAATTACAGTAATGTTATCTTTCACACGAGTCTCTCAGTTTGTCAGTTGTCATTAGTTATTAGTCATTAGTCATTAAGTTATTTTTCCCAATCACCAATCACCAATCACCAATCACCAATCACCTATTTTATCTTCTCAGACGGGGATTGACAAATTCATTCAAGCCTTCACCAAGTAGTGATAACCCTACCACCATAATTGTCATCCCTAAACCGGGAAAGAGGGTAGTCCACCAAATGCCTGTAGGTAGTGCTTCTAGAGCTTGTTTTAAATCATAGCCCCATTCGGGTACGTCTTCTGGCAGTCCTAAACCCAAAAAGCCTAAACCGCCTAAAACTAATATGGCATCTGCGGCGTTGAGGGTAAAGAGGACGGGAACGCTTTGAATGACATTGAAAAATAGATAGCGTGAAAGTACAATCCAGGTAGAAGCACCCATTGCTTGTGCGGCTTCGATATAGACTTCTGTTTTGACGCTGACTGTGTCGTTACGAACTACGCGATAATATTGGGGGATGTAGGCTATACTGATTGCGATCGCAGCATTTAAAATTCCTCTACCTACCACAAAAGCCAGTGTCACGGAAAGCAGTAATCCCGGTAAAGTATAAATACTGTCCATGAGAAACAGCAGCACTTTATCCAATCTTCCCCCCAAATAGCCACTCACCATCCCTAAAGGCACACCCACTATCATACTAAGTGCAGTAGCTAAGATAACTACTTGCAGTGCAGCTTGTGCGCTAAATATAGTCCGCGAGAAGACATCATAACCCAACCTACTTGTACCAAACCAATGTTTAGCTGAAGGTGCATTATGAATAGGGTTAGAGAGAAATTCTTTGGGGTTTTGTAACCATCCCCAACTTTGAAAAACAGGTGCCAAAAAGGCTATAAAGATAAAAAATAGCGTCATACATAACCCTATTAGCATCAAACCCTGAGATAGGGTAGGATTTTTAGTAAATTTGAGGAAACTTGGTAGTTGACGTGTTGTAATGGTCATCCGATTTTAGATTTTGGATTTTGGATTGATTCGACGGATAAATCTGGTGGCTTGTACCATCAAGAAATTATTGGTCATGGAAGATTGGAGAGTGGGGTTAAAGAATTCAAAATTCAAAATAGTTTTTGATAGAAATTTATTTATAATTATTTTATTTCACATTGAGTAAAAATCAATATTCAATACTGCTAAAAACCTGCTTGAAAGATTTGCTTAGCAGTTAAGTTTAACTCTGGGAACGTTTTCCTGTATTTCCATACCACTCTACAAACTCTTTAAAAGAGACTAATTTAGTTTCAGGTAAAGCTTGAATCATAATTTACTTTAGTGAAATTTCCCCAGTCCCTAGTCCCCAGTCCCCAATCCTACAGATTACTTTCAATTAACTGCCGATATTCACTTTTCTGCTTTACACCTCTAACTTCCTTGACTAGTTCCTTATCTTTAAAGAACTGTACCGTAGGTGTTCCAATCACTCCAGCATTTTCGGCAATGTCTCTATCTTTGTCAATGTCTATTTCGACAAGGTAGATTTTACCATCGAATTCATCCACTACTTTATTTAATATTGGTTTCAAGGTATGACAGGGACCACAACCAGGAGAGACATATTTAACTAAGATCAAGCGATCGCTCTCATGGAATAATTTTCTTAAAGCATAACCACCTTCATGGCGTGTCGCTTGCAAATTAAACTCTGTTTCTGTTTTCTCTGCTGCTGGTTGTGCTGCTAATTCATTAGCAGCGGTTTCTGACTGATGATGAAACTCATGAATTAAATTCCTTGATGATAACCATCTTTCCGCCAACATGGCCGCCATACAACCAGTACCCGCAGCAGTAATAGCTTGCCGAAACTCATGATCCTGCACATCACCTGCCGCAAATACACCATCTATACTGGTTTCTACGCCACCGTGTTTAGTGATAATGTACGCCACCTCATCCAATTCTAATTGTCCCTGAAGCAATCCTGTATTGGGCGTATGGCCAACAGCGTAAAATAAACCTTTGGCATTAATTGTGCTTTCTTCCCCAGTTTGATTATTACGGACCTGCACACCCGTCATATTACCTTTACCAACCACATCGACTGCTTCTGTATGCCAATGTACCTTTATTTTCGGGTTACTAAAAACTCTATCTTGCATCGCTTTGGAAGCCCGCATTTTCTCAGAACGCACCAACAAATGTACCTGAGAACCATATTTCGTTAAATAAATAGCTTCCTCAGCGGCCGAGTCCCCCGCACCAATAACTGCTAACTCCACACCGCGAAAAATTGGAGTAGCACCATCACAAATCGCACAAGCGGAAATTCCCCGACTCCAAAATTCATTTTCACTAGGTAAACCTAAACGTTTCGCTGTTGCACCAGTAGCGATAATTAAACTATGTGCCTTCACTTCCCTTTCTTGGGAACGGATAGTAAATGGACGTTGACTTAAATCCACTGATATCACATCTTCAGTATATAACTCAGCCCCCCAGCGTTCTGCCTGTGCCTTCATATTATCCATCAGTTCTGGTCCCGTTATACCCTGGGGAAAACCTGGAAAGTTCTCAACTTCCGTCGTTGTCATGAGTTGTCCACCAGGTAAACCTCCTGCTTGGAATCCTTCAAAAACGACAGGCTTTAAATTAGCACGTCCCCCATAGATAGCTGCTGTATACCCTGCGGGTCCAGAACCGATAATTACTAAGTTTTCTGCTGTGGAGTTAGTCATTTTTTTTACAAACTCATAACCACTACGTACTATTTAATATAGCATAACTGAAGTTTGGTGATAGGAGCATTTCCATAAAAGCAAAAAGCCGTTATTTTCTTCTGTATAAGGACTTTCCATAGTAAGTTTATACATGACTCGCAAAAGAAAGCGAATTTACGATGCTCCTTGGTGATAGAAATTTGAGAGCTATTGGGAATACTGAGTTCAGGGTATATTTCTGGATATTTTTGACATTTATGTCAAAGCGCATCTTTAAATATCTGCTAAGAATATCTGCTAAGTTAACCCCTAAAGAAAATAAGTTAACCTCTAAAAACACCATGAACACCAATTATCGAGCGGGATTGTTACGGCATTTTATCGCACAAAAGCAAGAAATCCAGGGTTTATACTGACAGAATTAATTATAGTTACAGTAATGATTGGTATACTGTCTGCGAGCGCCCTACCTTCTTTGTTGAGTAGAGCTAATAAAATTAAGCAGACTGAGGCTAAACTATATACTGGCTCAATGAACCGCGCTCAACAAGCTTATTACCTAGAAAATAGTGCGTTTACTACTTCTATTGACGAATTAGGAGTTGGTATTCAACAAAAAACGGAGAATTACCAATATATAATCACTTTAAATAATCACTTGAAATAATACAGTAGCTACAAACAACAGTGTTTCCAGGGAAGTCAGTTTAAATTCTTATGCAGGAGTTACCTATTTAAATTCATTTATGACACCAGCAGGTACTACTGAATCAGTGACTCTAACTATTTTTTCATGTTAAATTTCTACTGCTGGTATAGGTACTACTCAGACAGTTTCATCACGTGCTGGTCCTACTGGTTGGTTACTGTTGCCAAGTTAAGTAATGTTATGTAATCTAATTTATTGGTTTTAAGCATCCAACCTCTTAGGAGTAACATTAATTATCATGAATGATTCCAACTCTGATTTGTTTATGGGATAAAATTAGCCAACAATTTGATAGCGCACCCTACCCAAACACACCACTTGGTAAAAATCCCAAAATTATGCTAGTTTACTATATTTTCATAATTTAGTAACTGGATATTATTTGCGGAATCAAAAAGTTGTAGATAACAAAGACAAAGTCATATTAGACGCTGGGTGTGGAACAGGTTACAAATCTTTGGTATTAGCAGAAGCGTAAGGATTCAGGTCTAAGGTAGAGGGATTAAAGAAGGTCTATGGAAAGCATAGTGAACCATGGCTTTCATAGGTTGGTCAGAAAACTTAGTTAGAGAAAGTGCTTGAGGACGACAAGTTTGTATAACCGTCAATAAATTGGCAGGATGTTGGAATAGCTCCAGAGAAAGAGAATCACCACAGACTTTTCGTTATGTCAGTGCTAAACCTAATCTTGGTTCAGCTAAATTATGATCAAGGTCTATTGCCTAAGGAAGGTAAAAGTTTACCAGGTTCCCCTGGGGCTTGATCAATGAATGAATGGAAGATTCAACTTTTGGTTGAAACTAGGATGGCCAAGTCAAGAGTTCATGAAGGTTTTGGGTTTGTTGGAATAAGGGGTAGTTTTTAAAACCTTCATCTATGAGGTCGATGAATTTTGTGCCAACTTCTTGGTGATTGAAGCCAGGAATCTTGGTTAGTGTCTTGAAGTGACGGGGTAGATGTGCCTGACATTTCTGTTGAGCTGTGACCGGATAACCGTTATAGGCAGTAAAGTCATCACAACTGAGTACACCAGAGTAACTTAACCCCAGAACAGATTCTAACTCGCCAGGAAAACGAGTATCAGACCCATGAAATAAAGCGAAGTCCGTTTTTGATGAACTATTTATTTCAAGGAGATCAAGGCTATACTGTCAGTAATATGTTTTCCGCTTTACGAGCAGCAGAGTTAGAATTTATTAGTATGGTGAATTGGCGACAATGGGATTTAATCAGCTTATTTAAAGAACCTGATAATTTACCTCCTTTTCTGTCCATGGGTTTACCAGAAATTCCTTTTGAATAACAGCTATAGTTATTTGAATTAGTACATCCCATGCACAGACTACTGGATTTTTGGTGTGGATACCCCCAAGCAAAACGCAATTTCGTACCTGTTTCTGAGTGGCATAATTCTAAGTGGGAAACTACTAAAATGTATTTACATCCACAATTTAATAACTTAAGTTTTAACAACTCTAGTAATAAATACTTAAGCAAGAATAAGGGTTTTCCCATGTTTAAAAAGTCACCTTGGACAAGGAAAGTATCTATATAGATAGTGCTATGGCTCTGTGCTTACTTCCTCTATTTGAGAAACCATACTTAATGATGGACTTAGTGGAGTATTGGCAACAAGTTAGACCTATTGATAGGCTAACTGGAGAACCTATATCAACCACTCAAGTATTTGAACTAGTGAAAGCGACGCTATTAACGCTAGAAGATTTTGACTGCATGATTTTGGAAAAGCTATCTTCTCATCTCTAAGTAGGTAGACACAAATAAACATAACTATGTAACAAAGATGAACATAACTATGTAACAAAATGTAAATTACTGGAAACCCTTGGGATTGGTTGATTCCCCTTGGCTGTATTCGCCATGACATAGTTATAAATTTTTCCGCCCACCTACTGAGAGATGAGAAGATACAGCAGATATGAGCTAAATCAGGTAAACAAATAAAATCTTAACCCTTGTAGTAGAGACGTTGCATGCAACGTCTCTACTGTATTTTATAAATATCCAATCTGCTGTACATAAACCAGGATTTACTAAAATCTAGTAATAGCAAGGCTTTGATCCTTATACACCAAGGCAAAGAGAAAATTTTTTCCATGGGGTGATATGAAACTGCTCAGAAGTGGGTAAGTTATTTTCGTAAAGAAACAAACAACACATTAACCCAAGAAAAACTACTATGAAAACCGAACTGAAGGTAAAATTCTTACAATACCTCCTCGGTAAAAAGAAAGATGATCAAGGTTTCACCCTGATTGAATTGTTAGTTGTAATCATCATCATCGGTATTCTGTCCGCTATTGCGTTACCCTCCTTCTTAAACCAAGCGAAGAAAGCTAAACAGTCTGAATCTAAGACCTACGTTGGTTCTATGAACAGAGGTCAGCAAGCATACATGACAGAAAACGATTCCTTTACTAGCAGTATTGATGCTATGGGCATTGGTATTTCCACTCAGACAGCTAATTATATATTCTATGCTAACGTTGGTACTGGAGCTGGTACAGAGGCTTATGCTGTTAACTATTCAGTTGTAACAACCACAGGAAGTGGACTGAAAAACTACGGTGGTAATGTTTATTTGAAATCAATCGGTGCTAACTCTGAGTTAACGAGCGTAGCGTACCTCTGTGAAACCAAGGACGTGGAAGCTAATGGTAGTGTAGCCGTTGGTACAACTGGCACAACTTGTACTAACAGCGGTAAACTAATTAAGTAATTAATAAATTGTTATTCTTACTAACTAAATCAAGGGTAAGAAATCGAAATCATGCTTAACCCTCCATGTTTGACTTTGAGATAGTTTGACATAGAGGGTTTATATTTTTTATTACGAAATAATAATATAATAGGTTTGTCTTATCTTATGATTCCAGATAATTGGCAAGAACAAGCACAAAAATATCTTATAGATGAAAATTACAATGCAGGTGTAAAACTTTACGAAGAAGCAATAGAAAGAGAAACTAATATTAAGAGTTATTATTGGTATTTAGGATTACTTTTATTATTACAGAATCAGGAAACCGAAGCACAAATTACTTGGTTTACTGCCTTATCAGAATCAGAAGAAATAGATTTTGATACGCAAGAACTATTAGAAATTTTAGATAAAGAAGCCAAGCGTCGCATCACAATTGAAGATTATCATGTTGCTTGGGCAATCCGTCAGCATATCAAAGAAATTGTATCTGAAGATATTAATAACTTACTGCATCTTGTTTCCATTGTCATTAGTTCAGAAACATTCAATCATGATATTGCAGAGTTATTAGAATCAGTCCGTCATTCTTTATGTATTAGCACAGATAAATGTGATACCAATTTATTGGTAGATGTTATAAAAACAATCTTAGTTTATACAAGTAAACGGAAAGCAGCAATTAATTCAGTTTTTGATTTTATTAAAGTTTGCTTACACAGCTATTCAGATAGTTCTGTGATGATTATTATTGAAACTGTAATGACCCAATGCATCAAATTATCAGCTTTTTATAGAAGACCCGATTTAGCAGCAAAATTTGCAGAACTTTGTTTGGGGAGAGTTCCCAAAAATTACCATCTTCAACATAGAGAGATTTTAACACTGATATCATATTTTTACCAAGACAACCAACAATATGATAAAGGTATAGAAAGTGCCAAACTATGTTATGAACTAGGAGATTCTGTAGCAGAAAAAATTTGTGCTAACCATATTGTTCTCAGAGGATTCATGACTTCTGGTAGTTACTGGAAAGAAGCTTATGATCATTTGCAAGAGCAGATTTTATTAACTGAACAGTTAGTAAAAAACCAACCTGATGTTGCTCACATAATAGATATTACCAGGTTATCGAATGCGTTGTCTTTTCTTCCCTATTTTGAGGATAAACCTGAAAGAAACCACATACTTCAACATCAGATATCTAGTTTTTGCCAATCTCATTTTATTAAGCAACATACAGAGATAGTAGAACAAAATTATAAAAACTTTCATTTACGGCGACAGAATTTCACCCTAAATAAAGAAACTTTGAAGGTTGGTTATATTTCCCATTGTTTTAAGCGACATTCTGTTTCTTGGTTATGCAGATGGATTTTTAAATATCATAACCAAGAAAAATTTAAAATACATTGTTACTCTTATGATGACTCTGAAGGAATAGACAGTTTTACCCAGAGGTATTTTGTTGATAAATCTTATAAATTTTATAAATTTGGACTTCGTCAAACTTATAATCTTTCGAATCAAATTCAAGAAGATGAAATTGATATCTTAGTTGATTTAGATAGTTTAACTTTAGATCAAGTCTGTGAATTATTATCAATCAAATCTGCTCCCATACAGGCAACTTGGCTGGGTTGGGATAGTTCCGGTTTACCATCAATTGATTATTTTATTGCTGATCCTTATGTTTTACCAGAGTCAGCACAGGATTATTATAGTGAAACTATTTGGAGATTACCACAAACATATATAGCGGTTGATGGATTTGAGATAGATGTACCTGATTTACGACGGGAAGATTTAAATATTCCTAGAGATGCCATTATTTATTTCATGACTCAAAAGGGATATAAAAGGCATCGCCCCCATTTACGTTTACAGATGAAAATTATCAAAGAGGTACCTAATAGTTATTTGCTGATTAAAGGGGATGCTGACCCAGAAGCAAGTAAGGTATTTTTTGAAGAGATTGCACAGGAAGAAGGTGTAGATTTTAATCGGATAAAATTTTTGCCTTATGCTCGTAGTGAAGCTGTCCATCGAGCTAATTTGCAAATTGCTGATGTGGTTTTAGATACTTATCCCTATAATGGAGCAACGACAACATTAGAAACCCTTTGGATGGGTGTTCCTTTGGTAACAAGAGTTGGGGAACAATTTTCTGCACGTAATAGCTATGGGATGATGATTAATGCTGCTATTACAGAAGGTATTGCTTGGACTGAAGATGAGTATGTAGAGTGGGGTGTGCGTTTGGGTAAGGATGAGAAATTACGACAACAAATTTCTTGGCAGTTGCGTCAGTCGAGACATACAGCACCGCTATGGAATGCCAAGCAGTTTACCCGTGATATGGAAACAGCTTATGAGCAGATGTGGCAAAGGTATATTGATAGTTAGTTATTAATTTGATTAACTTTATGACAATTGGTAAACCTAATTTAAAAATCATTGTAGATGGAGTGTTTTTCCAACTTCATATTTTGGGGGTAGCTAGAGTATGGATGGAATTACTCAAGGCATGGATTAAAAGCGGATATGCTGAAAACATAATTGTTTTAGATCGTCAAGGAAGTGCATTTAATTTTCCTCCAGATGCTGTTTTTCATCCATTAGGGACAATGCCAAGATTACCAGGATTAAAGTATAGGTTAATTCCTGGTTATAGTTATGAAAATGCTCAAACTGATATGCAAATGTTACAAGAAATTTGTGATGAGGAAAATGCTGATTTATTTGTTTCTACCTACTATACAAGACCTATTAATACTCCCAGTGTTTTAATGCTTCATGATATGATTCCTGAAATTGAGGGTTTGGATGAACCTCAATGGAAGCAGAAACATGAATGTATTAGATCTGCCTCTGCATATATAGCAGTTTCTCAAAATACAGCTAAAGATTTTTCCCACTTCTTTCCAGAAATTGATCATGTTTTAGTTAAGGTCATTTATAATGGTGTAGATCATCAAGTATTTCGTCCAGCTAGTTTAACCGAAATTAATCAATTTAAACAATCTTATGGTATTACTAAACCCTATTTTCTTTTAGTGGGAGTAAGAACTGGTTATAAGAATGCTCTCTTATTTTTTAAGTCGTTTGCTCAGTTACCAAATCAAGAAGATTTCTCTATTGTTTGTGTTGGTGGTGGTTGGGGAATAGAAGAACAATTTAAAGAATATATTACTCAAACACAAATTTTAAAATTGCAACTTACTGATCAGGAATTAAGTATGGCTTATTCAGGTGCGATCACACTTGTTTACCCGTCTTTGTATGAAGGATTCGGTCTAGCTGTGTTAGAAGCTATAGCTTGTGGTTGTCCAGTAATTACTTACCCCAGTTCTGCTATTCCTGAGGTGCTTGGTAAAGCCGCGCTTTATATTGATGATGATATTGAAATCATGAAAAGAGCTTTAATAACTATTCAACATGAACAAATAAGACAAACTCTCATTCAAGCAGGATTAGCACAAGCTGAGAAGTTTTCCTGGTCAAAAATGGCTGAAGAAGTGAGTAATGTTTTCATTGATGAAACTCTAAAGTTTTTAAACTTGCGAGAAATTAATCTAATCATATTCCCTGATTGGAGTCAATCAGAAGGTGATTTATATATTCAACTAGTTGAAGTAATTAAAAAACGAGTGAGCGATATTAATTCTTATAAAACTACTTTACTGATATATGTTCTTGATGATACTGAAGGGGAAACTGCTGATTTACTGTTATCCAGTATAGCAGTTAATTTAATGATGGAAGATGAGATTGATATTACCGAAAATCTGGAAATTTCACTAATGCTAGACATCAATGAAAAACATTGGAAAAGTCTCTTACCACATTTGCATGGTAGAATTATATTAGATGCGGAAAATCAAGAAGTTATAGTCAAATTTTCAGCAGAAAAACTACTAGTTTGGAAATAGAAATTTAGATATATACTACCTAGATAACTACTAAGAGCTTAGTGATAAACTTGTTTTCAAAACCTCTTGATAAAATGCCTCTAATGCTGTGACACAGTTTTTATCATCAAAAAGACGATGATGATTTTGACTCATCCTTTCTGCAATACTTTTTCTCCAATCTGGATCGAAGCCTAATTTAATAGCAACTTCAATATAATCCTGTTCATTTTTAGCGATAGTATCCGTCATTCCTAATAGTTTCAAGAAACTGTCAGTATGACGACCTCGCATAAATTCCCCTGGGCAAGTGACTATAGGAAGATTACAACCGATCACTTCTAAGCTGGTATTACCACCAGACCAAGTAAATGTATCTAGATAAACATCTGATAATAGGTTAATCATTAGATAATCTAACCGTTCTGGAATAGTTAGATGAACACAATAATCTTCGCTATCAAGTCCCGCAGCAGCAAAAATAAGTTGTGTAACCGTGACTTTAATACAGTACCACGTAGAAATACAAATCTCGCTTGAGGAATACGATGAGCAATTTCTGCCAAAATAAAATCGTATTGTGGTAAATATTGAAAAGGTGCTTGACAACATAAATAAATAACATCATTGTCACTTAAACTATAATCTGAGCGAGATTTAACAATTGGGGGAATGTAGGGTTTAGGGTAAGTAACACCAATATTAGGTAAAAGAATGAGTTTTTCTGAGTAATGCTCTTGGGGATTTTCCCCTTCCATTAACTCACTGGATAAAAAATAATCAATACTTGGTAAACCAGTAGTTACTGGATGTCCCCAAGGAACACATTGTATTGGTGCAAGTCGCAAACCTGCCATTTGCATAGTTGGCGGATCCATACCCATTTCGGGATAAACTAAAATATGTAGTTTATCAGCAAGTATTTGCTTACAAACTGCGGGTAAGTTATCAGGAATTTTATAGAAAAAGTCGCTATAGTCTTTAAATTGTTGAGTAATTAGATCTGGCTGATTACCTGTATAGTAACAGTAGATTTCGAAGTTTTGATGATCACAGTAGCGCAGCCAACCAGTTAACCAAAGTGTACCACTATAAAAATGTAGATAATGAGAAGCATAACCAATACGAATTCTTTCTTGTTGCTGAAGTTTTGGCATAGATAAAGGTACAACCCATTTTGGAAAGTTAGCTGCCATGATTTCATGAACTAACTGGCCATATTGGCGTTGTAGATCTACATCATTTTTTGCTTGATAGGAAAGATAAAAATTAGTTCATCTACCTATACCAGCTAAAGCATTGCTTTGTTCTTCAGGAGTTTTTAAAGATGTTTGTTGAATTAACTTGTGTAATCCTTCTGTGTAACGATGGCGATAAAATGTCATTTCTTCTTGATCATCATAGATGGTAGGAACTGTTAAATATTTAAGTTTTTGAAAAGTGTAATCATCCGGTAAGAGTTGACAAGCATTTTCTACACTGATAATTGCTTCCTGATTGCGCCCACTAATCCGCAAGTCTATAATTAAGGGAAAATTTAACCTTGGGTCACTTGGCTGCATTTGAATTCCTTCTTTGAGGGTGCTAAAATATTTATCTGACAAGTTTAAATTTCTATAACATTGGCTTAACCGCCAATAAGTTTCGGGATTTCCTGAGTTAATTTGTATATGTTTTGTGTATTGTTCACTAGCTACTTGCCATTTGCGTTCTTCAAATAATCTATTACCCAAATGCAAAATTAACTGACTTAGTGGGATATTAATGAAATTTTTGATATCATAAGCTGGAATTTTCTTTATGTGAAATAGTGCTAATCTTTGGAGATTTTGAGGCCGTATAATAATTTTTATATGAATAAAATCTTTTAAATTCTCTCTTTCAAGTTCACTTGTATCTTCCACTAGAGAAATTTCGCATTCAGGAGTTATATCAAAATTTTCTGCTAGGAGTAAATTCATAGCCAGGGCAAATAATAATAAATTGGCTTCTTGGACATCAATACCATTGGTATCTATGAGCAATGTTATCTGGTGACTATCAGGATGAGTTACTACCGCTTTAATGGCTTGTTCTAATTCTGTAATCAGTAGATATTCTGGTTGTGACCAATCAGGGACAATCAGAATATTAATATTCCCTGGAGTTATAGCTCATGATTCGAATATATATTGTTCTGTGTGGTTAATAAACTTGGTTGCTTCCACTTTTGAAATTCTTTGTGTTGTTATTTTAAATAAGGTCAATTGCTAGAATTTATGGTTAACCCGCTCACTAAAAACTTTAATTTTGTCATTTTTGTTTAAATCGCAGTATATGCTTGATTAATCAGTCTATGTAATTCATAAGATTTTAGATTTACAAATTGCGCCTGTGTTAAAGCTTGTTTATCTTCATTAGGTAAGCTAATTCTAGCATGAATACGAGGCAATAAAGCTTTCCATTGAATTGGAGCTAAATTTCCTACTGGAACAAGTTCTAAATCTTCAGTAATGTCTAAATCTTCTTCCAACAGTAAATTCATAGTAATACTAGATAAAAACATTGCTGCTTCTTCAGCATCAATGCTACTTATGCTAATTAGTAGGGTGGTATTGGAACTCTCAGGATGACTAGCTAATGCTTTGATAATTTCTGCCAACTCCAAACTTAAATGATTTTCTGGTTGTGACCAATCAGGGAATATAATGAAATTAGTTTCCTTGATATTTAAAGATAATAAAGTTACATCAATTAAGACCTTGCTAACAGTTTCAGCCATATTTTTCCAAGAGAACTTTTTAGCCTGTGCTAGACCTGCGGTAATTAATGACTGACGAACACTAGGTTTTTGTATTTCACAAAGAGCATTAGCCATTGCTTCCACATCACTATCATTAACATAAATAGCTGCTTCTCCTGTAACTTCTGGTATTGAAGCATTAGGACAAGTAATTACAGGACAACCACAGGCCATCGCTTCTAATAAAGGCATTCCAAAGCCTTCGTACTTAGAAGGATAAACTAGTGCTACTGCACCAGAGTAAGCTATGGCTAGTTCTTTATCACTAAGTTGTAAAAGATATACAGCACTACCTGATGTATATGCTCTTAATTCTGGCACTAACACTCCGCCAATACCAGTACAAATAATATCAAATCCGTAACTGCTGGCTATTTGTGAGAAAGCTTGGAAGAATAAAATACCATTCTTGTAACCAGTTCCAGTACCAACTAATAGAAAGTAGGGTTTATTAATTCCATATTTATATTTAAAAGCTTTAACTTCATCTTCAGAAGCTAGAGAAAATAGAGAATCTATGCCACAATGAGCCACCGTAATGGATTCTAAGGGTATATCAGAGAAACATTTACTTAAGTCTTTAGCTGTATTTTCGGAAATAGAAATATAAGAAGAGGCGTGTTTAATTCCGTTGTGTTTTTCACGCCACATGGGGTCATTTAATTTTCCCCCTAATACTTCGGGAATCATGTCATAAGCCATAAATACTGAAGGGGTGTCAATAGGGGTAGTGTAGTAGGTAGAAATAAATAATTCGGCTTGTTCTTCATTACAGATTTGTTCAAGCATCTGTTTATCAGCTTCGGTATTGTTATAGTCGTAGAGGGGAATAGTGCGATAACGAATACCATTAATTTTGGGTGCAGTATTAGCTCTATCTAATACTAAGATATGATTAGCAAAGTCCGTGTTTGCCCATTGTGCTAGCATACTTCGCCAAACTCTAGCAATTCCTGTTTGATAGAGTTGGAAAAATACAGCATCCACAATAATCATCGGTGTCTGTTGTTGAATATGCGCTAGTTTGCGTTGTACTTCATTTGGTTGTAACAAGGGCCAATGATTGCTAATAATTTCTCTTTGTGCTATTGGTACTACACCGCAAGATTCTACAGTATCTACCCTTGTTTCGTCTCTTACCCAACCAAAGTAATCTCGCAATAGTGCGGGAAATTTACTGTTTGATTGTAAATCTTGCCACTGAGATACGGCATTACTATAGCCATAGTACTGCTCTTTAAATTTCAATTGCTCTGGTGTTACATAAGCAAAGTGTTGAAACACTAAACCCTTCTTTTCAGTTTCATCATGTAAGAAAGAATTTATATCTGTAATATTTCTATGTCCACCATTTGACAATGGTTCTACTAATATAGGAGGGTCATGTGCAGCCCAAAAAGCACCTGGTTTAAATCTCCAAGTCCTTAACCATTCTTGCTGAGGATTTTGTGCATAACAGTTGCGGGTACTAATAATAAGTTTTTCTTCAAAAAAATACCAGCACCAATAAAAAGCCGCAGTTTTTTCAGGGCTATTAATGAACATTTCGCTAGCTATACAAAGCTGCTCTAATGTCCATAGTTCATCTACATCAGCCTGCCATAATAAACATTCCTTCTGAATATTCGCAAGTGGTTCATTTACCATTTCTTTTTTATCATCCCAAAACAGGCCTTCCGGTTTACGGTAAATTGTGATGTTATCTGGATATAGTCGTTCTAATGCATCTAGGTATTCCGTCGTAGCTAAGACCATTCTTATGAATTTCATGATTGACTTTTACTCCCAGTTCCACACTCCAACTAGTATCATGATTTAAATCAGCTACAATATGCCAATGCCATTTAAAAGGGATTTGTTTGAATATTTCAATATGGTATTGAATAAATAGTTGCCAATTTAGAACAATGGTGAAGAAATTGATTGGTACCATAGGAAATGCAATGTAATTTTCATAAAAACAATTGGAATCGCATACTTGTTGTCCAATATCTCCTTCTTTAGTTATAGGATGACATTCATAACCATTTTTCATCAAAATATCAAACGTGAATTTGGCATTATGATTTAATCCCTCTAAGATTTTTTGTACTATTTGAAATAGTATATATCTTATAGATTTATTTTGTAGTAATTTTTCTGCTCCATACAATACATCAGTTTTAGCACCTTCAACATCAATTTTTAAATAATCCATATATTCAATATTATTTTCTGAGCAAAATGAATCTAATTTAATTGCTGCAATAATCTCTATTTTGACAATCAGTTGACCTGAGCCTTGTGGAACTAACATTTGTGGTCTACCAATACTGTTCAATGCCGAAAAATTCTCCGTAAATTCATTAAATTCTAAAATTATATTAGCTTATTTTCGTAATAAATTACATGTTGTTATTAATTTTGAGACTAGGTATTCTGTCTTGGAACTTTTTAAACGTACTTGATGTTGGTTCAAAAGAATAAACTTTCCCAGAAGAACCCACCAATTTACTTAAAAGTATCGAAAAGTCACCTAATATTAGCACCAATATTAAAAACTAGCATTCCTTCTTTAACAAGTTTGGTAACTAGTAATTGATCGGATACAGAAAAATAGTGTTCAACGTTATCCTTTTTTGTGAAATTGAAAATAGAATATCCATTTGTAATAGATGTATTTTGAGAAATGAGGATATAATTAGGATGTTCTAGAAGATTATAATGATTCGTATAATTTTCAATTGATATAATCTAAACAAATATACTTTGCTCCATATATCTCATTTAATTCTGCAGTACCGGTAAATTCTGCGCCATCTATTAACACTAAGTCAAAATAATCTATGTTATTTTCTTGCTTGCTCCATTGAATACGAGCATCATCGACTCCAGAATTATTTAGATATTCAACATCTTGATTTAACCTACTAAGAACTCTTTCTAAGGGATATAGATTTAAATTAGTTCTATTACAGTTGTAAAAATCTATAACTTCTTGCTTATTAGGAAAACTTTCTAGTGAAACAGAGGAAAAATTATAGCATTTTACAAAAAAGTCATTTGTGTACCTATTGTGCAACTCAGTGAATCTATCTTTGGAAATTTCTATACAAAATAAAGTTGCTTGGTTAGGGGTTTCTCTTAGACTCATAACAAATGCTTCAGTACTTCCTTCCCCTGAAGATGAGCCAATCTCTAAAACACTTTTAACATCTTCTTGTCTAGCAATTCTATAAATAGCTCTATAAAATTCATCATTTTTAATTTCTGGCGGAATTAAATGGTTCAGTTCAGAATTACTACTTATTGCGTTATTCATAATGATGCTCTTAGTATTGACCCTAAGTTTCCTTAGGGAGCGCGCGCTTGCTGCTTCATAATCTGGCAACATAGCCTTATAATCCAGCTTATTAGAAACTAACTTCTCTATGATAATAATGGGTTCTCTCCTAAACGCTTTACGAACTCTTACAGCAGGCATCCCTTCTTAAAGTTACCCGTTTCTTAACCTTACCCACAATTTCCCAGAATCTATCATTTTAGAGATATGCTAATGTTTATTTTCATAAATCTTTACAATGTGTAAGTGAGTGGAAATTTATGCACAACATCTGCAATATTTTGGTATTTACGAAAAGACATCCCCAATTCAATTATTGAAGTAACTAGGTAGACACAAAATAAACATAACTATGTAACAAAATCTAAATTACTGGAAACCCTTGGGATTGGTTGATTCCCCTTTGCTGCATTCGCCATGACATAGTTATAATTTTTCCGCCCACCTACTTAATTGTTACCTGTGGAAACATAGAAATATTAGAAATATATAAACGAATGGGTATACTAAAAGTTTGGTTTTGGAAAGATGGAGTATTAACAATTTCTGCCTTAAAAGATAATCAATATAACCAGGTTAATCAAAGGGAATTATTACCAGATTTGGATTTAACCTTGTCAACCAAATATATTAATTCAAGAAAGAATCGTGATTATCATAAATATGACACAAAATCAACTGCAACAAATGTATGGAATTAATGATTTCCTCTGGTTAGAAGAGACTATTAAACTTATAAAAACAAAAAGCTTATAACTTAGAAAATTTAGACTAAGATAATCTAATTAGACCTATCAGGAAAATTAACTTGGAGTCAAAAAAATGGTAGAAGGGAATTTTGAGGGTGTACCAAAAGGAAAAATCCACTAAATTAACTATATTCAAGAATATCCACATCCTACAAAACAAATACAGGGAATAACTAACCATCAGTTTCAAGACTTGTTAGCCCGAACTGAGATGTAGCATAAAAAACTTCAAGGTGACATAGAAAGTGAAAAGATAGGTATAAATCAGAAAGGAGCAGGGGGGAAAGGGAAACTAGAGATAAAAGAACAGGTATGTCTATCCTTGTTCTATTTGAGGAAAATGCCAACATTTGAGGTTTTAGGTTTACATTTCAGTATATTGAAAACGGAAGCAAAGGACACATTTCATTACTGGCTAGAAATATTACGAAATGTTTTGCCTGCTAGTCTCCTTGAACAGGTAGAAAAACATGATAGTTATTATGCCATGGCGACTCAGAACAAAAGGCAGGAAACAAAGAGTTGTCTACCAAGGGTATTTTTGTTGAATAGGTCATTAGAGTTGTAAAAATATTCCGGGTACCTGAACAAAGATTTCCCCTGAATTCCCCAATTTACTCACAAGTGATTCTTACTATTTGTGGTTTAGTCACATTAGGAATTGGTTCATTAGTTTTGCCCATGTCATACATGTTATAGATATGAGCTCAGTTATGAATTTGTCATCAACATGTTCATGGATAGGAACTATCAGTTACTATTCCCAACCCTAATTCTTTCCTTGGCTCTTTCCTCATCTTAACACTATGGAAAGCCAGATACAGACTCCTTTGTAAATTTTCGGACCTCTCTCTTGTAAATTTAGCAGCATTGCCACAGGAGCAAAAGTCTTCTTTGAGAGCAGGGATATAAAGTTTGCAGGTATTGTATCCGACACTAAAACGTATTGCGTCACAACCAGAACCCCAAAACCTCTACGTAACTCCCCTTAATACTACCCGCTCCTTGATAAGTTGCGTCGGCAAATAGGCTAACAAAACCAAGTAAAATCACAAACTTCAAAGCTGCTGCTTTCTCTGGTATACCCTATATCTGTTAATTGCTACCTCAACAATTAAAACACGGGATACTACGAAAAAATGCTTAAGTTTGAGCTTTCTAAAGCTGGACTAATAGTTAACCTTATTCCCTATTTACGCTGCTGTGGGAAATACTCAAATCCAAAATCCAAAGTCTAAAATCTCAAATTAATCATCTTCATATTCTGCCCAAGAATTAGGAGTCTCCGATACTGCTACCTTCAGTTTTACATCTTGTGGTAATCGCTTTTTGGTTTCAGCATAAATATATTTAGCAATCATCTCCGCAGTTGTTTCATATTCAGGTGGTAAAACTTCATTGAGAACACAGTGATCTAAACCTCCTTTAGTAACATCTTTTTTAGCCCAACGTAAGCTTCTAAAATCAGCAACCATCACGGGGTGAGGACAGTATTCTGAAGAATTTAATTGTGAAGATTTTGCTTCAATTTTGACTCTATAAGTATGACCGTGCATTCTCCCACAAGGACCGTTATAGTCCTTGATGTAGTGGGCGCTATCAAACGTAAATTCTGTTAATAATTTCCATTGTGGCATCTTAAATATCACCTATATCGGTTCGATTCATGGACTTACTTGTAAAGACAGATAAATCTTCACATTCAAAGGGAAAGTTTAACCTAAATTTGTACTGATGTGAACTCAATCTTTGCTTATCCCGTATTTCTTAGTAAGAAGATTGTAAGCATCAAAAACAAATCCAGTATATCTATGGCTAGTAGATGTATAATTTACCTGACCTTAACAGCAGCAACCAACTAATCATCAATCTACAGTTGGTGTTAACTGCTATTGAGAAACCTAAATTTACAAAACTACAACTGCTTGACATACAGGATATTGCAGGTAAATCAAGCACAAAATAGGCGTGACAACACCATTCATGAATGGAATTTTGCTCTTGACTGCTGCTGCAAGGTTTGCGTTATTTTCTCTGGGCAATTTTTTCATCAAATTTGAGGAGTACAAATGCTTGAGGTTGTTGTTGTTGTTGCTTCGTTGTTACTGTCTTTAGGCGATTTCCTTTCAACTTTCTTTAATATCATGTACCTCAGTACGTTTTTGGTAGCTTTCATTTGACAACACACCACTCTTGGAAAAAGGACTTTCGCCACTATGCTATTTTAACATTCAATTATCAGGTGCTTTTAGATGGTATTTTAGGTGCGTTACCATACTTACTGGTAGCGTTATCCTCGTGGACATCATCTCATCTCAGTGTAATCTCCGGTTTGTTGTTGGGTCAATTTCATGTATCGTGGAGACATATCAATGCTTTGAGTTGGCAAATACCTAAATTCATAACTTTGTTTTGTCAGTTGTTATTTATTACTACTCATGAAGAACATTGACTACACCATCAGAAAACTAATTTGGGTTTTGGCGATATTTTTACATTTTTTGATCAACCGGCTAAAATCCGGCTACGCTGGTTGCGCTTACTCAGACTTTATAAGAACTTGGGCTAAAAACTCTTGAAGTTGAGTTTTGAAGGTTCGCAAGAAAATTCGGACTTCTAGTAGCCATATTGTTGCAGAACAGAATCACAGATATGAGAATTTCAAGGACAAGGTATGGCAGAAAATGAACGGGACAAAATACGCCACCTATCGCTTGTCCGAGATACAGAAGGACAGCGAACTATCCCCCTGTTAGAGGCTACGTACTCTTTGGGAAGGGATACTAGAAACGCTATTGTTCTCCGTTCTCAGTCAGTATCAAGACAGCACGCAATTTTATTGCGTGCTGTCTTGATACTGAAATAAATATGGGTTTCGGATTATTTATGGTGACTTCAAAGGGAAAAGAAGTACCAAAGGCATATTTATTAATGGCACTAAACAGTTTTCTCATAACCTCCAGCATGGAGACACGGTTGCTTTTGGCAATCCCCAAGCACAAGCTAAATACTATGCTATTTCCAACTTGTCAGAGGAGGCATTTGGCGCTTCTTGTTCATCTGGAGACTTGTCTGGGTTTCTTTTAGCTCAAGGAAATCCTGGTAATCATTTTGATACTCTCATTATTCATGAGACTGGCATTGAAGGATCTGGTGATGCTGTTTTAACTCGATTGGCCTCTTTTCCACAACTGATACCCAATCCAATTATCGAAATGGATTCCGAAGGAAATGTTACCTATTTGAATCCAGCAGCAAGTCGTAAGTTTCCCAGACTCAGGGAAATTGGTAAAGAACAGGGAAATTGGTAAAGAACACCCAATTTTGGCAGAACTAGGGATAAATTTTTGGACAAGCTGTTTATTACTTACCATAAACTGATTTAATTAAAACGTCTATAATTAGATATATTACTGAGGAGAACAAAGCATAAGCAGAATTACGACAGCGAGATCGCTTGCTGCAAGGAGTTGCTGAAGCTGCCAATTATTTACTCGCAGAAATGAACTATGAAATAGCAATACAAAAAGCACTTGCTACCTTTGGCGCAGCTGCCAATAGCGAGCGCATCTATCTTTTTCAAAACCATCCCCATCACCTAACAGGGGACATGGCAATGAGCCTACAGTTTGAATGGACAAAAACTGGCACCCCATCATGCCAACACCTTTGGCAAAATCAGTCTTATCAAACTTCTGGGCTAGAGCGTTGGTACAATAATCTATCAATTGGACAGCCCATTAGCCGACTCCTCCAAGAGTTTCCCACCACAGAAAAACAACTCCTGAGTCGAGACAAAATTCAGTCTATCCTGTTTGTACCCCTGGGATTAGACGAAGATTTTTGGGGCTACCTGGGTTTAGCAGACTGTACCTCTCAGCGTCATTGGTCAACCCATGAAAAATCTAGTGGATTGACCATGGCCGCTATTATCAGCGGCCCTCGTCAGCGTCAGCAGGTAGAAGAAGAATTCGTTACCAAGCCCTGCATGACCTACTTACCAGTTTGCCCAATCGCTTGCAGTTTAACGATCTACTTACCAAAGCAATAGATCAAGCAATTGAAGATTAAGAGCAAAACTGTCTAGCTGTCATGTTCCTCGATCTAGATCGTTTCAGAATCATCAATGACACCTTGGGACACACACTAGGAGACGAATTATTACAAAACGTTGCCCAAAGAATCCGACACTGCGTGAGATTAGGAGACATTATTGCTCGTTGGGGAGGTGATGAGTTTACCCTCCTACTCCCTCAAATCTCTAATAGCGAAGAAGTTATCCAGGCATCTACGAGAATTTTAGCAGCCTTGGAAAATCCCTTTTATTTGCACGGACACGAACTTTACATAAGTGCCAGTCTGGGCATAGCCATGGTCAATGAACAAAGTCCTAATGCTGAAAACCTAATCCAGCATGCAGATGCCGCTTTATACTACGCCAAAGACGAAGGCAGAAATAACTACCAGTTTTATAGAAAATCCCTGAGTACAAAAACTCCTGAACTCTTGAGTTTAGATAAAAGCTTACGCCATGCTCTAGAACGAGAAGAATTTCTCCTGTATTACCAGCCACGGGTTAACATCATCACAGAAGAAATTACTGGCATGGAAGCTCTATTGCGCTGGTATCACCCAGAAATGGGAATCGTTGCTCCCAGCGTGTTTATTCCTTTAGCAGAAGCTAGTGGATTAATTATCCCCATCGGTGAATGGGTACTTAAACAAGCCTGTGCTCAAAATAAAGCTTGGGAAAATGCAGGTTTCCCACCCATGACGGTGGCAGTAAACCTTTCACTCAAGCAGTTTCGCCAACCCAAACTGGTGGAAATAGTAGCAGGGATTTTACACGTAACAGATCTTGATCTGCAATTTTTGGAGTTAGAAATTACAGAAACAACTGCCATTCAGGATATATAATTTACCACAACTGTACCGGAACATTTAGAGGCCATGGGTGTACTCATTTCCATAGATGATTTTGGTACAGGTCATTCTTCTCGTCACCGTCTACAGGTTTTACCACTCCACAATCTAAAAATCGACAAGTCTTTTGTCAGCGAACTGACCACAGATGATAAAGTAGCTCATATCATCAAGGCTATAGTTGACTTAGGAAGGAGTTTAGGTTTAAAGCTGACTTCTGAGGGAGTAGAAAAACCTGAAGAACTAAATTTCTTGAGGTCGATTAATTGTGATGACGTGCGTGCAAGGATATCTGTTCTATAAACCGCTGTCTATCCAACAAGTAACAGAACTGATGTCCAATAAAAAAATGGTGAATTGTAGGGCTATAGTAGTCTGTCAACCCAAAAGTGACGGGTGAAGGTAAGCAGGGGAAGCAGGGGAAGAAGAGAAATTTTTTTCCTGTCATTACCTGTCAAAATGTCTTAGACAGGTAATGACAGCACGGGGTAAATAAACCAACCATTCCAAATCTCTGAAAAGCTCATAACGTATACATTTTGAATTTTTTTGGGGCAGCCTGCTGGAACCAATATTTTGTTAGCTTAGCTCTTATGAAAGAAGGATTTTGAATTCACGGCGGTACTAGTAGGGGGAAAGAACAACCTTTACCCTTGCCTTAAAAAGTCTAATTACTTTTTTCAGAGGAAATACTATGGAGCGTTCAAAAATAGTTGCAATTATTACAGGTGCAATTTCTATTCTTTTAGCTATTGCCTATCTTATTATTGTCCAAATCCTCGATTATCGTGATATGCATCCAGCCCCTATTATGCAAATAATTTTAGATTTGGGCATTGGGCATTGGGCATTGGGCATTGAAAATTACTTTTTTATCCTTCTAGAACTCCTGACTCGTGACTCCTGAATTCTTACAACTAATTTCTCAAACATTCTGACTCGTGACTCGTGACTCCTGACTCGTGACTCCTGACTCGTGACTCCTGACACTCCTTCTATAGCCATAGAGTTTTATCAATATTATTTATTCGATAATCCAATCCATAGAACTATAAGAATAAATTAGAGGAAATATCGTGTATTTATCTAATCAACTAATTCCCTTTTGGTACAAATAACGGTAAGCTATAGCTAACAATATTAAGCAAAGATAAATTTGCCGTATTTTCACCACTAGAATCTACTTTTCATAACTAGAATCTACAGGGATCAACCAAAAATAGATTTCTGTTAGAAATTTTCCATACTAAATATAGAGGTGAATTCATGTTTGAATCCTTGCTAGAGACCGTTTGGTTGGTCCCTTGCTATGCTTTATTAGGTGGTATTTTAGCCTTGCCTTGGTCGCCGGGAGTTATTCGGCGCACAGGGCCAAGACCAGCTGGTTACGTCAATTTAATTATGACGTTATTATCTTTTGTGCATTCCGTTTTGGCGTTCACCGCCATTTGGAATCAACCAGCAAAACAAGTATTAATACCTTGGCTATCCACCGCTGGTTTAAACCTGACTATCAATGTAGAAATATCTGCCATCACGGTAGGTGCATTAATTGTGATTACAGGTTTAAATTTCCTAGCCCAAATATATGCTGTGGGCTACATGGAAATGGATTGGGGGTGGGGACGTTTCTATTCTTTACTAGGATTATTTGAAGCTGGGTTATCTGCCTTAGCTTTATGTAACAACCTGTTCTTTAGTTATGTAATCCTGGAAATTCTCACTTTAGGAACCTACTTATTAGTGGGTTTATGGTTTAGTCAACCCCTGGTTGTGAGTGGTGCGCGAGATGCGTTTTTAACCAAGCGGGTTGGTGACTTGTTCTTGCTAATGGGAGTTCTGGGACTTTGGACTTTAGCCGGAACTTGGGACTATCAAGATTTAGCAATATGGGCGCAAACTGCGAAACTAGACCCCACAATTATTACCTTAGTTTGTTTAGCGTTAATTGCCGGTCCCATGGGTAAATGCGCCCAGTTCCCCTTACATCTATGGTTAGATGAAGCCATGGAAGGGCCTGTTCCCAGTACGATTTTGCGGAACTCAGTGGTAGTAGCCAGTGGTGCATGGGTGCTGATTAAATTACAACCTGTGTTTAGTTTGTCCCCTGTAGCTTCTTCTGCCATGGTGGCCATTGGTGCAGTCACAGCTATTGGTGGTTCATTAATTGCGATCGCTCAAGTTGACATCAAACGCTGTTTATCCTATTCTGTCAGTGCTTACATGGGATTGGTTTTTATCGCGGTAGGTACACAACAAGATGACGCAGCATTATTATTAGTCCTCACTCACGCCATCTCTGCTCCACTTTTAGTCATGAGTACAGGTGGTATTGTTTGGAATAGCGTCACCCAAGATGTTACCCAACTTGGTGGTTTATGGTCACGTCGTCCCATTTCCAGTTTAGCATTTATTGTCGGGACATTAGGTTTAATTGGTTTCCCCCCTCTAGGCAGTTTTTGGGCATTAATGGAATTAGCTGATGGATTATGGGGAACACACCCTTGGTTAGTAGGCATTGTTATTGGTGTTAACGCTTTAACCGCCTTTAGTTTAACCAGAGAATTCGGTTTAATCTTTGCTGGTAAACCTAAACAAATGAGTGAACGTTCACCAGAAGCCATTTGGTTGATGGTTTTACCAATGATGGTTTTATTTGGCTTGGTTTTACATCTGCCTTTACTGTTGCAAAGTTTATCTTTATTACCAAATTGGGCAATCTTAAATAAAGATGTAGCACTACTTTTAATTTGGTCTAGTATCTTCGGTTGCAGTATTGGTGGCGTAATTTATATAGGCAACATTTCTAAACCAGTCCACTTACCCTGGCAGGGTTTACAAGACTTACTTGCTTATGATTTTTACACACCTAAACTTTATAAAATCACCATCATTTTTGGAGTAGCTCAACTTGCCAAATTAGCCGATATAGTGGATCTATTTGTTGTAGATGGCATAGTTAACTTTGTCGGTTTATTCTCCCTACTAGGTGGTGAAGGCTTAAAGTACAGCACCAATGGACAAACCCAATTTTACGCCTTCACTGTTTTATTAGGTGTGGGAGTTTTAGGTGCTTGGGTAACATGGCCTTTCTGGGGTGTGCAGTTCATAGATTTAGTTTTTTAAACACCTATAATTTAGATTGGTAATCCCAATCTACAATAAGAACTGACGTTTTAGTTGTAAAAAATCTAGTGAATACCAAACATCGAAACAAAAATCTTTCCAGAAGAAATTTACTGCAATTAGGCACAGGTTTAATTGGCGTAGGAGTCGCTGTAGGAGTTGGTTCAAACTTAGTTCAACCTGAAGTTGCCACCCCACAAAATATTACTGAACCCGACGAGGCACTACAGGCATTACTGGATGGTAACGACAGATTTGCCAGCAGAAAACGCCGCTATGGACACCAAAGTTATTCACGATTACAGGAAGTTGCCAAAGGTCAAAAACCCTTTGCTTCTATTCTAGGTTGTGCAGATTCAAGAGTACCTTCAGAAATAGTTTTTGACCAGGGTTTAGGTGATTTATTTGTCTGTCGTATTGCTGGTAATGTTGCTACATCAGAAGAAATTGGCAGTCTAGAATATGGGAGTTTAGTATTAGGAGTAAAAGTGATTATGGTACTAGGACATGAAAGATGTGGTGCTGTAAGTGCCACGCTTAAAGGCGAAGAAGTACCAGGACAAATTGGTAGCTTATTACAGGCAATTAAGCCCGGATTGGAAAAATCTAAAGAACAACCAGGAGATAAATTAGAAAACGCCTGTAAAGCTAATATCCTGGTGCAAATTGAGAAATTGAGATCATCACCAGTGCTATCGGAATTAATCAAGTCTAATAAACTCAAAATAGTAGGCGGTTATTACGACTTAGATAGTGGTAAAGTTACCTTAGTAAGTTAATTCATTTAACTCAATTGGTAAAAGGTTTTTTGAATACAAAAACCTTTTACCAATTAGTAATCACCAATTACCAATTACCAATTACCAATTATGCTCAGTGTTTTAATTTGGTTGCCAATTATTGGCGCTGCTATTATCGGGCTGTTGCCAAATACAATCATTCCTAAAAATAAAATTAGACTAGTATCCTTAACTCTGTCATTTTTGGTTCTGTTGTGGAACGGTTTCATTCTCCTCAAATTTGATCTCAAAACTCCAGGAATGCAATTTCAGGAATATTTACCTTGGAATGAAGGCTTGGGTTTAAGCTATCAACTAGGAGTTGATGGGCTATCAATATTAATGTTGGTATTAAACAGCTTCTTAACTTGGATAGCTATTTACAGCAGCAGCCAGAATACCGAACGTCCTCGGTTATTCCATTCCATGATTTTATTAGTCAGTGGAGGCGTTGCTGGTGCTTTCTTGGCGGAAAATTTACTGCTATTCTTCCTATTTTACGAATTGGAATTAATTCCCTTTTACTTATTAATTTCCATTTGGGGAGGAGAAAAACGCGCCTATGCTGGTATGAAATTTTTGATTTATACCGCAGTTTCCGGGGCGTTAATTTTAGCAACATTCCTGGGTATAGTGTGGTTAAGTGGTTCTCCCAGTTTTGCAATGGATGGTATTTTCACCCAAAACCTTTCTGCAGGAATGCAGCTACTGTTATTGGTGGGAATAATTCTAGGTTTTGGTATCAAAATTCCTTTAATTCCTTTCCATACTTGGCTACCTGATGCTTACGTTGAAGCTTCTGCACCTATCACCATTTTATTAGGTGGTGTGTTAGCTAAATTAGGAACGTATGGACTATTGCGGTTTGGGTTAGGTTTATTTCCCCAAGCTTGGAATGTGGTTGCACCAACATTAGCGACATGGGGTGCTATCACTGCAATTTATGGGTCAGTAATAGCGATCGCTCAAAAAGACATCAAGCGCATGGTAGCATATAGTTCCATCGGACACATGGGCTATATTCTCCTAGCCGCAGCTTCTAGCACCGACCTTGCCCTAGTTGGTGCCGTAGCCCAAATGTTCAGTCATGGTATTATTTTAGCCATCCTCTTCCACCTAGTAGGAATTGTAGAAGCCAAAGTTGGCACAAGAGAACTAGACAAACTCAACGGCTTAATGAGTCCTATACGTGGATTACCCCTCATCAGCGCCTTACTAGTTCTCGGAGGCATGGCCAGCGCCGGTATTCCAGGTTTAACAGGCTTTATCGCTGAATTTATCGTTTTCCAAGGTAGTTTTACCAGCTTCCCCATACCAACATTATTGTGCGTAGCCTCTTCCGGTTTAACAGCAGTTTACTTCGTCATTCTCCTCAACCGTACCTGTTTCGGTAGACTCAATAACGATTTAGGCTATTATCCTAGAGTCATCTGGGATGAAAAAATACCAGCCTTAATTTTGGCATCCCTCATCATTTTCTTAGGAGTACAACCCACCTGGTTAGTACGTTGGAGTGAAACCACAACCACAGCAATGATAGCAGCTATTCCTGAAAAAACGGTAATCTCACAAGTGGCATTGAAGTAATGGAAGAAGGAGTTCAGTAGGGAAAAATATAGCAACCTCAAAAACATTTTTCACGCCTTAAAAATTCGTCAAGATTTACAAAATACTCCTACTTCCTAACTTAATCAAAATGCTACAAACGTCAGATAAACCAACAACCAAACTACCACCATCCAACCACGAATTTGCAGAAATAATTCATCGTCTAGAAGCTGGTGGTTCAATGCTGCCAGATACACCGGAAAACTTAATGCAAATCATCGGTATTTATAAAGCTTATGCTGTACCAATGGACTTCTACTGGCGCGACTTACTTTATATTGCAGAAAGAGTATTTTTAAATCCCCTTCCTGCTTTTAAATACTTCTTACCACAAGAATATTTAGACCTGCATAACCATTACGCTGGAGATGATGCTGATTTAAGAATTTGGCGTGGTGTCGCTACCGCACATCCTGAACTTTTGACATTTATGGAAAAAGGTGAAACCACCAAAATGCCAAAGATATTACATCATTTATTCCATGACAGAATTAACATGGAATTCGCCGAAGCTTGTATGCAGGCAATGTTATGGCATCGCAAAATGTATGCCCCTGTTAACCAATTTGATGCACATTTAGATTCGGAAGAATATAAAGCCAACGCTGATCAAGCAATTAAAGCTTACTTCAAAAAAAATCCAGCAATGTTGGGACTTTATAAACTGTTTCCTGATATGTTTTTGGAACAGTGCCGCATGATGTCCTATTACTCCAATTTAGGACTTTTTTGGGAAGTGATGGCACCGATATTTTTCGAAATGTCGGATATTTATGATGAAGGCGGTTTTAAAGGTGTTCCTGATGCCATGAAGTTCTTAGTTAATGGTATCTTTGCCATTGCCGGTCGTCCTATTTATCATCATCTTTATGTTGATGGTGAATGTTATGAAATCATTCCCAAATCAAAAGGTTTTACTTGGTTATATGAAGCCGCTTTACCCTATGTAGAAGCTGTATTTTACCGCACGGCACCATTCCGGGGTACAAAATCATATAATGCCCAAGCTAAACAAGTACCAGATGACCAAAAAGACTTTCATTACGGCATTCTCTACGCTGATGTGTTTCCTGTCGGAACTGCGGGTATTCCTCCCACTTTATTAATGCAAGATATGTTGCATTTTCTCCCGCAATATCTGGTTGATTATTACAAACAATATTGTCGGGGTGAAGATGATATGTTGATACAGTTGGGTGTGACTTTCCAACGTTCAATGTATAATGTGACTTCCGCAGTAATTCAAGCCTTAAGAACTGCACTTTTATATCCGTTAGATGACCCAAATCCTAAGCATCTACAGGCAAATCGGGAGTTTTTTGAAATGCAGTTAAATCGCTTTACTCGTGCTGATTATGGTATGCGTGATGCGGCGAAATTGCGAAGTATTCAAAATCAGGATTATAGATGATACCCACAACCCCCCTTTTTAAGGGGGGCTTTGAATTTATGTATTAACTTACTCAATGACTTCAAAAGAATGAACCTCTAAAAGAGAACCAATCATTGCTGTTGTCATTATATCTTCGCGCACTTTTCCTGTAATTTTGGCTGTTTGTCCTGACTTGAGTAGGTTTTTGTCAGTACTTTTGGGAATTTCATAAATAACGCCTTCGTCTGTAACAAATGTCCAAGCACCAAGCCCAATATTGCGGCGTTCTATTTTTCCTGTAACTGTAATAGTCATAATTAAAACTAGGGAAGAATTTTAACTGTTGACCTCTATCTGGGCTTTAGCCACAGGGATTCTAAACTGTTGCTATACGGAGGGCTAAAGCCGCTCCGTTCCGGTTCCTAGTTTTGGTTTCCCAGATACGAAATCTGGTAGCAAGGGTCAAAACTTGCCTACGCCTACAGACCTTTACTAGGCACAAGCCTAATTGTGTCTCTACTTTGCGAAGGATATTCGCTGCGCCGTTTAAATCAGCATTGATGATTTTCCCCGTACCAGTGCGATATATACCGCGTTTAATTCGGTTTCTGCTTCGTTTCCACCCTTCAGGTTTTTCACCCAATTGAGGATATGTGACCATTAACAATCGGTTCTTTTGACGGTAGTTAGGAAATTTGGGACGAAAATGCAATTCGCCTTGGAGGTATTTATTGTCTAGTTCTTTGAATGACTTGAAAGATTCAAAAACAGACAACAAAACTTGTTGTGCAGCCTGAGAGTGCAAAGCTTGGTAATGTCTATTTAACTTATATTATCTTTTTAAATCATGCTTCCCAATTATCTTTTTCGCCGTGACAAAAAACTGACGCGCATAGTAAACACCGCAATTGGTTAGCTTGTGAAATTAATTCAGAGCAAATGAACTCCAGACTTGCTTTTAAGTCCTTATCAGAATTGATTAGATTTTATTGATTAGATTTTGTTGACATTCGTACAGCTTGCACTCACCTCCTTAATGTGTTAATTATATTAGTATACACATGTTTACTTGTGATTACAATGCCATTCCAGAAAAATCACAAAACAGGTTTTACGACAAATAGAGAAAAACCATTAACCAGTAGTCCGATCTGTTTTAGGGTTGACAAAGATTTAGCTAGAGAATTGAAATCTATCCCTGACTGGCAAGAAGAATTAAGATTGGAATTACCCAATCTAATTTAAGGCTGGAAAATAGGCTAAAGCCTGCGGTTAGCTTTCATCCCCTGGCTGAAGCCGAGGGGTTTTCAGCATATTTCCTATAACTGATAACTGATAACTGATAACTGATTTAAGCTGTTTGTTTGTCTTCTTTTAATGCTAAACGTACCAATCCATAACAAAGTAAAGCATTAACGATGAGAAAAATACGGGCTATGTTACCATCTCCTAGTCCCCAAACAGCAGGGTCATAAATGGCACTGATTGTTAAACAAGCCGCTATGCCAAGGGTAGAACCAACAGCAAACCACTTCCAATTGGGATGTCCTAGGAGGAATACTATCAACACAACAGGAATTAGCACACTGGCAAAAAGAGGATTTAAAGTGCCTGTTCCCTGTAAGCTGTTACCTAGTTCGGGAAGAGAACTGCCCAAAACTCGGAAAGGCCACTGGGGAAGGTCAAAGATATAAAATCCCTTCAGGAAGAAGAGTCCAGAACTACCAAAAATTAAGCCACTAGATAAAGACCAACTCCAAGCGAAGGGGAAGTAAACCCGTAGAAACCAAGCGAGGAGATAGGAACCTACTACCATTAATATTTTAGGTACTAGCGCGATCGCACCGCCATCAATCCAAAAACCAGGGTTGATATAGCCGTTATCCCGCAACCACCGAAAGAAGTCTGGAAAACTAATTTGTCCTTCGCTGGCTAGTTTGACTGCTGCTTCGGCGTTAAGTTGTCCAGCACCGTAATAATTTAAAGCGTCGTCTTGGATAACTCTGGCTGACTGTTGGAGGACTTTTAAAATTTGATCAGGTTCTGTGACTCCAGATGCTTTAATTAAAGCTGCCACACCTGCAACGTGTGAAGAGGCCATACTTGTGCCTTGGAGTCCCAAAAATAGCCCTTGGCCGTTTTCGTCAATGGTCTCCTGGAGAATTGTTCCTGTTTCACTACCACCAGGGGCGGAGATATCTACACCAGCACCAAAGTTAGAGTAGGATGCTTTTTCTCCGTCTGGGCCAAAGGCAGAAACGCCAATTACATGAGGATAACGGGCTGGATAACTCGCCCCATCTGTACTTTCATTTCCGGCTGCGGCAATAATAACTACACCTTTTTTGTAGGCGTACTCAATGGCATCTTGCATGAGTTTACTTTCACCACCACCACCTAAGCTCATATTAATAACATCTGCGCCTTTATCTGCGGCAAATTTGATGGCTTCGGCGATGTCGGCAACTGTACCACTACCATCTGCATTTAACACTTTTAAGGGCATGAGACTAGCTTCGTAGGCGACTCCAGCTACACCATATTGATTATTAGTGGTTTGGGCGACTGTGCCGGCTACATGGGTGCCATGTCCGTTGTCGTCTTTGACTATTTCTGTGTCGTTTACGAAGTCGTAGCCTTTAACAAATTTTGTTTCTGCTAAGTCGCGCACCTGAGTGATACCTGTGTCAATGACTGCAACTGTTATGCCACTCCCTTTAGTGCGAGTCCATGCGCCTTCTATGCCAATTTTGTGGAGGTTCCACTGTTTGCTGTAATATTGGTCGTTGGGGCCAATTAATGAAGGTTTAGGATTTTGATTGTTTTGGGGTAGGAACTGTTCTCCCAGTGCTGTAGTCTTCCCTTCCGGAACTTTCCTGTAAATGTAATTTGGTTCGATGAACTCTGTGGCTTCAGCAAAGGGAGATTTTCTTAAATCTTGCAGCCCTTGGCGATCTCCTTTGATAATATACACATGATCAGCCGCTGAGAATTGGTTATCCAGTCGGGGTGTAATATGATATTGTTGAGCGATCAGTTGCAAATCCTGATTAATCACCAATGCTGGAATATCTTCCCGAAAATCTAGCAAAATTGTCTCAAATTCACCTTTGCTCGCCAATCCCTGGACGTTCAGGAAACCGAACACGACAGTAACTAACCCGATAAGAAACAAGCACAGTAATATAAATCTTCTCATATAAACTCATCAAAGCTTTTTGTCAGTTTGCACACTACCATAACTCAAAATTAAAAGTTAATAATTAAAAATTAAAAAATTCTAGTCCCCAGTCCCCAATCCCCAGCCTCGAAGTAAGAATTATTAATTATTATGGAACGTGGTCTTTTATGGTTGCCCCTGTTAGTGGCATTCTTCTGGTTAGCTTGGCAAGGTTCTCAGGAATATCAAAAAGTTGAAACCTATCGTCTTTGGGCGGAACAATTTGAACGAACCAAGTATGATATTTATGCTGTATTAGGTCAAAAGGGTAATGATATCACCTGGGGTAAACCTACCCCCAAAGGACCGATTAAACTAGAAACTTTTTCTGTACTCGATGTTAAAGAAATTAAGTTTTTAGTAGATGAAAAACAAGTGAAAATCGAAAGTCCACCCCAAAAAGGGCGTGTGATTGAGTTAGAATTTTTGTTTTCTGAACCAGCTAAATCAGTTCGTGTACCTTTTACAGAAACTTCTTTAGCCTCACAATGGGGTAAATATTTTCAGGGAGTTTTACAAAACCTCAATTCACAAAATAACTACACCAGGAGTCAGGAGTCAGGAGCCAGGAGTCAGGAGTAAAACTCTCTTGCTGTCTAGGTTTCAATTTAGATTCTGTACCTCATTGATCTGCAATCTGCTGTATGTATCATTAAACCTGTTTTAGTGCTTGAGTTTGTAACTAAATTTTGTACTTAGTTTACCAGCGAGACGTTTTATGTATTATTTGCTGTTGTATACCGCCACATCTATATTGATTGGAACTTATGCTATAGTAGCGATCGCCGTACCAACAAAAATCGCCCAAGTCAGCACAGTAGGGAACATTAACCGTCCTACCCTCAAAGTTGGTAGTCAAGGTGAGCGTGTTTCTGAACTGCAAGCAGCACTGAAACTTTTGGGCTTTTACACAGGTGCAGTAGATGGTGTTTATCAAGAAGCTACAGCCAGGGCTGTTTCGCAATTTAAACAAGCTGCCGGCTTAAATCCTGATGGCGTTGTAGATGCTATCACATGGCAAAAACTTTTTCCTAATGTATCAATAGTTGCGACCAATATCTCTTCATCTTCTGTCCCACCTATCCCAACTGGTAGTTTGACTGTACCTACCAGAATTAATAATACATCTGCACCCAAACCGATTGCTCCAAAACCAAATGTAACTTCCCGCAATCAAAACAATACTGCCTTTCAGCCAACTCCTCTTAATCAGCAAAATCCCAATATTCAATATACAAAAGAAGGATGGCCGATTTTACGTTTAGGTAATCGTGGTTCAGAAGTCGTGAAGTTGCAAAAACTACTACAAAATTTGGGTTTTTTAAAAGGTAGTATAGATGGAGACTTTGGTATCACGACTGAAGCCGCTGTAAAAGCTGCTCAAATACGTTATGGCTTACAACCTGATGGCATTGCTGGTGGTGCTACTTGGGAGGCTTTTGTGAGACGACTACCCCAGGCACGGTAAAAAAATTCAAAATTCAAAATCCGATGAGATGAAACACTTTTTATTAACTTGGCTTGCTACTGCGATCGCATTACTAATGACTGCTAAAATTGTACCAGGATTTATTATCAAAACTTTTGTAGCTGCTCTCATTGCCGCTATTGTAATCGGTTTAGTAAATGCCTTCATTCGTCCAATTTTAAAGGTATTAGCATTTCCCATAACTCTAATTACGTTTGGTTTATTTACATTTATCATCAACGCCTTAACTCTTTGGTTGGCAAGTGCTATTACTCCAGGTTCTGAGTTTCAAATTAGAGGTTTTATACCTGCTTTTCTCGGTTCTATTGTGCTGTCTATTGTTTCTAGTATCATTAACTATTTTTTCAGAATAGTTGACTGAAGGTCATTGGGCATTGGAATTTCCCTTAGACCCCTACACCCTTTGGGCAATAGCTACTGTTACTACTCCTGCGTCTTCTGGTAAACGGAAGATTTGCTTGGGAACTAATAACCTCATTTGTGAACTAATCTCCGTAGCTGCCAGAATAGCAGAAGCCTCAGCCACACTCGGTGTTCCTACTATTTGTGCAATAATTTTTGCAGGGTTGGGAACATTGACACCAGCGAGAATTTCCGCTGTGAAAGTTTTGAGGGGGAAATTGTGTACTCGGCAAAATTCCCTTAACCCCATTTCTGAAGCTTTAGATTCGATGGTGGCAATACCCGCTATGGCAGAATAGGTAAATTGAGTATCTAGCAAAATATTCTCAATTGCTATACTGATTAACTTGCCTGAAGTTCCCTTTTGACAACCAATCCCCACCCATAAAACTTGCGAATTTAGTAACTCTACTTGCATATTTAAATCATTCAGTGTTACTACGAAGAAAATTTAATATTTTATATGGAATCGCCTCAAAGCCTTATCAGTAGCCGAAAAATTACACTTAAGAATAATTGATTTTTTAGTATTGTGTTTTTAGATACACCCAAAATGATAACTTTAATACTTTCTGAAAAACAAAAGCCGATATATTTAGTACATCTAGCACAGTAGGAAACATTGAGGGAGAAACAAAGCAAAGGTAAAAGGTAAATTACGTCTTCATGTTTACTTTATTTCTACCCTTGTAGCGGAAGCATTTCATCTTGATGTTTCAATTTCTTTTCTCTCCGTCGTAACAAATGCACAAAAGTTACGGCGGGGTTTTGCTCTATTATTCCTGCGCTCCAGCTTGTCGTAAAATTTGGGCAATTGTGCGATAGTTATTAAATTCAGCAATCATTAAAGCTGTATAACCACCTTGGTTTTTTAAATTCACATCTGCGCCAGATGTAACTAAAATCTGCACAGCTTGACTATAACCTTCAGCAGCAGCACACATTAACGCTGTTGCGCCGACTGAGTCTTGAAAATTTACATCTGCCCCTTTTTCTAGCAGGAGTTTGAATACTTCTGGATGGTTGCTGGCTATGGCTTTGACTAAAGCGGTTTTTCCATCATCTGCTAATGTATTAATATTAGCACCGTGGTCAAGTAATATTTTGACGGTCTGGGTATGTCCTTGGGATACTGCCAATGTGAGGGCAACTTCACCAAAGTTTTTCTCATCCATATTTGCGTTAGCTCGCAGCAAAGCTTCAACTATTTCGCTGTATCCCTGAAATGTGGCTACAAGTAGGGGTGTATCGCCAAGATGATTTCTAATTTGTACATCTGCACCCCACTGAATTAAAATTTGTACTACATCAAGGTAGCCTTCGACAACAGCACAGTGGAGGGCAGTTTCACCTTCTTTATCTTGGTGATTAATTTTCCCATGTGCATCTAATAAAGCAGCAACGATATTACCGTGTCCTGCGGCTGCGGCTGCTAATAGCGCAGTGTTACCATCGGGATTTTGTAAATTAGTATCAGCCCCTGCTGACAACAATGTTTGTACTACATCTAAATATCCCAAGTCTGCGGCTATCATTAAAGGTGTCTCACCTTCTGCATCTGGAATATTGACAATTTCACTATTTTGTAGTATTGCTTTAACAACTGCTGTGTAGTCTTGCTTGATGGCTAGTTTTAAAGCTGTGTCATCATCTTTATCAGCGATGTTGGCATCAGCACCGGCAGCTAAGAGGACTTGGACTACTTCAAGATGACCCTTCTGGGCTGCGGCCATTAAAGCAGTGCTGCCATCATCATTAATGGCATTTATTTCTGCACCTTTAGATATTAAAAGCTTGATAATATCAATTTGATTGCTACTAGCTGCCAGCATTAACGCTGTTAAACGATAAGTTTTTCTAGGTAGATTGATCTTAGCGCCACAATCTAAGAGCGATCGCACAATTTCTGTATAACCTAGATTAGCAGCAAACATTAATGCTGTCGTACCATCGTGATCGCATCCATCCACCTTAGCACCACTCGCTAGTAGCTCATACAGCCTTTTGATATTGCCAGTTTTTGCAGCCTTCAGTAATAAATTATCCTTGTTTTCAGTCATAAAATTAATCCCGCTGAGGCGGTTTTTATTTAGATACACTCACGATTTAGCTAAAACCGACAGAAGCCCCACAACTCAACCGAAGGGGAGCGTGGGATGAATGTCGGGTGAATGACGACAGTTATCCGACCAATCTGCGCCAACACGTAATGCTAAAGCAAAATAGCCGCTAAAGCGTAGCGTCTCGTAGAGAGGGAGGAGAACATGGAGGAAATGAGCAAATGTTGTGTGATAGCATTTTATAGCAAATTGATTTCACTGTAAAATGTTAAAAGTCGTTTTCTACCTTCACTGATGACTGTTTTGCGCCACCCAGACAACGGTTCTGTAAACATAAAGATATTGGCTGTTCCATTCATTGCGTTCGTTTCATAATCAACCGACTGTGGCTGTCCAGGTTTGGCTGACAGAGGAATGGGGGTTTCTTTGACCAATTGTATAGGCTGCTCATCCATGCAAATCACCGGACACTTGTGGTCATTCAATAATTGATGCACGACTAAAAGCGGCATCGTAAAGCTTCAACATAATAATTGCTTAAAATTAAAGAACTTTGTGAGTGTGAGAATGTTGTTTAATGTTGTCTTCCTTGGTGACAACTCTGCCTGCATTGAGTATCCGCTTCCGTTCTGTAGAATAGTTCAAATCGGTTTTAGTTGTTCCCACAGGTATAAAGGTTTGGGCTGATTGACGGCGCTTGTAGGTGCGAGCCGCTGAAAATGCCCTTAACAGAAATTCATCTCCGAATTGTGCAGATTCTGGAAATCCTGGAGGTAACAAAAGGTTATCACCTGCCAATATAGATCCCAGATTTGTCCCATAGGCGAGCTTATATGAAGTAGGAATGCCTTTTAAGATAGCTTCCAATGCTGCTGAGGGAATAGGCTCGATAACTTCGATTTGATGCACTTCTCCATCTTCTTTGTAGAAGCACGTTGCCAAGCCAATCACAATGTAATCATCTGCTGTGAGATCGGAAGCATTTGGATAAGAAATTGCTGTTGTCATGGGAAAATTTCCTCAAAATTTAAATCTAGGAAATGGGGACAGGAGATAGAAGGAAGGAGGCAAGAATTAAGTTTTTTTCCTACACTCCTACACTCCTACACCCTATACACCATCTTTTTGGCATTCTACCAACTTGTTACTGCTATCTACTTGAGTATTCTGGGAGATTGATGTAATTCTTTCAGGAATTGGATTCAGGAGTGAAGTATATATTATTAGGTTTACGGCTTAATTTTTAAGTAGTTTACATTCAGTCCTGTAAGCCTAAATTTCTGAATAAGTGACACAGTGGCCAAACCACTAGCGGGCAAAAAACTATAATTTAATTTCACAAAGCAAGTTGCTGAAGGACGGATAATATATGGATCATTACTTGTTTTTAGCTTTTGGTAGTCACCAAAATAACTTATACAGTACAGATAAGACAAACACTGCGTATATGCAAAAAACAGGAGTTAAAGACAGTAATAAATCTTCACTTGAGAATAGCTACTTAAGGTCTTATGCTTTAAAGTTAGCTCATCAGGGAGATTACACTGAGGCGATCACTTTATTAAGCCAACTTATTGATAGTCATCCTCAGAATGCGGTTGATTATAATAACCGGGGGTTGGTTTATTTTCAAAGTGGTGAATCTCAAAAAGCTTTGCGTGACTACAATACAGCAATGCAACTAAATCCTAACTTAGCCAGTGTTTATAATAACCGGGCTAATTACTATGCTGCTTGTGGAGAGTTAGCCGCAGCATTGGTTGACTATGATCAGGCGTTGGATTTAAATCCGCGTTATGTTCGTGCTTGGATTAATCGAGGTATTACGCTGCGTGATTTGGGGCAATACAAAGACGCAATTGATAATTTTGAAATTTCACTGCTGTTTGGTCAGCTAGAAGGTAATATTTGGGCAGAACGTGGTAGAACATATCATGTATGGGGTGACTGGAATTGTGCGATCTCCGATTATTACCGTGCCCTCACACATCTAATTTCTCAAGATACCAACGAAGAAGTTTCTACTTATCGTCTCCGGTTACAAATAGAAAATTGGCTGGATGAACTCCTGTTTTCTCAAAAAACTGATTGGTATAGCAATCCTAAATGAATCATGAGTAAATACTTTTACTGCATTTGTAACTTATAAAAGTTGTAACTTATAAAACTAGAATTTAAAGCTATGAATTACCCTTCATATAGCACTTCAGCCACAAAACACAAATTTATTTGGTATTTTATGTTATCTGTAATCAATTAAGTATTTTCTCACGAATGATTCCGGATTGCTATAGAAGTTGAATATCAATTCAAAATTAAAATTTAAAACTTAAAAATTGGACTGATAGGATTGTATCTGGCTTTGCGGGTTTAATCTGTCACATTTTTGTCAAATGATATAAGAATAAACTCAAAGTTCAAAAAAACATTTTTGAACAAAACATTTTTGAACTTTGATTGCAAATTTAAATTGGTAGATAGCGCCTCTGTATCTTTGATTTGCTAATAGATTATAACTATAGAACTCTGTAATAATTAGCTATTAGCTATTGATACTCATAGAAATTAATTTCCTGTTTATACACATTCCGAATTATAACAGTTGTATAAACTTGCCTCATGGACTCGAATATGATTGTTCGGCATCTTTAAGATCTGGGTTAATCAGTATAACCTGCCGTTGACTAGGATCAAATCGGTATGATTGTTCTTGTCTAATACTTTTAGCTTGACTAGGATCAAAGTTGCGGCTAAATTCCGTCCTTAAACTATTAACACGAGCTTCCATCAGCTTGACTTCTGTGCGGATTTCTCGCAACTTGTCTTGCTGTAACCAATGATATGGTAACAGTTGTACTAAAGCCGATACCGCCGCTGTAATAATCACCAAGTTTACAGTGATCTTGGCAGAAGTTTCCAGTGCCATTATCTGGTAGGAACGTTGGTGGAGATGTTTCTTTGGTCTAGGTACAGATCGACGCTGTTTTTCTGGTTGTAGCGGTGGTCTGGATGGTTGAAAAGCATTCATGATACTAAAAATAGTCTTGCTAACTGAAGGGAGGCACCATTAAAAGCAAACTGGCGCTAATTTTGGCTTGATTTAGCTGCCATATTACTTCATTTTTTGTAAATTTCTACAATAAATACATAATTAAAAAAAATACCTGGCATACGCAGGTACATTTTCTCAAAATACTTTTAGCTCAAAGCCGTAAGATTTTAGAGGCTGTATTCCGTATGTCCAGGATAATTTAGTCGTCTGGGCGTGTCACATCTGGGAGTTACTTGTAAAGTTCAGTAGCCAAACGCCAAGCTAGAATGCCTGGAATCAAAGCCACAGCTAGAGCGATGTACACTTGAGTATCTGATATAGGCATGGTGGAAACCCTCTTAACGTCAAACTAGATGATTAAGACTTCGTTTACTACTTTTCCCTGTTTTGCCAAGATTGGGGAATATCTTGTTACAAGATGCAACAAAAACATGATCTTAGAAGAAGAAGGAATTCAGAAGTCAGGAGTCAGCAGGAATAGATTATTCTCCCTCATTTTCCCCACACCCCATCATTATGACTTTCTACTTGGGTATTGATTTTGGTACATCTGGGGCACGAGCAGTGGTGATTGATGATGAAGCTAGGATTGTGTCCCAGATGCGTCATCCTTGGACAAATATTGCAGATTGGGTAAGTTGCTGGAAAGAGGCTTTATGGAGTCTTCTAGAGGCAATTTCCCTGGAGCTCAAGGGAGAAATTCGTGCGATCGCTATTAACGGTACTTCTTCAACAATCTTGCTCACTGATGCCACTGGCCAGCCTGTAGATCTCCCCTTATTGTATAACGATGCACGGGGATCAATGGTGCTAAAGGATTTGAGCCACATTGTACCACCCAATCACACCGTATTAAGTGCTACTTCTAGCCTTGCCAAACTGCTGTGGATGGAACATTTACCTTCTTTTGGGCAAGCTAGATATTTATTACATCAAGCTGATTGGCTGGCATTTCTTCTGCATGGGCAATTAGGTATTAGCGACTACCATAATGCTCTCAAATTGGGTTACGACGTGGAAAAGCTTCAATATCCAGAATGGCTAGAAAAACTGCAAATTCCAATTACTTTGCCCCAAATTTTAGCACCTGGCACACCAGTAGGCCAATTAAATCCAGAAATTGCTGCTAAATTTGGTTTTAGGCATGATTGCTTGGTATGTGCAGGGACAACAGACAGCATTGCAGCTTTTTTGGCTAGTGGTGCAAAATCACCAGGGCAAGCAGTAACTTCTTTGGGTTCAACCTTGGTACTTAAACTTTTGAGCCGTACTCGCATAGAAGATGCGCGATATGGTATTTATAGCCATCGCTTAGGTGATTTATGGTTAACTGGAGGAGCTTCTAATACAGGATGTGCAGTGTTGAAGAAATTTTTTACTGATGAAGAATTAGTCAGCTTGAGTCGGGAAATTGATGTATCGAAAGCCAGTGAATTAGATTATTATCCATTATTGAAAGAGGGTGATCGATTTCCCATTAATGATCCCCACCTACCTCCCAAATTAGAACCCCGTCCAGATAATCCCAGAGAATTTTTACACGGCTTACTAGAAAGTATGGCACGAATAGAGGCAAGAGGGTACAAGTTATTACAGGAACTAGGAGCAGATCAATTAAAGCACGTTTATACTGCTGGTGGTGGGGCGGCAAATTCCACTTGGACTGCTATTAGAGGTAGGTATTTAAACATCCCAATAGCTTCCTCTATCAATACAGAAGCAGCCTATGGAACTGCGCTTTTAGCAATGCAGCAATTAAAAATATGAAGTATGATTTAAGACCTGTTTTAATCCGTCTGCCATTGATAGCAGTTTTAGCCCTTCTTTACTATGAAACTGCAGAATTATCTCGGATTCTCGCTTCCACTCCCCAAAATGTTACACCAGTTTGGCCACCTGATGGATTTGCTACTGCTGCCATTTTACTTTTCCGTTATTGGATTTGGCCAGGAGTATTAGTAGGTTCATTTTTAGCGAACATAAGTGCATTTATTGATGCTCAAAGCATAGTGACTCAAATTATCTCAATTGTAGAGGTTTTAGCTATTGCTGGAGGAACAACTTTAGGCACACTATTTATTAGGTAGCTTCTTACTTCGCAAATCAATAGGCCATATTTCTCCACTAAACCGACTTAGTGATGTGATCAAATTTTTATTCTTCACCGGGATGCTCGGACCAGTTGTGAATGCAACAGTAGGAGTCACAGCTTTAACAGCAGGAGGGAAAATACCTAACAGTCAATATATTCAAGTTTGGTTAACTTGGTGGATATCTAACGTAGCAGGAGTTTTTATTTTTACACCAGCACTATTGAATTGGGGAGAATTGATTAAATATAATATTCTATCTTTTCATAATAATTCTTTAAACCTTAGCTTAAACAATTTAAAATTGGGACAATTTATCGAAGTCGTAATATTACTATTAATTGTAATTTGGATAGGAGAAAACGCCTTTTGGTGTAACTACTTCATAGAGTATATCCTAATTCCCTGTATAGCTTGGGCCGCTTTCCGTTTTGGAAAATTAGGTTCTACTAACTTAATTGTAATTATCGCTGTAATCGCTGTTTTAGGAACAGTTAGAGGATTAGGACTTTTTGCCCGTCCTACCTTGACTGAATCCTTAATATTATTACAATGTTTTATAGGAGTAATTGTATTAAAAATCTTGGTCTTAAATGCTGTACTAAAGCAAAAAGAACAGGCACTCTTGATCTTAAGAAAATCACAATTACATACATTTTTTAGACAAATCCTCCGAACTCCAGCAGACAGCAGCGGTTTTAGAGCAACAATTTGAAAGAGCCTTACTAAAAAAAAAATCACTGGAAAAATTAGGCAAAATTTAGATAGAGAACAAATATTTCATACAACAGCTAGCCGGTTTGGACAAGCATTAAAAGTTAATTCTTGTTGAATTTATACTTATCATTCTAACCCTGATACTGTGCTAGTCTCCAGAGCGGAATATTTACAATCTAACTGTCAGTCAATCCGCCAATTAGATATTTATATTAAACATAATCCTGATTTAGAAAAATTATTTATCAATGATAAGGCTCTTGTTTCTAAAAATATTCATACCGACAAAATTTCAGTTCCATTTGCTAATTTATATCAGGCAATTAATCTCAAAACCATAATCAGTGTACCCACCTCCTATAACAGTGAAGTCAATGGTGTAATTAGTGTCCATCAGTATGATGACTTTCCCACATGGACGAATGATGAAATCGAGTTTTTATAAGCAGTCGCAAATCAAGTAGGTATTGCTTTAGCTCATGCTCAATTTTCAGAACAAGAAAAGCAACAGAAAGAACAGCTTACTCGGCAAAATTTAGAGTTGGCAGCGACCAAACAAGCTGCTGTAACTCCTAACCACGCTAAAAGTGAATTTCCCACCAACATGAGTCATGAACTTCGCACACCACTCAATGGTATTTTAGGAATTTCCCAAGTTTTTCAGCATTTACCAAAGTTAACAAATCAGGAAAAAGAAGATATTGCTATTGTTGAAAAATCTGGCTTATACCTCCTGACTCTTATTAATGAGATTCTCGATATTTCTAAAATAGAAGCAGGAAAGATGGAACTTGAACATCAAAATTTCAATTTTCCTGATTTTCTTAAAGGAATAGTAGGGACTTATTGCAACTCTTCAGCAGAAAAAAATATTGATTTTATTTATCAATTTAGTTCTGACATACCTGTAGTTGTCAAAGCTGATGAGAAACGATTACGGCAAATTCTGCTAAACTTATTAGGCAATGCTATTAAATTTACCTCTAGAGGTAAAGTAAAATTTACGGTCAATATAATTAGTAAAGAAACTCATAATGAATCATTATCTTTGACTAAAGTCAAGTTTGAGATCAGTGATACAGGTATAGGCATTCCTACTGAAAAATTGTCCAAGATATTTTTAGCATTTGAACAAGTAGGGGCAACCCAATTAAAAGGTCAAGGTACAGGATTAGGTTTAGCAATTAGTCAAAAGATAGCCCGAATGATGGGTAGTGATATTACAGTAATTAGTAAACTAGGGAAAGGTAATATTCTCAGTTTCCATCTAGATTTAAATACGGTTTTAAACTCTCCAAAAAAACTAACTCCAAAAATTAAAATAGATAGCAATATATCACAGAATATACCTTTAAATATTATTGTAGCACAAGATAATATAGTAAATGAAAAATAGCAGAGAAATTATTCCAAAAATTGGGATATAAAATAGAAGTTGTCCCTAATGGTTATGAAGTTTTGAATTGGTTACAACAGCAATTTTATGATGTTATTTTTATGGATATACAAATGCCAGGATTAGATGGAATAGAAGCCACTGAAGAAATTTATCACCTATGGGCTGAAAGTCGTCCTTACATTATAGCTATGACGGCTAATGCAATCGAACGAGATAGAGCAAATTGTTTAGCTGCGGGTATGGATCATTATATTTCTAAGCCTGTAAAAGTAGAAGCACTTTTTCAAGCAATTCAACTTATGGAAGAAAGACGATATCGTAATTCGTAATAGTTCCTTCAGTCCCAATATATACAATTATAATTGTAAACATTCAGCTAATACCTAACGGGACACTACGCGAACAGCAGTCAGCTTTTTCAGGCTAACGTCCAAAATACCTATTTGATAATTAACCATTTTTTAAACATTCTGACTTCTGACTCCTGAACTATTACTTAAAAATCAAAAGTTAAGTGAATTTTACCTTTTGTTTGCTGTTGACTTCCAAAGGTAAAAAAATCGTCAATACTTCTCCATACTTGGGATTTTGACGGACAATTAACTTACCACCAATTGCCTGAAATAGATGCTTAGTTGCAGCAATATTTAAACTAATTGTTCCAGTTTCTGGTTGAAACATTAATAGCTGACCAAGAGATTTACGAATTGGTAGTGTTGCAGTTCTAGTTGTATCTTGGCAATCTAATTGAGGAGATAATTGTAATTTGAGTTGATCACCAGCGGGAATAACTTGAACTTGAATAGAACTTCCAGGGGGTAAACTGCGGGTAAAGTTCTCCATTAAACCCGTAAGTACCCGGTCTAGCATAGCGGGATTACTGACCACAGTTGGCAGTTGCTGGGGTAAAGCCACATCTAAAGTTAAATTCCGTCGTGTTGCTGCTTGTTGCCAACGAGGGATACTTTGCTGTAATACTTGATCCAAAGACATGGGAGTTAATTGTGTATTGGCAGATTTTGCGGCAGAACAAGTTTGTAATTCTGCCGCTTTAAACAATAACTCCATGCGGTCAATTTGCTCAGTACACTCGTGGTCAATTACTTCTAATCGCTTAATTACGGGAATAGATAAGTCCCGCCGCTTCAGTAGCAGACGAGTAAGAGTGCGAATAGTCGCTAATGGTGTGCGGACTTCGTGAGCAAAGGCTTGTAGTAATTCTACATCAGAACGGGAAGATAGTTTTGGTGATGGGGAAGTGGGAATATGAGGAAGTGGAGAAATGGGAGGATTATGTACTGCTTTATCTGCTTCTGGCTCTGCTAATTCCTGAAGCAACAACTGGCTAAATTGAATTACCGTTTGATAATCTGCTACAACTGGGGAATATTGCTGAACTAAAACATCCAACTCAGCGAATAAATCTGGATTAGTCAGAACAACCCTTGCACCTAATGCGTGCCAAGCCTGTTGTACTACTTCTGGTTCAAATGAAAATAAAAATTCTTTTTTACCGCTTATGTGTTCTGACAAAACCAGAACTAATCTAAATTTTTCTGTGAATACCAAGCAAAATTGTTCTGATCCCAGAGGATCGGCAGGTAATAAAGGTAATATGGATTCCTCTGGATTGATTTCTGTGTGTGCGTAAGCACAGTCTGTCATTCCCGGTGAGTTTTCCAGAGTACACATTACCTCTTTCCCACCACTCTGCACCATCGCTGGTGAGATATGAAACGGCATCAAAGCCAACGGGTTAAAAGGTTTGGCTGTAAAAGTTACTGTTTGTAAACTTTGAGTTAGTTTTGGCTGACTAAATAAGGGTGCTGGTGCAGTTAGAACCAAACCTTGAGTGATATTAGGGGTAGTGGGTGCTAAAGTTTTGAGTAGTAGATGTTCAGTAGCAGCTAAACTGATGCGCCATTGCTGCTCTGCTTTGGCAGATGAACACTCAGCCATAGTTGATTGGCTATAGGCTAAAACTTCTCTCAGACTTGGCAAGATCCATTCGTACACAGGTTTTCACCCCTTGATTCAAGAGCGTCTAACAGCAGCTAAAGTAGACATTGCACCATATACTTACTTACGAGGTTATAGTCATTCCTGCACTAATAACAGTCGTAGAACCGAACAATTCAGGGGCAATTTCCGCAGGTAGCAAGGGAAAGGGGCAGGAGATAATATATTGTCCTCCCTATTTCTCTATATCCTCTGTAACTGTCGATAGCCTAAAATTTTGCTTCAGAATGCGTCAAACTTCTCCAAATCTGATAACATCAAGTGATCCAGATGTGGCTGCATAATCTACCCTTAAAAAAGCTGCGGGGATTCTAAGCTCAGATCCATAGATCGATTAACCAGTCATTTTCCATATACTAGTCCTCTTAGGTTTGTAGCCATTAAGAAAATTGAATTGGTACTTTTCTGAGAAAAGGCTTGTAAATCTGAGTCGCTAGAAAGTTATCCAATCTTCAATTTTCATAGGACTTACGCAAGTGTCGCAATCAAATCTCTTGTAGGGTGCCTCAGATGTCGAAAATCTGTTGATATTAACCAATTGATAGGTCTGACTTATCCTACTAATATACTAGTTGCGTAAGTCCTGTTTCAGCAAACTAAATGCTTGATTAAGCATGGGTGTAGTCATTTAATTTGTTTTTTAAGATTCCCTCCTGGACATCACAGACACCTCAATTCATCGCTTCAAGTATTCAATTGGTAGATAAACATGAAAAACCTCATTCCTTTCGTTGTTAGTGGCATTTTAGTTGTTGGTGTTTTTGGTTGCCAAGAAGCTCGTAAAACTGGTTCAGAAACTCCTGCTACAAAAACTGAAGCTATTTTGGCACCAGTTAAACCGACATCTCAAACAACACAAGTTACAGAAAAAACTGCTCACCCTGAAAAATCAACTACAAAAATTACTCCGGGGTCTGCTAAACCTGCAGGCGATTTGACAACGGAAATTAGCAAAAAGTTAAAGGCAGGTTTACCCAGCAATCAGTTGGAAGTAGAGAATCAGGAAGGTGTAATTATCCTCAAAGGTGCTGCTGCTTCCGAGGAAGAACTCAAAAAAGCAGAAGCTTTGGTTAAGGAAGTCAAAGGTGTGAAAAGTTTCAAAGTAGAGGCAAAGGTTACATCTGAGAAGAAGCAATAACAGGTAATAGGGAAATGGGGAGGATGAGGGATATGAGGGAGAATAATCTATTCCTCCTGACTGCTGACTCCTGCCTCAATGTGCAAACTTGTTATGAATATGCTGAAATGGCAATATATTGTTACAATACTTAACAGCGTTCATCTAACTGGTGGCTTTCCTCATGATGGTTAAGAGTTTCACACCTCCTAGTTCCCAATCGAGTGTGCAGGACAGTGGCAACAGCAAGTTGTCGGTTATTGAAGTAGTACCTGAAAATGGGATAGGAGCCTTAGTCAGCAGTTCTCCCACAATCTTAAGAACTACACAAGCTGAACCGGAAATACTGCGTTATGATCCTGTAGAAATCCTAGCGCACTATGAAAATAAACTTTTACAAGTGTTACGCCGGACTTTGGCAGTTCTGCAACCAACTTTGTCTTATGTTTTCGGTTTGTGGTTGGATAATAAACGGGGTGTTAAGGTCAAAAATGACCGTAGTCGGGCTATTCAACTGCGAGAGTTGTTGACTAAGCTGGGACCTGCTTATATTAAAATCGGACAGGCTTTGTCTACTCGGCCTGATTTGGTGCCACCAGTATATCTGGAGGAGTTAACTAGACTGCAAGACCAATTACCAGCGTTTCCGAATGAAATTGCTTACCAGTTTATTGAGGAGGAACTGGGGGCTAAACCAGAGGAAATTTATGCGGAAGTTTCACCTGAACCTATTGCTGCTGCTTCTTTAGGACAGGTATACAAGGGGAAGCTTAAAACTGGGGAAGAGGTGGCTATTAAGGTACAGCGCCCAGATTTACGAGAAATAATTACTATTGATTTGTATATTTTACGCCGCCTTGCTGGTTGGGTACAACGGAAGGTGAAGCGGGTACGGAGTGATTTAGTTGGCATTTTGGATGAGTTGGGCGATCGCATTTTTGAAGAAATGGATTATATCCATGAAGGTGAAAATGCGGAACGCTTCTTTGAATTATACGGGCATATTCAAGATATCTACGTTCCCAAAATTTATTGGGAATACACTAACCGTCGTGTTTTAACGATGGAGTGGATTAAGGGGATTAAATTAACTCAAACCAGTGAAATTAAGGAACTAGGAATAGATGCACGCTATTTAATTGAAGTGGGTGTGCAGTGTTCTTTGCGTCAATTATTGGAACATGGATTTTTCCATGCTGACCCTCATCCTGGTAATTTGTTAGCTACTTTTGATGGTAAGTTGGCTTATCTAGACTTTGGGATGATGAGCGAAATTAGGCCACCACAGCGTTATGGTTTAATTGAGGCGATCGTTCACGTTGTCAACCGTGATTTTGACTCTTTAGCACAAGATTATGTGAAATTAGAGTTTCTTTCTCCAGAAACAGATTTAACACCAATTATTCCTGCTTTTGGCAAAGTTTTTGCTAACGCTCAAGGTGCAAGTGTAGCAGAATTAAACATTAAAAGCATCACAGATGATTTATCGGCATTAATGTATGAGTATCCTTTCCGCGTTCCTCCTTATTACGCTTTAATTATTCGTTCTTTGGTGACATTGGAAGGGATTGCTATCTATATTGATCCTAACTTTAAAGTTCTCAGTGAAGCTTATCCTTATGTTTCTAAACGCCTGTTAACTGACCCAGCGGACGAATTAAGAACTTCATTACGAGATTTACTTTTTAAAGATGGTAAATTCCGGTGGAATCGTTTAGAAAATTTGTTAAAAAATGCCCGTAGTAATCAGGATTACGACTTTAATTTAGTAGTGTCTCAGGGAATAGACTTTTTATCTTCTGAACGGGGAGCATTTATTCGTGACAGGTTGGTTGATGAGTTTATAAATGGACTCGATGCCATGAGTAAAAATGCCTTACATGGTGTTACATCACTATTGCGGGAAAGAGTGGGATTAACAGCTATTAGTGAAACTCCTCGGGCTACAGTTGAACAACAACAAACCTTAGAACATATCAAACGCATTGTGGGGATTTTGCGAGAAACTAGAGGTTTTGATCCGGCAAAACTCGCTCCTCAAATAGCGCAAATTTTTGTGAATCCTAAAGTACAAAATTTGGGGCAACAAATTGCCCATCGTTTTACACAGAAAGCTTTAGCTAAGTTGATTAGACAATTATTAGCAGCAGAAGAAATTGGGTAAAGGGGACTGGTGACTGGTAACTGGGTAGTCATTACCAATTATGAATTACCCTCTTGATGACCATTTTTATCACGGTTGAGACTTTCTTCTAGGGCTTGAATTTGTTCCCGACGGGCTTCTAATTCCAAAGTACGACGTGCTAAATCTTGGCTTTGCAAGGTTAAAGATTGTCGCCAATGTTCTGCTTGATCTGCTTCCTGTTGTAAAAATGCTGGAGTAATACCAGCAGTTAGGTAAGTTTCTACTAAATAAATTAGCCACTTAGTAGCATCTTCAATTGTTTCTATTTCACCTGTAGGAGAAATTGCAACTAACACTAACACTTTCTCGTTCATGGTGTTGTCTATTTTTAAAGGAATAAATGTCTCTTCAGAAATTATTGACCATAAATATTCAGTTTCCTGATGCGCTAATAGGCATAATTGATACTGGTCAAAATCGTTTTTATGTACTTGGGCTAGATATTTCATAATTTTGTTATTAGTAATAAATCATTAATCATTTGTTTGTGACTGTTAAAAGTTTTCTTGTGAGTAAGTTGACGGTTAACAGTTAGGAGTCAACCGTCAAGTTTATGTTATACTAGACTACGCAAGCGAGCGCGTAAAATTTCTGCTTGTTTTTCGGCTTCTGTGAAAGCATTTCTTGTAGCTTGTACCACATCTATAGGTGCTTTATCTACAAAGCTGGAATTACTCAATCTTCCACTTAAAGATTTAGCTTCCGTTTCAACTTTATTCAAGCTTTTCTCTAATTTGGCACGTAAGACTTCAATATCAACTACTCCAGTCAAGGGAATTACAACCTGAACTGTACCAACAACACCAGAAATAGAATTTTCTATTTCTGGTGTTGGTGTTATTTCTGCTGTTGTTGACGTTTCTTTGACTGGGAAGTATTTAGTAAATAATTCTTGTCTCGCTTTAGCATTTAGTAAATAGCGAACAAAAAAGCAACCAGCGTAACCCAAACCCAAAGTTTCAAAGAACATCCCAAAAATTGGTAGACGTAGAGTTGTATTTCCGACAAAGATAGCGAATCTGATGGAAACTAAGACAATAATAATTAAAGCAATAGTTTTGAAAGTTCGCCAATAAGGACTGGTAAAAATTTGGTTAATTCTTGGTTCTTCTACAGTAGTTTTGGGAGCATTAATAGTTAAGGTTTCTACCTTAGCTAAATCTTTGATGTAATACTGTCCAGTTGTAAGAATTACCCTTTCTTTATCGCTTTCACTTTGCAAATTAGCAGTAATTTTTACTCCTGGTTTAACATCAGCTTCCGCGCGTAAATTGCGAATAGTGCGGATTGTATCAATTAACAAATCAAACTGTTCTTCTAAAGAAGAATCAATTAAATTTGTATCCGTTTCTGGATAGCTTTGTAAAGCTAAAGTCTGAGGACTTTCGGCTATTTGTTGGGTGAGAGTTTGCCAAATCTCTTCGGTAATATGGGGCATGAAAGGATGTAATAACTTTAATACTCCTTCCAATATTTCAGCAAGAATTTGTTGGGCAACTTTACGAGATGCCGGATCTGCATCTTTTTGTAATCTGGATTTGACTAATTCAATATACCAATCACAGAAATCACCCCAAATGAACTCATAAAGTCCTTTAGCTGCTTCTCCTAAACCGTAATTATCAATGTAATTATTTGTCTGTCTAACTACTTGATGATAACGGGAAATAATCCATTTATCACTAAGTTCTGTAAGTGCAGGTTTACCCAATTGTACTGGAGTTTGTCCATCCAAATTCATCATTACAAATCTGGCGGCATTCCATAATTTATTAGCAAAATTACGTGATGCTTCGACAGATATTGATTCATCTTTTTTGCGGTCATATTCTAAGCGAATATCTTGACCAGCACCGGCTACTTCTTTCACTAAAGTATAACGGAGGGCATCAGTTCCATATTTATCCATCAACAATAATGGGTCAATTCCATTATTTGCTGATTTGGACATTTTCTTATTATTTTCATCCCTCACTAAACCATGAATATAAACAGTTTTGAAAGGCATTTCTCCTGTAAAATGTCCTGCCATCATCGTCATTCTTGCTACCCAGAAAAAGATGATGTCAAAGCCTGTAACTAAGGTAGTGGTGGGATAGTAAGTTTCTACATCCTGTGTTTGTTCTGGCCAACCTAAAGTTGAAAATGGCCATAAACCAGAGGAAAACCAAGTATCTAAAACATCGGGGTCTTGTTCTAATTTAACTTCTTCCCCAAATTGTGATTTAGCTTTTTCTAAAGCTTCTGCTTCATTCCGTGCGACGAAATGGGGTGTGGTGTCGGTAATTTCGCCGCCTGTTTCACTAACAGCATACCAAGCAGGGATTTGATGACCCCACCAAAGTTGACGGGAAATACACCAGTCACGCAGATTTACTAACCAGTCACGATAAACCTTAGTCCAGCGTTGGGGGACGAACTCAGGGGAATTTTGCTGGTCAAGGAATTCCAGGGTTTTGTCAGCGAGGGGACGAACTTTCACAAACCACTGAGTTGAAAGCAGGGGTTCAACGGGGACTTTACCGCGATCGCTATAAGGTACTGTATGTTTATAATCTTCTATTTTAACCAGTACACCATCAGCTTCTAAACGGGCAATGACATTTTTTCTAGCAACGAAGCGGTCTTGACCTTGAAACTCACCGGCGTTCTCGTTCAGCGTGCCGTCTTTGTTCATAATATTGATAAACGGCAAGTTGTGACGCTTACCCATTTCAAAATCATTGGGGTCATGGGCGGGAGTCACTTTCACACAACCTGTACCGAAAGCAGGGTCAACTAACTCATCACCAATAATGGGGATTTCCCGATTTATGATGGGTACGATGAGGGTTTTACCAATTAAATCTTTATACCGTTCATCACCAGGGTTAACCACAACTGCTGTATCACCCAACATGGTTTCTGGTCTTGTTGTCGCAACTTCTACAAAACGAGAACCATCGCTAAGGGGATAACGGAAGTGCCAAAGATTACCATTTACTTCTTTTGGTTCGACTTCTAAATCAGATACCGCAGACTGAGAAGCGGGACACCAGTTAACCAGATAGTTACTGCGGTAAATTAATCCTTCTTCATAGAGGCGGATAAATGCTTCTAAAACAGCTTTAGATAAACCTTCATCCAAGGTGAAGCGTTCCCGTGACCAGTCCACAGAAACACCCAAACGGCGTAATTGATTAACAATTGTCCCGCCAGATTCATTTTTCCATTGCCAGGCGCGTTCCAGGAATTTTTCTCGACCTACATCATGGCGAGTTTTACCTTCAGCCTTGAGTTGGTTTTCTAAAATTGTTTGGACTGCTATACTCGCGTGGTCTGTTCCCGGTACCCATAGAGTATTATGTCCCTTCATCCGATGGTAGCGCACAAGGGTATCAATCAACGCACTTTCAAAGGCGTGACCTATATGTAAACTGCCAGTAACGTTTGGTGGTGGGATAACGACGCAGAAGGGTTCACCTTTGTGATTCGGGTCTGGCTTGTAGACTTGGTTTTCTTCCCAGAATTTTTGCCATTTGGCTTCTGTGGAGAAGGCTTCGTAGAGACTGGGGAGATTGGGAATAGTTGCGGTCATGCTGGGAATAATCAGTTCTTTAGGACTCTGATCAATTTTGCCACAGGCTTGGAGGGTGTTTGTGGATATGTTTCTATTTTTCAACCCAACTTACATTACTTGTATTGATATTGATATAGTATCAAGTAGTTATTTGTTAATAATAGCATTTATGGTCTTTAAGTAGGACTTTCAGGGTTTTTATTATCATAACCTGGTTTTATTAAGTAAAGATTTATATCATCCTTATTTTCCCGACTCCAGTTTTATAACCCGCTTTTCTAAAGCATTAACTTGTTGTTCTAATTCAACCAATAAAATTGATAATCTATCGAACATTCTATCCCGTTCCGATTGAGATAAATTTCTCGTATAACGTGGTAGTTTTGGAGAAGCCTGAGTAATTCTAGATGATGGAGTTTGAGGTTTTCGACTGAGTAATAACTCTATTTGGTTTAACCTCAACTCCAAACGACGCAAGTCAGATTCTAGATTATTAACCCGAAACTCTACCTGCTGTGATGAAGCGGTATTAGACAAAATACCACTCCACAGCATTATGACCAAAACACCAGCAAACAATAATTTTTTAAACATCTTATTGACTGGGTATTTAGCTCTTACTTATTCATCAGATTTTAATTTAGAAAATAAATGTTCCCAATTGATAGAACTAGGATTATTTTCTCCCTCTTTTACTTCCACAGTTATATTACGTGCTTTTGGTTGTTTTAGAGATCGAACGCAAATTTCCGCCACATCATTCCGGCTAATTTTCCCTCTGATATTATCCCCTTGTTCAAATATTAACTCTTTTCCTCCATCTGCCTCAGTTAAAGCGCAGGGTCTAATAATTATGTAAGGAATTCCACTTGCTCTTAAACTATCTTCTCCTTTTAATTTCCAAGTTAAAATTCCTCCTAACTGGTTATTTAATCTTACCGTTGGAGGTTCTTCGTCTAAATTAATTCCTGGTCTTCCGGGACGAGTCACACCAGCAGAACTAACTAAAACAAATTGGGGTAAAGTTTCACCACCATAAGCTTTGATCGACTCTAGTTCTAATGTAAACCTACCAGTATTAAACTTAGGATTTAAAGCTCCATCATATTCAAATTTACTCAACATCAATTGAAAAGAGCAAATTTTACTAGCATCAATTTGTGGACAATTTTTAACAGATTTAGCTCTAAATACAGGTGTTAAATTCGCAAAGGGAATGGTAATATCTATCCATGTATTAGCTACAGTATCGAAAGAATAACTGTAACCAACACCGTCCCATATTGATTCTGTTCGCAAAAAGATTTTATAACGTTGTCCGTCACCTTTGACGCGCAATTTTACACCTGCATAACCTGATAAATCAATTGCTGGTGAGAAACTCTTGGTTCTGACAGAAGCAAAACCTCCTGAATTAGCAGTAGAAACATTACCAGCAAATAAAGCAGTTTTTTCTAAGATCTGAAAATTGCTGGCACTGACACCACCCATAACCACATCATCTAAAGCACCCCAAATGTCTTTTAATTCTTGTGATGATTGAGTAAAGTCAAATATTCCTTTTTCTCCTGTGTTTGGTAGATATTTTACTGCTGCTTCTACTAGGTTCTTTACTCCGTTATATTCGACATTTTCGGGTGTATCACCAACAGTTTCTGGGAGATAAAATTTCACACCTTGATTATATTTAGCTCTATCAGGTGTGTCTCCTTCTACTGGTTGAACACGCACTGCTGTACAACAAACAACTGCTTGGATATTACTCATAACTAAGCTGTTGAGGGTTTCAGGTTTGGTAATATCTCCCACTACTAAGTCAACTTCATTACCAATAATTGACCGCCCTTTGTCAATATCTCTGACTAAGCAGCGAACTTTATAACCTTGGGTTAGTAATCTTTTTACTACTCGTTTACCAACTCCACCTGTCGCACCAGCTACTAGAATTATACCCATTTTCCTCCCCCGATTTGGTGGATTCTGATGATTTGCAGGACGACCTTGAAATAACTTTTGTAGCCAGTTCAGAACAGGAAATACCTCAAAGTAGGTCAGGGTTTTGATGAATCGGTATAAGTCCCATGGAGAACGATTCTCTTCAGTCATAATTACTTCGTTACTAGTCTAGTGTATTCTACTCTTAGACTAGCAATTTTATATTATTGCTATCTAAATCATGAATCTAAATCATGAATAATATATAGAAGTGGGGGATCTGAGAGTATGAAATATATATTATTATACTTTAATAAGTCAGCATTAAGCTATTGTTATGAGCCAATTTGAAAAAATTCAAGCTGAGTATGAAAATTTTCCTCAAGAATTTGCCAGTATCATTATTAGTACAGTTAACTCCCAGGGAATCCCTAACGCCAGTTATACTCCTTTTGTAATAGATGAATCTAAAAATGTTTACATTTATATGAGCGGTTTAGCTAGTCATACTACTAATATTCAGGCTCATCCTTATGTGGGTGTTTTATTTATTGATGATGAAGCGAAGACTCCTAATATTTTCGCTCGTCGTCGTTTGAGTTTTGATTGTACAGCCACTTTAATTGAGAGGGAAACTGAATAATGGAATCAAATTGTCGAACAATTTCAAGCGCGGTTTGGAGAAATTATTGAAATGTTACGCAGTTTGCCAGAGTTTAGAATTTTTCAACTCAGTCCAACTGAGGGACATTTTGTAATTGGTTTTGGTTTTATTTACCATATTAATGGTGATAATCTTCAGCAACTTCTACCAGTGACTAAAGATGATCTCTCATAATTCCTAATTAATATATATATGCTGAAATTTCAACCTCCTGGCTTTGCTTGTAAGGTTATGAATACATCTTTGGGTTCGATGGTTTATTATACCCAAATCAGTGACCCTTGGAATATTGTGAAAAAATTACCACCATTATTATTTCTGCATAATTTTGGTGGTGGTGCATCTGCTTATGAATGGTCTAAAGTTTATCCAGCTTATGCGATTAAATATCGGGTGATTGCACCGGATCTAATTGCTTAGGGAGAATCTGATCATCCGGTACGAGATTATCAAATTCAAGATTATTTAACTACTATTAGTGAGTTTATTCACCAGACTTGTGATCAACCTGTGACGGTGATAGCTTCTTCTTTAACTGCTGGTTTTACTATCCGTTTAGCTATTGCTGAACCTGATTTATTCCAATCTTTGTTTTTGGTTTCTCCCTCTGGGTTTGATGATTTTTGACAAGGTCCTGGAAGGAGATTACCGCTTTCAGTGATTAATATCCCTTTTGTGGATAATTTAATTTATGCTTTGGGTGCTGACAATGAAGTTGCGGTTAGCAATTTTTTACAAAGCTTTCTTCTTTCTCAACCAGAACGAGTGACACAAGAAATGGTAGAGGCTTATTTAAGTTGTGCACAAAAGCCTAATGCAAAGTTTTCTGCTTTGGCATTTTTACAGGGTGATCTTTATTTTGATTTGAGTTTATATATTCGGCAATTAAAAATTCCTACTCTATTTTGCTGGGGTGAGGAGGCACAATCTACTAATATCAAATTAGGACGAAGATTGGCAAGTTTAAATAAAAATGCTATTCGAGATTTTCAAGTGATCGGTCACTCATGTATACTAGCACATCTGGAAATACCAGAGGTTTTGATTGGTCTTTTATATAAAAATCTCTAATTTGCTGCTCTTAACGGTGTAATAACCCTTGAGGTAAATCAAGATAGCAATAAATATTAATAAAACTGCTACTTATGAAGGTGGTTGTCTTGTCACTGCGGTGCAGTAGGCTTTCCGGTAATAGTTGATAACCACAAAGTGGATGATTGTAACTGTTAAATTTGTAGTAAAAAGGGATTTTTACATTTATTTAATTGTCCCTAAAGGTAAATTTACTTTATTACAAGGTGAAGATGTTTTGAAGACCTATCAATTTAATACAGGAGTAGCATAACCTAAATAAAGTTCGTCGTATGTGTGGAATTCATTCTCTTTATATTCCCCGCAGTCATCCTGATGGTATTGATGTAAATATCAGTTGTTTAGATGGTGATGTGATAGGTAATTTTGAGATGTCCCTTTTGATGGTGCAAATTGGGAGGACAATATTCACAAGTTGATTTAATCACAGTCTAAGAGGATGTTTGAAAAGTCCTTGGTTATGTATCGAAAATCTTGATATCCTCCTAGACCCCTGAGAAAGAAAGGGAGATCTACAAGTGCTGGATACCACACGAAAAAGTTTTCAAACACCCTCTAACATTTTTAAAATCAATCCAAAATAAAAGGGATGGCTTACACTACCGCTAATTATTGACTATTCAAAAATCTAGCCTAACAATTCTAGATTAGAGAAAATAAACTCCTGTACAGAAAGATTTCCGTCTGTCTCAGTGCGAATTTCCCGACGGTTGAGAATGTAATAATTTCCTACTTTTTCATATTCGTCTGTAAACTCGCTCAGACCACCTTTTTGGATACCAGTTTGGGGGTCATGATATACAGCATCATAGGTGTTAGATAGATATCCTGCCCCTGTTTCGTGAATGCTAAAAGTGTTAATTGTCACAACAACTCCATGAATATGACGATGAACAAGAGTCACTACATCATTACGAACTTTATATTTGTCACCTGCTGATTTTCCACCAAGGAAAATTTCTACAGCCCCAGTTTCATCTGTTTCTCCATAGGTAAAAGTATTTTCGCCGTGAGTTTGTTCAAAACTGCGACGGACACGGTGAACAGCGATTTCCCAAACTTGACCTTCAATAGCTTTCTTTGCTAATAGGTCTTCTATTTGCAAAACTTCCCATTTGAGATTAGCGTCAATGCGAATTTTGCCAGTGAATACCTGTCCATCATATTTATAGGTGATATCTGCACTATAACCTGGGAAATTTTCATCCCAAGTATAACGGTTTTGATATGCAGCCCGGAAAAGTTCTTGGGCAGAGATTTGAGTAACTGTCATGATGCTTGTCCTCTGGCTACGAGTAAGAATAGCGTTTTATGCTTGCTGGTATTACCATAGAAGTAATTATCGAGGTTTGGATAGTCCCCAAGTGGGTACTCTTATGACAAAAACTCTCCATGCCATTTTTGAAGTGATCGCTCATTTTCAAAACGAGCAAGAATTAAAACAGGCGCTCATGGACACCATTGGCGACCATTTTGGCGTGCAACACTGGGGTATTTCTTTCCTGGATGATGAGTTATTAACGGAAATCAAAACTCCCGATATTCCGGCTGTATGTTTGGAAGCTAATCCTGTCGGTCGCTATGTCGTCGAACGTCACGCCCCCACCCATGAGCAATTAATCTTATCACCAGAAGATTGGAAAAATTTTTGCACCCGTCACGAACACATCATGACTGGTCCGATAGTTTGTGATGGTCGGTTAGTAGGAACACTGAATTTTGCCCGTGACCCCGGTAGCGCCCCTTTTAATGGTAATGATTTGTCTGATTTAAGTGCTTTATGTATTCATTTATCAGCCAAGCTCGCTACCCTACGAGCAAAACCCAAAATCTTATCATCTGCTGTTAATTCTCTACTCACAGCCAGAGAGTTAGAAATTGCCGAATTAGTCGCCCAAGGTTTAACTAATGGAGAAATTGGCGCTAAACTTTGGATTACACAAAATTCCGTTAAGCAAGCATTAAAAAGAATGTTTCGGAAGTTAGGGGTTTCTGCTCGTGCGGAAATGGTGGCAAAACTCCAAGATCGCCTGATTTCATAGAGAATACTTTAACTGGTGGGCAATGCCCACCGTGCTATTTTTCTATACTTCCAGAACCTGAATTTCATCAAGTTGATTAATCACCACATCTGCACCTTGAACATTACCGGAATTACCAATCCAAGTAATACCAATGCAACCTGCGGCTTTAGCATCTCGCGCCATTTGCATATCACCAACAGAATCACCAACCATCAAAGTAGTTCTCGGTTCTACGCCTAAAGTCTGACAAGCTTGTAGGAATAAAATGGGATCTGGTTTACTCGGATCTTCATCAACTCCCATTTCTAGTTGTAGGTAGTCCCTTAACTCATGAGTGATGACAAATTTCTGCACTTCCTTCGTTGTTGCGGCTGAGAGAATGCCCAGTTTTAATCCTGCTGATGATAGGGATTTTAAAATTTCTAAGCTTCCCACATATAAAGGTGAGGGAGTTTTTCCAATGTATTGTTCCGCTTCTGCTAATGCTTGGCGGGCAATTGTTAAAGACTCAAACCATCCTCTTCCAGTTTCGGCAATATAAGCAGCGGCTGCGGTTTCTGTTTCTCGACGACTGCCTACGGCCATTAAACCTGCTGGATCTAGGCGATCACCATTAATACCAAAAGCCATTAACAATGGTTCACCAATACCGGGAACTTGCGCGTCTATAATTCTTGCCCCTCTTTGTCCGAGCGATCGGAAATAGGATTCTGAGTCTTCTAATGTCCCATTTTTGTCAAATAAAATTGCCTGAATATCAGGAAAGGTCTTGTCTCCACATTTAATAGTAGCCATATTAGTCAGTTATCAGTTATCAGTGAGAAAAGGCGCTCTTGCAATAGACCGGAGTTTTTTATTTTTTAATTTTTATCCGTCTTCAATTAGCACAAAAAAAGAGGGAAAATCCCTCTTGATTAAATAGTTTTATGCTTCTAAGTTGCAAGCAATTACAACTTAGAATATATTATTGTTCAACAGCTGGGGGAATTTCTTCTTCAACTTCAGTTACTGGGGGAATTTCTTCTTCAGCTATAGTTTCTACAGCTTCCACAGCTTCTACAACTTCCACAGGTGCAGCAGTGATACCTTGCTGTTTAGCTAACATTTGTTCCCTATACTTAGCTGCCATTTCTTCGGCCTTATCATAGACCAAATCGCGGTTCTTAATCATGTCACCAGGTTCTGGTTCCAACTGTTTGGTAGACAGAGAAATCCGTCCTCTTTCTGCATCCAAGTCAATGATCATCACTTTCACTTCATCATTGACATTGAACACGCTGTGAGGTGTGTCAATATGCTCGTGGGAAATTTCAGAAATGTGGAGTAGTCCGCTAACACCACCGATGTCGATGAATGCACCGTAGGGT